>JAMPXC010000029.1 GCA_023701385.1 Pseudobdellovibrio sp.
CATTTTAATGACTTAGCTGACCGCAATAATCCTGTGATCACACTTAAACACTTTGAAGTCTTAGGTGATAAAAACAAGAATGGCGTTTTGGCGCGTGACCGCAATGACGGTTGGGCTGCAACCTTTACTTATACGCATGATTTGTTAAAGTAACCCAAGATGAAAGCTTTTTATGTCATTAAATCTTTGGGAACTTTCGGAATCACAGCTTATTGGCTGACCTTAAGTTATATTCAACCAAAGAAAGTGACTCACTATAAAAAGCGTTGGGCTGAATCCGTTATGAATTACATCGGCTATAAAGTGGCGCACCAAGGTGATTTTTCGCAACAAGGCCCGCGCATTTATGTCGGCAATCATGTGAGCTACTTAGATATTTTACTTTTGATGGCTGTTAATCCGCACATCGCTTTCTTAGCTAAAAAAGAAGTGAAAAGCTGGCCAATTATCGGAATGGCTGCTGTTCGCGTGGGAACTTTATTTGTTGATCGTGAATCAAAACATGATCGCGAAAAATTGCGTAAGCAACTGGGCGAACAGTTAATGCAAAACAAGTCTCAATTAGTTATCTTTCCTTCAGGAACAACCACACTTAAAGAAGAAAAGCTGTGGAAAAAAGGCATTTTTGAAATTGCCCAAGCCTACAATATTCCGGTACAACTTTTTAAATTAGATTATGACCCCTATCATGAGTCTTCATTTATTGACGATGACAGCATGATCGGAAAAATGGTTCACCAATTCAGTCTTCCTAATAAAAAAGCCCATGTGACTTGGCTTGAAAGTATTCAAGTGTCGCATCCGGAAAACGACGCTGAATCTTTACGACAAAAAGTGGCCCGTCCCTAATTAACAAGGAGAAATTGTAATGTTACCAACGCAAATCATGTACGCGCTTATTATTGGATTGGTGGCCGGTGTTTCTTCAGGTTTATTCGGTATTGGCGGTGGGGTTATTATCGTTCCACTATTACTTTATCTTTTTAATTTTACCCAGCAAACAGCCACGGCAACGTCACTGGTCGCATTACTTCTTCCGGTGGGTATTTTAGGCGTTTGGAATTATTACCGCTCTGGAGCGATTCAAATCGATAACATCAAACTTGGTTTTATTATCGCATCCGGTATGTTCGTTGGAACTCTTTTTGGTTCTAAAGTCGCTACAGGTTTACAGTCATTTACATTGACCCGCATGTTTTCAGTGTTTTTAGTGATCGTTGCTATCAGGCTCTGGTTTACGGCGAAGTAGCTTTTACTTGGCGATATTTTCTTTTTTTACTGGGCGCGAACCCGACTCACGGCCAGCGGCGATACTGTCTTGGATTGGACAGTTGTAAGCTTTATCACTACAGCATTTAAAAGCTTCAGAGGCCGCGTATTTCACATTTTGTAACCGACTGAGAATTTTTTCTGCGGCCTGCAAACTAGCTCCTTTTTGCAAATAGTTACAGCGATTATTTTCGCAAAACTGAGTAACTACCCCATTTGAACCAAAATTAAGTCGTTCATTTTTATCTTCGTCACGTAAGGTTTTTGCCACTTCGGCGTCAAATTTAAGGCTTAGATTTGTAACGCTTCGATCCTGAACAATCTGAAAGTTTATAGAATCCCCACAGGATAAGTTTTGCACTTTTTTAATTGCTGATTCAGAAGCAGAATCTTCTGCTTTAATTTTCGTTGCTAATGACAGATAAAAATCACAGGCTTTTTTATTCTGTCTTAAGTGTGATAACTGTGTTGCAGGATCTGCAGTTAAGAAATCGATCACGTTTTGACTAACTTCAACAACTGGCTGGCAGTCGTCATCGTAAGTAACGTATTTTAAGCGAGTATCTGAGCTGCAGGCTGCATTGCTGCTGTAAAAAAACAAAGTCGCGCCAGAAAAAGTTGCCCCGCTTAAAAATTGATACAAGCGTGAACCTAAAACTTTTTTACTTAATGCAGCTGCGGTTTTTAAAGCTCCACTTTTAGCGGTTGCTGCTGATGACGAACTCGTGGCTGCCATCAAAGCCTTGCTTTCAATCGTCTTGACCAGCTGATCGACAAGCTTGTGATAATTTTTTGCGCCAGCAGGATTAAACCGTTGAACACTAGCCACATTTTTCTCAAGAAGAGCTAATAAATTTTTGTTATTCTCGGATGAAATATTTTTTACAAAATTAGCATTTTTTGAGTAATCATCAAATTGCGTTTGTAGATTTTTTGTCAGATTTTCAATCTGTTCTTCGATGGCTGTGATTTTCAACTTAATCTTGGCATCACCACTGGAATTTGTAGCTAACGACAAATCACCACTCGCAGCGATTTGTCGTTGCTGATACTTTAAAGCTTCGATATCCGTCGATTTGCCCGCTAGATCGTTTAATAGCTTTGAGAATTGAACGGCTTGACGCTTTTCAACTATTTGCTTAGCTAAAACAGCTGCGGCTCCCGATGTACCAACAATTCCTGCACAGGCAGCTCCGATTGAAAGAGAGGCCTTACAGTTCAATCTATTTTCTGTATCAGTTAGCAATTCTAAAAGCTTTTCGTCTGACATATCTGTGCACGCAGCGGCTGTGCTTGCGCTGACTTCACCCAGAAACGTGACAAAACCAAGTATCAAAACGATAAGCTGCTTCATAGTTTTAGTTTCGGCAAAAAAGACCTAATTATAAACAAGGATAATTTTAATTAAGCCTTTTATCTTGGTCATCGAACGTCATTACACTAATCTGATTCTAAAAAACAGCATGAATCGCTCACCTCAGACTGTCTCAAAATAAGAAAATGGCCCATACCCCAATATACTAAAAATGACTAGTTTTGTTGTGTTGGAATCGAATTTACGGAGTAGATTTTAAAAACTCGATCGCTTTATCTTCAGCTTCTTGGGCAAAATAATAAGTCGTCAAATGGCCACGGTTTTCTACTCGGAAAAACTGGTGAGTTACTTTGTATTGCATTAGTTTTGCGGCCAGCATCTCGGCTTGGTCTATTCCGACGAGGCTATCATCAACGCCATGGTAAATAAATGTCGGTGGTGTTTCAGAGCCTACAAAATTTAATGGCGAGGCTTCGAGCCAGGTTTTGGGATCGTCGATATATTTGACTCCCATAAAAGGTGTGATGAGCGGTGAATCAGGATAACTTGGAAAATACGACGGAATACCACCAACCACAATGGCATGAATACCGGTGCCTAAATCTTTTTGGTTACCCAACAAAAAAGCCAGATGCGCCCCTGCTGAATAGCCCCATATAGAAATATTTTGTGTATTCAAATTATATTTAGGGGCATGTTCTAAAATCCAGGGTATAGCTGCTTTCACGTCACTCACCTGCACCGGATATCTGTACTCGGGCACAAATCTATAAGTGATATTTAACGCGGCAAAACCTTTTTCAGCCAGGTATTTACAAATCCCCTCCATGTCACCACTACGATTACGCCAGCCGCCACCGTGAATCACCACCACTAAAGGAAGAGGCTTTTCTGATTTTTCTTTAGGTAAAAATAAATCGGCTTTTAAAGTGTGCTGATCTTTAGTTTTGTATTCAACTTGAATAATATGGCTGGAGCAAGATGTGAAAAAAACAATGACAATTAAAATCCAGAAACTATTTTTTAAGTTCATAATAGATATCTCCGTCAAAGGGCTCTAATTTTCCTTTTTCTAAAATGCGCACCGGTGTTCGTCCTCGGTATCTGCGCAACATAGCCGTTTGTGGATCAATTTCCAGCAAAAGTGGATCAACGAAAACCGAAAGCAAACTGCTTAGCTGCATTTTAAGCGGCAGCAATTCAGGCACATCTTTAAAAATTTTAGCTGTTTGTTTAACTTCAAAAGAAATAGCTTTTTGAAATTCGAAAATTCCAAAATCAAATTTTACTTTCTTCTGCGATTTAAGCTGGTCTAAATTTTTTTTTAAAAACACTTCAAGGCTGGGCCCGGTAAAAAACTGGGCTCCGATTTTTTCAGTACTTGATTCCGTAAGCTTCGGTTTTTGTGAATCTTTGGTTGAATAGGTTTCAAAAGTTACTTGGCCATCCTTAACACTTAACACGTATTTTTCTTCAATCTGAAGCTGCTCCATAACCTGACTAATTACGACTCCGTCTTTAATGGTGGCCGTTTCACGCATTAACACTTTGCCTTCGGCATCCCAGATGGTTGATTCGGTCTGACGGTTTAAATCGTCAGTCATCTTTACTTTTGTTTCCTGTTTAAAAAGATATTTTTCAGTTTTTTTTCCGATCTCATAAAAATAACCAACCCGAACCTGGCTTTCAGCCTGGGCAAAAATCGAAAAAGTAAAAACTAAAAAAAACAGTTTCATGAGCTAGCCCTTTTTAGGAAACCACGGTACGAAAACAGAGGTGCGCTCTTGATAACGGCGGTAGGCCTCGCCCCGGCTTTTCAATGACTGGGCTTCAGAAGGTGGAACACCAGTCACCTTTAAAAGTAAAATTAAAATTATCAGCGGCGCATACACTGACCAAATGAGCCCTGGTGTGGCCAGCATAAAAATAAAATATCCCCACCAAATACAGCTTTCAAAAAAGTAATTCGGATGACGTGAATAATTCCATAACCCTACGTCACACACTTTACCTTTATTCTCTGGCTTTGAGCGAAATTTATTCATTTGATAATCGGCAACTGATTCTCCGATCACTGAAATGCCCCAGATTAAAACGCCTAACCATTCCAGAGGTGAAATTTCTGGGTGAGGATTTTGAAAAACAAATATAAACGGCCACGTTAAAATTGAAACACTGACGGCTTGGTAGAAAAAGAAAATTAAAAATCTAAATTTATAATTTGCCCCGTAATCAGCACGAAGTTTGATATAGCGGGTGTCTTCTTGCGGGTGATGTGCAGCAATCCGTTTCGCTAAATAAAAACCTAAGCGGCAGCTCCAGATCCCCACCATGATTAAAAACAATGTTTTTCTTTGCGAAAAACCAACACCAAACACATCAAAAATTAACCCATGGATGACAAAGCACAACGACCAAACGGCATCAACGATACTAAAATTTTCAATCTTAACCGCATAAGCCCAAGTTAATAACATAATCCCGAGCGTAACAAGTAACCCTATTAAAAACATATGACTTGAAGCCATGATCCTACCCTCTTAATTTACTTAATTTTTGAATAGCCGGTAAAAAAATTTTTTGTAAAAGAAAAAATAAAACGCTGCTGATAACAAACCATAAAATCACAGAGTACAGGCCAACCAGAGCATATGCCTTCATAAAAGCAATCCAGTCTTGGCGAAAGGCTTCGATAATAAGATCAGGCCTGATCGGCACATGCCCCACATCGACCAAAATACTGATCACCTTAATGTAAATTGGAATTAAAATAATCTGCACTGGATACATAAGATAATTCGCAGTTTGCACAACAATATGATTTAAACGAAAGATCATACCGATAACTGCAGCTAAAGCTGTCGTAAACCCGAGAAGCGGAAAACAACCAATCAAAAAACCTGCCGACAAACTTTGTGCTAGCTTTTCCGGCGAAGCTCCTTGAGTTAACTGCGATTTTAAAGTGTCCTTAACTTTTTTGATCATGCAGTTTTTTTGTCGGTTAAAAATCGTTCAACGGTAAAATTACCCTTAAGGCGCCGTACTTCTAATAAGGCGTAAACAGCCATGGTAATATTACCTAAAAGCATAATGGCTATAAACCAAAGTAATTTTTTAAAGACGCTATTTTCTTTAAATGTCACCCATAAAAAGAATGTTAAAAATCCAAAGTAGGCATCAAAAAGTGTGGCTACCATCCACGGCTCTTCAATAAGACGTTGGGTCGCCACAATGATATTTTCGTAAGTACTTGCCCAGGTTGTTACCACCAACATGGCCAGTAAAACCGACGAAAAAAATAAGATAATATTCTTTTTCATTTTTTACCCCTTCGGAGTTAATAGATAATGCGTTACAGCCCACTCTTTACCCTTGTTGAAACCGAAAAGTTCGGCACAAGCCATATAAAAAACACGCCAACGATTTACCCAGACTTCAACCTGATCATCACCATAGGCTTTTCTGAATAGACTACGGACCTGGTTTTCGTTCTGATCCATCTTTTTTAGCCAAGCTTCTAAGGTTTTTTGGTAATGAGTTCCGTCCCAGTCCCATTTTTGCTGAACCTTAAGATCCTTGTTGAAGTATTCAAACAAATTTCGCGCTGGCATTTGTCCGCCCGAGAAAAAGTACTTACCCATCCAGTTATCTTCACCTTCGGTTTCAAAAAAATAAGGTGTCGTTTTATGAGTGAAAATATGCACAAACATTTTAGCATCGGGTTTCATAGCCCGTGCGACCAGCGAAAAAAACTTTTCGTAGTTTCTTATATGCTCCATCATTTCAATGCTCATCACGCGGTCAAATTTTTCATTGCCGAAGTTATAATTTTCTTCGTGAGCAAGATCGCGCGTTAACACTGTTAAATTTTTAAACCCGCGTTTATGCGCTTGCGTTTCGATAAACTGTCTTTGGGTTGTCGAGTTAGAAACTACGGTGACCGGCGAATTTGGAAAACGGCGGGCCATTTCTAATGATAATGACCCCCAACCGCAGCCCAATTCCAGAATTCTCATGCCGTCGCTGATTTCAGCGCGAGCTATCGAAATATCTAAGGCTTTCTGTTCGGCCTGTTCAAGTTCTGACATCTCGTCTTCCCAATAACAAGCACTGTATTTTTTATGTTTTCCTAGACATAATTCGTAGAATTCCGTTGGCACTTCATAGTGCTGTTCGTTGGCCTGCTTAGTCATGATCGCCAAAGGTGACTGGCGAAGTAAATCGGCATGCACTTTAATAAATTCGCCGTTGCTCTTCTTCTCTTGTTCACGCATTTCTTGCAAGCGCTGTTTTAAAAGAGTACGAATGCCAAAGCGGATCAGCGGATCAGGAACGAATCCTTGCTCAATCCCACGCACAAAAAATTTAACTACCGGTTGCATCATATTTACACTCTTTCAATTAAATATTGTCCTACATTAATACGGCCGGCACGAAAGGCACCTTCACAATAGCACAGATATAAATTCCACATACGCATAAAACGGTCATCAAAGCCCATTTCACGAACCTTAGTTTGCGCCTCGTTAAAGCGTCGACGCCAAATCTTGAGAGTGTCGGCATACGAAATACCAAATTCAAATTGGTTGGTTAATTTCATGCCGTTTTCTTCGCTTTTACGGTCAAAAATACTGTTAGCCAGCAACATGCCACCCGGAAAAATATAGTTTTGAATGAAGTCGGTTTTTTGACGGTAGCTGTAAAAAAGATCATCTTTAATCGTAATACCTTGAATAATTGCAGAACCTTTTCCCTTAATAGACGACGATACTTTTTTAAAGTAATTATCCCAGTACTTTTCACCGACCGCTTCAATCATTTCTATCGATACGATTTTATCATAAGTGCCTCTGATATCGCGGTAATCGATTTCTTGTAGACTCACGTGCGAAGATAGACCTTTTGCCTTGATCATCGCCCGGTTATGCACAGCCTGGCTTGGTGAATTCATCACCGCTGTCACACGACACCCCGTACGTTCAATAGCGCGGCTAAAAAAGCCGCCCCAACCACAGCCAATTTCAAGAATATGGTCCGACGGCTTGATATTTAACATATCGATCATGCGATCATACTTATTTAGCTGGGCTTGTTCCAAAGATTCGTTTTCAGATTTAAATAATGCTGATGAGTACGACATAGTCGGGTCTAACCATAAACGGTAAAAATCGTTTCCTAAATCGTAATGAGCCACAATATTTTTTTTCGCTTGTACTTTCGAGTTGCGGGTTAACAATCTTTTTAATTGATATAATAGTGTCCCCAACAAAGTTCCATGCAATGCCCGCCCTAGAGATTGGTCATTACGGCAGGCCCATTCGACAAGTTTAGCAGCATCATCAACTTCTAAATCACCTTCAATGATAGCTTCTGCCAGACCAAGATCGCCCTTGTTCACTAATAGATCGATAGCGGCCCATTTATTTACAGTGACGTGAGTCACGTATTCACCTTCGCCATATTTTTCTGATTTTCCGTCGGGAAAAGTAATGTGGATCGTACCGTGTCTGGCATTTTTTAAGATCTGAATAAAAAATTTAGCGGCCCATGAAGCTTGTGCCATGAGTGATCTCCTTAGTTGGGGGACTGGGTTTTTTGAAAAATTTTACTTTTTTAAAAAATAATTTTAGCGCTTGGTAATGAATGCGAAACACCACAAGTGGAGTCATCCAGCCGTAACGAAGCAAAAGTCCCGTAAAAGAAACTTCTTCCAATGGCGTAAGTTCGCCCTGCACCCAAGTGTTGAGCTTTAGCGTTCCCTCATCATTTAAGAAATGAATGTCAACATGCAGATGATTTTTCGTTGGGCGAAACCTGAAACGGTATTCACCTTCAATAGCAAAAAATGGTGATACATGAAATTTCTTTTCTGCCTTAAGCCATTTGTTATCTAAATCTTCACCTTGCTGGTAGAGCCAATAGTAATGTGTTTCGCCAAAGGTATTATTTACTTCACACAACACTGCTTCTAATTTTTTTTGGCGGTAACAGTACCAAAAATTAACAGGATTAAAGGCATAACCGAACATACGCGGGATGGTCTGAAGAAAAACATGGTCGGCCTGATAGTTAAAATTTTTGGCTAAAAACTGTTGGCATTTTTCAGATAAAAGGGCCTGCGGGGTTTCTTTCAAATAATCTTCGTCTCTAAAACTTAATAAAGATTTAAATTTTTTTTGTAAAAGTGCTTGTAAATTTGCCGTCTGCGAAACTGAATAATACAGATTGAAAATAGGATATTTAAAACTGTTTTCAGCAGTTTCTGACCTAGAGTGATAAACTTGCCCCCGCATTAGGTAAAAAGCCACTAGGTGATTCTCCATGGTGGGTTGATTTCAAAATGTTTCGCCACATTCACCGCACTTAAAAGGCCGTCTTCGTGAAAGCCATAACGGGTCCACGCTCCTGCAAAGTAGACGCCATCATGCCCTTGAATATGTGGAATTTCATTTTGCGCATCGATCGCCTGCTGGTCAAATTTGGGGTGATCATACTGCGTCTCAAAAATTAAATCTTTCGGTGCACGGCTTGGATTCAGTGTCAGAAGCATTTTATCTTCTGTGTTTAATGGCTGTAAGCGATTTAGTAAATATGTTAGCGATACCTTATCAGAATGTTCACCGGCTAACTGCGCCTGCACATTCCACGAAGCCCAGCACTTGTTTTTACGCGGTAAAAAGCTTGCATCTTCGTGCAAAAAAGCTTTATTCGGAATCGTTGAGAAACTGTTTAAAATCTTTTCTTGCTGCGAATTTTTGAATTTATATATTTTAGCTGTCACCGGGGCATGGGTAGCAAAAATGACTTTGTCGAATTTATAAATTTGTTTTGCGGTCGTAACCTGTAGCTCACGCCCCACATGCTCTACCGCATGCACTGGTTCATTCATATGTATGTGATTTAATTGCTGCGCAATTTTTTCCACGTAGTTCTTCGATCCGTTTTTTACTGTTCGCCAGATAGGGCGATCATTCACCTGTAACAACTTATGGTTTATAAAAAAGGTTAAAAATGTTTCCGCAGGAAAATCTAACATTCCTTTTTCGGGTGTCGACCAAATAGCAGCCACCATCGGGAGAATGTACCATTCCATAAGCTCGCGTGGATATTTTTGACTAAATAACAACTCATTTATAGTCCAGCGATTCTGACGCGCCAATTCACGGTTTTTTTCAGCATGCCGATGAAAGGCCAACATGGCTAAAAGTAATCGATGAAAACGCGGACTAAATAAATTTTTCTTTTGCGCAAAAACTGTACTCAAATTGTCTCCAGCCCATTCCAAGCCTATTTGCGGGACTTGAATCGATAAAGACATGTTCGAACTAACTGTTTCTATGTTTAAATGATTAAAAAGTGCTTTTAAATGAGGATAAGTGAGCTCATTGTAAACTAGAAAACCTGTGTCAATATTATTCTGTTTACCATTTTTTTCAACTACAGTAGTATGAGCATGTCCACCTAGACGATTTGACGCCTCAAAAAGGTGAACTTTATACTTTTGATTCAAGATCAATGCTGATCCCAACCCACTAATTCCCGACCCGATAACTGCTATGTTCATATAAATAAACATAACATTAATGTCACTAAAACTGCTACTAATATTTTTGTTTGCACACGAAGCGTCTTATTTCTATACTTAAACTTATATGAAACGCACCAAAGCGGCCAAAATAGCCAAGAAGACGAAAAAGACAAGAAAATACGACAATTCTTCACGCCTTGAAAAATCAAATGGCAACCGCCAAAAAATTATTGAAAACTATGTCGACTTATTAGTTGAAAAACGCGGCGAAGAAATTTCTTTAGAAGAACTCGCTGAACGCGCCGGTCTCTCTACCCGCACACTGTTCCGTTTTTTTGGTGATAAAAAATCTTTAACTACTGAGTTAGAAACTTATCTTGAGACTTACGTAACAAGCGTGGCTGGTAATTTACAAATTATGACTGTTGAAGATTTTGCTGAGTTCGCATTTCAAGTTTTTGATAAATACGAAAGTTTGATCTTAGCTTATCTCTATACAAATTTCGGCCAGTTATCGCGCGTTGTTTTCAGACGAAAATTTAATTCTTTATTGATGGAAAAAATCAGAGCGCAAATCCCACAAGTGCAAACTAAAGAAGAACAGCACCGAATTTATTTAATTATTACTTTAATTAATGCAAATTTATGGAGTGATCTTCGCAATGTGTACAACCAAACTGGCGCTGAAATGGGTAAATCCATGAAATGGGCCGTGGGCACACTTCTTAAGAATGTAAATAGCTAATATCAACTATGATGTACGGGCGCCGATTGCGCCCCACATTGAAAAAACACCAAGCCCACTACTCCATGACCAGCTGATGCCGTCTGCAGACAGATAGAAGCTGGATGGATAACCGGAAGTAATCAAACAGTATTTATTTCCGTTCCAAGCAAGTCCTGACCAATTCCAATTAAGTCCTGTTGATCTGGCTGTCCAGGTAATTCCGTCTAGAGATGTGGCCGCATTTGTTGAGCCACCGGCCACCGCTAAAAATTGTGTGCCATTAAACACCAGTAATGACCAACTTGATGACACCGGAAGAGTGCGAGCCGTCCACGTGATTCCATCTGTAGAAGTAGCTGCCGTCATGGAGTTTCCCGCCACTGCACAAAAGAGCGATCCAGAAACGGCAATATCATTCCAATCACCATTTATCATCGTCACTGTCGGAAGAGTGGCCGAAGACCAACTGCTGCCATTCGGTGAGTTCCAGCACTGAAAAGCATCTTCGTAAACCGCACAAAAACTTATTCCGTTCGAAGCAATCCCACGACCACTGTAATTTCCACCGGTTGATTGTGTCCACGTCACCCCATCAGCTGACGTAACAACGGCCGTGTTACCTGAACT
This sequence comes from Pseudobdellovibrio sp., assembly GCA_023701385.1. Taxonomy (GTDB): domain Bacteria; phylum Bdellovibrionota; class Bdellovibrionia; order Bdellovibrionales; family Bdellovibrionaceae; genus Pseudobdellovibrio. The sequence continues at coordinate 11,467 of JAMPXC010000029.1, forward strand.
GAGAGCACAGAATAACGAACCATTCCAGGCGACTCGGTTCCAGTAAGTATCCAGTGGTAAATTATTCGATGATGTCCAAGTCAATCCATCGGTGGATGTGATGGCAGTTAGACCACTGCCCACAGCGCAAAACGCTGAACCGTTCCAAATAATTTGTTCAAAGCCTCCGGTTGTGACCGGCATTGAGGGCATATATCCTTGAGTCCAAGTCATACCATCTGTTGATCTGGCATTTTTATTATTTGCTCCCGTGCTTGTCCACGTGTGCGAAATAAACTGTGCTCCGGTCCAATGAATGTACGACCAGTAACCTGATGATGGCATAGAGCGAGCTGTCCAGGTGATGCCATCAGGTGAAGTGGCAGATACAGATGTGTTCTGCGCGACTGCACAGAACAGTGAACCATTCCACTCCACACAGGTCCACATCTGAACAGACGGAAGACTGCGCGCCGTCCAGGTCACTCCATCGGGCGAAGTTAACGCCGTGGAACTGCTGTAAGCGATGGTGCAAAAAACACCGGCTCCCCAAGTAAGATATTGTCCAGCATTGGATGGAAGAGTTTGTGCGGTCCACGTAATTCCGTCGGGCGAAGTGGCTGCAACAGCCTGACTTCTTCCGACGATACAAAATTGAGTTCCGCTCCACGCAATTCCTTGCCAATTTGAAGACGATGGTAAAGTTCGCGCCGTCCAGGTGATTCCGTCAGATGAAGTCGCAGCATTTGTTGAATTGGCTGCTACAGCCACGAACAGAGAGCCATTTGTTTCAATGGCCAGCCAATTACCCCATGTCGGTAGCGTTCGCTCTGTCCAAGTGATACCATCGGGTGAAGTCGCGCATTTGTCACTCGATTCAGCGACCGCGCAAAAAACTGAACCATTCCAAGCGACTGCCATCCAGTCTCTTGCCGCAGGCATAGCCCGCGGAGTCCAGGTGACTCCGTCTGTTGTAGTCGCACAATAATTATTGTAGTTATCACTGAGCGCCACGGTGACCGAACCATTACTGGCCATCTGTTGCCAATACACATAATCTTGCATCATTGAAGGGGGTACGCTGTTAACTGTCCAAGTTAATCCATCGGCCGAATAAACACTTGTTCTAAATTGTGAAGTTATGGCAACAAACTTTCCACTGCCGTAAGCCATCGATGACCAAGTTCCCGCCACTGGTAAACCACTGCGTGCGGTCCAAGTAACTCCGTCTGGAGATGTCGCATAATCTGCGCTGGTGGCGGCAAAAGCTACAAAAAGTCCAGCGCCCCAAGCTAAAGCTTTCCATTGCCGTGTGGCCGGCAAAGTTTGCTGTGTCCAAGTAACTCCGTCTGGTGAAGTCACTGCAATAGTTGAATTATTGGCAATCGCTACAAAGAGAGATCCGTTCCACGTCAAAGCTGACCATTCACCGGCGACCGGTAATGTTCGCCCTGTCCAACTAACGCCATCCGAAGACGTTGCCGCTGTGGCCGTATTTTTTGCTAAAGCACAGTATTGCGAACCATTCCATATAATACAACTCCAGTCAGCAATTGCACTGACAACTGATGGCATTGTTCGGCTTGTCCAGGTCACACCATCGGGTGATGTCGCGGAAACATTTGTACCACTGGCGACCGCGCACCAAACAGAACCATTCCACGATACCGATTGCCAACTTTGAGTTGCGGGCAGAGTTTGCTGAGTCCATGTGACACCGTCAGTTGATATCACAGCTTTATTTGAAGCTTGCGCAATCGCACACCACATGGCGCCATTCCACTTCATCGCTGTCCAGTTGGCGGTTGTTGGTAAAGTGGCTGTAGTCCAGGTTATACCATCTGTTGATTTTGCAACGGTCGTCGTATTTGAATTTAGCGCGCACCAATAACTTCCATTCCATTCAACCACCGTCCAAAAAGTACTTTCTGGTAAAGTGCGCGATGTCCATGATTGCCCGGTTCTAGAAGTTATCGCCGTTGCAGAATTGTAAGGAACAACACAAAATTTTTCTATCGATGGTCCGCGCTTACGCCAAAGACCATGAGGAATCATCTGCGCCGCAGACTCATCAATCACGCCTAATGTAACTAACAAATGCGACCATAACGATGATCCCAATAAGACCGATGATGTGCCAGTGGCGCCGCGCTTGAAGAATTCTCGCCGACTCATTGTAGATTTATTTTTTGAATTCTTAACTGCGTTCACGGTGTTTTTTTCCTTCAATTACATGTCCGGCATCCAAGAAACGTAAACATCTGAACCCATCACTAAGAAGGTGTAGAGTGTGTGTTTACCTGAAGTTGTCGCGCCATGATCTGCCGGCAAGTGCACCGTTAAACTTGTCGAGCCCGCATCAGAAAAAGCGGTGAATGAACAGGTCGCGGCTGATGTACCTTTAACGGCGAAAGTATAAGAACCACCGTCTTTCATATTATGAAGCGCAAATAAACCACAATCACTTGTAGTGTATTGTAAATTGCCATTTAAAAAATTAATCGGTGACGCCGTGATGCTGACAGCAGGTTTCATTAACATCGTTCCACTGACTTCCAAGGCTGCACGTGGTGCTGTGGTACCGATACCAATATTACCGGTGTTAGTGATGCGCAGGCGCTCCACTGAGGCGGTTTTTAATATCATGGCACTCGAGTGCTGATTGTTAATTTCAAAGCCGGTCGTATCTGCAGACATAAGAACGCCGTTGGTCACCAGCGAACCGAGAGTATTATTATTTAACAGAAGAGTTGCCGCACTGCCCGCGCCGTTAACATGCAATTTTGCAGCGGGTGTTGTTCCTACACCAAAAGAACCGTTCACTGGATCGAAACTGGCCAACATCGAATACGAACCACAGCTGGCATTCATACAGGAAGCCAAGGCCATATTTCCGGACCACTCAACAAATTTATAATCTTTCGCTGTCAAATCTAAAACTAATTGATTGGCCACCGCTAGTCCATTGCCGGTAAAAGAATTTGCAGGCCCGATGTTAAGGCTACTTTCTGTCGTGTTCCAACGCAAGCTGCTGTTAGCGCCCAATGACCCTGCATTATTATATTGAACTTGCCCTGATGAACCCGCGATAGCTGTTGCTGACGCGGCAATGGCATTTAGACTTTTGCGTGTGCTGGTTCCGTCAGTAAAATAATAGTTAGAGCCATCGTATTCAACCGTTCCCGGCTGTGGTGAAGCTAACAGAGTACCTGGCGTAAACTTCAAGGGTGCCACTGAAGAAGTTCCAGCTCCCATGTGCAGTTTCGCTGTTGGCGCCGCTCCCGCTCCGATACCGACGTTTCCAGTGTTGTAATATGTGCTGCTGCCAGAGACAGTCCAAACAGGCAGAAAAGGCACTCCGTTAATAAGAAAGTTATAGGCATTAATAGTGCCATTCACATCAAGATCGTAGTTTGGATTTGTTGTTCCGACACCCACATTACCGTCAGCACCTACGATAAGTTGACCCGAACCGACGTTTAAACCACCTGATGGTAAATTTAAATTTCCGCTCATTGATCCACCCGAAGAATTCACTGGCACATAGCCAATCAGCTCAAGCACTTCAGCTGCTGAAACAAGACTTCCCTCAAAACAAAAATCCGGACTACTGCAATCAAGAATAGCCAGATCCGCAAACTGCGTTCGTCCGTTGCCTGGATTATCTTGATCGGCCGTTAAATTGACTTTCCACAAGTTCCAAGGAGCTTCATTCATAATTAAATCTTCAAGCGGAATTCCAGATACGTTATTTCTTCCTTCAAAAATTCGGAAGCGTGATTTATTTAACGAAGGTAAAAAAGAAATTTGGAAAGTTTTCCAGCCACCATTGACCGAATAATTTCCATAATTATCTGCTATTGTTCCGTAAATGGCCGGGTTTGAGCAATCAAAGCCAAATTCCATCTGCCCCGGAGATGCGCTCCAAGAAAAAGAGGGCGTATTGCCATCCTGGGTAATCATCACCATCGGATCATTACAATTGCTATTGCTATCATTAAAGTAAACTGAAACGCGAATTTCTTTATCGCCAGAAATCACTTGATTTACCTGGTAATAGCCAGCTGCGTTTGAATTGGCATCTCCAGCAAACGTAATTAAAGGTCCAAATCCTAAATCTGCAAAGACGGCTGTGGCTGCCGAAGCTACCCCAGGTATCCAAGTGTAGTTTGGCGAGCCCGCATCAGAAAGATCGATAGCCGTCGAACTTACGGCAACGGCATAAGATAAACCTTTGCCGCTGACGACGTTCCAACCGGCTCCATTCGATATAATGGACAGATACTCACCTTCTCTGTTTAAATTCTTGTTATCTGTCGCTCCGATGAGCTGACCTGGCTGAGAAAGGATATTTACATTATTGCCGGAAGTGTCGTTTTTTTGGATGTAATATTCACGACCCGCAATTCCTACTGCTGACGGTAATGTTACGTTCACACTTCCTGAAGCGCTGTTAACAAAAATTAAATTGTCATTCAGACCTAACGTGGTGTTAGTCGTCAATGTAGTTATTTTTTTCGAAATCGAACCTTGAATATCTAATGTCGAATTAGGCGCACTGGTTCCAATACCAACGTTGCCACTATTATAAAAAATGGCGGAACCTGATGAAGTCCATTGTGCAGTTCCGCTGGCTAAAGCAGAAACTGACGCTGCCAGAGTTGAATATGAATTCGATAATGCCGTGAATGAAGTTGTTGATGTGTACGATGTTGAAAGCGACACCGGATCTGCCGGAGTATAACCTAATGCTGTCGTAATATCTGCTGCCGTGATCGTTCCCGAAGAACCCCCACCACCAGCTGTGATACATACAAATCCTGAACCGGTGTATTGCAACGCTTGTGAAGCCACGCAGGTTGGAATCGCAGAATATTGCACAAAGGCTGTATCGGCTTTGTTGTTAAATAAGACTGAATTATCAGACTTCGTTGCATACATCGCGTAAGGAACAGCGTTGATATTCATTGCCGGCAATGTTTGCCAACCATTGCCATCGTTAAATTGCATAATAATTTTACGAACATCATTTACTCCAGGATTATAACTTCCTGTAATCTGACATGCTAAAGATGGTACTGAATTATTGAAGATATCCTGAAATGTAACGGTGCCCGAGGTTGGATAAATTTTTGTTCCGCTCCCTAATGAAAACGAAACTAACCCACTGGTGTCAGTCATATTGATCGCAACGTAATCCTCAATATACAAAATACAGGTTGCTGCCGGGTTTAAAACTGTGAAGCGAAAACTAACATTGTTTTCTTCAAGAGTGGTTCCATCGGGCTTAATAATTCTGGCTTGATAGGTTGTTAGCCCAGGTGTAGCCCATGCCGATATGACAAAAAGATAGGCGAAAACAGTCAAAAAAAGCTTCTGTACGGTTTTATTCACAAAAGCTTTATCGGTTTACTTTGGTAATCAGTTAATGCTCTATAAAATAATTTTTGTTTACTAAAAAGAGATCGGTAACCACTCAATATAACTAAGTATTTTTTTATTTATGATTTTATTCGCTTTTAGACTTACAGAAAGGAGCTTCTGGATCCTTCTGACATAAGTAAGATTTAAGCGCTTTATTTTCTTCTTCTAAATTTGAGACTTTCTCATGAAGCGCTTGGCTGTCAGAATTCCATTTATGATACAGTTCTTTGATCGCATTGAACATCGTCCAAATGATCGAGTCATTGGTTACACGTAAATAGCCATCTTTATCCATGTGCGTAGCTTCAGGAATATTTTTTTGAATCTCTTGCGCGATAATACCCACGTACTCTTTATCTGAAGGTAATCCCACAGGATTATCTTTTTTATAATTAAAATAAATCGGTTGAATATTTTCAATCGCTGCAAGCCCACGCGTAAATGGCGCGCGCACATCTTTTAAACGACGATCTGAGGCAATCGTCCAAGTACTTGTTCCTGGTTTCGCCGCAGAGTCTGTAGATAATTGCAGTTGATAACTTGGATTATTAATACCAATACCAACGTTATTTCCATAAACAACCATACTTGGTGTTGTCGTTCCCCCACCTTGCGGAGAGAAAGAAATTACATCTGGATTTGATTCAGTATAGAAAATACCGTAATTTGGGTCTGCCGTACTAAAGCGCCAGATACCACGTGTTCCACCGTACTTACCACCATAAAGATCACCGTCTAATTGCATAGTACCGCTCACATGTAATTGCTGTGTTGGAGCACCCGTATTAATACCGACATAACCGTTTTGATCGATAAGCATTCGCTGAGGTGAATTAACTGAGTTATCACCTTTCGTATAAAAACTCATCTGACCACCAAAGCCGTTGGCTCCACCGGTGCCCGCTAAAGAAACATTGATAAAACCAGTATATAACTGAGTTCCGTTATTTGTATTCACAAAGTGAACAGCACCAACGCGGTCGCCAGCAGCAAGAGGAGTTTTTTGATTCGCTAATGTCAGAGCGGCAGCACCTCCTGCTGTTGTCGGATTTGCCGCAACAGCCAGCACGCCCCATTTATTTGTCGTCAGATTCGTATCACCAAATGTCGGTGTGATCGTTCCGAAACCCACATTTCCGGTATCTGTTTCAAACATCGCAAGATTACGTGTGGCCGCTGTTTCGCTGGCACCGTGACCACCACGAATTAAAAATTCTCCGCGATTAGCTCCGAAAGCTCCGGTGTGAATATTTAAATAAGTAATACCATCATCCGTATCGCTTTCTAACGATAGACCATATCCTGTGTTTGCAAAAATATTTCCGCTAGCTACAGCCATTCGACCCGAAGTTGAAGCATCGACATGAAACTTTTCCAATGGTGAAACTGTACCGACACCCACATTTCCACTCGCTGTTAACGTCATCAGATAATTTAACCCTTGAGTGGCGCGGAAATGAAGATCGTTTGTTCCTAATTGATTAACATTGACACCAATATCCCAGCGCTGTGCTCCTGCGCGGTCAAACGAAACCAAAGATCGCGCTGTATTTGCGGAACCCGTTGTGTTCACGCCTAATACGGTGGTTGCATTTGATTCAACTTGTAAAATATCAATTGGGCTCGATGTTCCGATACCCACATTACCTGTCGCTAACGCTGTAAACACAGGCGTATCGTAGACTGAGTCAGTCATGTAATTGCCACCACCGGAAAGAATACGAAATCCGTCGCTGCTATCGTTATCTCTTAGTGCAACTACAAATTGTCCGTTATCTGGCCCTTCGATGAACGAACCGAAGTCTGATCCACTCAACAGTGAAGTAAACGAATTTCCGGCGGAAAAACCATCAAACTTCATCGCTTGGTTGCCCGTATTAAGCTGTAATCTGTGTGTGGCTGACGTTGTACCCACACCGAGATTTCCACTAAAAGAAGCGTAGTCAGATAAAAATCTAACATCGGCTAAGTTTAAGGAGCCGAAAGCGCGGCTAAATTTTAATTTAGCTGACGTATCTGCCGAGCTTACACCAGCCTGGATATAATTATACCCATCCGTGTATTTTGTTAAAAATCTAAAATTACTGTTAACCCCGTCGTTCGCGCCAAAAATAACGGAGTTATTATCTGTTATACTAACTTGTAATTTAACTGTCGGAGAACTTACGCCAATACCGACATTGCCATTCGGATTTAAAACAAGTTGATCGGTATTCCACGCACCGCCACTACTTGTTTTTGTCTGAAGCACTAAATTATTACCCACGTTACCCGCAGTATTTTGCGCTGTTGAAATCGCAGCATTACCAAAACCATCATAGTTAGAAAACATTAACGTGTTCAGTGCACCGGCTGTTGTATTTGCATTTTGCAGAACCATCGTTGATGAAACTAATGAAATAGCCGTAGCTGCACTATTGCCAGAAACATGCAAACGCGCAGTTGGCGATGCCAAACCAATACCCACGTTACCTAAAGAATTAATTATCATTCTGTCAGCGGTTACACCGCTTGCTGTTGTTTGAAAACGTAAGTCTGCACTTTGAGCGACAGTGTAATCAGTTTCGGCTATAGATCTAACAATTGCGCCGTACCCCAAAGAACTTGCATTTTGCCCTCTAAAGGCCAAAGCACCCAACGTGTCACCGGCAAGAACAGTCGTACGTGAAGTAGATGTTCCGCGCGATTTAGCTAAATTGATCTGCGCGAAAGTGCCTGCAGAATTATTATTTGTCGCTTCAATCATAACATCATCGCCGTACGCCGTACCATCACCGATGATCGTTAAACGACGATCCGGGTCTGCTGTTCCGATACCAGTGTAGCCGCCCCCTTCAACAATGAACTGTGTGCCACTTACATTTTTAAGTTTCAAAAGATCCCAAGCTGTACTACCTCCAAGATCTGCAGTAAAACCACGTTCTCCAGCTGCGTAGGCATCAGATGCATTACTGTAATCGGCACCTGTGCCATATAAATACATTAAACTTGCCGCTGAAAAATAACTCGAAGTGTGAATTGTACCTGAAACATTTAAATTTCCACCGATATTCGCGGCTCCGGCTACACCTAAACCACCTTTAACAACAAGAGCACCTGTTTGTGAATTTGTTGAAGCGGTCGTGGCAGAAACAATCACACTATTTCCATTTGCAGGCCATAATGATAAATTTCCTGAACTTGAAACAGTTGAAACGTCACTTAAACTTCCCGGTGTCGACGTTGTCGCGATCGCGCGGCGAACACCACCTCCATCTGTGACGTAATAATTAGAACCATCATATTCAATCGTTCCTGACTGTGGCGACGACAGTAAAGTACCAGAAGTAAATTTTAACGGCGCTGTAGAGGCTGTTCCTGAAACCAAATGAAGTTTTGCTGTCGGTGCTGTTACACCAAGACCGATATTTCCAGTAGCATCAATACGTAAGCGCTCAGTATTAGCTGTCATAAAACGTAAATAACCTGATTCGCGCAAATTAAGTTCAGCGTTACTAAATACCAAAGATAAATCTAATCCATTCGTTGCTTGGCCCTGTCCTACCATGGAATGCAACAACGTCAAACTTCCACGAGCTGAAGCTCCATTAACCACAACGGGCTCACCGCTCCACCCGCTAGGTGCATTTCCGACAAATAAACCTTTAGAGATACGTGTAATACCACTCACCTCAAGAGCCTGTGTTGGCGCAGCTGTTCCGATACCGACGTTACCAGTACCCGTTACGCGTAAACGCTCACCTGAACCAGCTACAGAATCCTGAGTTGCAATAACAAAATGACCTGTATTTGCAGTAGGATATTGCGCACCGATTTGAACACCTTGCGCTGTTAAACCCGAAGATAGACGAATCATATTCACAGAGTTGGCTGTTGTGTTTGCATTATGAAGTTGTAAGTTCGGCGAGTGCCCAAATGCAGGATTGGTCCCAGGCTGATTGTGATCAATCCGTAATGCCGTATTGCTGTCACTTTTTGAAATGTACGCGCCGTAAGCTCCTGCTGCATCCAAAATATGTAATCGATAACTTGGTGAGGTGGTTCCGATACCGACATTACCTGCGGCATAATGGATTGCTGAACCTGAAGCTGTCCACTGTGATGAAGTCACTGCAGCCATCGAAGCTGATAAATCATTTACAGTGCTTGTCACTGCAGTCATTGAGTTCGTTAAATTCGTTAAATTTGAACTTACAGTTGTGAATGATGTTGTCACTGTGGAAAATGACGTAGCCAAACTTGTTGGATCAACCGGAGTATAGCCTAAAGCCGAAATCACTGAGCTTGATGTCACTGTGGCAACAATATCAACGCCATTAATTTTTAAACTTTTGGCATTCACTGTACCACTCACATCTAAAGTATAAGCTGGCGCGGTTGTTCCAATGCCGACAAAACCATTTTGATCAATGCGCATTCTTTCTAAACGCGTTGTTGAACTATTCGCTGTTGTTTCAAAAGTCATTGCGGCACCTTGAGCTGTATCTGTCCAGCTTTCGCTGGCTTTGATACCGATCATTCCGCGTGTCGTTGTTGAAAATCCTGTTGCGCCATAACCTCTGGCACCAAAAGTTCCCAAATAATCATTCGCTAATACAGCTGTCGGCGAAGCCGCTGTTCCACGGGCCTTGCGTGCCGCAAGTCCTGGAGCTGATGTTCCATTAAAATATCCGTCTAATAGAATATTTGTCGCAATATTATCTGAAATATGTAATTTACCAATCGGCGTATCTGTGCCAATACCTACATTACCATTCGTGTAATTAATTGTTGTACCACTTGTAGTCCACTGTGATGAAGTAATGGCTGACACCGCTGCCGTTAAATTTGTTAACGAGGCTGATAACCCACCGACTGTTGTTGTAACAGCTGTCACCGAACTTCCTAATGAGTCAACTGCTGCCGTCACTGTTGAAAAAGAAGCCGTTGTTGTAAACGAAGAGGAAAGTGTCGCTGGATTTGCCGGGGTATAACCTAGTGCTGATGTCACATCACTTGATGTCACCGTGTAAGAAGTTCCGCCGCCTGCTGTAATACAAGAAAAAGTAGCACCATTAAAATGTAAAGCTTGTGAAGCTGCACATGTTGGCATTGTTGAATACTGCACAAACGCAGAATCAGCTTTACCGTTAAATAAAATACTGTCTTCAGATTTTCCGGCATACATCGCATACGGAACAGCATTGATACTCATCGCAGGTAGTGTTTGCCAACCGGTACCATCATTAAACTGCATCACAATTTTTCTGATATCAGATGAAACCGGATTATATATCCCCGGTGATTGGCAGCTGTACGATACTGTCGAGTTATCAAACATTGAAGAAATCGCTGTCGAACTGGCTGGAAAAGTTTTTGTGCCCGCACCTAAAGCGAAAGAAATTAACCCACCGCTGTTGGCCATATTCACGGCTGCATACGATTCAACATACAGCACACAAGTTCCGGTTGGATCTAAAATTGAAAACTGAAATGAAACATTGTTCGCTTCAAGTGGATAACCATCGGGCTTAATAATTTTAGCTTGATATGTGGTTCGGCCCGGTGCCGCAAATACATTTGCTGCAACTATCAGAAAAAACATTAAAAAAGTGATAAGATTCTTCACACGTACCACAGTTAACTTATCGGAATTTCACAAAAAATTTAAAGTTCTTTATCATGACTTCATTTTTTATAAGCGAACATATTTGATTACAGTGCTTTTTCTTTAAAGCAAAAGCTCGACTTCAGTCAAAAATCTCAGACTGAGACAGCACATAAAATTCCATCTTATTTATTTTTTCTGCTCTACTGCTTGTTCAATTTTCTGGAGACGCTCTTCAAGTTCTCTGATTTTTTGATCTTTCACTGCGCTTTCAGCTTTCACTGATGCAATTTCGCGCTCATGTTTTTCTAACAGAGCATCGTGACCAATAATCTTGTGATAGATTTGCTTAATCGCATTTACCGCTGTCCAAAAAACCGCATCACTTGTGAAATGTAAAAAACCTTTTTCATCAACTGAAACAGATTCAGGAACAACTTTCTGCGCATCTTGCGCACTGATACCAACGTACTCTTTATCAGAAGGCAATCCCAATGGATTATTCTTTTTGTAGGTAAAATAAATCGTATGCAAACCAAGAAGCTCATCAATACCGCGGGTAAATGGCGCCCGCGAATCTTTTAAACGCATATCTGAAGTAATGGTCCAACCTGTTGTACCTGGCTTACCGGCAGAATCAGATCCTAACTGTAAAAGATAAGTTGGATTTGCCACACCTATACCAACATTGCCGCCCGGAGTAATATTCATAATCGAAGAATTGACAACACTACGAAATCTTAAAACTTGATTCGCTCCCGATAAATAGTTATCAATAACAAAAACGTCATCACCAGATGTTCCCGCTGCAAATTGCAGTTCACCACCTTCAACTCCGCTCAGATTTTGTCGATTTAATTTCATCGTACCGCCGCCCACAGCAGAACTACCAACCTCAAAATTTACCGTAGGCGATGACGTTCCAATACCGACGTAACCTAAAGATGAAATTCTAAAACGCTCAGCACCTGATGTGTACAGCGACATGCTATTTTCTGAATTTTCATAAATAATACGACCTGCAAAATCATTCGATGGATAACCAAAATCAATAAAGCCACCGCCGGTACTTGATGCAGATCCCTTTAACTCTAAAGATGAATAAGCCCCACTTAAACCTAAGCTTGCACCTTGTACAGTAGCCACACCATTATTGCTTCCCGTAATATGCAAGGCTCCTTGCGGATTAGTTGTACCGATTCCCACATCGCCGTTCTCATCAATCGCCATGCGCATCGCGACTGCATTAGAATCGAAGATATAAAATTTTCCTGGCACACCATAGGTCGTCTCAGAAGCGCCACCCACGCCCATACGCCATTCGCGCGCATCGGTTTTAAATTGTGCTTCAGCAAAAATGCTGTTTGCGTTTGTTTGTGTAGCTTCAATACGTAAACCACGCGAAGTGCCTGTGCCGCTGCTCACGATATTTAGCGTTGTCGATGGAGCACTTGTACCGATACCTGTTGCCCCGGTGTAAGTAACGACAAACTTATCAATGCTGTTATGTTTTGCTTCAAAAAGATTATTGGTGTTACTTGATTTACCATTTAAGACAAGTAAACGGCCACCAAAGTTTCCATTTCCCACGGTTAACATCGGAACTGTCGAATTGACATTTGTATCCATCGTAATACGCCCTGCCCAGTCGATACTCATAATACTTGTGCCATCAGATTTATCGACTCTGAACGGTGATTCAGATGCTACTTGACGGACTTGTAATTTAGATGATTGTGCCGTTGTTCCGATACCCACATAACCTGATGAATTAATCGCTAAATTACTTGTGCCAGAAACAGCTAAAAATAAGTTTCCGGCTTTATTATTTTTAAGCGATAAATCAAAATTTGTTCCGCTTTCGTAACCAATATAACCCGATGGTGTATTTAAATCTGTGCGGTCGGCATAGAACTCCATTGAAACTTCGTTTTTCGTTCCGCCATCAGCTGAAGCTTGCGTTTTTAATCCCAGCACACCGGATTTATCTGTGGCATTGACCGCCTGACCATAGATTTCAACATTACCTTCATTCGTTACACCCATTAAACGATTCGCATTTGCTGGAGCTGTAGTCGCTGCGCTTCCTTTGGCTAACCAGAAATAGCCAGTAGCATCCATATCATTGATCATGTTAAAAGTATCAATAGCGGCGGCGGCCGTTTTTTTAATTTGAATTCCGGTGGCCCCAGAACTCTCAACACTTAAATGTCCGACGGGAGCCGATGTACCGATTCCGACTTTTCCGCCATTTGGTGCCAGCAAAATATTTCCTTTAGTCGCGTGTGTTGTTGAATCAAGCGTTAAATTTCCAGCTGAATTTACAGAGCCTGCAATATACGGTGAAATCATTCCACTTGTGGCTGTGACCGATACCCCCTGGATATTAGATGATGTCACGATATTACCTGAAGAATAAATATTTCCCGCAATACCTAAGCCCCCGTTAACAACTAAGGCTCCCGTATTTGATGAAGTCGATGCTACTGTTGATGATACAATCACACTGTTTGCACCGCCGTTTGGATTCATCACGATGTTTCCCGTTGAGTTAATATTGGAGGCATTATCAACCGTGCCACTTGATGAACCTGTACTAATAGCACGGCGTTGCCCGCTGCCATCAGTTACGTAAAAATTGGCACCGTCATACTCCATCGTGCCTGATTGTGGTGATGTTAATAATGTTCCACTGGTGAATTTAAAAGGTGCTGTCGATGGTGTGCCGGCGGCTAAATGTAATTTTGCCGCCGGAGTTGTCGTACCGATACCGACATTACCTGTTGAAAGCGCTGTACCACTGGCGTTTAAGCCTGTTGCAAAAATTAAATTTCCGATAGTTAGAAAATTACTGCTTGCCGCGGTGGGAGTATCAATATCGTGACCAATCACAATGTTATTAGCTCCCGTTGAAATTTGATCACCCGCTTTATAGCCCAGCAAAATATTATTAGAACCCGCAGTTCTTAAGGCATTACCGGCCATATAGCCGACCACTGTAGAATTTTGATAATTTGACAAACCTGAGACACCACGTCCGGCGCTACGACCAAGTAAAACGTTACCTGAACCTGTTTGATTAAAAACACCCACGTGTGTCCCCACACCGACGTTTTCACTTCCGCTTGAATTACTTAAAAGAGCCTGCTCACCGAGTGCCACATTGTAGTCACCCGTAGAATTACTATCTAAGGCAAATACACCAACTGCAGTGTTGTAACTACCGGTAACATTTCCTTCCATAGCGTATGTTCCCACAGCGACGTTGTTGGTTGAACCTTGATCGTAGCGCATGGCGTACGATCCTAAAGCTGTGTTCTGCATTCCCGAAGGAGATTCTTCCATCGCATATTCACCGATCGCTACATTTTGCCAACCTGAAGAATTTAAACGTAAGGCATCGCGACCAAAAGCGGTGTTTGAAATATCATTACCTGCACCACGGCCAAGCGTTAAACCATTTACTTTCACATCACCGCTCACATCTAACAGAGCTACCGGAGCACTTGTGCCGATACCGACATAACCACTTACATAGTTAATAGTGGTGCCTGACGTCGCCCATTGTGAAGAAACAGCACCACTGGCTTGCGGCGTATAGCCTAAAGCTGTTGCGACATCACTGGCTGACAATTGCGAGCCTGATGTTACACGGCCTTTTCCATCAACTGTGACTTTCGTGTATTGCGTACCACTTGCGATACCAACAAAACTTGGAAGACGTGCTTCATTTAAAATACCGGTTGCACTTGCTGAACCTAAATCAACACTATTTGCCGTAGCAAATGTACCTAAACTGCTTTGCAATGCTGACACTGTCGCACTGTTGGCTGGAGTATACCCTAACACTTGCGCAAGACTTGCGGCACTTGATGTAATTTTATTACTGAAATTAACATAATCAGCATTTGAAATTAAACCCGCTGTTACAGATCCTGTTGCCGACGCAAGTGGAATATTTAATGTATGTACCCCACCCGCAGTACTAAACGCGGGGGCATTGCCCGAAGTTCCATTCGCTAAAATTTGTGTCGCCGAAGTTGATCCATTAAATGAAGTAATTCCGGCACCGGCCACGCCAAACGCTGACCACGTTGTGCCGTTACAAAATTCCACATTACTACCGTTATAACGTAATGTTCCGGCAAGACCGGCAGCACAAGCCGATGAGTCCATACCAATTTTTACAGCACCGCTCACCTCTAATTTTGCAACCGGTGTTGTAATACCAATACCCACACTACCGCTGTTGTAGCTGATCACCGCTCCTGAAGTTGACCATTGCGAACTGGTAATTCCAGAAACCGCCGCAGCCAAAGCACTGTATGAGGCCGACAAATCATTCACCGTTGAAGTTATCGTCGTGACCGAACTGCCCAGTGAATTCACTGTCGTAGTCACTGTTGAAAACGAAGCTATTGATGTGTACGACGTTGAAAGTGTGGCAGGATTTACCGGGGTATAACCTAGTGCTGATGTCACATCACCTGAAGTGACGGTGTACGATGCACCACCACCACCACCGGCAGCGATACACACAAAGCCTGCACCCGTGTATTGCAAGGCTTGGGATGCCGCGCATGTCGGAATAGCAGAATACTGCACAAAAGCGGTGTCAGTTTTGTTATTAAATAACGTTGAATTATCAGAACTAGTTGCATACATCGCGTAAGGAACTGCATTGATATTCATTGCAGGCAAAGTTTGCCAACCACTTCCATCGTTAAATTGCATTACGATTTTACGGGTGTCGTTAACCGCTGCAGTGAAAGAAGCTCCTCCACCACTTTGGCAAGCTATTGCCGGAGTCGCGTTATTAAAAACATCAGCAAATGTCGGAGTGCCCGAGGCTGGATAAATTTTTGTTCCTGTTCCTAAAGAGAATGAAACTAAACCCGCTGTGCTCGACATATTCACGGCCGAATAATCTTCGATATACAGAACGCAATCTGCCGTGGGATTTAAAATTGTAAAACGAAAATTTACGCTTGCACTTTCTAGCGCAAGCCCATCAGGTTTAATAATTTTCGCTTGGTATGTTGTTAACCCAGGTACCGCAAACACTTTTAGCGTAAGCAAAAAAATAGGAAGTAGAACATACCATAACTTTTGGACGGTTTTCACTTGTATCTTATCGGAAAAATTGATGATTTAGTTAAATTAAGACATGTCTAAGCAAGTGTTCACTGAAGAAAACAAAAGGTCAGCTTGAATTTACCATACAAAAGTTAAGCATATCTTTCTCATTTTAAGGCGATAATGCAGGCACCACTCCCCAGTTTAGGGGAGTTGAAAGCTAAATGAAAACAAAAAAAACTTTTCTACATCATGTGTTTTCCTCTTAGCCTTAAGACTAAAGTAAGAAAAAAGCAGCAACTTCGAGTCAAGGCACAGTCTTATGTAACTAAATTGCTTTTAAGGTTTATGGCTACTGTTCGAACGATTAGAAAACATTATTTTTCATAATGATTTAATAACGTAAGTTTACCGATGTTAACAATAAACAAACCCCTCTGTTTCCCAATATTGACAAGGGTTTGCGAGATTATATTATGCCTCAACTATGACAAATATTTTTCATTATGACGATTACCGTATGTATGTTCGAGACGCGATTGCCAAAAAGCAAACCGATAGCGTTCGCAAACTATCGCTTAGATCTATCGCATATAAAATGGATTTATCACCGGCGTACCTGTCGACAGTGATGAATAAGAAAAAACATTTATCTGTAGACACAGCTCTTAAGGTTGCTGAATGGCTTGATCTGACAGCCACAGAGACCGAGTACCTGACAGGAATGATTCAAGTCACCCATGAAACTGACAATTTAAAAATCGGTAAGATTCAAAAAAGACTAGATGGCTTAGCCCATTCTCATCGCCGTAAAAAAGTTGACGCACCAAACTTCGACAAAATTTTAGATTTAAACCACATTTCAACCTTAGTGTTGATGTCTGGTGCTCATTCAAATGTGAATGCATCTGACTTAACTAAAATTTTAGATTTACCTTTAACTGAGGCCGAAAAAATTCTTTCAAGCTTAGCCCAACATGGTCTTATTAAACTGGTTGATCACAAATATGTTCGTAGCGAAAACTGCTCTCACCTTTTACAATCAGCAGCTCCCAGTGCCGCGATTCGCACGTTCTACAAACAAATGTTGGACCGTTCAAAATGGGCGATCGACAATCTTCCAATGCAGGACCGCATTGTTGGAACTGAAACCATTATTCTAGATGCCTCACAAGTGACGGAAGCTGAAAGCATTATCGAAGAATGTTTCAACCGCATCACGGCGTTATCGCAGGAAGCAAAATTTAAAAATAATGTTTATGTTTTAGGAATCCAACTTTGCAAATTAACTTCAGGAAACTTATGAAAAAGTTAGCTTTTTTATTTATCGCTTTATTAACAACTCAGGTTTTTGCTTCAGGATCGTTCGGCGTCCGTGGTGGTGGTAATACTTGTGTTGAACACTTTATTAATTACGGCAAAGTTATTTACGGCAACGTGAATAACTTAGATTACGACAAAGAAAAGTTTTTAGATAAAGTCAGAACCGCTGAAATCGTTGAAGTGCAAACTGAAATGGTTTTATGGGAAGGTAACCAATACATCGCGATGAACGAACCATCAGCGAACCGTATTTATTTATCACAAAAATGGTGTCGTGAATCACGCCTTCCATTTCAAAATAACAAAACAGCCCTTATCGCTTTTCATGAAATTTTAGGATTAAGTGAACCAGGCCGTGATAAAAATTATGAAATCAGCGGCAAGCTTTATCAAAGCAGCGATCTTTCAGAAGAAGAGTTTTACAACTTAGCTATGACTGATGGTCTTGACCGTAAAATTATCCAAAGTGACACTTACACTTACGCCCGTGCGAATGAAAATTACCCACACCGTGCGGTTTTACAATTAAGCGAAGACAATTACATGCTAGCTGCCTCGATTGATTGTTCAACGAGTTTTGCCAAGGGGGCTGATGACAGCTATATGATGGTTCCACCTCTTATGGTGATTCTAGGCCACAAGGCTGAATATAAATTTGCGTACACGAAAACCTGCGAAGATCTTTTAGATTTTTTAAAATTTCGTAACTTTCAAAATGTGAAAGTGGCGTTTCTTGTAGGAACCACGAGCTCAACGATTTACGAAGTAATCACAAAATAGTTTTTTTGTTTACACAAAGAAACACTTTCTTTGCATGAATGGTTAAGTTTATTTTTAAACTGCCGAAATATTAATTACATTCGAGAAAAACGTGCTTACACACGGTTCACAACCTAAGGCCGGTTATTAAAAATAATCGGCCTTTTTTATTTTAACACTTATTATCTAAAGCGCAGGATGCATCAGCGGAATCGCCGATCTCAATCTGAATTGTAACGTGGCTGATATCAAATTTTGTACACAACATTTGATTTAGATTCTTTAAAAACAGATCGCCTGGATGTTTCTGCTCTTTCATTTTAATATGCGCCGTTAAAGCCACTTCTGACGAACTGATCGACCAGATATGCAGATCATGAATCTCAGACACCTCAGGGCAAGAAAGAATTTCTTTACGCACTTTTTGTGAATCAATCGCTAAAGGAACACCACCTACTAACAATACAAAAGATTCGCGTAACAATGAAACAGCACCTTTAGTGATAAACACGACGATCAAACAGGCTACAATAGGGTCGATAATTGTCCAGCCGGTAAATTTAATACCCACACCGGCAACTACTACACCTAAAGAAATAAAGGCATCCATCATCAAATGAAGGTAAGCACCTTTAACATTCACATCGCTTTGATTTTTTCTAAACAGGTACGCTGAAAAGAAATTCACGGCGATACCAAGCCCTGCCACAAGAATCATTTGATTTTCTGCAATCGGTTGTGGATTTACAAAACGTTCGTACGCTTCATATAAAATATAAAACAAACTTAAGATCAAAGTGATCGAGTTAAAAAACGTAATCACCAACGACATTTTTTTAAAGCCGTACGTGTACTGGCCCGATGGTTTTGACTGGTTTAAACGAAACCCCACCCAAGACAAAAGCAAAGTCACTACGTCCGAAAAATTATGAACTGCATCGGCAACTAATGATACTGACCCGGTAATAATACCCACGGTTAATTCAAAAATAACGAAGATAAAATTAAGAAGGCCACCAAAAATAAACGCTTTTGAAATATCAGATTCACTTTTGATTTCAACATGATGGTGATGGCCGTGACCGTGGTCGTGACCATGATGATCGTGTTTGTGGTCATGGCTGCACCCATGCCCATCGTGAGAATGATCATATTTTTTATCTTTTAGAAGCTTTAGCATCGGCAGATTCCATTTGAACAGCTAAATTTTGGTCACTTAAATAAGCCAGACCACGATCCGCACGGTCGTACAAAAAGGCATGCTTAGTGCGAATTTTCAAATTTTCTAAATTTTTTCGTACAAGTTTTTTATCTGCAAATAACGTTAAGCCTTCAATGGCCTGCGCACGCAATGCAATTTCAAATTCAACATTTGAGTGAGCCGCAAAATATTCGTCCTGCGCGAATATGTTTAACAAATTGTGGCTGGTAAAATCCTGATTCATCACCATTAACTCTAAAGCTAAAGTGCGTTCAGTGTTTTTCATTTTCGTATTTTTTAAAATTTCGCCTAAAGCGATGATATCTGATGATTGAATCGTTTGTGAAAACTCACGCAAAAACTCTTCACTTTCTTCAGGTTCGTCAGAAATTGCACGCATACGAGTAGCAAAATTTTGAAAACGATTTAAAAAACGAGTGCGTAACTCCAAATCCGAAACTTCAGGCTGTGCACCTTCAACAGTTGCTTCGTCTGTCAGATATGGTTGATTGTTTTTAACGATATAATCTTTACGAAGTAAGTAATCGAACATGAGAAAGCCAAGTAAAGCAAAAATAAACCCGGCAAAATATAAAACTGAACGATTACGCATATATTAATGCTAACGCGTAATCAGCGGGACTCAATGAAATAGCGGGTTTGCCGCTAATCGTTATTACTCAAACACGATATCTGTAATAACGACCATTTCGTCGCCAGCGGGCTTTTGAATCTTTACTTCATCATCAAGCTTTTTGCCGAGTAGCGCACGGGCCACTGGAGACTTCCAAGAAATTTTGTTTTGTTTAATATCTAGTTCGTCTTCACCGACGATTTGATAGGTGTAAGTATCCCCGTCTTCGTTTTCGATAGTGACCGTCGCTCCAAAAATAACCTTATCTGACTTTAAACTTTTAGGATCAATCACTTCAGCAGCTTCAATACGCTTTTGTAAGAAGTGAAGCCTGCCGTCGATTTGGCGCAAACGGCGCTTGCCATACTGATAATCAGCATTTTCAGAACGATCGCCGTTACTGGCGGCCCAGGCTACAACTTCAACCACCTTCGGGCGTTCAACATTTAAAAGCTCGTGATATTCAGCTTTTAATTTTTCAATACCTTTAGGCGTAATGTAATTCTTCGAATGGTCCACTACTTCACCGCGAGGCCGTCTTTTAACGATTTATTTTTGAAAACTAAAACCGGAAATAACGCAAACACCAGACCCACAACCACAGTGGCTACCATCATCGTGATATCAGTTGCTGAAAACCAAGGACCCGAAAAGTATAAACCGAATTTTTTCGCCACAAATTGTGTCAGCACCATTTCTAATAAAACTTTCAGCACAGCACTTGTGATCACTGATAGACCTAAAATTAAAAACACTTCTAAGAAAACTAATTTGGCTAAGTGGGAAAATCCAGCACCTAATGATCTTAAAATCGCCATCTCACGACGACGCTCGTTTAAGCTAGTCATCAAGGCGATAATCATACCCACAAGGCCTACCACCATAACCAGTGCTGAAATTACTTTTAACACCAGCTCAATAGATGAAAGACTTTTCCAAAGATCGCTTAACACAGAACCAGGAATTACCGCTAACAACGCTTCATCTTTATTTTCCGTGATCTCACGCTGCATTGATAAAATCTTAGTTTTGCTTTTTAATTTAACAAAAAACGATGTGATCGCTTCAGGATGATGTTCATGATCGTGAGCTTCGTGATCATGTTCTTTACCCTCGTGTTCATCATGGTGCTTTTCATGATCATGGCCTTTGTGATCATCATCAGCATGCTTAGCATCTTCATGCATATGATCCATCGCGCTCAAAGTCACATAAAGCGAACGATCGACCGCCGTACCAGTTGCATCTAAAATTCCCACTACTGTTAACGGATTATCAGCGTGCTCTTCAAAAGATTCACCCGAAGTGCTTCCGTGAGCGACGATAATTTTATCACCCAATTTATATTTTAGTGCTTCCGCAACTTCAGCGCCTAACACCACTTCATTGGGTTCGGTAAAAAGTGCACCATTAATAATTTTTAAATGTTCGTTTGAACGAACTTGGTAATGTTCAAAGAACTCTGTCGTCGTTCCGACAACACGGTACCCCTTATGGCCATCACCTAAACTAATTGGAATTGTCCATTCAACGTCTGGGTGATGATGGATTTTATCATAACTGTCATAAGACACGTTATTCGTCACTTGCCCGATATTAAATACCGAGAACAGCACTAACTGTAACGAACCCGTTCTAGCACCCACTAAAAGATCAACACCAGACACAGTTTGCGTAAAGCTATCTTCAACCGAACGGCGAACGCGCTCGACAGAAAATAATAACAACAAACTTAACACCACAGAAAAAACCGTGGCTGTTGTAGCAAATGAACGATGACGAATAGACTTAAAAGCTAAGCTTGCTAAATTCATAACTACACCTTCACCGCATTCACGTCAGCTAAGTTTAAATGGCGCTCGAATAAATTTTGAATCGAACGGTCATGGCTGACAAAAATTAAAGTGCTTCCTTGAGCTTTAACTAAAGAAAATAAAATCTTTAAGAAGTTTTCGCGATGATCGTAATCAAGCGCTGAGGTTGGCTCATCGGCTAAAATAATTTCTGGCTTTGCGACAAGCGCACGCGCTGCCGCCACACGCTGCTGCTGCCCCACTGATAACTGTGTTGCCAGCTTTTCAATATGTTCAGATAAACCAAGTTCAGTCACAACTTTGTCATACAAAGCTTGATCCATTTTTTTACCGCTAAAAGTAAACGGTAAAAGAATATTTTCTCTCAAAGTTAAATACGGAATTAAATTAAACTGCTGAAAGATATACCCAATATGCTCAGAACGAAATTGATCACGCTGTGATAAACTCATGTTCTGAGTTTTTTGGCCTAACATTTCAACATCACCTTGACCCGTGATCACACCCGCTAGAATTTCTAACAGTGTGGTCTTACCACTTCCGCTGGGGCCAAATAGAAACACAGTTTCATTTTTATTAATCGTTAAATGCGGAATCTGTATAACAGGTTTTCCGTTTGCACCATACGAAAACGACAGATCTTTAATTTGGATAACTGCTGACATGATATAACCTATCTATTGGTAAGGTTCGACATAATCGCCAGTAAGCTCAAACGAAGCTTCACCATACTGCGATTGTTTCAAAGTAATTTCAAAATCTCCATAAACCCAGATCGGCCCATCGGCGGCGGGTACACCTTTTTTCATTTTCACATACACCATTTGATTCGGTGGCGGCGCCGGTACGTGGATACACGCTTGCGGGCTTGGCACTAATAAAAACTCAGTCACCTTACGTTGATTATCTTCAAGCGGAACCATAAAGCCCGGGATTTTTACGCGCGTTTTATTTAACTTCTCAAGCTCTGGCGGAGCTTTCTTATTCACATAATCCATTTGATCAAGAGCACGCCAGTCCACTTCGGTAGCATTACCGCCGGTTGATTTACCCATAAAGTACAACGCACCACCGACAGCTAAAGAAAACGCAAAAATTCCTGCTAAAATCCATTTCATCATAATGGCAATTAAGATATGCTTGAACGCATCTATGAGCAAATACCAAAGCGTGCGCGGCACGAGAGATTTATTACCTGCCCTAAAGAAGACTTTCAGAAGCATTGAAGCAAAAGCCTACAATGCTGCTCAAAATTATGGCTTTAAAGAAATTGAAACACCTATTTTCGAGTTTTCTGACGTTTTTCACCGCTCTTTAGGCGAAACTTCAGACGCTGTTAGTAAAGAAACATACACTTTTGCTGACCGTGGTGGTGATTCAATCACTTTACGCCCCGAAGGCACTGCCGGAGTTGTACGCGCTTACGTTTCAGAAGGTTTAGCTCAACATAATCCAAACAAACTTTACTACTATGGCCCGATGTTTAGATACGAACGTCCACAAAAAGGCCGCTATCGCCAATTTTACCAATTCGGCGTTGAAGTTTTAGGTTTAGAAAATCCACAAGCTGACGTTGAAGTTTTAGATTTAGCGTGGAGAATTTTAAACGAAATTGGTCTTGGCGGAAAAGTTACTTTGGAGATTAACACGTTAGGCGATCAAGTGGATCGTAAAGCTTACCGTGATGCACTCGTTGCGTACTTAACTCCACTTAAAGATCAATTATCAGAAGATTCACAAGTGCGCTTAGAAAAAAATCCGATGCGTATTTTAGATTCTAAAGACGAAGGCGATAAAAAATTAGTCGCAGGTGCGCCGAAGATGGATGCTTTTTTAAGTGAAACTTCAAAAGCTTTTTTCAAAGCTGTGACTGATGGTTTAGGCGAATTGAAAATTCCATTTCAAGTAAATCCAAAACTTGTGCGTGGTCTTGATTACTACTGCCACACAGTTTTTGAATTCGTCACAACTGAGCTTGGCGCCCAAGGCACTGTGTTAGCTGGCGGAAGATATGACGGTTTAGTTGAAACTCTAGGTGGACAAAAAACCCCAGGCGTTGGCTGGGCTTCAGGTGTTGATCGTTTAGCTGATCTTTGTGAATTAAACCAAGCTTTACAAACTCCGACGAAGACTCCGATTGCGATTATTTCTTTAGGTGATAAAGCTTTAGTTTCAGGATTAAAAATTGCGAGCGCTTTACGCGCACAGAATAAATACTGCGAAGTATTTATGACTGGTAATTTTAAAAAGAAATTAGAAAAAGCAAATAAACTGAATACTGAAAAAGCGGTTTTATTATTCGAACAAGAAAACGGCGAAATCGAATACAAGATCAAAGACTTCAAAACTGGTGAAGAAAAACCAGCTAGCTTTGAAGAGTGTATTAAAATCTAAAAATTTTATTGGTGTAAAAAATGAAAAAGCTGTTAGGTGGTAGCCTAGCAGCTTTTTTGTTTTGTTTGACATCCAGCTTTCGGATTTCACAGATCCGGAAAGGAGGTCGCCACCATATGAATAAGTCTTCGTACCTAAAATATCGGCGTCTACTTAGTATTTCTAAAGAAGTCCTAAGACTGGTTATGATGATTCTAGTAATTATCGTAGCCATTCGAAGTATTTAGCGATCTAGCTTGTTGCACGTTCGTTCCTAGATCTTGATTTACAATCAAGATCATCGTCCTTTTTATAACTTCCAGTTTTCAGGCTTAGCCATTCCTGTGCCCGTGGCACTCTGTTCAACGCCTGATAAAGCTTTTGGTAAAACTAAAGCTTCTCGACGGTGGTAAATCGGAATCACTGCTTTTTGTGACATTAAAATTTCGTCGATTTTCTTAAGCATCGCCGCGCGTTTAGATTGCGACCATTCTTTGTCGTATTTTTCTAACAACTGATCCATCTCTTTAGATTTAAAACGTAAAACATTTCCGCCCGCCCAAGCGTTTTTATCCGAAGGAATATCATCTGAATGATATAACCCTTTAAGCGAAGTGTCTGGATAAGTTGTATTACCGAATAAAGCGATCTGGAAATTTCCTTTAGGCACTGAATCACCTAATAAAATACGTGGTGGCTCGTTTTTAATTTTACACAACACACCTACACGCTTGAAGTAATCACAAATTGAAACTTGTAAGGTTTCATAAAGTTTAATGCCAGCAGACGTTTTAAATTCAATTTCTAAAGGCTTACCGTCTTTTTTTCTAACGCCAGAAGCGTCTTTCACCCAACCATTTTTTTCTAAAAGCTCTTCAGCTTTTTTCGGATTGTAACTTGCAGGCTTTGCGCTGAAAGCCAAATCATTTTCAGAAATAATTGTTTCGGCTGGATTTAATTTTCCGCCTAAGAAAGCTTTTGTTAATTCTTTTTTATTAATCGCTAAAGCTAAAGCTTCACGAAGGTATAAGTTTTTCAACAGTGCATCTTCATTATTAATAAATAACCCTTGAAAGATCGGGCCATTATTAAAATGCACCGTAAAATCTTTCAATGAAGCATCAGCTGCAAAATCCAAAGCTAAATCCGGCGGGAACCCTACGGCAGAAATACCGCTGATCTCTTTACTCATTAAATAACTTTTCAACGTGCTTGTTGAAGCCACGTGTTTAAGAATAATTCTTTTAATCGCCGGCTTTTTACCAAAGAAGTAAGGGTTTTCTTCAAAAATAATATGACTTCCGATTTTGTATTCAACCACTTGATATGGGCCAGAATAAAGACCTTTAAGCGTCGGATTTTTCACATAATTAGAACTTTGTTCGTACGTTCCTACTTTCGTGTTTGTCGTATCAAAAATTTTCTTTTCTAAATGACTTGGCAACACTGGTGGAAGATCACGATCAAAAGTCCACTCGTCTGTGGCATAAGTCACCGTACATTTTTTTGGAGTTTTTGCATCCCACTCAATTTTTGTGATTTTAGAATAAATATTTTTTTCAGTCTTACTTACGAAATCCGAAGACCCTATTTGCCAACTAAGTTGCCAGTCAGCGCAAGTGATCGGTGTGCCATCAGACCATTTCGCCTGGTCATTGAAAGTCCACACCGCTTGTTTGTTTTTTAGCTTTGGAATGTTCACAGCCAAGTTAGGTAAAATCTTACCACTGGCATCGCGGTAAACCACATCACGAAACATGAACTGTAAAATCGACTCTGTCGCCGCCGTTTGATAACTGACCGGATGAATATTATCCCACTCTTGAACAATACCAATTTGTAGAGCGGGATTTGCCGCAAACGCACTTACCGAAAAAAACAACAGTGAGAACAATTTCATAATTTCCCTCAAATCGAATTTAAACGTAGCAAAAAAGGCCTGGCACCTTTTATTTTCTTGATCCTAACTTAACGTTTTCTCCGCGCATCCATCCGTGCACAGTTTGCGTTTGTGTTCTATTCCAGTAGAAAAGCATAAACACACCAAAAATAAACATGGCCACACTTAGCCATTGGCCGCGTGTTAAACCTAAAGCTTGGTAACCGATTTGAATATCTGGTTCACGGAACATTTCATTCACAATACGAACGATCGCATAACAAATGATAAAGCTTCCGGCGATCACACCAGGACGACGTGATTTACGCGCTAAGAAAAATAAAACTAAGAATGTGAATAAACCTTCACTTAACCCTGCAAATAATTGCGAAGGGTAACGGTAATCAAGTAATGGCCCGATTAAATCACGAAGACCATGATCGCCGTTTTGAATTTTATTAATGATTGAATAAAGCGTGTTGTATAACTCATCTTTCGCCGTCGAAGAGCCTTGCGAATCTCTCACGATCTCTAA
This sequence comes from Pseudobdellovibrio sp., assembly GCA_023701385.1. Taxonomy (GTDB): domain Bacteria; phylum Bdellovibrionota; class Bdellovibrionia; order Bdellovibrionales; family Bdellovibrionaceae; genus Pseudobdellovibrio. The sequence continues at coordinate 38,051 of JAMPXC010000029.1, forward strand.
CCAACGTGTTGGATTAATTCCTAACTTCTCAACTACCGGAGATAATGTCGGTAAACGATCATACTCGTACTGTGGCCAGTTTAAAATATCAGAAGGAAAACGCACGCCTAACGGAAATTCTTTTGGCGCAACTCTTCCCACTAATTCACCGTTGATAAAGTTCGCGATACGTCCGAAAAAAACACCGATCGGTCCAACGATAGAAACGATATCTAAAAGATACACCGGATTTAAATGATGTTTTCTTGCGTATAAAAAACACGCCACTACGATACCGATAATACCACCATGCGAAGCCATACCACCTTCGTTCACAGCTAACACGCCCCAGAACGGAAGCGATGATCTAAAGCTCCAAAGTAAAGATTGGTCGTAGAAAAGACAGTACCCTAAACGTCCCCCGATTAATGTTCCGAAAGCCGCGTATGTCACGAAGTCAGAAACCATTTCTCCTTGAAGGTCAGAGTTTTGTCTTTCAACAAGCCATCTGATAACCAAATAAGCACATAAAAAACCGAGTAAGTAGGCAAAGCCGTACCAACGTGGTCCGAAGGTGTCAGTGATGCGAAATATAAATGGATTTAAATCATGAACCATAGTTTTAACCTCGAATAAGGCTATCTTCCATTAGACTCAATGGTTGGTCAATGCTATCGTCGCTCGCAGTTGAACGAGAGGTAACTATGTCTACAAAAAAAGTTTCTGATATTTTTGATCCAACTCAATGGGATGAAGTTCAAGGTTTTGACTTCACCGACATTACTTACCACAGAGCTAAAAATCACGGCACTGTTCGTATCGCCTTTAATAGACCTGAAGTGCGCAATGCTTTCCGCCCCCGCACAGTAGATGAGCTTTACACAGCCCTTGAGCACGCACGTATTTCAGCTGACGTCGGAGTTGTCTTAATCACAGGCAATGGCCCGTCTCCAAAAGATGCCGGTTGGGCTTTCTGCTCTGGCGGCGACCAACGTATCCGCGGAAAAGATGGTTACAAATACGAAGGCGCAGACAATAACGGCACAGGCGAAATGAATAAAGTCGACCTCGCAAAACTGGGCCGTTTACATATTTTAGAAGTTCAACGCATGATTCGCTTTATGCCAAAGGTTGTCATTGCTGTGGTTCCTGGTTGGGCCGTAGGTGGTGGTCACTCGTTACATGTTGTGTGTGATATGACGATCGCTTCAAAAGAACATGCCATCTTTAAACAAACTGATGCTGATGTCGCAAGTTTCGATTCAGGTTATGGTTCAGCTTATCTAGCTCGCCAAGTGGGTCAGAAAAAAGCCCGCGAAATTTTCTTTATCGGTCGCAACTACAATGCCGAAGCCGCTTTCAATATGGGAATGGTGAACGAAGTTGTACCGCACGCTGATTTAGAAAAAGTAGCGTTAGAGTGGGCCCAAGAAATCAATACGAAATCACCAACCGCGATTCGCATGCTTAAATACGGCTTTAACTTGATTGATGATGGTCTTGTCGGTCAGCAATTATTTGCTGGCGAGGCTACACGTCTTGCTTACGGCACTGATGAAGCACGCGAAGGCAGAGACGCTTTCTTACAAAAACGCGACCGCGATTTTGATAAGTTTCCTTGGCACTACTAGGTAGGCCG
>JAMPXC010000080.1 GCA_023701385.1 Pseudobdellovibrio sp.
AAAAATCCGGCGGGAGTTTCCCCCCGCCGGCCCTGCTCAGCCTACATCACCAGCTGTAGTACACATTCTGTGTTCAAGTTGTCATCCTAAGCTGTCGTACATGCTGTCATCACGCTGTTATCATTAAAAGGTGATGGCGGCCTTAGTAGTTAATCCAAAGTTGGTCTTATTATCGAAGCCGTTAACGCCACCTTCCCATGCGGCACCTGGCATTAACACTCCTAAACCTGTTGACCAAGTCACGCGTTCACGTGGCTTGTAAACTAGTTCTAAGTCTAATTCTAGGCCTAGATCTTTTTTCATGTCTACAAATTTCTTCGCATTCATTAATTGCGCGTAAATGACTGTTCCTTTTAGATCAATTTTCTCGTCATAAGCGTACTTCACTGAAGGCGCTAAGAACATTGCATTTGTAATCGCTTCGTCGTCTGCAGAATTTTGTAAAGATAAACCGCTAGCGCCATCGTTTGCGTGGATCGGAGAAGTTCCTAAGATATCGCCTGAACCCATACGGTGGTTAAATAATAAAATACCCACGTCATAGTTACGATCTAAGATGTAACCTTCGTAAGTTGCTTGTGTATCAGGGTTATCACCACTTACAACACCGGCTTTACCGCTCCATTCCCATGAACTGTCACCAGACGGGAATAAACCTTCAGCCACAACAGCATAAGAATCTAATTTAATGTTCTCAGCTGCTGCTGTTTGAACACCTGTATCACCCGTTAAGAAGCTGGCTTCTAATTTAAATTCAAACGCTGACCATTTTCTTTCTAAGTAAATGTTCACTGTTTGTGTTTTTAGACCAGAAACACGAGCCGAACCACTTGGTAATTCTGTTGGCGCGTAATCATTGTACGCAGGACCTGCTGAACGTGTTTGGTGGAATAAACCAGCACGAGCACCAGCATCTACGTTGTTATAATCAATGATATAGATTTGATCGTTCATCACACCGCCGCCGAAATCGTCTTGCGAAACACGAGCGATCATTGGTGCAAAAGATAAGTTATCCACCACAAAACGGTAAGAAAGAACTTCTTTTGTATCCATCCAGTGGTCAAAAGTACCTTTACCCGCATTGTGCGTAATACCTAAACCGAACTCAACCGGAGCACGACCCACTAATAATGAACCGTATTCATGATTTACGTTCAAGTACAATTGACTTACGCGAAGTGTAGATGCGTTTTGGTTTTGCGAAGTCGCGTTTGTACCGTTAGCACCAGCAGATCCATCATTTAAGCCTTGGCCAATGATGGAACCTAATTGCGAGTTTTGGTACGCTGGTAAATCGTTACTCATAACATCAAAACGGCTCACGATATTGATACCGTCAGAACCGATGATACGCGGTTGTAAGTATAAGAAATTGAGCGCGTAATTTTTGCTTTGTTTACTGTTTGCTAAAGAAGGACGATCAATACTTGTGTACTCAACGCGGTAACCGCCGGTCCAATCAATTGAAATAGCTGCCGCTGTTTGTGATAACAATAAAACAGCTGTAAATAGTTGTGTTAGTTTCATCGGTGGTTCCCCTCTTATCTCGTTACGCCAAGAACGTCGCTCTCGTGCACGATATGTAAATCTTCATTATTGTATTTTACTTTGGTGCTTGAATATTCGTTGAATAAAACAACGTCACCGATTTTTACATCTAGTAATTTATGATGGCCTTTTTTTGTGTAAGTGCCATGACCAGCAGCTAAAACTTCACCTTTTAGGTAGCCTGAAGTTGAAGACACAGAATCTGGTAAAATTAATCCACCTGGAGTTACACGCTCAGTTTGCGTTAAACGGATCACTAAACGATCTCCTAACGGAGTAATCGCTTTAGTGTAGTCGATTTTCGCTACAGGTTTTGCCGCTGGCGCTTTTGGCGCAGCTGCTTTAACCGGAGCTGATTTTTTAGCCGCAGGTTTCGCTTTAACTGATTTTTTCGCAACAGCTTTCGTAACTTTTTTGATTGTTTTTTTAGGTTGTTTTTTAGCTGCAGCTTTTTTTCCCTTAGCCGGGCGCACAGCAGGTTTCGCTGTTTTTTTCACGGCTTTCTTAGCTGGAGCCGCTTTCTTTGCAGCAGGCTTTGAAGTTTTTTTCGCTGCTTTAACTTTCTTTTTAGCTGTCACCTTTTTACCCACGACGGTTTTTCTCCTCTTCATAATATTTCTTGTACAAAATTTCCCATTCAGAGGTACCTTCCATGACACCGCGTTTTAAAGACGCTACTTTTTCACGGGCTTTAGTATCGATTTCCATATCTTCTTTAACAAAAGCTACGATCGCTTTTTTTGCGGCCTTTAAAGCTTCGTCATCATCAGAAAAATCAACGATATCATCGCCCCAAACTTTATCTGTGATAACATGCGCCCAATGGCTTTGGCGGTCTTCGGATAAAATCATAAGATCACCTTCTTCTCTTTTGCTAATTTGGTTTTAAGTAATTGAAACATCTTGCCGCGTTGAAATTCTTGGCCTTGTTGTTCCATTTGATCCATCAACCCATGGACTTCTTTTTCTAAATCAACTTCAGCCTGCAACTCTTTGTTGATGGCGTCTTTCATGGCTTGAAGAACTTGTTTTTCTTCAACCTTTAACGTGATTAGATTTTGCGATTTCCATTGAGCTAAGATTTTTTCAGACAGTCTTTGTATTTGACTTGCAGTAAGCTTCATCATTTTAATTACTTATGTCCTTTTCAAAGTTATTAAAGACCAGTTTTTTTATTCTTACAAGCGCAATATCTCTGAGCGTCAACGCCACTGATACTGCTCCAAAAGATGCTCCTCTAAGTCTGCAGGAAGAATTTGAGAACAAACTCTCTTCGCAAGCCATTTTACGCTCGACAAAGTACTACGCCCGAGGGCTTTCTTACAAAATTAACCAGAAATTCAATGCAGAAGCCGTAAAGAAGAGCTTTTTAGACAAAGGTTACCGCGAAAGAGCTGAAGATCAGGCCATTTTAGCTGGAGATTTCATCACTCTAAAGGCTCAAGCTTGCAGCAATATGTTTGGCATTTCTCTGATGCAGGATTCCACATGTTTTCATTGGAAGAATGAATCTAATGCCGATGCTTATGTCGTTGTGGTGTATCAGAACGTCATTCAGCAAATTTTCAAAGCGGACCCAACACGTATTGTGACCTCTGGCCAAACCGACCCTGTGATGGTGGCGCAATTTCGCAATAACGAACCGATCATGCAAGAAGAGATGAAGTTAGCTGATTACCCGGTTCAATGTTTGAATGCGGTGATCGCCATCGAAGATAACGATTTCTTGGATCATTCGGGCGTGAGCATTTCAGGTCTTGCGCGTGCAGCTGTGAAAAATATTATTTCACTTCGCAAAGCGCAAGGTGGTTCAACGATCACTCAGCAGTTAGTGAAAAATTATTTCTTAACTCCTGAGAAAACTTTTTCCCGCAAGGCCAAAGAACTTTACATGGCGGTTAAACTAGAATCGAAGTGGAGTAAGGATGAAATCCTACAAACTTACTTAAACGTGATTTACATGGGGCAAAGCGGAGCGTTTCAAGTGCGTGGTTTTGGCGCCGCCAGCCATTATTACTTTAATAAACCCGTGGCCCAGTTAAATCTTTCAGAGTGCGCTTTATTAGCAGCGATTGTGAATAATCCAGGCTTAAACAACCCCTGGAAAAAAACTGAAAAAGCAAAAACGCGCAGGCAATTAGTTCTTTCAAAAATGAAAGAACTCAAGCTGGTCTCTGAAGATGAATTTAAAAAAGCTAACGACTACCCAATGCCAGCACCCACGGTGGCCAAAGCGACTGAAACAGCGCCTTATTACTTTGAAGCAGTCAGAGTGCAAGCTGCCGACTTAGGAATTCCAGTGGAAGGTTCAATCTTTTACACAAGTCTTGATCTGACGATTCAAGAAGTGGCGCAAAAGTCTTTACAAGCTGGAATCAAAAACTTAACTGAAACGAAAAAATCTTTGACTAAGAAAAAAGAAAAAGGTTTAGAGCTTCAAGGTGTTGTGCTTGCCGCCGATAACCAATCGGGATTTGTGACCGCTTTCGTAGGCGGGCAGAACTTTCGCCAGTCCCAGTTTAACCGCGCTCTTCATGCCAAACGCCAAGTGGGTTCTTTAATTAAGCCTTTTGTGTACCTCTCAGGTTTACAATACGGCTTTACTGATGAATCTAACGTTACACCAACAACAGCGCTGAACGATCAACCATTTGAATGGAAGTTTGATAATAATAAAAAAACGTGGAAGCCAGAAAATTACGATAAAAAATTTCGTGGCGAAGTTCCTTTTTTCTATGCCTTAAAAGAAAGTTTAAATTCACCAACAGCGCAAATCGCTCACCAAGTAGGAATCGAAAAAGTGATTGATCTGGCACATAGCTTAGGATTACTTTCAACGATGACACCACTGCCTGCGACTTCACTTGGCGCAAGCCAACACACACCGCTTGAAGTTTTACAGGCTTATTCAAATTTTTCACGCTTTGGTGAACAGATTAAATTATCGTTTATCGAAAAAGCTTTAGATGACTCGGGAAAAGTTATTTTTGAATCAATGGCGAACTTTGAACCCAAACCAGAGACAAAATCAGATAAAACTAAAACAGCTATTTTAGTAGGAATGATGAAAGAGACAATGCATTCAGGAACGGCGAAGTACGTGCAAGCTTCAGGTTACAAAAAACCTTCTGCCGGAAAAACCGGAACAACTTCAGACGGAAAAGACGCGTGGTTTGCTGGTTTTACGCCGAACACAACAGCCGTCATTTGGCTTGGCTTTGATCAAAGCTTAGCAACAGCCTTAACTGGTGGCGGAGCTGCGGTGCCGATCTGGACAAACTTTATGAAACAAATCACTGAATCTGATTCAGATAACGATTTCATTTGGCCAGATACGGTTGAAATCAAAGAAGTTGAATCTTCGCTTGATAAAAATCAAAAAATTAATTTAGTTTTTGAAAAGTAAAGCGGACAACGCTAGCAACTTATGTCCATGTAAAATCTGAACACACAAGGATTTTAAATCCCCTGTCCATAGGATGCCATTGTCACAGGACAATGGTCTTGATTACAAATCAAGATCTAAGAACAAACGTGCAACAAGCTAGATCGCTAAATACTTCGAATTACTATGATGATTATAAGAACCATCAAAAATAATCTTAGGACTTCTTTAGAAATACTAAGTAGACGCCGATATTTTAAGTACGAAACTTTATTCATATGGCGACCTCCTCTCCGGATCTGCTAAATCCGAAAGCTGGATGTCAAAAATCACAAAAAGCTGCTAGGTTATCCACCTACAGCTTTTTCATTTTTTATGCCTATAATTCTATTTCTTGCGTTACTGGTTAGAGCTCTACTTCTTGCGTCTCGTAGGCAAAATCCCAAACAGTCGTCTTGCTGGCGGCGTGCTTTTCGAAGGCAGCGCGAGCTCTTTCTTTGATATTCTGAATATCCTTAAGACTAGCAGAAGGGTCATAGTGAGCCATGTATACTTGTTTAATAGCAAAATTCCCACAAAGATTAAAAGCTCTTTCAAAAGTTCCATGTCCCCAACCTTTTTTGTGGCTCATATCTTCTTCGACATACTGGGCATCGATATACATTAAATCTAAATTTTGGTAAAGCCCCGCATCTTGGCCTAATTGTTCAGCTGTTGTGCGTGTAGCTTCGGTATCAACCGCGTGCCCGTACGCTTTACCACCGTGTTCGATGCGAAAACCATAACAAGGATCTGGATGATCAAGCAAGTAAGGTGTTACCGCAAAGCCGTTGATGTAGCGCTTTTCATACGGAGAAAGTTTAATAAATTGAATATTCGCTTTTAAATCCTCATAGCCCACCGGAAAGATCGGCTTTTGAAAAAGATCACGCACGATTTTTTCACACTCTGGTTGAACGCAGTAATATTTCACTGTGCAACCGGGAATAAAATGCGGAGCAAAGAATGGTAATCCAAGAATATGATCAAAGTGAAAGTGCGTAATTAAAATGTGATATTCTTTTTGTGCAAAACGGTTTTTTGCGAGTGTATCGCTTAAATATTTAATACCGCTACCGCCGTCGATAATGAGCATTTGTTCGTCGTCATTTGACTTAACTTGCACACAAGTCGTCGCTACACCGTAACCACTCACATCAACTAAGTTTTTTTCATTGAGAAATTTATCGATATCGACAGGTGTCTTGTAACCTTTATCCAAAAACTCACGCAGCAAAAGAGCAAACTGCTCTTTTGCTTCAGTGGGACTAGAACTGCTCGGCAGTGATCCGCGCACTCCCCAAAATTTGATCTTCATGAGTTGAATACCACGTTGTTACAATTATCCTTCGCTATACTATAAGTTTATTTTCATAGCAGTGGTTCGGCAACCATTCCGGCATAAACCTAGACAAGTTTTTTAGAGCACCCCTCAACACCTTAGTCTGTACAACTAGACCTAGGTGTTTTCGCGGCTACTAAATACCCCCATATTTATGGGAGTATAACGATGTACAAGGCGGTAAAAGTTGAAAAGTTGGTTTTCGTTTTCGTGGAAGAAGTTGGTGTTGGTTGCGGCGTTGATTCCTGTGATGTGGTTTGTTCAGGGTAACGATTTTCCACGAGTTGATGCTTTTTTAAGAGATGCATTTCAGCATCTAAATAGCACATCGAATATAAATCATTCGATTGTCACAATAAACATCAATAAAGAAAAAGAAGTATTCTCTCGCCCACTTACGTTCGAATCAATCTTGCCAGTTTTAGAAAAAATTTTTAAAAGCAACCCTAAGAAGGTTATTGTCTTATTATCCCCAAGAGAACTTCAGCATGATTATGATCAGCCAAAGTCGATGAAGCAGAAGCTCTTTGATTATCTCGCAACAAAGGACAATGCATATATTTATGCTGCCTCTGATGCTACTGAAGATGATGTTTTTGAAGATAAGTTACTATCAAAATTTCCAAGGATTTTTAGTTTTCAGATGCTTCCGGATCAAAGATGGGGACCAAGGGATTCAAAAAGACGAAGAACCATGATCTGGTACGATAAACAAGGATACGCAAGCGAATTCGATTACCTTCGTGAGCTGGGATTAACAACTAAAGATCCCGAATATTTCAAATACACATGGCACTTCTGGGGATCAAAACAAGCTTACATTAAAACATTCCCTGTAGGTACGTTTGGGTCACATGATGCCAGTAATTTTTTAGAATCCAATAGTTCAGCAATAGATCTTAAAGATAAATATGTCATTCTAGGAACCAACGACGAATATAGTTTTATCACTCAACTTTCAGTATTGGATCTCTCAGATAAAATCGCTGAAACTGGATTCAAAGGATATCCTCCATCAGACTCATTAGCTAATTATCTGAATATGTACACAACTGGGGATTATTTAAAGTTGGTTCAAAATTTTAAAGATCTTATTGTGACATTTATAATTTTAGTATTTTTAATATTTCTAAAAATAGATGTGAAAAAAAAGATTTACATCTTCGGTTCGTTAATTCCACTGATAGTCATTGTTCTCGGAATCATTTACGCAACCTCTAGCTTCTATTTTGATTTTTCAAAATCACTCACTTTTCTTTTCACACTTCAATATATCGCAATTCCTATTGTCATTTTGACAGTTTTTAAAGAACAAGAGGCCAAACGTTTACAAGATATCAATGACACAAGAATCGACGCCTTACTTACAGTTTCGGAAAAAGTGGCTCACGATATTAGATCTCCTTTATCAGCTATCAACTTAGTTATGAGCAGAGCAAAATTTGATGATCCTGAATTTAAAGAAATTTTTGATGGCGCAGTTAAGCGTATAGATGAAACTGCAACTAAAATTCTAACTCAGTATCGCACAAAAACAGGTCGCGAGAATGAAAAGCTCGAAAAAGTAAATTTACCAGAAATCATAAATGAAATCGTAAAAGAGAAAAAAGTTCTGAATGCAAAAGTTGATTTCGAAACAGTAACCAATTCCGAATCTGGTTTAGCATTCGCAATCAAACTAGATATGGAAAGAATTATCAGCAACATTCTTGATAACTCTATTTTCGCTTTAAAAAACATAATCGAACCAAAAATATTTATTAGTATTGAAGACTCCAACGACATGATTAGCTTAAGCATTACGGATAACGGAACAGGCATTCCCGAGCAAATAGTAAAATTACTCGGGAATGAGCGCATAACAACAAAAGCAGATACAAACCAAGGAAACGGCATTGGACTGTTACACGCTAAACGTGTCATTGAACGCTTTAATGGTCAGTTCGAAATCAGTTCCCAAGAAAACGTGGGCACGACGATCAAAATCAGTTTACCCAAAGCTTAGTACTAAAGTCCTAACGGTTTAGGCAAAACTTAACAATTTCAGCAAGATACTTTCATTTGGC
>JAMPXC010000001.1 GCA_023701385.1 Pseudobdellovibrio sp.
CATACATAAAGTATCGAGCAATGGTGTGTATTTGCTGTCAGCCGTCAATGTAGTTTACTACATAACTAAGTTTGTTTGATCTATGTGTTCGATATCTTTGCAGCTTTGTCTAGATAAGTAGCTGTCTCAGAACAGGAATTCAGCACCCTTATATATAGACATGCAGCATCGCAGCATGTTGGGGTAAAACTCTCAAGTCCAGCGATTTTCATCATTGACTCAACTCACCAGACCAAAGGACAGTTATATATAGTTATCCGTTCTATCCCTTATCTTTGGCCGAGCCAGAGATTATAACCCATTTTCTTCGCAAAAGGAGTTTTGCTTTGAGAATTAAAAAACTAGAACTTATCGGTTTTAAATCATTTAAAGATCGTACAGTTATTCAATTCGACGCTGGTATCACAGGTATCGTTGGACCCAACGGTTGTGGTAAATCAAATATCGTAGATGCCTTAATGTGGGTTATGGGTGACCAATCAGCCAAAGACTTACGTGCATCGCAAATGACAGACGTTATCTTTGCCGGAGCCGAAAACTACGCACCATTAGGACTTTGCGAAGTTTCTTTAACTTTAGAAAATGATGGCGGTCCATTTCCTGCCAAATACTTAAAACACTCTGAGATCATGGTAACTCGTCGTCTTCACAGAAATGGTGAGGGTGAATACTTTATCAATAAAGAACCAGCTCGTTTAAAAGACGTGCAAGAAATCTTTATGGATACAGGTGCCGGATCTAAAGGTTTCTCGATCATCGCTCAAGGTATGATCGGTAAAATCATTACTTCTAAACCAGAAGATCGCCGTATGCTCATCGAAGAAGCGGCGGGTATTACGAAGTTCAAAGCTCGTAAAAAAGAATCTCAACGTAAATTACAAAACACTGACCAAAACTTAGTGCGTTTACAAGATATCATCGGCGAATTAAAACGCCAGATCGACTCTTTACAACGTCAGGCTCAGCGTGCTGAACGTTACCGTAACATCAAAACTCAAATCGAAGATTTAGAATTATGGTTATCATCAGCTCAATACGTAGAGTTAGCACGTGCTGCGAATGAAGCGCAAAAGATCTTTGATGAAGCTCAATCTTTAGAAGTGGGCTCAGAAGCAGATCTTGCAGCTATGCAATCACAACTTGAAACAATGAAGTTGTCTGTGCTTGAGCAAGAAAAAGCTGTTGAAGACCGCCAACAGGAATTCTTCAACCACCAAGGTTCTGTTCAAAAGAAAGAGTTAGAAATCCAAGAATTACGCTTTACGCTTGAACAAGCTAAACGTAATGAACAAATGACGGGTAATATCTTAAGCGAACAGCAAGCTCGTTATGATTTATTAGCTCGTGACCAGGAAAATCTTCAGGCTCAGTCTGATGAGTTAAAAGCTGAATCAGAATACTTAGCTGAAGAATCTTTAACTAAAGCTTTAGCTTTCAGTACAAACCAAAAACGTTTCACTGAAATCGATGAAGACTTAACAGTAAAACGCCGCGAGCAATTTGCTTTAGGCCAATCTGAGTCGGCTTTAGATGCGAAATTAAATTCATTCAATGGCCAACGTTCAGAAGTGGCTGACCGTGTAGCTGGTGAAGAAATTAAATTAGCTGAATTACGCGAAACACACCACGAGTTCGAAACTCGCCGTCGCAAAGTAACAAATGAATTAGACCAGCAACGTCAGTTACAATTAGATTTATCAAATGATGCTGAATCATTTGAAGCGAATAAAAAGATTTTGACTGAATCAGTTCAACGTAAACAAGTCGAAGTTCAAGAATTTAAAGATAATTTAAATGAAACAGCTTCGCGCCTTTACGGTTTAGAAAACTTAGCACAAAACTTCGAAGGTTTCGAAGAGGGCGTTAAGCAAGTTATGCTTTGGTCAAAAGCCAGAACTGAACAATCATTAAACGCTGACGGCACTGTGAATGAAACATTCCATCCAGTATCTGAAGTGATCGAAGTTCCAAGCGAATTTGAAATCGCTATGGAAGCTGCGCTTGGTTCTAAGTTGCAAATGCTTTTATCAAACAAGCAAGAAACTGCTTTAGAAGCTGTTGATTACTTAAAAGCACAAAACACAGGTCGTTCTTCTTTCTTTGCGGGCCAAGGCGAAAAAGCTTTAGCTCCGGCAGGAAATCCTGAGAATGAATCTGGTGTTATCGGTTTATTAAATAAAGTTGTGCGTTCAGACGAACAATTCTCTCAATCAGTTGAAAACATCTTATCAGGTGTGGCGATTGTTGATTCAATCCGTACGGCTTTAGCTTTGCGTCCTACTTATGCTGGTTGGACATTTGTGACAACTGATGGTGATACGTTATCAGCTGATGGCGTATTAACAGGTGGATCGAAAGATTCAGCTGAATCAGGTGTTTTAAAACGCCGCCGAGAAATTAAAGAATTAACTGATAAGAAAAATGAATGGGCAGGTAAACTTGCCTTAGCGAACGCGGCTTTAAAGAAAACTGAAGAGCAATTAGCTAACGTACTTAATGATTTCGAAGGCGCGCAAAAACGTCGCGTAGAACAAGAAATCAAAGTTGCTGAACTTCGTAAAGACTTAGAACGTGCTGATAATGAACTTCAACAAGCGGCTAACGCTGTTGAAAGACAAGATAAAGAAGTTCGCCGTTTAACAGAACAATTAGCGATGTTAGACGAAAAGATTTCTGAAATGACAGAAAATCTAGAGACCTTACGCACAAATAAAGTTGAATTAGAAACTTCTATCAACTCGTTATCTAACGAATACGATGCGATGAAAGATGGTTTTGAAACTCAACAAGCTGAAGTGACTGATCTGCAAATCAAGTCAGCTTCTAAATCGCAAGAATACCAAGGTTTAGTACGCCAATTAGAAATGGTGACTAAACAAGTGACTGAGCTTTCACATCAAGTAAACCGTATGTCAGAAGAAGCTGAAGGTTACTCTTCGCAAATGACAGAAGGTTCGTATGCACTTGAGCAAGCTAAGATCGATTTCGAAAGAATGGTTACTGACATTGAAGCTAAACGTTTAGATTTAGCTCAATTCAAAAATCAATTTGAAATCGAAACTGCTGATATTCGTGCGTTAGATGAAAAAGTTGTTACAACTCAACGTGAGCGTAACGAACGTTTAGCGCGTATGAATGAGTCACAATTAAAACTTGAACAAGCTAAAATGAAAGAACAGTACTTAGTCGAGCAAACGCGCGAGAAGTACATGGTTAATCTTGCTGACGTTGTTGAAAAATACATCGGCCGCGAAGGTGACCCAATTGCAGCTGTTGAAGAATTAAAAGAATTACGCGAAAAATTAGCTAAAATCGGTGAAGTGAACTTATCGGCGATTGCTGAATTCTCTGAAACTCAAGAACGTTATGCGTTCTTAACGAAGCAGCATGAAGATTTAACTGAAGCGAAAGAACAACTTCGCAAAGTGATCGATCGTATCAACAAAATCTGCTCGAAACGTTTCAAAGAAACTTTTGATTTAGTTAACGAAAGATTCCAAAAAGTATTCCCTGTTCTTTTCGGCGGTGGTGAAGCGTTACTGCAAATCGTTGAAAATGAAGAAAAAGGCGAGATGGGTATCGAAATCATCGCTAAGCCTCCAGGTAAGAAAATGCAGAACGTAACTCTAATGTCGGGTGGTGAAAAAGCCCTAACTGCGGTTGCGCTTGTATTCTCGATCTTCTTAGTTAAGCCGTCTCCGTACTGCTTACTGGATGAGGTTGATGCGCCACTTGATGACGCCAACGTATTCCGTTTCAACGACTTAGTTCGTGAAATGGCGAAACGTTCACAAATCATCGTAGTAACGCATAATAAACACACTATGGAAGTAGCTCAGAAACTTTACGGCGTAACTATGCAAGAGCGTGGTGTATCGACGATGGTTTCTGTAAGCTTAGCTGATATTAAGTAAGAATTTAGATGGCAAAACTAGTAGTTGTAGCATTAATCACTTTAGGAAGTTTAATTTGTAAGGCGGAGGGCGCTGGCAAAGCTGTTAGCGCTGACGGAGAAGCCATTCGCCGAGAAGTTAAAGCTCACTTAGTTGAAGTGAAAACATGCTACGACGAGGCCATTAAAAAAGATTCAAAACTTGGTGAAGGTAAAATTATTATTCAGTTTGAGGTTGATGAGGCTGGAAAAATCACATCGGCCAAGGCCAACGAACAAAAATCCACTCTTAAAAACAGCGATGTCGAGCAATGCTTAGTCAAAAAATTTAAGTCGTGGACATTCCCAGCGAGTCCAAAAGGGACAATTGTTGCGGTATCTTACCCCTTCGTATTTAAGCGCGATCAACAACCGGCTAAATAATGCGCCACGCCAGTGGTTTAGATTTTTATCTCTGAAAAAATCGTGTAATAAGACTCCTTATGTCTGAGTCACATTCTTATCAAATGAATATTCTGTTAATCGCCGTTGTGGTCCTAGCTTTGGCGATTTTTGTTCCTGTTGTCTTATCTGTATTTAAAAAGAAAAAGCCTTACACACCTCCACCGCTTGAGACACCTTTTGCGGATAAAGAGCCGTTACATAAATCTGAGCCAACGCCGCACACAGAGCTTGCTGAGTTTACGGCTTCAACAGCCGTAACACATGAAGAGCCAACGCCTGCTAAGGCCATATCAGTTGATGAGTTTGAATCAAAAGCGAATATTCATTCAGCTTTAACGAAAACTAAAGACAGTTTTTTTGGCCGTATTAAAAATGCTTTCTCAAATACAGATAAGAAAAAAGTTTTAGAAGAGATCGAAGAGGTTTTATACACAAGCGATCTTGGTCCTAAAACGGTGCAAAAACTTTTAGATAAAGTTGACGCTGAATTATCAAATTCAGATATGGCAGATATTACTAAAGTTAAAAATGCTTTATCTGAGCAAATGCAGGAAATTTTATTAGATATTCATGCTTCACAAAAAGATTCAAAACTAGTTTCTGAACTTGTGAAAAAACAAAACGATGGCCCGACGGTATTAATGATCGTTGGTGTAAATGGCGCTGGTAAAACAACTTCAATCGGTAAAATCACCGCGCAATTAGCGCATCAGGGTTTTAAAGTTTTAGTGGCCGCGGGCGATACTTTCCGTGCGGCAGCCGGTGGGCAGTTAAAAGTTTGGACAGAGCGTGCGCAAAACACGAATGGCCATGTTGAAATTTTCTGGCCAGAAAACGTCACTGACCCAGCAGCGGTGGCGTTTGATGCTGTTAACAAAGGTAAAGCTGGCGCTTATGATTTCGTAATTTTAGATACAGCAGGACGTCTTCACACCCAAGGTCACTTGATGGAAGAACTTAAAAAAGTAAAGCGTGTGATGACAAAAGTGATCGCCGATGCTCCTCATGAAACTTGGATCGTATTAGATGCCAACTCTGGACAAAATGCCTTAAACCAAGCGGTTGAATTCAATAAAGCCCTTGAAGTAACCGGTGTGGTGTTAACTAAAATGGATGGAACAGCGAAGGGTGGTGTAGCCCTTGGTGTTGTTGATCAATTAGCTAAACCGATCCGTTTAGTGGGTCTTGGTGAGAAAATCGGTGATTTAAAAGTGTTTGAACCGAAAGAGTACATTGATTCCATCTTAGGATAAGGGTTTAATATCTAACTAGATGTTAAAAACTTTTTGGTTCGTCTTTTTATTTACGTTTTGTACTTTTGCAGAAGATCTGGAGCCCATGCCGGCTCCGGTTGTGCCTCTAGGGCCAAAGCTTTCAGTCTTACAAACCCAGATCAGTAGCTGTGGTTTAACTTTTCCTAACTTAAATAAGATTTCAAATTACAATCAGCTCTATGCGGCTTTAGAGAAAAAATATCTGCTGTTTGCTGAAAAGATCGTTGAACGCGAAATCCGTTACCGTTCTAAGGGCGAAAACTATAAATTGCGCGTGAATAACGACATTATGTCGCTGTTTCGTTTAGGTGAAGAGGATCGCGTGATTCCGACGACCATTGACATCCCAAAGCCTATTGATGCAAAGCAGAAGATTACGACGGCAAAAGGTAAAATTAAACAGCTTACACTCAATGCAAAAATCGAAGAAGATTGGGGCCAGTATTTTGAGCAACGTGAAAACGGGGTTCAGATCGAATACAGCATTCGTAATTCTAAAATCAGCCAGATGAAAATCAATCTGACCAAAACTAAGCAAACTTTAGATTGTAAAGTGAAGAGCGATTCTGAAGTTTGTTTTTGTCTTAAATAATGTGAATAAAACCACTTGCGTAGGGCTTCTTTAACTCCTTATACTTATTGATGTAAGTCATTGTTTACTTTGGAATTTTCCATTTTTTTAAAGCGACTAACGGAAATACATACAGCATGAAGCACGACGCAAAAAAGGACTCATCAGTTAAGAATAACGCTAGCGAATCAGCTAAGCCCACTTTCGATTTTAAAATCGCAGGTGTTTCTTATAAAATTAAAACTTCACACGACGAACAAACTCTTCAACAACTTGTTGAGTACGTTGATGGTAAAGTATCTGAAGCCATGAAAGCGACAAAAAATTCTTCTTTTCAAAATGCAGCTGTTCTTGCATCCCTTAATATCGCCGAAGAAATGATTCTTCTTAAACGCAGAGCCCAAGCCGAACTAGAAAAACTAGAACAAAAAGCCCTTAAGCTCGCTCAAGAAATCGAAAATACCAAAGCCAACAAGACGCTAAATGTTTCGCCGTAAGCGAACCTAATATACGTTTTGAGGTTTTATAAATGTCCCAACAGACGAAATCTTTAAAAAAAGATTTACGAACTGCTGTTATTGCCGAAACACTTTCACGCAGTGAAGGTGAACGCGCACTCTTATCGGGAAAAATTCAAAACCAGTTAACACAGTTTTCTCAAAAACAATCTGGCTTTTGGGGCGCTTTCAAACCCTTACCTTCTGAACCCCAAGTAAACTTCGACCAGTTGAATTCAGCGATCAAATGCTGTTACCCAAAAGTAACCGGCGATGATCTAGAATTTTATGCCGATGTGGATCAGTGGAATAAATCTGGCCTACATGTGCAAGAACCGGTCAATGGCACAAAAGTAAAACTGTCTGACTTATCGGGCATTTTTGTTCCCGCATTAGCGTTTCATGCTGATGGTCACCGTTTAGGTCGCGGCAAGGGCTTTTACGACCGCGCTTTAGCTGACTTCACAGGTCCTAAAGTGGGCGTTTGTTATCAGTTTAATATTTTAAAATCTGTACCGACTGAAAGTCATGATGTGGGTATGGATTATATCATTACCGATGAAAAAATTATTCAACCTCGTGGGAGCGTAGCTCCCCAAGGAAATACAGGAGATCAAAGATCATGGAACTAGTTATTGCCGCCGTTGTAGGATTACTTATTGGCGCGTTTGCAGTATTTGCAGCCATTCGCATGCACGAAGCAAGCACAAAAAAGACAGCTAAAGGCGAAGCCGATAAAATCATTAACAAAGCAAAATCAGAAGCTTCTAAATTAAAAAAAGATTCTGAAACAAAAGCTAAAGATTTCGAAACTAAAGCGCGTAAAACAGTTGAAACTGAAATCAACAAGCAAAAAGCGCAATTAAAAAACAAAGAAACGCAATTAGAGCGTCGTCTTAAAGAAATCGAAGACCAGCACAAACATAGAAGCGAAGAAAACGTTAAGTTTGAGCAATCATTAAAAGACCGCCAAGAAAGAATCCATATTTCTGAAGCGCGTTTACGTGAAGCTGAAAAAACAACTCAAGATCAAATTCAATTCGTACAAAAGAAATTAGAAAACGTTGCTGGGATGTCACAAGAGCAAGCTAAACGTGAATTATTCCAAGTTCTTGAAGAGTCGGCAAAAAAAGAAGCAGCTGCTAAGATTGCTGAAATCGAAGAGCAAGCGATGAAAGAATCTGATCGCAAAACAAGAAACATCATTGCCCGTGCTTTAGCGCGTTTTGCTTCTGAGTACACCTCAGAAAGAACAGTAACGGTTATGCAATTAACTTCTGACGAGATGAAAGGTAAAATCATCGGTCGTGAAGGTCGTAACATCAGAACTCTTGAAGCTATGTGCGGTGTGGATTTAATCGTTGACGACACTCCAGAAACAATCGTGATCTCTGGTTTTGATCCGGTTCGCCGTGAATTAGCTCGCCGTACAATCGATAAGTTAATGGAAGACGGTCGCGTTCATCCGGCCCGTATTGAAGAAGTTGTTGAAAAACAAAAATCTGAACTACAAAAATCAATGAAAGAAGAAGGCGATAAAGTGATCACTGAGCTTGGTCTTGCAGGTATGCACGGTGAGCTTGTGAAATACGTGGGTGCGTTGAAGTACCGTAACTTACACGCGCAAAACGCTTTAAATCATTCTTTAGAAGTCGCTCATATCTCGGGATTATTAGCGGCTGAACTTGGTTACAACGTGAAAATGGCTAAACGTGCCGGTGTATTACACGGTATCGGACTCGCTGCTGATCACTCGATGGAAGGAAGCTACTCGCAAGTCGGTTCTGAGATCGCTAAAAAATTAGGTGAAAACGAAGAAGTTTGCCACGCGATTGCTTCGCATAACGATGACAAACACCAATCAGTTCTAGCTTGGATTGTTCACGCAGCAAATATTTTATCAAATGCTCGCCCAGGTGCTCGTCGTCCGCAAATGGATAGTTTTATTAACCGTTTAAAAGAATTAGAATCTATTTCAAATTCTTTCGATGGCGTTATCAAATCTGTGGCGTTACAAGCAGGCCGCGAAGTGCGCGTGTTAGTTGAAAGTTCACGTGTAACTGATGATCAATCAGTGATGTTAGCTCGTGATATTATCAAGAAAATCGAACGCGAAATGCCACATGCTGGTGGCGTAAAAGTGACTGTAGTTCGTGAGTCACGCGCGGTTGAGATTGCGAGATAGTTAATGTCTTTCTTAGCTCCGCAAGAACAGTTAGAAATTATCAAGCACGGAACAGTTGATTTTATTTCTGAAGCTGACTTTCTAAAAAAACTTAAAAAGTCGAAAGAAACAAATAAGCCGCTTCGTATTAAGTTGGGTGCTGATCCAAACCGCCCAGATATTCATTTAGGCCACACGGTAGTGATCAATAAGCTTAAGATCCTTCAAGATCTTGGGCATCATATTCAATTTTTAATCGGGGATTTCACAGCCTTAATCGGAGATCCTACGGGTAAAAATACAACGCGTCCTATTTTATCTCGTGAAGAGATCGAAGAAAACGCGAAGTCGTATGCAACGCAAATTTTCAAAATTTTAGATCCAGACAAAACTGAAATCGTTTACAACTCGGCTTGGCTATTAAAATTAACATCGATTGATTTTATTAAACTGGCAGCTCAATGTACGGTAGCTCAAATGATTGAGCGTGATGATTTTACGAAACGTTATAAAGCGGGAACACCGATTTCATTACATGAATTTATGTATCCGCTTTGCCAAGGTTATGACTCTGTGGCAATGGAAACAGATTTAGAGCTTGGCGGTACAGATCAAAAATTTAACTTATTAATGGGCCGAACATTACAGGGTTCTTACAATCAAGAGCCACAATGTATTTTAACAATGCCAATTCTAGAAGGCTTAGACGGCGTTAATAAAATGTCTAAGTCTTTAGATAACTACATCGGTGTGAACGAATCTCCTAAAGACATGTTCGGTAAAACGATGCGTGTGTCTGATGAGTTGATGTTTAGATATTACGAACTATTAACTGATTTACGCCCGAATGAGGTAGCCCAGTTAAAAGCAGATGTTGAATCTAAGAAAAAACACCCACGCGAAGTGAAAGTAAACTTAGCTAAATTTTTAGTGGCGCGTTTTCACTCACAAGCAGCTGCGCAAGCCGCTGAAGATGAATTTAATAGAATCTTCGTTGATAAAGGTCTACCTGATCAAATCGACGATTTTAAAATTAAAACACAAAGTATTGGTTTAGTTCAGTTAATGACTTTAACTGGAATGACAGCGTCTAATGGTGAAGCTACACGCCTGGTTGCGGGTGGCGGTGTTAGTATTGACCAAGAAAAAGTGTCAGACTCAAAACTAAAACTAGATCTTAAAGCGGGGGAGTCATTCGTACTTCGCGCCGGTAAGAAAAAGTTTATTAAGATTGTGGTGGAATAAATGCGTATCAAGTTTTTACCTTCGGGCGTTGAAATTCCAGTAGATCCTTCAAAAAGTTTATTGCAGTTAGCAACTGAAAATGGCGTTAAGATTAAATCGATTTGTGGTGGCGTGGCTTCGTGCTCTGAATGCCGTGTGAAAATCGTTGAAGGTACGCACTGTGTACCAGAGCCTTCTAAAGCCGAACTAAATTTAATCGGTACCTCATACTTTTTAGATGGTCGCCGTTTAGCTTGTCAGGTTCGTTGTTTTGGCTCGATCACTGTTGATCTGACTGAACAATTAAATAAAGCCGACACACAAAAGAAAATTAAAGGTATGAAAATCAAAGATCAAAAAGAGATTCATGCTAAGCAAGATACAATGATTCTGACTGAATCAAAGGATCAAAAAAAGTAGGACATAATTATGACGATTTCAGTTTTTGAAGTAATAATTCCACAATTTGTTCTTTCACTTAAAGCTTTATGTCATATTTTACAAAAAGCTGAAAAATACGCAGAAGCAAAGAAGATTAAGCCTTCAGTGATCTTACAATCACGTTTGGCTTTAGATATGTTTCCGTTCTATCGCCAAGTGCAGATTGCCACAGACAATGCAAAAGGCTGCGCGGCTCGCTTAACAGGTATTGTAGCTCCCACGTTTGAAGATAACGAACAAAATTTTCAAGAGCTGCAAGAGCGTATTCAAAAAACGATTTCTTACTTAGAAACAATTAAGCCTGAAAACTTTCAAGGGTTCGAAGCTAAAAAAGCTGAGTTTCCTTGGTACCCGGGAAAATACCTTCAAGGTAAAGATTATTTAATTCAGCACGCGCTTCCGAATTATTACTTTCACGTCACTACAGCCTACGCGATCTTACGTTCGCACGGTGTAGAACTTGGTAAAGGTGATTATTTAGGAAACCAGAATTGGCACAGCTAGTTTTGATTCGCTTCCAGCGAACCTTATTCTAAAGGATCGTTAGCCGTAGGCTTTGTCGATGGTGAAGTTTTTGACTTTGCCGTTGATAGCCTTCGTAGGTAAGTTGGATCGGGTTACAGCAGACCTCGCAGTCTTCAACATAGGTTTGTGCCCCTTCTTCAGAAACATCCAATAACATCGAGATTTTCTCCAGACAGTACGGACATTTAAAAAATTTTTCGACCTCTTCCATTTTAATTCGCTTCCAGCGAACCCTATTCTAAAGGGGGCGCTTCTACGTATTATATCGAAACACATATGTTATGTCGTGAAGTGACATTCGACGTCGTCGTATCAGGAGCTAAACAATATTTTGGCGTTATAAGCAATTTACGGGGTTTGAGACGGTCGATAGATTGCTCTAATGAATAAGCCTATGGGTAAATTAGCTTTATTATCAGTTGTTTATGGTTTTGTAGCCTTAATCGGTTTCACTCAACAAGCGCACGCACAAGCGATGTGTGTGAATCTATTTCCGCAAGATCCTGCGGCCGGTATCTTTGCTAAAATGTCTGAGCTTGAACGCAGCGAATACACCGCTGAATTTAAAAAATTCGATCAAAAAATCCGTAACTTAGAAAAACGTATTCGTAAATACAGCGAATTAACAGGATCAGAAACAAACCGTTCAATGGTTGAAGCTGAAAACTACGCTGGTAAAATCAAAGACCAAGTTCGTTTAGGTTTAACAGCGAAAGTTTTAGAGAAGGTTGGACCGTTATTTAAGCGGTACGAAGTAGATATTCGTTTGGCTGAGAAATTAAAAAACGAAATCGCTTATTTACGCCAGTACGAAGCCCGCGAAGCTTCACCAGCTAAAAAAGAAGAAATTCAAAAGCTGATCAAAGGTAAGCAGGCCGAAAAAAATGTTTTAGATAAACATATCGGTCAAAACTACTATCGTTATATTTCTTTAAAAGAAGCTTTAAATCAAATGTCGAATTCAAAACTTCCAGTTGTCGCTGAACGTGCGCAAACCGTTCTAGCAGAGCTTGAGGCTTTAGCTACAAACCATGCTTTATCGTACAACATGCAATTTAAAAAATTCTCTATCGAAGAAGTAAAGCGCTACGTGCAATCAAATATCAGAACACAGCATGCATTACTTAAAAAAGCTGCGGTGGATGAGTTTTTCTTAATGTTACGTTTAATGACGTTCAGTGGTCCGATCGTAAACGGTTTAAAATCTGTGTTATATAAAATTCCAGAAAAAATCGTGATGGGCCCGTTTATGGTTCCAGCCCGTAAAGTGATTTCTGAAGCCTTTCAAGTGGGGTACACAAAACACTTACGCAGCACTTACTTAGAAGATATTGAAATGATTATCGAAGCGAAGTCTCCGGTTGAACAGTATGAATTACTACGTTCACTGAATGTAAAATCAGAAAGACCTAACGAGCTTATCGAATTATTCTCACGCGTAGTTGAAAATACAGAAGAGTGGGAGGCGATTAAGTCAGTATCGGCAACTAAAGCTACAGAAAATGAGCGTTACAAACTATTTCATGAGCAAATCATGGAAGCCGATAAAGCGGCTTTAACTAAAGATGCATTTCCTTTGTATTATCAAGAATCAGGTGCTAACTCTTTCGGTAAAATTATCTTAGGCAGTTACGTGGCTGGTTATATGGGTAATAAATATTTAGAAGCTCATCCAGAGATGGTGCATTCTTTCTTTGATGGCTTAAACCAATTCACAACGGCGATTCAAAGTTTATTTTAATTTCAGAACAAAAACAAAAATAAAAAGGGAGCTTGTTAAGCTCCCTTTTTATTTATTCGCTGGCATCTGATTCATTACGGAATTCTGGAGGAGGCCCACCAGGTCTGCCACCTTTAGGATGCTTTATGCCTTTGCCTTCAAGGCATGTTTTCATAGCCTCGTGTTGTTCTTTCGTTGGACGCTCGCCAGATTCGCGGTCAGGCATTCCAACTTCTTCCGCGCAAGCTTCAAACGCGGCTTTTGTTTCTTCGTCCATCTGTGGGCCTTTGTGAGCACGCGCATAAGCGATAGATAACATTAAGCTCGAAATTAACAGTGTTTGTGTGATGAATGATTTCATCTGAAACTCCTTTGGTTGTTGTAGGTCCAGAATAAAGCCCGAATGTTGAAGGAATATGGAGAAAACAAAAACTTAGGTCCAGTAAATCAGGACCATTTTGAGACAAAATTCAAATCTTTCTGGAATTCACAATTCTTCCACATTGTTTTCGTAATCTGTAGGCGTCTACTAACGATGGGAAAGTTTATGAATAAATGGATCACTTCAATCATGCTGATGCTTCCTTTAACAAGTGTGGCGCAATATGGATATAGCGCCTACGGTTACGCCAATGCAGGCCTTCAAGGTTCTGGTTATTGGGGTGGTCAACAAAACTGCGGGTATCAAGTCAGTCAAAATACCGGTGGCAAATCGCAGGGCCAACAAAAAGAAAAAGCTGACAGTCGCTTAATAGAACTAAAAAAAGAAAAATCTGCTAAAGAGCTTGATAAAAAGCGTGCTGAAAAAGAAATGGAATTGGCTGCCAAAAAACTTGAAAGAGTTTTTGATTCAGAAATTTTAGATTTCTTATTAGAAGTGCATATCCAAAAAGGTAATACCTGCGCTGATTATAAAACTTTTCCAGGTAATCGTTGTGGCCAACAACAAGTTTCACAAACGGGATCAACAGCAGTGGGTGAAGGCACAGTGAGCGAAGATGGAGGCCAAGTGATTACACCAGCCACTCAAGTTGTATCGGCAGTAGATTGTGAAGGTAAAGAAGAGGTTCCTGAAAAATTACAAGCTAAATGGACAAGACAAGGTGGCGGTTATTGTAACGCTAACACGCGTAGCTCGGGAGGTTCAGTATCAGCGGCGATCTGCAGCGATACTTCACTTAGAAACAGTGACCGTAAAAGTTCGGCACAATCTTCTGATTGCAGTAAGCAATTAGCTAATTACAGAAAATTTCGTATTAAGCGCGACGAAGCTCAGGCAAAAATCGAACGTATTGAAGATGAGATCGAAGATCGTCAGTACGCGATTGCTGACGAAAAAGAGCGCGCATCTTTAGATGGTCAAAGCCGTATGGCAAAAACAGAAGCCGACTGTGAAGAGTGCGGTATGATGGACCGTGATGGTGGTGGTGGCGAAAAAAAATCAAATCGTGACTGGGTAAGCACTTTAGGAAATATCGGTCTTGGTCTTGGTTTAGCTTATGTAGGTAAACAGTACGATGATCGTAACGCGGAATATTCGGCTCAATTAGGTTACCCTCCACAAACAGGTTACCCAACAGCGGTGTCGTTAGGCTTACCTTATATTTTAAATGGCGTGTACGGCTCAGTGAATGGAGCAAACGGCCAAGGTTCAATGGGTTGTGGAAATTCAATGTCGATGATGAATGGCATGGGCAATAACATGTACGGTATGGGTAACATGAGCGGCATGGGGCAAATGAGCGGCGCGTTTGGTTATCCACAAAGTATGTACGGTCAAAATCCTTACGGTGGTGGCATGTACACAATGGGTTACAATCCCTATATGAATGGCTACGGAAACCAAAATCTTTATGGAAGTAACGGTTATGGAATGATGGCAAACGGCATGATGAATGGCTATGGCACGATGATGAACGGTTACGGCACGATGACCGGTGGTATGGCTAATTACGGAATCAACGGAAATATGTCGAACTACGGCTTAGGTACGATGAGCAACAACTACCAAAGTCAAATGTTAGCGCTCCAGTACCAACAGCAAATGTCGCAGTATCAAATGCAATATTATCAACAGCAATATCAAGCGCAAATGCAACAGTATCAACAACAGCAGCAGGTAACCCAACAATCACAGCAGTTGCAGCAAGAAATTTATAACTTACAGATGCGTTTGCAAAATTTGTATACGGGCAGTTACTATAATAACGGAACGTCAACAAGTGGTTTGACGGCAACCGGTGGCTATTACGGAACAACATACGGCACGTCAACTTACGGAACCACAACAGCGCCAACGTGGATTCCAGGTTCGACAAGCACGATTTATTCGACAACACCAACTTATTACAATACCACGACAACAACTGTTAACGGGCGCTAATTAGGTTTTTATGTTTGTACAAATTGTTGAAGATGATCCCATTTTAGCCAGAGCCTTACAAGTGAACCTAGAACTTGAAGGCCACCGTGTTGTTTTAAACAACACGCTAGAATCTGCAAAAAAACAATTGCAGGAATCGTCTTTGGATTTTGTGATTTTAGATTTAGGTTTACCTGACGGATCAGGCTTTAGTTACTTAGAAAAAATTAAAAACGAATTTTCACATATTCCGGTTATTATTTTGTCAGCTCAGTCTGACGAAGATTCGGTCGTTAAAGGTTTAACGATGGGAGCCAATGACTTCGTTAAAAAACCTTACAGCTACAAAGAGTTAGCGGCGCGTATGCAAGTGGTTTTAAAAAAGCCAACAGCAAAAACGAATGTGGTTGAATTTGGTGGCGTCAAAGTTTTTGAGCAAGACCGATTAGTTAAATACAACGATGTCGTGATTGATTTTAACCGCCGTGAATTTGATATTTTCTTCTATATGATGAAAAATGCAGAACGCATTATTTCACGTGATTCATTGTTACAGTTTTTAGATAAAGAATCAGAAATTTTTGACCGCACGATTGATTCTCATATTAGTCATCTGCGCAAAAATTTAAAAAAACATGCCGTTGATAGTATCAAAATTTCATCAGTCTATGGTTTAGGCTACAGATTGGAAAAAAATGATTAAACATAAGGTCTTCCGCGAATATTTTCTTTTAGCTTCGGTGATTTTGATCTTAACGATCTTCTTAGGTTTTTTTATTTCTCGCTTTGTGGCTGAAAGTTTTAAACCTGAGCGCCAACAGGCACAGCGAGAGATAATGCCGCCGTTATTTTTAGGTAAGACTATTGATCATCTAAATTATCCGACAAAGTTAGAAGCGATCCGCGCGATGGAATCCTTCCATGATAAAAACATGGGCCCCAAACCAAGCTTGATTCTAATTAACGACCAACGTGAAATTCTGTACGGCGAAGCTGAAATTCCAAAAGTGGATCTTCCATCAGCAGAAATTTTAGCTTCATTAGTAAATGATTATGATTTTAAATTCTATGGTGAAAAAATCGAACACCGTCCTCCGCCCCCTCCAGGCTTAGAAGGCCCAGGTGGTCCCCCAGGTCCACCTCCAGGTGGTGGGCCGGGTGGCCTCGGAGGCCCAGGCGGCCCGATGATGCCGAAGCAAAAATCGGTGATCAAACTTAAAGACGTAGCAAACGATGCCAGCAAATATTATTTAATTATTTTGCCACCAAACCCTAAAATATTCGAGCTGCCAAAAGGTATGGCGCGTGTGATGCCAATTCTTGGGATTGGTTCATTGGTTTTATCATTACTCATCGGTGTGGGATTAACCTTATTTGTGATTTATTTATCGGTGCGCAAAAAAGTTCGTGATGCCGATTTTGTGATTTCAGAATTACACAAAGGAAACTTAAAAGCGCGTTTTGCTATCGACAGAAACGATGAGTTCGGTCAAGCCATGCTTCGCTTTAACCAAATGGCCGATGAGATTGAACATTTAGTCAGTCATTTAAAAAGCGTTGAAGTGTCTCGTCGTAAGTTACTTCAAGAGCTGGCGCATGATTTAAGAACGCCGATCGCTTCACTTAAAACTTTACTTGAAACACTTGAGATGAGCAGTGCCAAGTTAGATGAAAAAACAAAGTCTGAACTTTTATCTCTTTCAAATAAAGAAATTAATTATTTCGCACGTCTTGTTGAAGACTTATTAGTGTTATCGCAAGTCGATGAACCGAAATACAGTTCAGCTACAAGTGGTGTACCGGTAGCGCAGCTTCTGCAGGAAGAAATCTACGATATTGAACTTAAAAATCCTTTGAAAAAGATCAACTTTAAATCTGACTTTGCAGAAGGCGAACTGCTGATTCAGGGTGATGCAAAACTTTTAAAGCGTATGTTGCGAAATGCTTTAGAAAACTCAGTTTCGTTTGCCCGCAGTGAACTTTGGGTTTCAATAAATGATTTAGGGAATGGTAGTTACAGTATTACGGTGGCAGATAATGGCCAAGGGTTTAGACCAGATGATCTGTCTCATTTCGGTGAACGTCGCATTACACGCCAAATTATCGATGGCGGTGGGCATGGTCGTGTATCGGTGGGTCTTGGTTCAGTGATTATGAAAAAGATCTGCGAAGTTCATGGGGGTGAATTAAGAGCGGATAATCGCATTGATGAAACAGGTGTGATCAAAGGGGCTATTATTTCATTTAGATTTTCAGGGCATAACCTAAAAAATTCTTAAGCCGAAAATGAAAAAGGAGAGTAGTTAACTCTCCTTTTTCATTTTTAATATGTAATTAAAAATTAATCGCGTGCGCGTCTTTCAGAACGACCGCCTGATCTTCCACCATCACGGCCACCACGGAATCCACCGCGTGAACCGCCACCAGCTGGACGACCTTCGCCACCACGTCCACCGCGGAAGCCACGACCTTCGCCGCCACCACGCTCAGAACGATCACCACCAAAGCTACGCTCTGGACGATCACCACGAGGAGCATCATTGCGATCACCGCGCTCAGAGCGATCACCACGGTCATCACGACCACGGAACCCCCATGAACGACCTTCAGAACGGTCACCACCGCCATCACGGTCACGGCGTGAGAAACCGCCACCACCACCACGGCCACCGCGGAATCCGCGATCGCCACCGAAACCACGACGCTCGCCACGGCCTTCGCCGCCACGGTCATCATAGTTGCCTTCAGAACGACGGCCAGTGCCTTCGCCACGCTCACGTAATTCTAATGAACGAGGTTGTTTCATGCGAAGATCTTCGCCTTGGCCGATGTAGTTTAAAGCTTTTGCTAACCAAGTTTTAGTCTCAGTTGATAAATCAGACAGACCTTCTAATTTATCAATCGCTTTTTCAAATTTAGCAGAATCTTTTTCGTGCATTTTCATGTCAGCGATTTGTTTTAACCAATTCATTTTCATGTTGATTTGAACATCTTCAACTAAAGGAATTTGTAAACCTTTGAATTTGAAATTTAAAGCGCGTTCGAAGCGAGATAATTTTCCAGATTCTTTTGGTTTAACCATTGTCCAAACTGTACCAGCTTTACCGGCACGACCTGTACGACCGATACGGTGTGTGTAAGTTTCAGTGTCCCAAGGGATTTCAAAATTCACAACGTGAGTTAAATCCTGGATATCTAAACCGCGGGCCGCAACGTCTGTCGCCACAAGGATTTTTGTAGCTTTTCTTTTCATACGCTCGATAGTGCGCGTACGATCAGCTTGAACTTTATCACCGTGTAAGGAGTCAACATCTAAACCTAAATTACGTAAACGTAATTCTAATTCAGCAACTTGTTTTTTAGTTGTTGCGAAGATGATTCCGTAAAATTCTGGAGTGTTCTTGATTAATAAAGATAAAGCATCTTCTTTATCTTCTTCAAAAATCACGCAAGCAAACGATTCAACATTTGTTTTTTCTGTGTGAGTATTTAAAGTTACTTCTTCAGCGTCTTTTAAGTACTTGTTCGATAAAGATTTGATTTGTTTCGACATAGTTGCCGAGAATAACCAAGTTCTTAAGTCAGTTTTTGCAGAAGCTTTCCAGATAGTTTCTAAAGCTTCTTCGAAACCGAAAGATAACATTTCATCAGCTTCGTCTAATACTAAGTATTTAACATCTGCTAATTCAACGATGTTTTGATCCATTAAATCCACTAAGCGGCCCGGGGTAGAAACTAAAATTTCAGGGTTAGCTTTGATTGATTTAATTTGGCGGTCGTAAGATTCACCACCAACAACAGTTGTTACTTTTAATTTTTTGAATTCACCAAAGCTACGTAAGTTACTAGCAACTTGCTGAGCTAATTCACGAGTCGGGCAAAGAATTAACGCTTGTAAACCAGCGCCAGCTTCTAAACGCTCAACGATCGGAAGACCGAACGCGGCTGTTTTACCAGTACCAGTTTTAGCTAATGCTACGATGTCTGTTTCGTTTTCTAACAAAAGCGGAATACAGGCTTTTTGAACCGGCGTTGCTTTCGTAAATTTAAGTTTTTCTAGAGCTTTTTGAACTTCAGCAGATAAGGCAAAACCCAAGAAATCATTTTTTTCGATTTCGTTACCGTCAGTGCTGTCTTGTTCAATAACAGGCTCAATATTTTTTTTAGATGCGTCTACATCAGTAGGCGCGATCACGTTTTCTGTGTCGTTCACAATTTTCCTTCTTGCGTGCCGAGGGCACGACGTCATGTGCATTTTGCTCTTTGCAAAATCTGCTGTTTATTGAGGGCACACAGTCGCACCAAATTGCTTATTAGTAAAGCAATGCGTCGCTCAAAACGATTTTAAGCCGCTTTGGTGTAATAGTTATACAGTTCCTGCATCCGGCAGGATTTTAAATGTATGTGGACGTCGTAGAAGAGGAAACCTTTGGATTAGGGATCGTTATACGTTGAAGCTTGAACCGCAACCACAATTCTTCGTGGCGTTCGGGTTATTGAATACAAAGCCTTTTCCGTTTAGTCCGCCAGAAAATTCCAGCGTCATCCCAATTAAATACAGAAGACTTTGGCCATCAACAATGAGTTTTTGTCCGTTTGATTCAAAGACTTGGTCGCCCTCTTTGGCCTCAGAGCTGAAATCCATTTTATACGATAAACCAGAGCAACCACCTTTTTTTACTTCGACTCGTAAAGGTGTTTCCTCGGTTTTGCCTTCCTCTTTTTTAAGGGCGGCTAATTTGATTGCAGCGGATTCTGAAATTTGAATCATGGGTCCACTATACCCCAAGATAGGGAGTTTGGCTAGGACCCATAATAGATTTAAATAGAATATATCGGAATTAGAAGCAGCTTAGTGGCCTTAGCCACTAGAAACGTCTAACCGCTTCGCCCCAAACGTGAATTTGTACTGAATCTTGTTTGAACTGTAATACGAAATCACCTGTATCTGAACCTTCAAACGCTGGCCAATAAGCGATTTCGAATTGGCAACGTTGCTGTGGTAATAACGTGCCTGAGCAATTGTGGTAAGCATTAAAATCAAAACTTCCCCACATATTAGCACTAACGTAATCAAGATTTTCATCACCTGTGTTAGTCACTGTGTAACGAACAGAAGTGCGGCTGTTTACGAATACACGGCCAAACCAGTGAGAACCATAATCCATTGGTTGAACTTGTTCTGGAGTGATGTGAATTGAAACGGCAGCGTTAGCAGTTACGTTCACGCAAAGCACAGTCAATAAAGATAGAATGATTTTTGTCATTGGAAATTCCTTTCACAATTGGTGTTTATGACTAAATTGCATCAACTTTTTTTACCTTTGTCCAACAAAGATATTGTGCTTCAATATTTTTATGGCCAAATCACTCCCGTTTTTTCAACCGTATTTCACTGCGAACCGTAAGTCTCCGTATTTTAAAGCGAAATCTTATGAGGCTGTGATCAAAGATCAGCAAAATCGCATCTATTTTGAAAAACACGGTGTGGCAGCTCCCGAACACTGGTCACAAACTGCCGTAGATATCGCCGCCAGTAAGTATTTTCGTAAATCTGAAAAAGGCGAAAACTCCATTTTTGCCCTTGTAAACCGAATCGCTGCGGGGCTAAAAACCGCAAGCCAAAACGCCAAACTTTTTAAAAGTTCAAAAGAGTTAGAATCCTTTATTTCTGAAATTAAATTTCATCTTTTAAACCAATCGGCGGCCTTTAATTCTCCGGTGTGGTTTAATTGCGGTCTTTATGAAGCTTATAAAGTTTCATCGAAAAGCCATCAC
The DNA here is from genome assembly GCA_023701385.1 of Pseudobdellovibrio sp. Classification (GTDB taxonomy): domain Bacteria; phylum Bdellovibrionota; class Bdellovibrionia; order Bdellovibrionales; family Bdellovibrionaceae; genus Pseudobdellovibrio. The sequence continues at coordinate 20,893 of JAMPXC010000001.1, forward strand.
TTTGCCTGGGATTATAAATCGAAAAAAATCACTGAAATCACAGATGCATTTAAGCGCCCACAGTGTTCAGCCTGTTTTATTCAATCGGTCGATGATTCTTTAGAATCTATTTTTGACTTGGTAAAAACTGAAGCTAAGTTGTTTAAATACGGTTCAGGTTCAGGAACAAATTTTTCAACTCTAAGAAGTAAGTACGAAAATTTAAATTCTGGGGGCACAAGCTCGGGGTTAATTTCTTTCTTAGAAATCTTAGATAAATCAGCAGGGGCGATTAAATCGGGCGGTACAACCCGCAGAGCCGCTAAAATGGTTTGTGTAGATATGGATCACCCTGAAATTTCAGAATTCATTTCATGGAAAATGAAAGAAGAAAAAAAGGCCCATGCTTTAATAGCGCAAGGCTATTCGGCGGAACTTGACGGGGAGTCGTATCACACGGTTTCTGGCCAGAACGCGAATAATTCAGTTCGTATTTCTAATAAATTTATGCACGCTTTAGAAAAGAATGCGCAATGGTCATTACGATCACGTGTAAATGGCAAAGTGGTTTCTGAAGTGGGTTCTGATCAATTATGGCAGCAGCTTTGTAAAGCCGCTTGGAATTGCGCCGACCCTGGGGTGCAGTTTAGCGATACAATTAATAAATTTCATACCTGTAAAGAAACAGCCCCAATCAACGCGAGTAATCCATGTTCAGAGTACATGTTCTTGGACGATTCAGCTTGTAATTTAGCTTCACTAAACCTGGTTAAATTTTTCGATCAATCAAAAGCCAACGATGAAAAATTTAAAATTCACGAATTTCTCATTACCGTAAAAACGTTTATCTTAGCGCAAGAATTTTTAGTTGATTATGCCAGTTACCCCACTGAAAAAATCGCCAAGAACTCTCATGATTACCGCCCATTAGGTTTAGGTTACGCCAACCTTGGAAGCTTACTAATGCAAATGGGTTTAGGTTATGACAGCGATCACGCCAGAGCTTTTGCAGGAGCTGTGACCGCGATGATGACAGGCATGGCATATTACACAAGTGCCGAACTTGCCGCGAAACTAAAACCATTTCCAGGCTTTAAAAAGAATAAAAAATCGATGATGGGCGTAATGAAGCTTCACCAAAAAGCTTTAAAAGATATTCAGTGGGATTTGCTACCAGCAGCCTACAAAGAAATCTGCCATGAGCTTTGGGCTGATGTAATCAAGATGGGTGAAAAGCATGGTTTTAGAAATGCTCAAGTTACAGTGATTGCCCCAACTGGCACAATCGGGCTTGTGATGGATTGTGATACCACAGGCATTGAGCCTGATTTTTCACTGATCAAACATAAAAAATTATCAGGTGGCGGACAGCTTAAAATCGTTAACCAATCTGTAAAAATCGCTTTGGATAATTTAGGGTATTCAGAGGTTGAGCGCGATAAAATATTATTTCAAATCGAAAGTGGCGAGGATTTCATCGCGAGCAATATTTTAAAACCTGAACATAAAAAAATATTTTTCACCGCTGCGGGCACAACTCATACTGGTGATGATGTGTTATCTCCGGATGCACATATTCTGATGATGGCCGCTGTTCAGCCGTTTATTTCAGGGGCCATTTCAAAAACCGTAAATCTTCCAAACTCGGCCACAGAAAAAGATATTGCCGAAGTTTATCATAAGGCATGGCGTTTAAATTTAAAGGCTGTGGCCATTTACCGCGATGGAAGCAAGTTCGTACAACCGTTAAATCGAAATAAACCAGAGTTTCCGGCCTGTACTGAGTGTGGAAGCCCTACGGTGCTTGAATCAGGTTGTTATCGCTGCTTAAACTGCGGAACCACAACGGCCTGTTCGAGTTAATCTTAACAAAAGCTGTTAAGGTATGGTTAAAAATGCCCCATTTGTTACTATGAAATTACGTGAACTCTAAGAGCTAGTTCTAGGAATGCGCTTAGAGTTGTGGTATTCCGGACGGCATGCAAGCCGGACCAACAATTCTAGTTATGGATGATGACATTGATTTACTTGAAGTGCTTCAAGAAACACTCGTTACTCTGTGTAAAGTTGATCAGGTGATCACGGCAACATCTATGGATTCTGTTCAACAACAAAAAGATAAAATTCTAAACTGTGAATTAGCCATTCTTGATGTCAACTTAGGGGCAGAAAGACCTTCGGGTGTTAATGTCGCCGAATGGTTACGCGCTAACGGCTTCAAAGGTAAAATTGTTTTTCTAACAGGCCATGCGGTTTCTGATCCAGAAGTATTGGCCGCGACACGTATGCCTAACACAAAGGTTGTGGCAAAGCCTATTGGGCTTCCGCAGTTATTAGGCTTTGTTGAAGGAATTCACGCTTAATGATCAAACGAGTTTCTGAATTTCATATGGAAGCCTATCTCACAATGGTTTTTGTGCTGAAGCTTTTGAGCGTGCGGCCAGATTATTCTTAGCGGTGCGCGACCGCGCAAATTCGCCGTTACAAGTTATTAATTTATGCGCCACTCTTATTGAGTCACGCAATCCTGAAGAAGTAGAAACAGTTGAACGTTTGCGTCGTTCACTTTCAAAGCTTCAAGGTCTAACTGAAATCTTAGCCGAGACTGACGTGTGGCGCGAAACCTACGAAGCCGGTGGCGATATTTCTAAAGAAATCGATAAAACATTTTCTAAGCTGGTTTAGTTCTTGCTCGAATTTCTTCTATGAAGTTCATTCGTAAACTGTTAATTATTATTTTGATTCTGGGGGCTATTCGGTTGCTTATTCCTGTTGTAGCATTGACAGGCATTAACTACGCCTTACGCCATAAAAATAAAGACTATACCGGTCATTTAAAAGATCTAGATTTGGCAATTCTGCGGGGGCAGATTGTTTTTAAAAATCTACATATCGAAAAAAGAGATAAGCCTCAGGCTTTGCGGCTTGATGTGGCCAATACACAAGTGAATTATTCCTGGAAAAAGCTTTGGGATAAAAATGCTGTGGCTGAATTTTTTATTGATGGCGTGAGTGTGGTGATGACTGAAATTCCTAAGATAAGACCACCCAAACCAGATGAGGTGAGTTTTGCTAAGATTAGAAAATTTTTAGCTGAATCAAAATGGTCTTCAGAGGTTTCTAAGTTATCGGTGCGTAATGCGAATGTTAAGTTTGTCATGCCAGAGGCAAAAGTGCCATTGTCGGTAAATCGCATCTCGGTGGATCTATCTAATGTGCATCTATCGCCCGCGAAAAATTGGCAACTGGCTAACGTTAAAGTTGAATCGTATTTACAAGGCCAAGGCCACATGTCATTAAGAGGCCAAGTACAGCCTTTAGCTAAGCCTGTATTAGCGGATATGAATTTTTCTATTGTTGATTTTGATTTAAAAACTTTAAATGGCTTACTTTTAAAAATTCTTCCGATGGATTTAACACAGGGAAAATTTTCGACCTATATTGAAGCGGCCAGTGAAAAAGGTCATACCAATGGCTATGTAAAACTATTTTTTGACGGCATTGACGTGGTTTCAAATCCGCAGAAATTAAAATCGGGCAGGCATTTTGTTATCGAGGCGGCAGCTGCTATCGGGAATTGGATTTTAAAAAACGATAAAGAAAAATCAGTGGCACTGAATTTACCTTTTAAGATTAAACACGATAACGTGGTCGTAAATACATCAGATGCTTTCTGGTCTACCTTAGAAAATAAACGTGATGAGCTTGATCGTAAATTCGATAATAGTGTCAGTTTCGCACAGAACCGCAGTGAAAGACTGCTTGAATAGGTGTTTACCCATTGTGCCTCGCTATTTTAAGTTATGGGGAATAATTCCCGTAAGGGTTTGAGCCTTTTCTAATCTAGAAGTCATAGTGTGTGGCGCTTTAATTGCTTAACGAAACACGAACACAATTTAAACCGCACTTAAAGAAGGACAACATGCCTCAAACGCAGACAAGCAAAAGCCAAGTCACACGCAAAAGTCATATGAATAAAGATGATATGTCGAAAGCTACACCAACCAGTCGCCCTCGTGATGATATCAGAACGGCCTACGGTGGTGACGAAAACCGCGGTCCTGCGCGCAATCACAAGTCAAAATCTGCTAAGGGCGGGCGAGTTAAGGGGCGTAGGCTACCTGCTGACTCCGGTAAAACGCCGATTCGTTAGCCCCACATTGGAACCTTCAAAAAATAAAACCAAATATAACCAAGTCCGAAATGGAACTGATGGGATAAAAACTTCCTTGTTCAAATTTTGACGACGAAAAAAATAGACTGACAACGCGAGATTGTTTAGAAAAAGCCTGTCAATTTAATTTTATTTACCTGATTTTAGGAGAACGTATGAAATACTTATTAATGATCATCGCAGTTATGGCTTTAACTCAAACAGCCAAAGCCCAATCTTGGCAGTATATGCCAGAGAACATGGCGCTGGTTAAAGAAAGTTTAAATAAAGATCTTTATACATCTCAAAACATGAACGTGAATTTTTCACTCTCTAAAAACCGCGAAGTGGCTCATTTACTAATTTTTAGTAATCTTTGCCCTAAAATCGAAGGCGGTATTTCTTGCTTAGCAATGCCTATGACGATTTTAAATGCGACATACACTCTTAAGCACATTGAGACCGATGCTTGCGGTATTCAAACTTTTGTTTCTAATAATGTTGAAGTAGGCAGCCGTTTTATGAAAAACCAACGCCGTTTTGCGCAAGTACGCATTAAAGATTTTTCTAAATCAGTTTGTGAAATGATCTATACAGCTGATGTGCAAGTGGATTTAAAAGATACAACTTTAGATTCTGAATTAAATAAAGTTGAAATTCACTATTCAAAATTAACATTTAATTATTTTAAAGAAAGCGGCCCTGTGACTCAGTAGTTGTTGTCTGATTTACAGTATCTCTTAAAACTAAAAGAGGCGATCGAAAGATCGCCTCTTTTTTTTACGCTAACGTGTTAGCTAAAAGCATTTCACGGTATTTTGGCAGTGGCCAGAACTCATCAGCAACGATGTTTTCAGCTTGGTCACAAGCCGCACGTAACTTAAAGCTTTGAGGTTGCAATTGATCTACGATATCACGCATACGTTTTTCTTCGTCGTGTGATTTTTTCGATTTATCAATCATACCTTTGAATTTTTCTAATTCCATAAGTACATTGCCTAATACAGTATCTAATGTATTTAAACGTGTCTCATGAAGTTTAGCTGTAGCTTTTGATGGAATCGCTGCGTGAGCTGCTGCTAACGCTGCAAATTGTTTTTCAATTGCAGGTACAACATAAGTTTCAGCTAATTCAATTAAAGCTAAATGCTCGATATCTAAAGTTTTCACATAACGTTCAACCGCGATGTGGTAACGAGAGCCGATCTCTTCTTGAGTTAATACATTTGTATCAACTAAGAATTGCGTTTTCTTTTTATCTTTAAATGTCTCTAAAGCAGCAGGAGTTGTGTTTAAGATCGGAAGACCACGTTTTTTAGCTTCAGCTTTCCATTCATCAGAGTAACCGTTGCCGCTGAAACGAATGTGTTTAGTTTCTTTCACCACTTGGCGAACGAGTTCCATAACAGCTTCGTCGCGTTTTTTCTTTTTAAGAAGATCTTTTAATCTTGCAGAGCATTCTTTAAATGAAGCGGCTACCGCGGCATTTAAGATCGACATTGGAACAGCTACGTTTTGAGTTGAACCAACAGCGCGGAATTCGAATTTGTTTCCAGTGAACGCAAATGGCGAAGTACGGTTACGGTCAGTGTAGTCTTTAGAAACGTTAGGAATTTTGTTAACACCTAAATCAATGATAGACTGTTCAGTGGCTTTTAAAGTTTTACCAGCATCAATCGTATTTAAGATATCTTCTAATAAACTTCCTAAGAAAGCTGAAATGATTGCCGGAGGAGCCTCGTTAGCTCCTAAACGATGGTCATTACCTGGAGAAGCAATCGCTGCACGTAATACAGCGGCGTTGTCGTGAACAGCTTTTAGTGTAACCGCTAAGCAAGCTAAGAAACGTAAATTTTGGTGAGGTGTATTACCTGGTTCAAGTAAGTTTTCACCTTTGTCGTTCGCCATTGACCAGTTGTTGTGTTTACCTGATCCGTTAACGCCAGCAAATGGTTTTTCGTGTAGTAAGCACACTAAACCATGCTTAAGGGCTGTACGCTTTAAAACTTCCATAGTTAATAAGTTATGATCTGAAGCGATATTCATATCTTCAAAGATCGGCGCTAATTCGAATTGGCTTGGAGCCACTTCGTTATGGCGCGTTTTAATAGGTACACCTAATTTATATAATTCAAATTCAACTTCTTGCATAAACTGAGTGATGCGAGAAGGAATAGCTCCGAAGTAGTGATCTTCCAATTGTTGACCACGGGCAGCCGGAGAACCAACTAATGTTCTGCCAGTCATGATTAAGTCTGGACGTAACGCTACGAAGTTTTTATCAACTAAGAAGTACTCTTGTTCAGCGCCTAAAGTTGTAGAGATTTTTTTAACATCTACATCACCTAATAACTTTAAGAATTCGCAACCAGCTGTTGAAATCGCTTCTGTTGAACGTAATAGAGGAGTTTTATTATCTAAAGCTTGACCATGGTAACCGAAGAACACTGTCGGAATACAAAGCGTTTTGCCGTTGCCTTCTTCAATGATAAACAACGGAGAAGATGGATCCCAAGCCGTGTAACCGCGCGCTTCGAAAGTTGAACGCATACCACCTGAAGGAAATGATGAGGCATCTGGTTCACCCTGGATTAATTGTCCGCCAGTGAATCTTTCGATTACGCGAAGTTCTGAGTGGTTAGAGTGTTGAATTGTAATGAAGGCATCGTGCTTTTCAGCTGTTGAACCTGTCATCGGTTGGAACCAGTGGCAGTAATGAGTAACACCTTTAGTGATCGCCCATTCTTTAATAGCAGAGGCCACAGCTTCAGCTGTTTCTTTTGGAAGTTTTTTACCTTGCTCTAAAGTTTTTAATAAATTGCTGTAAGCATCTTTCGGAAGTTTCTCGCGCATCTGCGCAAGACCAAAAGTCATACAACCAAAGTATTCAGAAATCGGAGATTCTTTACCGAACTGATCTTTGATTTTTGCGATTGAGTTTGTTCTTGTTTCGATAGCGCTTTTGAAAGCATTTAGGCGCGCGTTTGCAGCAGTAGACGCTGCAGACTCATTTTGAGTTTGCATAACAGGGCTCCTTCAGTCTCTAAGAACTTATGCTCTTAGAAAGTTAAAATTGTGAGAGGGAAAGCTTGTAGAATTATAAAACTCTAACAAATCAATCCACGGACATCAGGCTATCGTGGGTTGGGGCATTTCGCAAGAGGGTATGGTCTAAATAGTTTTGGGATTATTCATTGCTTCATAGAGCTTTTTATCTAAAACTAATTATATGAGGTTTAGATGACTAATAACCAATTTAAAAAGGTAACTCGTCTGGAAGTTGACCGGATTTTAACCCATGGAGTATTTCAGAAATGCCAGCTCAGTCTGAATTTTACCCATTCACAAAAGGTTATTAAGGTTAAACTAGCCACAATTCCAGAAGATAAGTTTAAAAGAATTTATGTGCTTCCGCAGGAAGTTGAAGATCTTAAAGATAAACTTTGCGCTTTTAGTTTTAAAATCGGCACACAAATGTATTTTTTTAAAGCGCGAATTAGATTTAACCAGCGCGGTTTTTATGTCGAAGCTCCAACTGATCAAACGTATGTTTTAGCGAGAAGAAAACATATTCGTTTTGAGTCACATCCTAAATTTCCGATTTACTGTTCGGTGGTTGTTTCTAACGATGGTAAAGCCAAAGTGTCAGGCCAGCTTTTAAATATTTCAACAGCAGGAGCCAGTCTTCGTTTAGGCGAAGACCAAACGATTTTTAAAAAGGGAAACCCGGTGCACGCGTTAATTAAGCCAGAACAAAGCTCTGGTTTTACGGTTCAGGGAACAGTTCGTTACGTAAAACAGAAATCTGGAAAACCCACCGAAGTGGGCCTAGAGTTCGCAGCTCTTGATGTAATGCAGACGAATAAAATTAATTCGATCTGCGAAGAGCTGTCGTTTTATATTTTTACGCGTTAGTTAGGTTTTTTACAAAAGTGATCAACGCCATTTCAGCAAAATATTGTTTACGGCGTTCGATCATTAAAGGCGATTTAAGCGAAGCTTCGAGCTCAACAGTGAAGCTTTTGCCGTTAAAGTGGCCCATCACCACCGCACGCTCGATATTTTCATCCTGTGGAAATAGGGCAATAAAATTCTCTTCATGGGCGAAGAAGTCTGTATCTAACGGTTGTTGTGACTCTTTCCAAACCCAGTTTTTATATTTTTTTAATTCATTGGATAAACGGTGGTGTAAAAAACCGCCGCTCACGAAATCGTAAAAACCAAATTCAGCGTTTGCAGTTAATTTAGCAAAGGCTTGCGTGATATCAGCAAAGTTTTTTAAAGCTGTAGCTTTTTCTAAAACTTTATCGATTTTTTCAACGATAGCTTTGGCAAAGTTTTCTTGAGATTTGTAATATGAAAATTTCACTTCAACGTACGGGTGGTGCACGCGGTAACCGACATCGTATTTTAAATCGGGCCAGCGGCCTTCGAAACAAGGTTCAACCATTTCAGCCACTTCTGATTCTGGTAAGCCTAATGTATCCCAAGCTTTTGTTAATTTTTTATCGAACAATTGTGTTTCAACAAATAACCATTTGGCAATCGACTCATTCCAGATGGCTTCGATTTCTTTCGGAGGACCCGGAAGAATAAAAACATCCTTTGTTCCATAGGCTGTAGAGACTTCCATTTGGAAACCGTTTGCGGTGCCTTGTGAGTTATTTAAAATCACAGCCCCTTCAGGAAAGTAACATTGTTGTTTTTGAATATCTTTAACTACAAGGTTACGGCTAGTCATACGCACTTGAATTGATTGCCAAGATTTTTCATCAAACTGCATTTTCTTTTTAGACCACTCGCTGATGAGGTCGCGGGTAAAGTCATCGCTGGTCGGGCCAAGGCCGCCAGTTACGAAAATATAATCAGAATTTTGGGCGCAATAGTCTAAAGCTTGAAGGATTAAAGCACGATCATCCGGAATCGTAAGCTGCATCGACGTTTCAAGGCCAAAGGGAATAAGTTTGTCAGAAATCCAAGATGCGTTCTTATTGGTAATTTGTCCGGTGGTTAATTCGGTGCCAACGCCTAAAATAGTGGCTTTTTTCATAGCAAGATCCTTATTTTGACCTTTATCAAGCCAAACTCCTTTGCTACAGTCAAGCCATCAAAAATGACCTCGAGGTAAAGATATGAATACGGTTGATTTAAAAACTTTTGATTTAGCTAATCCCACTGAAACGCACCAAATGTTGCGTGATACTTTAAAATCGTTTGTACAAGCTGAAGTTGAGCCACAAGCGCATGAGTTTGATAAAAAAGAACAGTTCAATTTACCGTTATTCAGAAAATTAGGTGAATTAGGTTTATTAGGAATCACCGTTCCTGAACAATACGGCGGGTCAGGCTTAGACGCTTCAGCGGTAGTTTTAGTTCATGAAGAATTATCAGCTTCTGATCCGGGTTTTGCACTAGCTTACCTTGCGCACGCGCTACTTTGTGTAAACAACTTAGCGGTTAACGGTTCTGAAGCACAAAAACAAAAATACTTACCAAAACTTTCTTCTGGTGAATTCGTAGGTGCGATGGCGATGTCTGAACCAGATTACGGTACAGATGTAATGGGTATGCAAACGACAGCAACTAAAAAAGGCGATAAGTATGTTCTTAACGGCCGTAAAATGTGGATCACCAACGGTGCGATTGATGAAAAACGCACTTCATGTGATGTCGTTTGGGTTTACGCTAAAACCGGCGAGAAAAACGGTCGTGCGCAATTATCAACATTCATCGTTGAAAAAGGCGACATGGGTTTCTACGTGGGTCAAAAAATCCACGACAAACTTGGAATGCGTGCTTCAAACACAGCTGAATTAGTTTTTGAAAACTGTGAAATCCCAGCTGACCGCTTAGTCGGTCATGAAGGCGATTCAATGTTACATATGATGCGTAACTTAGAATTAGAGCGCATCGGCTTAGCAGCAATGTCTTTAGGTATTGCTCGTCGTTCAATTGAAATTATGAATAAATACGCTAACGAGCGTAAATCTTTCGGTAAACCATTAACTTTCTACGGCCAAATCCAAAAGTATGTGGCTGATTCTTACGCTGAATACAAAGCTAGTTCTGCTTATGTGTACGATACAGCTCGTAAACACGATTTTCATAAAGAAGGTAATCGTTTAGATTCAGACGGTGTGAAACTTGTGGCTACAACAATGGCTAAAAACGTTGCTGACCGTGCGATCCAAGTTCTTGGTGGTTTCGGTTATGTGGGTGAATACGTTGTTGAACGTCTATGGAGAGATTCTAAATTATTAGAAATCGGTGGCGGAACACTTGAAGCGCACCAAAAAAATATCACACGCGATTTATCTCGTTTAGGTTTCTAGTTTTAAATGTCTGCTAATCACTTTCCGTTAACGACTCCTTTAGAATACAAGCCGGGGCACTCTGCTTCGGTTGAAACCATCATGGAAAAAATTTGGCCTTTGCTTACGCCAGAGCGCCAAAGAAAAATCGCAAATGTAGCGGCTAAACGCTGCTTTTCGATTCCTGTGGTTTTAGAAAGTATTTATGACCGCGGTAATATTTCTGCGGTGATGCGTACAGCGGAAGGTTTAGGTTTTGCTAACTTTCACATTATCGAAACCCAAGAAAAATTTAAAAATTCTCAGCGTGTAACCCAAGGTGCTGATAAATGGGTAGAAGCTAAAAAGTGGAAATCAACTTCTGAAGCGGTTAAATACTTTAAAAATAATAAGATTCGTATCTGTGTGACTTCATTAGAAGCGGCTAAGCCTCTTCATGAAGTGGACTTTTCAACGCCTTTGGCACTTGTCTTAGGAAACGAAAAAGACGGGGTTTCTAAAGAAATGTTAGAAGCTGCTGATGAACGTGTGATTATTCCGATGCCGGGCTTTGTACAAAGTTTTAACATCTCGGTAGCCGGTGCCTTGTGTCTTTATCAGATCTTCCAAAGCCGTTTACATCGACTTGGCAAAAATGAAGACATCACACCTGAGCAGATCTCGATTTTAAAGGCATCTTATGCTTTAAGAACCCTGGATTCAGCCGAAGACATTTTACGCTTAGCCGCTGAAAAAAAGTAGCGGCTATCCCGTAAAACCCTGCCTTAACCAAAAACTGACCCGTAGAAATGCCCGCTAGTGGTATAAGTACTCCTGTTTGTAACGACAAATAAACTATAACTAGGAGTATGTATGAAATTCGCTATGGCTTTATTAGTAACTACGATCGCAGCTACGTCGACATTTGCTGCCGAAACAGTGTGTTTAAACGCAAAACTAACTGAAAATTCTCGCCCAGGCATGAGTTGTGGTGATGTAGCAAAAATCTGCGTGAAAGGCTTTCAGCAAGACGATAACGCTCGTGTTGATGAGAAGATTAAAGCTGACTCATTAGTTTTAACTGATGCTAGTGGTAGATCTTTAAAAATGGCTTCAACGGGATCAACAGTTGATCATGATTCTGATGTTGATACTCACTTAGGGTTATCTTTTAGCAGCAAGAAAATTTCGGCCTATTTAGAAATCGAAACAGCTTATATGGACTATGATTCACGTGGTGAGATCATTGGTACATTCATTAATATGGAACTTTACAGAGCTTATAAAGTTGGTAAAGACGTTGAAGTTCAACGTTGCGAATACGCTCTTTCTAAATAATTAGATTTTTAAAATCTATGAGTTAGCCGTAGGCCTAAAGCTTACGGCTAATTTTTTTTGACGATCAAACCTTTTAAAAGATTGTCGTAAGCATCCGGAAATTCAAAATCTAAATCCGGTGTTGGTAATTCTTGAAATTTAAATTGGCCCTTAGGTAAAGCTTTTTCAAACTGCTTTTGAATATCGTTTAACGACCATTTTTCATAGTTGCAGGTAAAAAGAATTAAGCCTTTGCCGTTTAAGCAAGACCACATAAGTTTAGCTAGTTTTGGAAAGTCTTTATCTAATTTCCAGGTTGTGGTTTTGGTTCTGCCAAACGATGGTGGATCGCAGATAATAATATCCCATTTACGATTACGTTTAATTGAGCCCTCTAAAAACAGCAGTGAATCCTGCGCGAAGAATTCGTGTTTTTCAGGATCAAGATTATTATGTTTAAAATTATCTTTCGACCAATCTAAAAATGTGCGGCTGGCATCAACGGTTGTGATTTGTTTGGCTCCGCCAACGCCCGCAGCTACTGAAAATAGGGATGTGTAAGAAAATAGATTTAATGCTGTTTTACCTTTGCTGTGGTCTTTAATAAACTGGCGGTTATCACGTTGATCTAAAAATAACCCTGGCGAAAAACCTTGGTCACGGCGAAGTTCGGCGATGAGGCTATGTTCTTTAGCGGTCCATTTTTCTGGCGCAGCCTCATAGTATAGATCTTTTTGTTCTTTACCACCAACACCAGTGCCACGATTAATCATATGGCGAACCACATAATCTAATTCATGCTTTTTGCAAAACCCTGATAATGACGAAAGATCAGCTTCTGTTGGCGCATCTTTTTTATACCAGTAAACCCAGATGATCGAGCCGTAAAGATCGGCTCTGATTTCAACTTCTTGGTTAGTGCGGTGATATAAACGATAGGTCTGACCTTTTTCTAAAGGCATAAACGCATTTAAATCAGAGTATTCATTAGCAACAAATTCACCTAAAAGCTCAACCCTGTTTTCAAAACAGTAAGGAAGTGGAGTTTTAAAGTTTTGAGTTTTTCCATCAAATGAAAAAGAAATTTCAGAGGCGTGAAGTGCTAAACGAAACCACGGGCCTCCGCCGTGTTCGTGATCGCCTAATACCGGAATTCCAATTTTTTCAGCGTGCAGGCGAATCTGGTGCGGCTTACCTGTGATAGGTTCAGCTTTCCATAAATAAATTGAGTCAGAGATTTTTTTAACGAACGTGAATTTTGTTTCTGAGTTATCTTCTTTACCTAAAACATTCGCAAACTTTTTATCAACTTTGTCGATATGGGATTTAACAGTGATTGTTTCATCAGATTTTTTTAAAGTTTGATCAGTTAAAAAGAAGTAAGTTTTTTTAACGTCACGGCTTTCAAACTGTTGCGCTAAGGTTGCTGCTGCGGTTTTATTTTTGGCGAACAGAATGAGTCCGCTCGTTTCCTTGTCAAGGCGGTGAACTACAAATAATTCTTGTTTAATTTTGCTCGATAATACTTCAACTAACCCCAACTGGTTCTCATTCACTCTGTGGGTGCGAAAGCCAGATCTTTTGTTGAAAACGACGAAATCAGGCAGGTCGGTAAAGCGTAGATTGTAGGGGCTGCCAGCATTTTGCATAGAGTTAAAGAGTAGCTGTTTCCTTTATTTCAAGCAAGCTCATTGGTAAGCTTCTTTTGATCAACCTCCGGTTGACCTTTTCCTAAAGGGGAGAACAATGAAAAAAATTATCGTATTAGCTATGGCTTTATTTCTTACAGGTTGTGGTATCCAAAGCATTCCTCAACAAAAGAACGAAGTAGACGCCGCTTTAGCTGAAATCACTAACCAATATAAACGTCGTGCGGATTTAATTCCTAATTTAGTTAACGTTGTTAAAGGTTATGCTAGTCATGAAAGCAAAACATTAACTGATGTTGTTGAAGCACGTGCTAAAGCCACTTCAGTGCAAATTGATCCATCTAAAGTTTCGGCTGAAAAATTAGCTGAGTTTTCAAAAGCTCAAGGTGAATTATCACAAGCTTTAGGTCGTTTAATGGTGGTTAGCGAAAACTATCCTAACCTTAAAGCTGATCAAAACTTTCGCGATTTACAGGCGCAGTTAGAGGGCACTGAAAACCGTATCACTGTGGCTCGTAATCGCTACATCGAACACATCAAAGGTTTTAATAACTTAGTGTCTGTTCCGCCAACGAACATCACGAACATGATTATCTATCGTTATGAAAAAATGCCTCAGTGGGATGTTTCAGAAGCTGAAAAAACAACTAACGAAAAAGCTCCTGAAGTTAAATTCTAATTTTAGTATTTAAGTGGTAACTCATTTTAGAACTCTTCTTTTTATCTTGGGGTTTTTCTGGCTGACGTTTGCGTCGGCCTTTGAAGTTCCGTCTTTAACTGGTCCTGTCGTTGATCGAGCGGGTATTCTTTCGTCGAATGAATCAGCGCAGATCGCTGAACGCCTGCACGCCATCAAAGCGCAGGGCGGGGCGCAAATCCAAGTTTTAATTATTCCTAGTCTTGAAGGCGAAGCCATTGAACAGGTTTCGATTCAGGTTTTTGATCAATGGAAATTAGGCGATGAGAAAAAAGATAACGGTGTTTTATTTGTCATGGCCACCAATGACCGCAAACTTCGTATTGAAGTGGGTCAGGGCCTTGAAGGTAATATTCCTGATATTATCGCAAAACGTATTGTTAGCGAAATCACCAGACCAATCTTTAAGGCCGGTAATTATTTTGCTGGAATCTTTTTAACGACAGAAGCCATCAATCAGGCGGCAAGTACTCCTGACGGCCAGGTTTTTGATGTTTATAAATTTAAAGAAGAAATTTTAAATAATCCGTCAGTTGCTTTGACTAAACGTGATCGTGGTAATCTGGCTGATCGTCACGACAAAGGTTCATCGGAAAAAAAGCTTTCAACAACTAAGATTTTTTTAATCTTAGGAGTGTTGTGGTTGATTATTTTTGTTTTCAGTCCATCAACAGCACTTTGGATTTTATTTAGTTTATTAAGTGGTGGCCGTGGAGGCGGTGGTGGTTATCGTGGCGGTGGCGGCGGTGGCTGGTCCGGCGGAGGAGGAAGTTCTTCTGGTGGTGGCGCTTCGGGTGATTGGTAAGGAGTTGATCATGGGTAAAATTAAAATTGATGCCGCAAAAATTGAATCAGCTATTGCCGACTTCGAGCAAGCCGTGGATTTTGAATTAGTTCCGGTGATTGCGAAAAGCTCAACGCCAACATTACATGTGCCGTTTGTGATCAGCGCGCTTTTAATGGTGTTCGTGTTCTTTGGTTTTGAAGCCTATTATCTTTCTCAGTGGCATGACTGGGAAGCTTCAACAATTATTCATGTATTAGCGACGTTATTTGCCATCACACTGGTAATTGGCTTTATCTTGGCGCGCTTTAATGTGGTTCGTAGACTGTTAACGCCAGCGAAGTATCGTCATCAGTTTGCGCAACTTGAAGCCGAACAAGTGTTTTTAAAAAAACGTTTATTCGAAACAAAAGCACACCAAGGTTTACTGTTATTTATTTCTTTAATGGAACACAGAATTGTTATTCTTCCGGATATGCGTTCTGACTTTGCGGATTCAAAAAAAATAAGCGAAGAGATTCTTAAAATTCTACAAGATGATTTCAAAGCGGGAAGCTATGAGAAAGGTCTTTTAGAAGCCATTGAACATCTTAAAAAGACCTTAAGCTCGAAATATCCAAAAACAAGTACCCACGGCAATCAACTTCCGAACAAGTTGATCTGGTGGGACGAGTAATTATTTTTTTCTAACAAACATTAAGCCATCACCCACAGTTAATAGACAGCTATCAACGCGTGTATCTTGGCTAATTTTTAAATTTAAATTTCTAAGTGCTACGGTAGTTTCATCTTGAACTGAATTATCAGCCACATCGCCACTCCAAAGCATATTATCTAAAACAATGACTCCGCCTGGGCGTAATAGCTTTAAACAAGCTTCAAAATAGTTGTGATAATTTAATTTATCCGCATCGATAAATGCGAAATCAAAAGTTCCGGCTTGGCTATTTAATGAATTTAAAGTTTCCATAGCTGGAGCGATTCTTAAATCGATTTTTTTATCAACACCGGCGGCTTGCCAATATTTTTTACCCATGTCAGTCCATTCTGTGCTGATATCACAGCAAATAATTTTTCCGTCTGCAGGTAATGCTTGGGCGATTTTTAAAGCGGTGTAGCCAGTAAAAGTTCCTACTTCGATGGCTTTTTTTGCATTTGCGGTTTGAGCTAAAACGCCAAGAAAACTTCCTACGTCAGAGCTTGAAATCATTCCGCCTTGAGATAGGCGAGTGGTGTCTTTGCGTAATTGAGCCTCGATATCGCTTTCGACAGTGATCTTTTCGACCACGTAACGGGCAACTTGTTCATTAGTAATTGTACTTTTAACTTTTAAATCCGGTGAACTCATAGAAAGCTCCTTTTTAAGGTCATTTTACGAGTATATGGGTGCATTACAAGTTGATTTGATTTTAGCTATCATTTACGATTTTTATGATAACGCGATGATAGCGTTGTCACAACGCACCTAATGCAGTCGTAGTTCAATGGATAGAATTCCCGGCTTCGAACCGGTAGGTTGCAGGTTCGAGTCCTGCCGACTGCACCATTTTCAAAATCAGACGCACTTTTAGTCTTTTGGGGGCCCACGCTCATGGATCAAATTTAGAGTCGTTTTTTATTTTTCTTCTTATTAGAAAAATCTTTTTTAGATGTAAAAAAATCTATGAACGCTCGCATCTTCGCGGGCATTTGGGCGCGAGAAGGCATGTAAAGATTAAACCCAGGCCAAGGTTGGCTCCATGAATCTAGAACTCTTACTAAAGAGCCATTTGCGATGAGCGAGTTCACAGCCAGATCAAAGTGAATAATCAGTCCGATACCATCAACTGCTATGCGGATAAGGGCTAATTCGTCATTCGTTGTTAATGAACCTTTTGGTTCAAATAAAATATCTTGGTGAGGCTTTTGAGGATTGGTGAACTCCCAATGATAAACTGATTTATTCGCTGATGGTCGAAATCGCAAACAATTGTGTTGATTCAAATCAGAAGGAGTCTTTGGTACAGGGTGGTTTTTAAAATACTCAGGAGACCCAACCACAGCCATTTGAATATCTGGTGATAGGGGAATAGCAACCATACTATCTAAAACGCTTTCTCGAAGTCTGATGCCCGCATCACATCCGTCTTGAACAATGTCTCCGATGCCATCATCCATAACTAGCTCGATGTGAATTTGAGGATGCAGTTTATAAAACTCCTTGAGATGGGGCTCGATCAAGAGTCTCGCGGCGACGCGAGACGTATTAATGCGAATTTCACCAGAGGGATTTGAAAGAGATTCTCCAGCAACCCCCGCTGCGTATTCGATTGACTTAAGCGCAGGTTCAACTTGTTTAAGAAAAATTTGACCTTCCTCAGTCAGTGAAATACTTCGTGTGGTTCTGTTTAAAAGACGAACGTTTAATTTTTCTTCGAGCATTCTCATGGTTTGCGACAATGCGGAGGGCGAAACGCCCAGCACCTCTGAGGCAAGAGTAAAGCTGCCATGTTTTGCAAGTTGGCAAAAAGCTGAAATCGCCGGTAGTAAGTTTCTGTCCATTTTTACCCCTTATTGTGAAGCTGTACTTCAAAGTAATTTAAGCATTAGCATATTCTCAATAAAAAATACCAGGACTATTATTAATCTATAAACTCAACAGGAGATACTTATGAAAACAGTTAATATTAAAAACCGTGATATGTATTGGTCAATTGCCGCAGATCTTTATTTCCCGCCTGGATTTGATGAATCGAAAAAATATCCAGCTATTGTCAGCGCCCATCCGATCGGTAGCTGCAAAGAACAAACGTCAGGGAATATCTATGGTGCAGCCTTAGCGAAGGAAGGATTCGTTGTCATTGCTTTCGACCGTAGCTTTCAAGGGTCGAGCGGTGGTGAGCCACGCTTTATTGAAGATCCAACTTTGTCTGTCGAAGATTTCCGCCATGTTGCAGATTATCTTGTAACACTTCCTTATATCGATGATGCCCGTATTGGCGTTTTGGGTATTTGCGGTGGTGGTGGTTACGCGATTAACGCAGCCATGACCGAACGTCGCTTTAAAGCAGTAACTACTATCACAGGAGTGAATTACGGTCGTCTTATGCGAGAAGGTTTTAGTAATTTTGATCCTGTCGCGTTACTAGAGGCTACTGCCAATAAACGTACAGTCGAAGCGCGTGGAGAAAATTGGAAAGTAACAGATCTGTTGCCACCTTCAGTTGAAGCGGGAAAACAAGCCGGTATCAAAGATAGAGATGTGCTTGAAGCCACAGACTATTACCGCACTCCACGCGGTCAAAAACCAAATGGTCTTAATCGCTCACTGGATTCACACCAAGCAGCCGCTGTGGGATGGGATGCATTTCATTTAGCTGAGGTTTTACTGACACAACCATTAATGGTCGTAGTCGGCGACCAAGTTGGCGCCTTTGGTGCTTACCGTGACGGTTGTGAAATTGTTGGTCGTGCGCGATCACAGAAAAAAGAACTCGTTGTTGTCGAAGGAAGTTCTCACTACGACCTTTACGACAAAACAGAGCCAGTCGGTAAAGCGTTAGCCAAAGTAATTCCTTTCTTTAAAGCCAATCTTTAAACAATAAACAGGGCCTCTTTTTAAAAGGCCCTGTTTTTTCATTTTCAAGCGCGTTTAGATTAATTGCGGCTCTGGTTTTATATCTCGTTTATATTACGTAATTACTTCTTATTTATAACATTGTCGATTACAGATTCAGACACTTCAATATTAAACATAGCCCCTTCTGCAAATTTAAATTTTTTTGGAAAAACTGATTTTGGAAGCCAGTATTTTTGCCCGTGGCTATCTATCACTTTAACTCTGGTGTGTTCGGCTTCGTTACCGATTTTACCTTGAATAAAAATATTTTCATCTAAAGCCGCGAAAGCTGTTGTTGTGAATAATAAAAAACCGATGACGATTTTAGAAGTCATTAGTTAACTCCTTTGCCGTTATTTTGTTGGTCGCCAGCTTTTGAGTGAGGAACAGCTTGGCCATCAGCAGTGACTGTTTTTGAACCGTAGCCTCTTTGTTTTGCGCATTCAGTCGGTGTTGCATCAGTGCAGAATTCAGCGCCGCATGTAGCGAGACGATTAATTTTAAAACCATTTTTAGTACATTTCACAAAACCACTGCAGACTTTACCGCTGCCACTACAACCAGGAGCATAAAGTAACTTTCTCGGTGGAAGGGCGCTATCCCATTCACAAGTGTATTCGTAACCTTTTGCTTCTTTAGCTGTTCCCGAAACAGAAACTGTCGCTGATACACTGGTTACCGCAGATACAGTGACTGGACTTGACACTGTTGTTTTGGCTGTCGGCGTAGAAGCTTTAGGTGTTTCAGCTGTAGCATTAACATATTTTTTATTTTTTAGATCGTAGGTTTTGCCATTAAGACTATACGTGTATTTTTCTAAATCGATCTCTGGGTAAGCGGGTGTTTTAGGTTTGTAGTCTGTATTGTATTTTGTTTTATATGCCGCTAACTGATCTATTGAAGCTTTACAGATCGTAGTCATCTTTTTATTGCGGTTACATTCATCCGTATAATAATCAATATCAGCTTCGGCGTTTAAACGAATACTTTGATCAGTTGGAGTGCCTTTATCCCCGTAAACCAAAGTGTTATTAAACTGTAAAGCATCTCGCTGCGCTTTTCTTAAATTGCGCGAAGAATCTTGATTCGGGTAATTTTTTTTAGAGCGCAAGTAATAGTCGATTGAATCAACGACCGATTTGGCTTTGTTGTTTAAATAATTTTCGTCAGCATGGGCCGACAAAGCCAAAAATACAGAAAAGACGTAAATAAAAGTATTTTTAATTTTCATAGTTAAATAATAACAAAAAAGCACAAACTGATTAGGTCCAGTAATTGGGGGAGTAGACCATTGTCGTGCCTCTAAAAAGAGGTTAAAGTATCGCTATGGTTCTAGGATACATATTTGCGTTAACAGCGGCTCTTCTTTGGGGTGTGTCAGGCACTTTAGCACAATACCTTTTTCAACATCGCGAAGTTACACCCGAGTGGTTGGTAACGGTGCGGATGCTGATGGCGAGTGCTGTATTGTTAAGTTTTCCATTGATCCAAAATTCAAAAGCGGTGTTTGCTCCGCTGAAAGAGAAAAAAGATCGTTTGAGTATTATTGCTTTCGGTATTTTTGGCATGCTTACGGTTCAGTATACTTATTTTGTCACAATCAAACACTCGAATGCAGCAACGGCGACGATTCTTCAGTATCTGGGGCCGGTGTTTATTGCGATCTACTATTCGTTTATTGAAAAAAGAATTCCTGTTGTTAAAGAATTCATTGCGATTACTTTTGCATTGTTGGGAACTTTTTTAATTGTCACACATGGAAGTCTTGAAACGCTTTCGGTGACTCCGCAAGCTTTTTGGTGGGGAGTTGCATCAGCCATTGCGTTGGCTGTGTATTCAGTTCTTCCGCTTAACTTGATGAACCGTCATAATGCTGCCATCGTCGTCGGTTGGGGAATGTTTGTCGGTGGTGTTTCGTTAAGTCTTATTTACACACCATGGAATGTTCCAGGAATTTGGGATAGCACAGCGTTTATTTTTACTGGAGCCATTATACTTTTTGGAACGGCCTTGCCATTTTATTTATATTTACGTTCAGTCAAAATGGTTGGAGCCACAACGGCGAGCCTTCTGGCGTGTATTGAACCTTTATCGGCAGCTGTCGTTGCGGTTTTTTGGTTAAATGTTTCTTTTGGAATTTTTGATTGGTTAGGCACAGTTTGTATTTTAACAACGATTGCACTGTTAACAAAAAAATAGGGCATAGGTGTTAAGTCTTCAAACTGAGTAAGTTGACTTAAAAACTAAAATAAGTTTAACATAGTGTGGAGAAGGGGCTCTGCAATGAAAATTCAGTGGAAGATATTTTATTGCCTATTTGCCATTGTTTTATTCGTACTGCTTGTTGGGGCCGTTACCTATGATGCCACAGCAAAAGTTTCCTATTTTCGGGAGCGTGCCTTAGCTGTTGAAGGTCGTTTGTTATCTGCGACATTCCTGCGTGCCCAGGTCAGAAACCAACTTTTAGAAACATTTGACGTTCTATTCGTTTCAGGAATTGAAAAGAACGAAGATCGTATCACTAAAGGCAAAGAAAGCATACAGCAAAAACTTGCTACTCTTGAAAAAACACTTACTGCGGCGGGTGTTGTTGATAGTGCTTATAAAACTGATTTAGAGGAAGTCATCAGTTCTTACACGGCTCTTCAGAGCAGTCTTGATCGTGGTGTTTTGCTTGTTAAAAGCGGAAAAATGAAAGAGGCCCGACAAGTTTTAATTGATGCTCATAAGAATAAATTTCAAAAAGGATTTATTGAAAAAATTTCGGCTATCATTAAAAAAGAAGCGCAAGTGAGCGCTGCAGAATCTAAAAACTTAGGGCGAAGTATTAATTTACTTCAAAGAATACTTTTGTTTTCTGCGGGCGCCTCTGTACTGCTGTCGTTATTGTTATCAACCATAATTTCACGCTCGATTGGTCGAAGATTGTCTGGCATTGAAAAAGCAGCACAACGAATTTCATCTGGTGATTTCAACATTTCACTGACTACTAATGGTAATGATGAGGTTTCAACACTCTCAGAAGCGATCAACAAAATGGCAGCATCATTGCAGGATGCAAAAACGCAAATCGTGAAACAACAAGAATTGTTGGTTTTAAATTCTAAAATGTCATCGCTGGGTGAAATGGCCAGCGGTATTGCTCACGAGATTAATACACCATTGGCCGTTATTGCGCTAAGAGTTGCGCTACTTAAAGAAGCCTGCAACGCCGAAAACTTTGCAATAGCCGGACGAAAAGTCGTGATCGATGCTTGTACTATTATTGAAAGAACAACGAATCGCATCGCTAAAATTGTCACGGGGCTTAGAGCCTTTGCGCGAGATGGAGCCTCTGATCCTTTTCAGCACACAGACATGCAAGCTATTGTCGATGACACTTTAGATCTATGTGGCGAAAGATTTCGTAGCAGTGGTGTTGATCTGCAGCTAGAAATGCCTGAACATAAGTTGTTTCTTTCTTGCCGTGCAACGCAGATTTCGCAAGTTCTTTTAAACTTATTAAGTAATTCATTTGATGCGATTGAAACACTCGGAGAAAAATGGATCAAAATAAAAGCCACAGATTTAGGTGAGGAAATTGAATTAAGTGTGACCGATAGTGGACACGGTATTTCACCAGTGATTCGCTCGAAGTTAGCGCAACCATTTTTTACAACAAAAGACGTTGGTAAGGGCACAGGGCTTGGGCTTAGTATTTCACGGGGTATCTTGATGGATCACGGCGGGCGTTTGTTTTTAGATGAGCAAAGTGAAAACACTCGCTTTGTGATTGTACTTCCGAAAAAAACTGTAAAATAAATTATTCGCTTTGAGTTGTTCTTGCGACGTAAGAAAAATATAAAGCAATCGAAGCGGGCAATAAAAAACCAGCAAATTTAAAATTAATAAAAGCAAACGCGCCAACAATAGCACCGGCCGTGAACGAGGCCACAGTTCCCATACGTAATTTATTTGAACGGCGTTCTTTTTGTTTTTGTTCTGAATTTTTCGCGGTGATTTCGGCACGCACTAAGCCTAAGCCTAAATCTGTTGTAAGACCTGTTAAATGAGTTGTGCGAACAGTGGCTCCAGATGACATCGTGATAGCGCCATTTTGTAAACCGCAAGCCATGCAAAGAATAGCTGAAAGTAGATAATCATTTTTAAGATCGGTATTGGTGCCAAACTCACCGAAGAAACCAAAAAGGCCACCTAAAGCAACAACTAATAAAAGAAAAGCTACGATCTGCATGACCGGGGCATATTTCTGCCCGTGGCGGTAATGGGCGAATTGTTTTTCAGTTAAGTAAGCTGAAAACATCACGCCCACCATGAACGCTATCGGAATGATAAGTGTCATGATAAAACCGTACCAATCCATTTGTTCAAGAGAAATTCCAGCTAAAGTGGCGTAGCCTGTGACATGCGAAACAAAACGGTGGCTAGCCAAAAAACCGCCGGTGTTGATGCTTCCGGCTAAAAAGCTAAGGATAAACCAATCGATGTAAGTTTTGCGGCTGACTTGATCTTCTAATTTGTGCACGAACATATAAAATATTATATGGCACTTCTTTTGAAATGCCACAGAGTTTTTAAACAAAACTGTCCAATAGGGGGCAACATGGGTCGTAAAGTTTTAATCGGGGCGTTAGCTTTAGTTTTTTTAGCCACAGGTTGTGGTCCAATTAAAAACAAAAAAGAAGAAAAGCCAGAAGAAGTTGTTACAGCCGGCTTCAACTCTGGACTAAGTGGAGCTATTTACTTTGATAACAAAGAAAGCTACCAGCGCCTTGATATGCACAGCGGGTTAAGCGAAAACTTTTTAGCCAGCGGTCCTAAAATGACTTCAGCCTCGATCGGCGGCGATCGTTTTGTGACTGTGAAACGTTCACGCAGCTATCCCGAAATTTTAATCATGGGCAGAAACAAAGAACCTGTGACTCGCATCGCGATTCCTGAAAATCCAGATGGTACCCCAAAGCTTTCACGCAACGGAGAACTTATTTTAATCGGTGGAATTGCGGGCGATACAAAAGTTTATAACTTAAACGGCCAGGTTGTGACAAATTTACGAACAAATGTTTCAAGTTATGATTGGCTTCCTGATGGACGCGTGATCTTTTCACGTTTCGGTACGATCTATATTATGGATGCCGACTTTAAAACTTTTAAAGTCTATCGCCAAATGGCGGGTACGGTAAGCTCATTAGCGGTAAGCCCAGATGGTGCTAATTTAGCTTTTGGAATGAAGTCGGGATCTGGTTCGCATATTTGGATTCTTAATTTATCTTCTGAAACTCTTCGTCAAATAACCACATCAAAAAGTGAGGAACATTTTCCAGCTTGGTCACCCAGTGCAACTCACTTAGTTTTAGCTAAAGGAAAGCTCGCAGCCATTGATCTGATTGATAATGATAACAGAACAAAACCTCAGAATTGTCTTGAACTGTGGGTTGTGAATGCTCACGCCAGCACAATCAGTGATTTAACTTCAGAAGATTTAGCCAACACATTTCTTGTAAAACAAAGTGTGGAAGGCCAAACCTCTGAAACCTGCGCTACATCTGCGCCACTGTGGCTTTCTCAGTAATCAGACGAAGACACAGGCGATTCCGAAGCCAATAAAGAGTACACTGGCAATACGGTGTACCCATTTCATTGGAATACGGTCTGTGAACCACTTGCCAAAGAACACAACTGGGGCATTGGCGAATAACATGCCCAACGTCGTCCCGAATGTGACCGCTGTCGTTGAGGCGTATCTTGCACCCAAAGCAACAGTGGCCAGTTGAGTTTTGTCTCCCATTTCGGCCATGAAAAAAGCAATCAGGGTAGTTACAAAGGGGCCCCATTTGTAGTTTTCATTTAAACCTTCATCTTTATCAGGAATTAAAATCCACAAACCAAATCCGATGAAAGTCGCTGCTAAGATTAAGCGTAAAGTCGTCGGTGAAAAGTATTGCGTGATATAAACGCCGACATAACTTGCTAAAAAGTGATTCGCTAAGGTGGCGATGAAGATACCAAGTAAGATGGGAATTGGTTTTTTAAAGCGCGCTGCCAGAACTAAAGCGAGCAGTTGGGTTTTGTCGCCCATTTCGCTGATAAAAACTAAAATTGTTGAGTTGATAATTGCTTCCATGAAGTTCCTCACAAAAAAATAGCCGTGAGGTCTAAAGCATAAGACGACACGGGCGTTAATTAACACCTATGTCAGTCTCGTCGAGAAAGTTAAACTGTACTGCAGTTTTTTCTACCCAACTGTGCCGGGGGTTATACCCAGTATGTCGACACAGCTCTTATTCGCAAGAATAAGTGACTACTCCCTAACAGCTCTTAAGTTATTGTAAGTTAAATGAAAACGCAAGAATTTGCTGTTAATACACATTTTGTTTAGCGGAACTCCTGCTTGTGTACCCGGTTTAAAGTCATTTAGAATCATACATCATGAGTCAGTTTCGCCGTGGATTTAAAAGTATGCTTCCAATTGCTCCAGGAATTATTCCGTTCGGTGCGGTTATGGGAACAGTGAGTGCCGATGCGCACATGAGTTTTTTTCAAACGGTTTCAATGAATGCCATTGTTTTTGCCGGAGCCTCACAAATCGCAGCGGTTGAACTCATGAAATACCAAGCGGCAATTTGGGTCGTGGTCGCTACAGGCTTAATTATTAATTTACGTTTTTTACTTTATAGTGCCGCTTTATCTCCGGTGGTTCAGCAAGAGCCTTTTGCTAAAAAACTTTTTAGTGCTTTCTGCGTGACTGATCAAAGTTACGCAGTGATGTCGGCTAAACAAGATAAGTTTCGTACCAACCACGAGGCCGTCGAATTTTACATAGGGTCATGTGTTTGTATGCTAATTGTTTGGCATTCATCGGTGATGGCGGGATATGTTTTTGGTAACTTTGCGCCAAAATCAATTTCTTTAGATTATGCTATTCCTTTAAGTTTTGTGGCGCTGTTAATTCCCACACTTAAAAATCATAAATATATTTTAGTCGCTATTTTTTCTTCGGTAGTATCACTGCTATTAAATGATTTGCCTTACCGCACAGGTTTAATGGCTACAGCTTTATTAGGAATTGCGGTGGCGTATTTTCTAACACGCAAAAAGGGGGATGCATGATTCCTCAAGGGTATTACTGGGTAAATGTTCTTCTCCTGGCGATTGGTACTTTAGCGATTCGCGGTTCGATTATCGCCTTATCTGCCAAAGTTAAAATTTCTGATCGTCTTAAAGAGTTATTCACGTTTATTCCAGCTGCGATTTTACCAGCCTTTGTTGCGCCCGCTGTATTTTTTCATAAAGGCGCAGTAGATTGGGTTTTTGGTAAAGAGCGTGCTGTTGTTTTAGTGTTAGCGACAATCTTGTGTGTGGTGACGCGTTCGACGTTGGCCACGATTGTTTTTGGCTTAGTGGCTCTGTATCTATTTACGAGTTTTTGATTTTTTCTTTGCTTTATCACGCAGTTCTTTGGCAAAAACTTGGGCTTCTTTTTTTAAATCTTCGCTAATCGCATTCCATTCAATATTTTCTAACGCTCCAATAATCGCATAAGCAAAAAGAGAATGGTTATGCTTAGGATTAACGTCAACCAGCTTAGCAAAAGTTTTTTTCCAGCCTAGGGCAATAAACTGCGCCGGCGTTTTGATCTTCGCCTGCAAAAAAATCTTTTCTGTCGCCGGGCCAAAATTTTTAAAATCTTGGATCGTTTTTAACTTATCCATTTTCTCGGTTAAAGATTCGTCACGAAACATGCGTGGTTTACGCATATCTTCAGCAGATACTTTTTCGATTTTTTCAGGTTTGGCTTTTTTTGCTTTTTGAGGCGTCTTTCCTGTGACTTTTTTATCAGCCTTTTTCTTACGGTCAGGAATTGTGCCAAACATGGTTCTCGGGCGCGAAAGCTCGCGCGCAACTTTCTTAGCATGCTCTTCAAAGTTTTCATCATTGAGAGAAAGAAAAAGCCACTTAGGTAAAACAGAATGGTTTACTAAAAATGGAAATTGTGAAAGTAGTTTTTCGTGGTGTTCTTTTTCTGCAGGGAACATACAGCCATCCCACTTTTCAGAGCCGCCTTCAAAAAGTACGAGCTTTAAAAAAGGGCCGTCATAATAGGCAAATCCACCGAACATAGGGCGGCGGTTAAAGCTTTCTGGAAGCAGTTCTTCAATCCATTGTAATTCATCAGGGGCTTTTGCCATTTATGTTTATTTGCTCGCTTTCAGCATGACCAGTCATAGCCAAAAAATCTCTTTTACTCAAAAAGAATTCACGTCTACAGTTACATTATTCGCTTAAAAAGGAGTCATAATGGCTAAAACATTTACTAAGGCCTCTTTGTTATCGGCTGTTCTTTTCTTATTTATTTTTAGTTGTTCTTCTTTACCTCAGAAAGAGGTTTTCTCAGAAAACACTAAAGGCTCGGTGACCAATCCTAAAGAAGTGATGTTTATTCACGGTATGTTCATGAATTCAGATAACTGGACAGCTTGGGAGAAATACTTCGCCCTTCATGGTTATAAAACTTCATCTCCAGCATGGCCGCAACATGATAAGTCAGTGGCTGAAATGCGCGATAAGAAAAACTTCGATGCTTTAGCTGAAGTGACTTTAGAAGATGTGTTAAATCACTACCGCGCTATCTTACGTGATCGACCGGTAAAACCCATTTTGATCGGCCACTCGATGGGTGGTTTAGTGTCGCAAATTTTATTAAGCGAAAACCTAGCTTCGGCAGCTGTTGTTCTTGATTCAGCCCCGCCACGTTGGACCTTTGTAGTGAGCTGGTCATTCACACGCACTAACTGGCCTGTGTTAAATCCGTTTGGTTCAAATCCTATCGTGCAAGACCAAGACAGCTTCAACTACGCTTTCTGCAATGCTCAACCTAAAGCCGAACAAAAAAGAATTTTTGAAACATTCGCGGTTCCAGAATCAAAACGTGTAGGTCGTGGCCCGTTAACGAAAGCGGGCTCTGTTAATTACGACAACGCTCGCGGCCCGTTATTGTTAGTGGCAGGAAGTGAAGATCATATTATTCCGGCGAAATTAACTTATGCTAACTTTCAAAAATACGACGATACTCCGGGCTACACAGAGTTCTACTTAGCGCAAGGCCGTGACCACTGTTTAGGTCTTAGCCGCGGTTGGGAAGAGTTAGCTGAAATGTCTCGTAACTGGTTAGAAACGCACATGGTGAAATAACGGAGAAATAATGAAAGCAGACGTAGTTCAATACAAATTCGAATCTGAAGTTGGCGATATTTATCTTGAAGCTTCGGCAACAGGGCTTCGCAGTTGCCTTACAGAAAAACAAAAATCACCGTTAGTTAAATCTTTATCTGAAGCGGGCGAAGCTAAAAAATATTTAGTGCAAGCTGAAGCAGAAATCCGTGAATACTTAGCCGGAAAAAGAAAAACTTTTTCAGTTAAACTTGAAATCGTGGGTACTCCGTTTCAAAAGCAAGTTTGGAATCAGTTACAGAAAATTCCTTTTGGTAAGTCGGTGTCTTACAAAGAGTTAGCTGAAAATATTGAAAATCCAAAAGCGGTGCGCGCGGTGGGAACAGCCAATGGGCGTAATAATTTTTGTATTATTATTCCCTGTCACCGTGTGATTGCGGCCGATGGAACGTTGGGTGGTTACTCGGGTGGATTACCATTCAAGCGTCATTTGTTGAATTTAGAAAACATCGCTTTTAAGGGTTGATATGACGTTAGTTTGGTGTCGAGGACTCCTGTCCTCGACCCTGACGGGCTGCGCGCAAAAATATCATTCTGATATTTTTGTCTAGATTTGATATTTTTAGACCTGTTCAAGACCTAGGGCTCGTTTAATAAAACACTTAAAATCACGATAATTAATGCATGATCGTTTCACTTTGGATAACCATCGGACTTGTGATTGCAGCTGCGCTCGTTTCAACACTGGGTGCTTATTTCTCTATTATCGGGATCGGGGCTTTATTTAGCGGAGCCTTAGTTGCTGTTTGCTTAATGGCCGGATCTTTA
Source organism: Pseudobdellovibrio sp. (assembly GCA_023701385.1). Taxonomy (GTDB): domain Bacteria; phylum Bdellovibrionota; class Bdellovibrionia; order Bdellovibrionales; family Bdellovibrionaceae; genus Pseudobdellovibrio. Next base: position 49,359 of record JAMPXC010000001.1, read on the forward strand.
GAGTTCGCAAAGTTTGTCTTAGCGGCTTATCTTCACCAAACTTGGAAAAATATCAACGTTGCTTTTAAAATTTATATGACGTTCGCGGTTATTACTTTATCAGCGATCACGTCAATCGGTGTATTCGGTTTTTTATCTGATGCATATCAATCAGCTTCTACGGTATTAGAAGGTGAAACCATCAAATTAGAGAACGTAAAAAAACAACAGGAAATGATCACAACAGAAATTGAACGTTTAAACTACTCTGTTGAAGAAATTCCTGAAGAACGTATTTCAAAAAGATTAGCGGCACGTCAAGCGATCGAGCCTCGTATTTTAGAATTAAATAAAAAATACGCTGATAACGAAAAAACAATTACCGAATCCAATTTAAATATCTTAGAAGTTAAGAAAAAAGTAGGACCATTAATCTACATTTCTCGTAACTTTAATATTCCTATTGATAAAGTCGTTCAGTACTTAATCTTAATTTTCGTTTCGGTATTTGACCCGCTGGCGATTTGTTTAGTTGTTGCCGCGACTTATTCTATTGAAACTCGTAAGAATAAACATTTAGTTTTACACATGCAGCAAATGCAAGAAGCTGAATTAGAAGCTAAGCTTGCCGTGGCTCGCCAGGCGGCTGCCAAGAAAATCGAAGAAGCTGCTGCCGCAGCTGCGCAAACAACAGCGACTGTTGAAGCCGCGGCACAAGCAGATGTGCAACAAGCCGTTGATGCCGTAGTCACAGAACAAAAAGAAACAGCGGCTGTTGAAGCTGAACATTCAAAAACTGTAGAATCTCAGGTTAAAGCTGAAATGCAAGCTGAAGCAAAAGCTGAATCAGTAAATCCTGAAAATCAAGCGACTGAGGATGATGTGATCGTTCAAATGAACTTTAAAGACGAACCCACGCAAGATAAAGCAACTAAAGACGAATCCTCAAAAGTGGTTTAATGTATGATCATTGTTACCAGATTTCTAGAACGTAAATGGGTTATCCAATTATTCGGTCTGGGACTGATCATTGCTCCATTTGTAAATATCCTTATTCAATTTTTAATTTTAAATTCTAAATCGGGTATCTCTTGGAGATACATCAGTATTTCATCGTATTTAATGAGCGGATCTATCGCGAACTATGTTCTGGCTTTAGGAAGTATCATTATCGGTTGTATCATGTTAAGTGGTTCAACAAAGGCATGGAAAGCGGTTCTTGCTTTAGTGGGAACACATCTGGTTTTACAGATTTTAAATTATAAATCAAAAGAGTGGCAAGGTTCTCTGGGATGGGGAGCATTTGCTGTTAATCTTTCGGTGTTTTTATTTATCGCCGATCAATTAGTTTGGCGTATTAAATCTAAAGAAGAGCTAATGGCTGAAGCGATGGCTCGTGCAGCAGCACTAAAACCAAAGCCAAAAGCAACACCAGAACCTACACCATTAATGGCCAAAGCCGTTGTGCCTGACCCAGGAAGTGAGTTTGTTCTTGGTGGCGGTAGTCGTCCGGTCGAGAAGATTTTAAATCTTAAATCGTACAAAAAGATCTTTTTTAGTTTTGGCGCCGATCGCCCTTGGGGAAGACTGATGACTCTTACAAGCCATCAGCTGATCGTGAATTGTTTTGAAAAAGCGCCGGAATCTATTGAAAACAAAACGGTGCAAATCGCATTCACTAAAAATTTAGTCATTGATATTAAGTTCGATCGCAAAGAGAGTAATTTATATTATTTTACTCCCTTGGATATGACACCGGATCGCGTGTTAGAGCTGAACCAGTGGCTTAAAAAAATCGCTGTCTAATTACTTTGTTTCAGCAGGAGCTTGTGCTTTAAGCTTGTTAGCCTGCTTCACGATAATAAATAATACGAACGCAATAATTAAAAAATCGATAATGCCTTGTAAGAAGTTACCGTAAGCTAATACAGCGGCTCCTTTGGTTTTGGCTTCTTCGATTGTTAGGTAAGTGTTGCCATCCAAAGCGATAAATTGCTGAGCCACGTTTACGCCTTTCATTAAAAGACCGATTAACGGCATTAAGATATCGTTTACTAACGAGTTAACGATTTTGCCGAACGCAGCCCCAATGATCACACCGACAGCTAAATCCATTACGTTACCTTGTGCGATAAACTTTTTAAATTCTCCCATCATAAAATATTCCTCTCTTGTTTTATGTGTTCGTTTTCCGTCGCTTATAAACAAGATAAAGCCTATTAAAATATTGTAAAAAGACAATAGTTTATCAGATGTCTGGCCGCACAAAGTGCTCCACCTAATTGTCTTAGCGTCATATGTTTAGACAGTAATGTTCAATATATTTAATTTAGAGCAGGAATAGGGTGTGCATGCTTTAAGGGTATGCAATCTTTAAATTTAAAATCTATTTTGTCTTTATCGCTTGTAATGCTTTCAACATCTTTGGCACTTTCTGCCCCAATTAAGCAGGCCGATTTGACTGGAACTCAGTACTGCAAAGATGAAACTAAGCTTAAAAATTTAAGCTCAATTGCCTATCTTGATGAAAGAAATGAAATTGATCGTATCGTAGTTTCTAAAAAAAGCCGCGAACTTTATTTGATTAGCCAAGGCCGTATTTACAAAACGTATAAAGTGGCTTTCGGTTTTGGCTTTTACGGTGGTAACAAAGTGCAAATGGGCGACGGTCGTACACCTGAAGGAATTTATAGAGTTGAATTGAAAAATGCCCAATCAGCCTATCGCAAAGCCTTACGTGTTTCGTATCCGAATGACCGAGATAAAGCTTTTGCTAAAGCGAATGGTGTAGCACCAGGTGGCGATATCATGATTCACGGTTTTCCGGTTGCAGATAATAAAGAATTACAGCGTTATGCGCTTTCACAAACACACCCACAGTTGAATTGGACACAAGGTTGTGTGGCTGTTACAGACAAAGAAATTGAAGAGATTTTCTCATTAGTGGCCGTTAACACGACGATTGAGATCTGCCCCGTTGATTAAACATCAACACGTTGTCGAAAAGTTTACCAACACAACCCTCACATAAACTAATATAAGGCCAGCACAAGCTGGCTTTTTTTTTGGATTTCACTTTATACATCAATTTTAACTAGCAAAGGTGTATTAAAATGAAACATTCAGTGATTATCAAAAAATTGGTTCTTTTAAGCCTTATCGCAACAAGCACACAAACAGCTTGGTCACATGTTAATGGCAAAGGAACTTACCGCATTGAAATCACTATGGATCAGGCCGGTCGCGAAGCTTTAAAAGCCGATCACAAAACTGAAGTTCCTAATGTAAATATGAAGGTTTATTCTGCAGGCAAGTTAACCGACGAAGAACAAGTTGAAATCTCAACTCGTGGACAAAGCTCGATTAAGTTTCCTCGCAAAAACTTCAGCATTAAAACGTTAAAAGACGAAGGCGGCGAAAAGAAGAAAGTTAAAGTAGGAGACCTTAAATCAAAAGATATCGTGATGTCAGCGGGTGCGATGGATAATTTGTTTGTCAAAAACAGCATCGGCTATGCTTTATTAAAAGCTATCGGTATCCACTCTTTAAAAACACAATTTGCAGAAGTTGAAATTAACGGATCTTCGCAAGGTCTATATATGTTAACTGAAAACCAAACAGATAACTTAATGAAAGATCAAGACGCCGAAGTTGTCTTCCGCCGCCGTTATAACGATGCTTTAGAACTTAAAGACGCTAAAAAAGAATTGTCACAAACTCAAATTGAACAATACCAAGCCACGTTAAGAAGTGTTCATAAATCTATCCGTGAATTAAGCGGTGATGAGCTTATCACGCGTTTAGAGAAAAACTTAAATTTAAAGAACTATCTTAAATGGTTAGCTTTTAACTACATCGTTAAAAACGGTGACTACTCAGACGAAGTTTATTTCTATGGTAAAACAAACCCACAAACAGGCGAAATGGTATTTGATGTAAGTCCATGGGATATGGACGATTCATTTTCTGAAAAAATGCACTCAAGCAGTATTTTCACAAGCGCTAACTTTCACAGAACTAAAGATTCGCAAAAACAAATGATCTATAACTATGAAAGCCGTATCGATCGCAAAGTGGCTGGCGATGAAAAGTTATTACGTATGTACTTTGAAGCTATGGGTGAAGTGGTTGATACCCTTTCTCAAGGTAGCACTTTGTTTGAAATCCAAGATAAAATTTTAAGCGATTTAACCCCCTACTTAGATGATGCAGATATTCAAGTCAACGGTCGTCTTGATGAAGGCCAAGCACGCCATTCTCGTGCGGCGATTGAAGACGAAGTCAAAGTGAAAATGGCTAAGGTGTATTCGCGTATGCAAGACATCAAAGCTGAATTAAACGTTATTAAAACAGAAGAAAGTATTAACCACCGCGTACTTGATTTAGCGGGATTAAGAAAAGTTCTTATCAAAATTAACAATGTATTGATGAGAGAATTTACTAAGTAATTTTAACGGAGTTTTTAATGGTACTTAAAAAATTGGCCTCATTTTCTATGGTCACAGTTATGGCAACCTCTGCGGCTTTCGCCGGAAAAAGCAAAAGTTCAGACTGGCGTGATGTTCCTGAATACTATGCGAAGTATTTTAAATATAACCGTTATATGGAATACGATTATAATTCCACTTTTTTAAGACGTTTTAGAGTTCCTGAACATCCATCAGGAAAATCGAACCAGCAAGACACCTACGTGAGCTGGTCAGATGTTAAACTTAAAAAAGACACTCCGTCCGACGTTCGTGAGTGTTGGAATATTTTTGTGAGTGGTGGTGAGTGTGGTAAACCCGTTGTAACTCCATTACCTGAACACTATTCAGCTGAAGGTACTTTAGATGTTCTTGCATACAGCCGCTATGTTTCTGAAGAGAACGGGCTGCGTGTAGCTCGTGATGTGTTAGTTCAAGAGTTAGCTAAAAAAGATGCTTCCAATGGCACCTTATTAGAGCGTATTTTAAAAACAACGTCTGATAGAAGTTACACTTACCCAAATTCTTTTTCGACAATTCCACAACAAGAGCGTAAAGATATCGGCGTTTATTTAGTATTAGGCATCGGTGGTGAAAAAAGTGCGAACGCGGCATTAATTCAAAGAGCTGCGGATCAAATTCGCCAATTAGGATTTCAAGCAGAGATGTTAAAGGTCGATGCGAATTTAGGGAGTGATTACAATTCAGAGATGTTAAGCGGAATGCTTGCTGAGCGTTTGCCAAAACTTAAAAAAGTTATTTTAGTAGCGGCCAGCAAGGGAGTAGCTGATTTTATTACCTTCTTCTTAAACCAAGGCCAAAACTTTCCGCAAGAACAGCGTGAGAAAGTAAGATTAATGGTGTCGTTAAGTGGTGTTATTCGCCCGTCGATGGTGGCAGATTTTTTAACAAACAGTAATCGTCCTCTGCCTTTAATGATTCGTGGTCTTTTACACTTAACGGGTAAAGGTGACACGATCAAAGGCGTTAACTCGTTATCACATAATCCGTGGCAAGGTCATGATCCAAAAATGGTGAAGCAATCCTTTTCACGCATGAAATGGTTAAGTCTGCCAGCCATTCCTGAAGGCCCAGAAGGTGTTACTCACTTAAGTATGTGGGAAGGTTTTTTGAAAACACCAAGTTATCGTTGGAATGAAAAAGCTTCACCGATGGACGGGTTAGTTGAAAGTGCGGCTTCTGTGCTTCCGCCAGACACAGGGCTTACAGAGTATATCGTTCCGGTGTATGGCCCGCATGCGATTGCACTTGGTTCATATACAGGTTCATTGCGTGTAGCACCTGAAGCCATGGGTGATGTTACTGATCGCGTAGTTCCAGAAGCTGGTGCCGAAATGTTAAGTGCCTTGTTCCGTGCTCTGCCGATCGAACTTATTCAATAGTATTCTGATTGCTATTTTGGTGGGCATTATCGGTGTTTCCATATTAATTTTATCGCTTGACGATAAGCTGTTGGGGCATTAGATTGATCCCTCACGAACAGACGCGTGTTAAACGCGGGAGTAGCTCAGTTGATAGAGCGTCGCCTTGCCAAGGCGAAGGTCGCGGGTTTGAGCCCCGTCTCCCGCTCCAAATTTTGGTTCTTCTGGTTCTTCTCACTTAACAGTTTATCAGGTTCTTCTCACTTCACCGTTTATCACATAGCGCAAGTTCATTAAAAACAAGTAGTTAGCGTTTTCAATCGATAGTTTACAAAGTTTTTATATCCGCGAGCCCTTCTCTGTAGGGCTTTTGCTGATCCGTTAGTAGCTTCCGTAAATCCATTTGTCCACCTGTTTTCAAAATAATTAAGAACTTCATCTTTCCATTTTACTAAAGTGTTTCTTAAGCGCTGAACAGCCTCCAGCGATGATGAAGTCATCTGGTTGATTAATCGTTCTAAGTTTATTTTTGCGATTCTGTATCCGCGACAGCGGTAAACTTCACGCAGCCTTTCTTTGATTCGGTACAGCTCATCTAACTCAGGATAATTTTGTAAATACTCATCAACATCAGATCTTACAAAATAATCTAAATCTTCTCGATTTTTTAAAAGTAATCTTCTTCGTTGCAGATCTTGTCTGTGCCCGTGGATATTTTTTCTAACTTTCAGTAAGGCTGGCGTAATAAGCCTTAGCATATGGAACTTGTCTGCAATGATGATGGCATTAGGAAAAAATTCTTTAATTAAACTTCGATAGCCGTTAGACATGTCAATCACCACAACTTTTACATTTTCACGGCCGGGTATATGTTTTACTTGCTCGACAATTGATTTTTTATCTTTACCTAAACACATTTCAAAAAGCCTGCGCTTTTTTAAATCACAGAACACAGTAGTAAATTCTGTATAGCCTTTTCTTCGAGAGAAAAAATGCTCATCAACACCTAAAACTGTGGGCCAAGGAGATCCTTTACGTTCATTTAATTTTGTTTTTAGGGCGTCATAGTGGACTTTATATAAAAATCCACTGGAACAGTGATGATCACGTCTAACGAGGCTTAAGTTGGTGTAGCTTTCGCAATCACGAGCTACAGACTTTCTAAAATAATACGTCGTTCTGCGTTTTGGCCAAACACAATCAACACTTTCAGTAAAAGGCTTACGGCACGATTTGCAATAATACCTATGTTTATGGATTTTAAGCCACAAGGGGTCGTTTCTGATGGGAGCTTCGCGAACGGTGACCGATACCTTCCCGCAGCGTACATTGGTTTGAGATCCGCATTTAGGACAGATTTCAAAGTCATTACGCAATTTAACGACTTCCCAGATAAAACCATTTTTATAAGGTTTTGATACGATAAATTTTAGTTCCTTTGGGAGGAAAAACTGGGCTACATTTGATGCAGGCATAGTTAGTTTTCTTTCTTAAAGATTAGTTGTGGTAAACCAATCGTATCGAAAAACTCTAACTATGCTTACTTTTTATGACTCATTGCCTTATACGGTCTAGTGTGAAGAACCGTTTATCACACAGCGCAAGTCACTAAAAACAAAACCCTTTTAAGTTTTTTTGTTTTTTAAACTTTAAATTTTTTTAATTTCAATCTATAGATGTTTATTTATTTAGTTAAGATTTCTACACATTTCGCGGGACCTAGATATTTTTTGGACCAAAGACGATTTCATAAAATGCGGTTTTTCACTACGCTTGATTAAAACAGGAAGCGTGAATGAATAAAAAAATACTTGTCGTAGAAGATGATCAGTTTTTTCGTGAAGCTTTGAAAGATTTTCTAACAAAAAATTACTCAGTGCTTGAAGCACCAAACGGACAGTCGGCAAAAGAAATTTTGTCGATGCAAGAAGATATCGATCTCGTTTTGAGCGACATTCAGATGCCGGTTTGCAACGGCATTGAACTTTTAGAATGGTCAAAGAAAAATAAGCCAATACCTTTTGTAATCATGACCGGTTTTTCGACGGTTTTAGAAACTAAGAGTGCCTACGAGATTGGGGCAAAAGGCTTTATCGCGAAGCCTTTTAAAACGGCTGATCTTATGTCAACTTTAGCCTCTGTGTTAAATCCACAGGATGAAAAACTGTTTCCGACTTGTGATTTTAAAAAGGATTACTGCAAAGTTTCGATTGATGAATTTGTTGCCAAACCAAAGATTGATTTTGATGTTTATATAAAACTTGGCGAAGACAAAATTATTAAGCTAGCTCATAAGGGTGAAGAAATTCCGCGCGAAAAACTTGCTCAATACAAAGAAAAAGGCTTGCGTTATCTGTATATTCTTAAAGACGATTTCAATAAATTAATTAGCTTTAACTTAGGTCTTGCTAAAATTATGAAAGACCGTTCTGAAATTTCAGAAACGAAGAAGTTAAATTTTTTAAAGTACACCGGCGAAATTATCTTAGAACGCACTTTTATTAACGGCGTCGATAAAGACTCTTTAAAAGATGCTAAGTCATTCTTAGAGCTGACGGTAAGTGCAGTCACTGAATCTGATGAATGCTTAGAGCTTTTGGACGTGTTGAATTCGCATTCAGATCACATCTATGCCCACTCTTTAGGGGTAGCTATGTATGCCGTCATGATTGCGAAGAGGCTTGAGATTGAATCGCCGACGACTTTGTATAAGTTAAGTATGGCAGGTCTTTTTCATGATGTTGGAAAAAAAGAAATTGATCGAGCGATTTTAGAAAAACCACGGCATCTTGTGTCCAAAGCAGAACGCGCAGCGATTGAAAGTCATGTTGTGCGAGGGCAAGAAATTTTAAATGCTATGCAAAGTATTCCGTCGGAAGTCATTCAACTGGTGCTTGAGCACCATGAAGACCAGCAAAATTTAGGGTATCCGATGCAAAAGCATAAATTTCACCAACATCCACTCTCAAAGGTTCTTCAGTGTGCCAATATTTTTATTGAACAAACTTTGGTTGGAGCCAATTTTGCCGGAAAACCGGCCGCTGAAGCGATTGCTCATATAGAAAGTATTTACGCTGGGCGAATGGATGTTAAATGTATAAAGGCTCTTAAAGACTTATTTAAAGTAAACTAGAAAGTGAAAAATGAAAAAAATAGTTATTTTTTTCTTCCTTGCGGTCACGGCGCATGCCATGGAAAAAAAATCTGAACCTATTCGTCCGTTGCCTGTAAACATTAAAGATAATAATCCTGAAAAAACAAAATTAGGGTTTTTATTATTTAATGAAAAAAAGCTTTCAGCAAATAATACAATCTCTTGCGCTAGTTGCCACGCCTTGAATGCTATGGGTGTAGATGGTCTTGCTAAATCAGTGGGAATTCATGGTGCTGCCGGAGCAGTTAATGCGCCGACAGTTTTTAACAGCGGGCTAAATTTTGTTCAGTTTTGGAATGGACGGGCGAAAACCTTAGAAGATCAAATTGATGGGCCACTACAGTATCCCAAAGAGATGGGAAATTCTTGGGAGCAAGCCGTTGCGAAATTAAACCAGGACAAAAGGTACCGTGAGGCGTTTTCATCGATTTATAGTGATGGAATAACGGTTTCCAATATTAAAAATGCAATTGCTGAATTTGAACGGCAGTTGCAAACACCGAATTCAAAGTTCGATCGCTATCTACGTGGTGAAATGGTGCTTTCTGAGTTAGAAGAAGGCGGCTACAGGCGTTTTAAATCTTTAGGGTGTATATCTTGTCATCAAGGACAAAACATTGGTGGCAATATGTTTCAAACGATGGGGGTCATGGGTGATTACTTTAAAGATCGTAAAGACATGTCGCAAACAGAAGATGATTTGGGGCGCTATCTAGTCACAAAACGTGACCGAGATAAATTTGTTTTTCGTGTGCCCAGTCTTCGTAATGTTGAGAAGACAGCGCCATATTTTCATGATGGTTATGCTAAAACTTTAGAGCAAGCCGTGGATATTATGGGCCGCTATCAGTTGGGGCAAAAACTATCTCGACGAGATATTAATGCGATTGTCGCTTTTTTAAAAACATTAACAGGTGAAACACCGGCTGTCTTGAACAGATTAGAAAAATGAAAAAATACTTAACCCTGTGCTTTTTTTGCATTTTTGGTTTGGCTGGAATGGGTTATCTGTACAGTCATTCACGCAGCCAACTGCAACATCATCATCAGAAAATTATAAATTTGCTAAACGATGTGCAACAAAGTGAAGTTGAAGCTGAAAAAGATGTCCTAAAACTAAGAGACTTTCTGTCGGCAGACTATGACACCTTGACAATAGCGCGCGAAAAATTAGAGTTTTTCTGTGCCCAGAATAACGATCACAGGCTCGATAAGATTTCATTTGAAGTTTTTAATATTTTTGCAGAATATTGCTACGCTTTAGAAGCTAAGCTTGCTGCGATGGAAGACTTTAAATCAATCAATTCGGCGTACAAAAATTCACTGCTTTTTCTACATGATCACTCGGTGGGTGGTTTGAGCGGCATTCGTTCAGAATCTGAATCTGAAAAAATGCTCACTCATGCCATTATGACGTACGCGCTTTTTTCAGATGTAACCTCTAAAATAAACGCCGAACAGAGCATTAAGTTACTAAAGCACCGTAAATCGGCGGATCAGGTCGTGATCGATCATGCGACTAAGCTTTTGAATTTACAAGAAGCCAAGCGTGAGGCTGTTTTTCTTATTGTAAATTCGGCATCTTTGCAACTGCTCGGAAAACTAAGAAACGCTTATTTGCAGGAGTACCAAAAAGAATTTAAAAGGGCGGAGTTTTACCAGAATATTTTATTTGGTCTTTGTGTAACGTTTATCTTTATATTTGTCTTTAATGTTTTAAAAATTTGGAAAGGGGCTCGTGAGCTCCAACAAGCCAACCTAACTCTGGAGCAAAGAGTCGATATGCGTACGAAAGAGCTTGTTTTGTCACAAAAAATTATTACGGGACAACAGGAAAGTTTGGCTTTAAGCTCTAAAATGTCTGCTTTAGGTGAAATGGCTGGTGGTGTAGCCCATGAAATCAATACGCCATTAGCTATTATTCAAATGCGTACCGATCTGATGCTAGAAAGTCTGACCGAAGAAAATCTGGATAAAGAAACTCTTAAAACATCATTGATTGCCATCGATGTAACCGTTAAACGTATAGGACAGATTGTCAAAGCTCTGCGTTCATTTTCTCGTGATGGAAGTAAAGATGCGCCAGCTTTGTATCCCGTGTATAGAATTATCGAAGAGACATTCGGCTTATGCCGTGAGCGTTTTGCCAACCATGGTATAAATTTGGAGTGCTCGGCGGTTGATAAAACTGTTCAGCTAAATTGCCGGCCTGGTGAAGTTTCACAAGTATTGTTAAATCTTTTAAATAATGCCTATGACGCGATTCAAGAGTTAGATGTTAAGTGGGTTAAAGTTGAAGCCTATAAAAATCAAGATGGAATATTTCTTAGTGTTTCTGATAGTGGCTCAGGAATTCCTTTAGAAATTCAAACCAAGATGATGCAGCCGTTCTTTACGACTAAAGAAATAGGTAAAGGGACTGGGTTAGGGTTAAGTATTTCACGTGGTTTTATCGAAAATCATGGCGGTAAGCTAACAATTGACAACGCTGTCGGCCACACCAAGTTTGTACTTTCGTTTCCAGCGTCATAACGTTATCGTTTTTGTAGCGGACAACATATGAAAATACTCATCACTGGAGCTACAGGTTTTATCGGTCAACGTCTTGTTCAAAGGCTGTCGGCGAACGGTCATGATGTCGTAGGCACCGCCCGCAGTTTTTCTGGTGAAAAATTTCCGCGTTACACTTTTATTGCCGCTGATTTATCTAAAGCTTCGCAGGGTGATCAGCTCATGCAAAATATCGATGTTGTTATTCACTGTGCCGGTAAAGCCGGTGTGTGGGGTGGTTTAGCTGAATACACGCAGGCCAATGTGGTTGCGACAAAAAATATTCTAGCGTCAGCGCAGAAAAATAAAGTGCGTCGTTTTATTAATATTTCTTCACCTTCGATTTATTTTGCTTTTAAAGACCAATTTGATCTTAAAGAAACAGATCGACCTCAAAAATTTTCAAACGCTTACGCGCTAACAAAATTTCAGGCTGAACAATTAGTGCAGGCCGCGCATACTCCAGATTTTCTTACAGTGTCGTTACGCCCACGTGGTGTGATCGGTGCCGGAGATAAAAACTGGCTTCCGCGCATTATTGAAATGCAAAAAAACGGAAGCTTGATTCAGCCAGGTTTAGGTGAAAACTTAGCTGACTTTACTTGCGTTGAAAATTTAATGGACGCGATTGAACTTTGCCTAACGACAGAAGAAAAAAACATGGGCGAAGTTTATAATATCACCAATGGAATGCCTGAAAAACTGTGGACGGTGATTGAAGAGTCACTTGATGCTGTGGGGCTTTCTTCACAGCATAAAAAAGTTTTTTTAAGTGTAGCTATGACAGTCGCTAAAATTTCTGAAATAATTCATCAATTAAAAAAGACCCAACAAGAGCCCGCATTTTTACCAGTGAAAGTTGGTGTGGCCGCTTATTCGCTGACTCTTGATATTTCTAAAGCAAAAACTAAGCTTGGTTACAAACCAAGACAGTCAACCGCCGAGGGTCTTCGTGAATTTGCCGCGTGGTATGTAAAGCAAAAAATGTAAACCCACTAGAGATCACTCTTGTGAACAGTTTTAGTGCTCGCTAAAAGCGCTATATTGCCGTTCTCATTTTGAGATAGGTCCTTCTCTTGCACTTTCATAAACCTATGAAAAAGTTTTTAGCGTTAATTTTATTAGTGTTTGCGGTAACTGCCCAGGCCCAAATGGCCTGTGTGTCGTTATTTGAAACGCCCTACGAAACGCTAAATGCCAGATTAACCAAAAGATATCCTCGTTTAGAGTTTATGACTAAAGATCCGCGTGGTTTTATCAAAGAAATTCAAGAGCGTTACAAAGAGCAGCGTTTAAAAGATCCAGTTCGCTCCCTTGAATTTGATTACACCGATGTAGCCATGCCAATGGTTGAATACAGTGCTAAGCATCTTGAAACAAAAATTGGCGAAATGACGATTTTAATCCGTGAAACTAAAACGATGTTAGAAAAAGTTTCGTCACTGCGCGTTCTTAAAAAGCGTATTTTACAAAAGCAGTTAAAAGAATACGAAGTCGCTGAACAATTTTATAAAGCTTTAGCGAATGAAGCTAAATTTTATCTTGTGCAAAACAAAGTCAACTACAAAAAAAGTATCGAGTTTTTATATTACTTCTCACGCGCTTACGGGCATTTTGAAACACGTAAGCTTCCGTTTATGACTCGCTTTTACTTAGGCATTGACCGTGCCTTTCAAGGTTATAAGCAGTTGCCGATCGAGAAAGAGTTTGCCAGATATCAAGAGCGTAAATTTGAAATCTTTCAAAGAAAATCTACCGTAAATGGTTTTGTAATTTCTGAAAAATCATACTTAGAAGCACTTCAACATCCTGATGTTAAGGCTCCAACTGAAGAATTAAAAGCGATTATCGTTCCACTTTATGATGCGATCGGCAGAGAATTTCTGATGCGCTATATGTCTACAGAAATTTCTGTGGTGGGTGTAACACATGAATCCATCGAAGCTGATGGCTTTAAACGCCCAAGCGGTGATTTCTGGATGCATGATATTCGGCATGAGTCAGCACGCCAACAAGAAATCAAAAGCTTTATGGAAAAAAACGATATGACCTTAGAGCAATGGCATAAGTTTTCTTCGTTTCAGGAAAAATGGTATTTAGAATACAAAAAACATTTAGGTTTAATTCAAGATAAAGAAGTCAAAGAAGCTATCGAACTTTCAATGTTTAATTATTTTCATGACCGCGGCTATCCGTTTGTACCTTCGGTATGGAAAAATCGTAAAAGCATGCATGTGTATTACGGACTTGTGCTGATGTTAACGTTAAGCGGGCAGGGAGCCGGTTTTAAAAATGTGCGCTTAAATTCTAAAATAGCGTCTGATTGGTTAGATAAATTCTTCGAAGCTAGACTAACTGAAGAGGCCGAAGGTCTAAGTCAGATTTTAAATGACAAATAAGTTTTCATTTTGTCAAATTTATTAAAAATTTTAGTCACTTATCCTGTCTCAGTCTGAGACAAAATAGTTTAAGCTATTGTTAATAATTCCGATAAGTAGTTATGCATTTTAGATGGAATTATGTGCTACTGGCGATATTTTCTATTTTTTTTATAAGCTGTCAGGGTCAAAAACTTGACCTGTCGGGAGCATCGTCTTTAGGTAATACAATTGTTGATGGTGGAAGTCGTACCGATGGTAGCGATTTAGGTTCTATTTACAATGTTACGATGGTTGTATCCGCTACGTCTGATATTCCTGAATGGACAAATGCAGAACTTCCGTTTGCGCCTCCCTCGCGTGCGCGTCAGCAAATGGGAGAAAACTATTCAGATACACAAACGCCATTTAAGTTCACATACACTTATCCACCTAATAATTATAAATTAACGACCGCCCATATGTTAATGGACACGCGACGTGATAGCTCTGACACCGAAGGTATTTTTATCGACGGGGTGTTTACAGGGCGTGTGCCAGGCAGCATGGTGGGAACAAGTCCGATGATCACCCACAGACATTATTTTTGTGCGCAACAGGCCTGCACCGGAGCGACTGCCCCGGCAAGCCCAACAAACACGTATTACATGGATTGGTCGCTTACTCACTACAAGCAAGCGACTACAAATACTTTTGATTTAGATTTAGAAGATCTACTTGTGCCAACAACTTTAAATCCTGTAGGTATTGTTTCTGATGGTGTTGTTCGCGTGGTGACGGGAGATGATTCACCAGTGTACCAAGCCTTATTAGTGTTAGAAGGAATTACGATTTCTAAAACACCACTGACATGTTCGAATTCTCCAACGTATTCATTTACCAATGTTTACATTCATAATGATGGTAATAGTATCGGCCAAGCGGCTTTTTCAGGAACCGTGGTTGCACCAAACACGTCATGGTCTGCAAGCCAAACTGGTTTTCGCTCGGTTGAATTTTATTACGACCCGAAACTTCCACGTGTAAGTTCATTGGATTTTATTACTATCTCTTCAGCCACAGTTAACTTACGAGTAAAACGTCAGGCGAGTGGAACAGCCGCTATCGTTGTTAACGGCGTTGGTATAGCGGTGGCAGGCTTTGATCGAAGTGCAGCCACCGTCGCTGTAGAGCGTTGGATTGAAACACCAGCAGTTATTTCAAGCTGGACGAATTATGTAAATACGGTTTCTGCCACAAACACCGATACAACAACCAAATTGTATCTTGTAGATATTTATGGTGCAGCCACAACAAAAGAACTTCTTTCTCAAGGTAAGTTAAATATTTCTTTAGCAGGAAGTTTAGGAACAGCTTACGGCCAAGCGGCAACTTCGGGGCGTACCTACGGCGTCACAGTTGCAGGGCCTGAATTAAATTTACAAGGTACATTCTATACTGAAATATGTGCCGTACCGAATAATCCAGATTCGCCATTAAACGATAACGGTGAAGTGCCAACGGGATTAGATGGTG
Source organism: Pseudobdellovibrio sp. (assembly GCA_023701385.1). Classification (GTDB taxonomy): domain Bacteria; phylum Bdellovibrionota; class Bdellovibrionia; order Bdellovibrionales; family Bdellovibrionaceae; genus Pseudobdellovibrio. The sequence goes on from JAMPXC010000001.1 coordinate 64,783, forward strand.
CAAGCCCCATTATCAGTTCAATTCAAGTGGTCAACATCACACAAAATTCAGCGACGATTCAGTGGTTAACTAACGAACCAGCCACTACACAAGTGGGATATGGTCTTGGTAACACAGACTCGAGCAGTGCTTTAGACGCAACACTTTCCGTCTTTCACAGCGTCACTATCACTGGTTTAAGCCCGTACAAGTTTTACACTTACGTTGTTAAATCACAGGATGGCAGTGCTAATCTAACAATTTCAGGAGCCAAAGTTTTTAGGACACTACGATAATGAAAACACAAAAATATAATATCAGCATTTTTATCGTAAGCTTATTTGTTTCGCTATCAGCTATAGCGCAATCAAAGAATGTATACCGCACATCATTTAGTTTTATTCCGCTGGCGACTTCGACAAAGCAGGCGGGCAATGGCCCTGAAGGCAGCACGATCATGAGCCAATTTGAATTTGGTGTGAACAAGCCTTTTTGGGGCTACGGTTTAGTTTATCAATACGATCAACATGGTGACTTTCAAAAAGACACAGGTCTTGGTTTAAAATTAGAAGTTAATTACAAGGCGATGTATCTTGATTTAGGCTATCTTGTAGCCGTTGAAAGAGTATACGATGATCGCACTTATGAAAAAGAAACTGGTGATGGTTATTATATCGGTTTAGGTGGCCGTGTAAATTTCGGTAAAAGGTATTTCTTTAACCTGACGTACAAACACCGTGTTCATAAGATAAAAAAGCAAGACGACACGGCTTTATCTGATCCAATTATTCAGACTGACTCGTATCCGCTGTTAGGTGTAGGAGTTAGTTTCTGAGAAACATAATTCTTTTTGTTTTGTTCTTAAGTGTTATTGCGGGTTGTGGTAAAAGACCCGCAGAACTTTTACGCCTGCAGCAAGCTTATCCTGAAGATTTTCCGATTTACGCCACCGTCGGTGATGGAACTGGCCGTGTTTGGCAAATTGCTCGCGACGGAACTAAAACAGAATTTTTAACAGGTTTAAATGAACCCCAAGGTTTAGCCACTGATGGTAAAGGCAATCTGTATGTGGTTGAACAAGGTAACTCACGACTTTTACGTTATGATATAGCGACAAAAGCTCAAACCGTTTTAGCGACCGGGCTTTCAGTTCCCACAGCGGTTGCCGTTGATTCTAAAGGTGAAGTTTATGTGGCTGAAGAGGGCGCAAATCGCATTAAAAAAATTTCTGATTCATCAACCTATGCTTCATTTTCGAGTGCAGCTTCAGCTTTTACTTTTGGTTTAGGTGATCAGCCGGTGATCGGTTTTTTTAATTTAAACCTGGTGCAATGGGGTTTAGACCGCACACCGGATATTTCCGTTTTAAAGCCCATCAGTATGACAAAAGATGTTTTGGGGCGTATTTATGTATCTGAAGGAACAGATACTAACTCACGGGTGATTCGCTTAGGCCCAGCTTCTTCTGATGCTCCAGAGGTTATCGTGAATGGTTTAAATGGGGCGTTTGGTGTTATCACTGATCGTTCTGGAAATGTCTTTGTCGCAGAAACTGCCGAATCACGTATTGTTTATGTGACTCAAAATAGCCAACTGTATAAGTTTGTCGATTTAACCGCGCCATTGTACATGACAATGACGCGTATTCTAGAATAACTACTGAACATCCATCCGATGCAGTTACGGAGTAATAGCGGCGATGATAAGTGTTTTCACTTGAGTCTCCTTGTGTTAACTTATACTTCTTACAGGCGCATCATTGCATCTGCAGTAAACTTGTTTCTTTTGTAAGGTAGTGAACTCATTAGAGTTTTTATTTCTAATTCTTTCATGTCTTCAAAAGTTTGATCCCAGGATTTGCTATCTAAATATTCATCAACTTTTTTAATCCACTCAGGAGTTTGTTTAGTTAGCATAGCTTCTTCACAGGCCGCTAAGAAGCAAGTGGCCGTAGCTGCCGTTTTTACAAGGCCCAGTGGCTCATACTTTTCTTTTAGTGATTCGTGAGGTGTTGCCACCACCGGTCGCCCTGTAGCTAAGTATTCATACATTTGTGAAGTGGTGTGGCCGTTTCGTCCTTCTTTGTAAGGAGCGATTGTGACATCCCATCCGGCAAAATAGTTAGGTAAATATTTGTAGTCTTTTTTACCGAAGAAATAAATATTCGGGCGGCGCGGAAGATCGTTATAACAATTTCCCACCATAGGCCCTACTAAAATAAAATTCCAGCTCGGGCGAAAGTCAGCCATATCTGTTAACAGATCAAAATTTAAATGTTCAGTGATGTCACCACAGAATCCAAGTTTAGGTCCTGAAATCTTTTTTTGATCTAAAGGTTCATTCACTTGGCGGGCCTGGCGAAAGTGGCTTAGATCAACGCTATTTGGAAAGTTGTGAATGTTGTGGTGGTTACTTTTGCGGTGAGAATAAAGTTTTTCGTTGGCCGTAAAAACTAAATCAGCTTTTTCTAAAAGTTCAATTTCTTGAACCGATAATTCGGCTGGATTTTCAGGGCTTGATTCACTGATGCAGTCATAAATCGTGCTGATCGGTGAAAGGTGGCGCGAATAATCAATGGCTTTCGTCGTGTCGTACCACACAGAAAAGTTAATGATGAATTCATCTTCAATCAAATCGTCAACAACCCGCTTTAAAGCCTCGTGCTGTTCGTTTTCGGTTAATTCTTGCGGAAGAATAGGCTTAATAACTTCGATTCCACTTTCAGCGAAAACTTTGCGATAACTGATTTGATTTGTATCCGCAAAAATCGGTTCTTCGATAAAAAACACACGACGGTGTTTCGCATAACGAGAAAGTAGTTGTTGTGTACGTTGATAGACAAAGCCCCAACGCGTTTGAGAAAAAGCCAAAAGATCGTTCTTAATCATAGATTCCCCCTCTTAGAACAATGCGGTTAGATGTGGGGGAGATTGCAGAGTCGGTGCCAGTACAAAAGGCTTTGAGAGGCACTCCCAAAATGTCCCTCGGGGTGATTTAGGTTTTTAGCTGCCCAAATTGCCCCGGCGGGATGACGTAAATAAGAAACTAGTGCTGTTTCGTTAGAGCTTCGTTTTTTAACATAAGCTCAGGTAAAGAGTATGGTTTACCATCTTCTTTAAGAAAGTTTCTTAAGTTGTATGAACGGTCTAAGATGTAGTTATTTTGCTCGATAATATTTTTAAATAAGTTCACGCGGGTAAAAGCTTCTTCAGAAGGGTATTTTAGCACGCTTGAACCCGTTTCATGACTTGAGTAAGCTAACTGAGCTAATACACACTGAGAAACAGTTTCTGGGTTGATCACGTTAATCATGATCGGTAAACCGTATTCAGAGAAAATATCGTTGTTCATTGTTAAATCGTCAAAAAGTCTGAATTTGTTATTTAAATCAACTGAGTTTGAGAAAATATCAGTTAATTTTTTAACGATTTCATTCTTTTCATCTTCATCAACTTTACCGTTTAATGAGCTGATCGTGCTTAATAATTTAGATACACGTTGGTCAATCACTTCATGTGGTAAGTTTTGGTTTAATTCGAAAATTTTAGTCGTTACATAAAGTTCATAGTTTAAGTAAGCATTGTGGTATTTATCGCGGATCTTGCCACCTACATGTGGGAACGGAACTTTATTCTTAATTTCCTGAGGCATGTGTTGGCCAGTTGTTTCATAGAACTCTAAGTATTTGCTTTGGCGAAGACCATAGTGTTCACGCGATTTAGCAAAGTGCACGGCAACTACTTCGGTTTTGTTACCTTGCGGGTCAGCTTTGAATAACAAGTTTAACTGCGAACGTTTTTCTTTTTTCCAGTTGTCAAATAAGCTGAATTTTGAATTTTTACCGATAGAGTGTAAGAAGAAATGTTCTTTATCGTTAATGCTATCGCCAACAACTGCGATTTCAGCATCAGATGAATTTTTATCGCGTTTGTATTTTACTAAACGGATTAAGTTAAATGTGCTTGAGCTTTCGTCTGCATCCGTGTGGTTTTCGGCGTTGATGATTTTGATCACGCGGCGTTTTTCTGCCGGTAAGTTTTTATCTTCAGCTGCGATAGCGTTAAATTGTGAAAGGTCAGCAAATAAGTTTTCGTTAAACTGTCTGCGGTCTTTTAAAAATTGAGTCGCTGTTATGTATTGGCGTAATAAATCGGTATTTAAGATTTTCATCTTTTGCGCAACGATAGAATCATATAAAGCGCGGGCTTCTGTTGATTCAAGATTTAAAACGTAGTCGCCAATATATAGATCGGTCTTGCGGTCTGTTGTAGAACCAGAAAACACACGGTCATCTAATACTCTTTCGATAATTAAAGATGTTACCGGGTCTTGGGCGTAAATTTTTACACCACCGAACCAGCCGCGGTTTTTATCGTTTAGGGCGATAATTTTTAAACGGATTTGATTTTCAGTCATACGAAAGATCTGGATATCGAATTCTCCAGTGATGAAATAACGGTAACCAACGTTAATTGGCAATAAATCGCCAGCTAAAGTTTTAGCTGTACCTACACTGGTTTCAAAAGATAGGGGAATACGGTAACCGATAAAATCACCAGTTTTAAAAACAAGTTTATTGTCTTTATCGCGACGGAAGAAATCAGCCGCAGAACGTGGAATTTTTGTAATCGGATCATAAGGTACACGTAGTAGTGAATCTTTACGGTTTGAAAACTGTTGGATGTAAGTGATTTTTTTAGAAGCGTTGGCACCTACATGAACCGGAAGATCATATCCAAAGATACGTGAATCAACACCGGCTTTAATTTCCCAGATATCGATACCTGAATAGTTTTGTGCCACAGATGTATCTGAAACGAAATTGTATTTTCCGCCGATTTCGATACCGCGGAATAATTCAACTGAAGGTAAACTGATTTTTTGGCTTAACTTCGAGTTACGGATTGAATCTAAAAACTCACCCCACAGGCCGTCGCTTTTTTTAATCTCTTCTTTTGAAGCATCGGTTTGCGCAAAAGCGATGTTAGCGGTTAAAAGTAATGCAGCTGTCAAAGCCTTAAACATATTCATCCTGTGTTTCATAGTTATATCCTTTTTAATAGAGTCTTTATTCTCGCTGAACTTAGATTGCGATTGCCGGACCAAATCAAAAGAATCTGGATTGACATATGTAAATTATATGTAAGTATAGAGGGAATGGATGCAACTCAGAGCCTTCTTAAATATTTACTGGTGGATTTAAACTCCTTCTTTGCTTCGTGTGAGCAGCAGGATAATCCCAAGCTTCGTAATAAGCCGATAGCGGTGGTTCCGATGGTCACGGATAGTGCGACTATTATTGCTTCAAGTGTTGAGGCAAAACGAAGAGGCGTAAAGACTTTAACTAAAGTGGGCGAAGCTAAAAGACTGTGTCCTGGAATCATCTTTGTTGAAGGCCATCATAAGCGCTACACCGAATATCATCATAAAATAGTTAAAGCGGTAGATGAAATCTGTCCGGTTGAAAAAGTCTTATCTATAGATGAGATGGTCTGTGAATTAATCGGCCGTGAAATGGTTGAATCAACGGCTATCGAAATTGCGCGTAAAATTAAACATCATATAGAAACCACGGTTGGTGAGTGTTTAACCACATCAATTGGTCTTGGGCCCAATATCATGATCGCCAAGATGGCCTCTGATTTGGTTAAGCCAAATGGTTTAGTTTCAGTGCCCGTACATAAAATAGGTGAGACGTTTGATCATCTGCCTGTCGAAATTATTTCGGGAATTGGACCAAATATGAAACGAAATTTAAATGCTAAAGGTTTTCATACAGTAGGTCAGTTGCGCGCTTTAAATCCCCATCAGTTAAAAGCAGTGTGGGGTGGTGTTGTGGGATTACGTTTAGGTGAAGAACTCGCTGGCCGTGATGTGCCGCGGGCCGAGAACGTAACGAAAGGCATGTCACACGAACATGTGCTGCCACCGCAGTTACGTAATCCACAAGGTGGAACGGAAATTTTGTTAAAACTCGCGACAAAGTTAAGTGCGCGGTTGCGTGAAGGAAAACAAAAGTGTAAATCGCTTCACGTTTATATGAAAGATCAGTATGGTCTTGATAGTTTAGATAAAACAATTTCGTTTGCCGAAACGGATGATACATTTTTTATTTTGCAGCAGGTTAAAAAGCTGACTGAAAAAGGCTCACCCGAACGCCCGGTAAAAGTCGGCGTTGGTGTGTCAGGATTAAGCAACTCTGATCAAGAGCAACTCAGTTTATTTGCTGACCCGAAAACACAAAAGTTGGGTCATGTTATGGATATTATCAATAAAAAATATGGAGCGAACACTTTAATACCTGGCGAATTTCTTGATGTGACGGATCAGGCCAAAGTTAAAATCTCATTTAATCATATTCCAAAAATAGGGGATGAATTTGATTGATTACGGAGTTACCATCCTTGGCAAAGCTTCTGACGGCATCGTGCCGTCAGACCAATTGAATAGGAAGTCTTATTATGGAATATCGTCGTCTCGGCCAAGCTGGTCTTAAAGTTTCTGCTTTATCTTTTGGTTCTTGGGTTACATTTTCAAATCAGGTGGATACAAAGCTTGCTGCCAATTGTATGGCGGCGGCCTATGAGCACGGAGTAAATTTCTTTGATAACGCTGAAGTTTATGCTGGTGGTAAATCAGAAGAAATCATGGGTGAAGTTCTAAAAAAATTAGAATGGCCACGCTTAAAATATATTGTTTCTACAAAATTTTACTGGGGCATTACAGATGGCCCAAACGAGCGTAACACTTTAAACCGTAAATATTTAATGAACGGTATTACGGGTTCACTTAAACGTTTACAAATGGATTACGTGGATCTTGTGTATTGTCACCGTCCAGATCCAAATACACCTATTGAAGAAACAGTGTGGGCTATGCACGATATGATTGATCGTGGTTATGCTTTATACTGGGGAACTTCTGAGTGGAGTGCGGCGGAAATTGATCAAGCTTACCAAATCGCCGAAAAATACCGTCTGCGTAAACCAGTGGTTGAGCAACCGCAGTACAATTTATTGTGGCGTGACCGCGTAGAAAAAGAATACGCGCCGATTTTTGAAAAATACGGCATGGGCTTAACGACATGGTCGCCGTTAGCTTCTGGTTTATTAACTGGTAAGTACTTAGGTGGAAAAGTTCCAGAAGGTTCACGTTTAGCTTTGGAATCTTTAGGCTGGTTACGTGAAGAAGCCCTTTCTTCTGAAAAAACAAATAAAGTTCAAAAATTTGTAAATATCGCTAAAGAATATTCTTTTGATCCAACTCAGTTAGCTTTAGCTTGGTGTTTAAAAAATAAAAACGTAAGCACGGTCATCACAGGTGCTTCAAAGTTAGAACAAGTTCAACACAATATGAAAGCGATGGAGTTAGTTTCTAAAATCGACGCTGAATTATTAAAGAAATTAAATTCGATCTAGAGTGTATTTCTAAATCTTAAAACAAAAAAAGAGCTAGCAATTTGCTAGCTCTTTTTATTTCAGCCTTTTGATTTTTAAAATTAATCAAACCAGTACGAACGCATCGCAATTGAACCATTTTGGATTTCATTAAAAACCACTTCTGGTCCTTTGGTGCGGGTTTCATAACTAGCGCCTAAACAGTACACAAGGGGTAAAAAGTGTTCTGGGGTAGGCACAGCCATTTTGGCATTTGGTTGTTCGCGCCAGTGTTCAATTAAATTTTTATCGTCACGCACGCGCACTTGTGAATTTACCCAAGCATCAAAATCTGCGGCCCAGGACATAACCGGGGCTTTTTCTTTCCAGTCAAAGTTTCGTAAGTTATGCACGATATTGCCTGAACCTAAGATTAAAATATTTTGTTCGCGTAAATCCGCAAGCTTTTCGGCTAAACGATAATGTTCAACAAAAGATTTACTGCGGTCTAAACTTAACTGCACAACTGGAATATCTGCCTTCGGAAAAAGGTGAACTAAAGTCGACCAAGTTCCATGATCTAAACCCCAGTTGTTTTCTGAAGGCTTAATTCCAAGTTCTGATTTTTTATCAAACATGCGCGGGTAGCCGACCGGGCGGTACTTTAACTCATACAGCTCGTCAGGAAATCCATACATATCATAGATCTGTTTTGGATTTGTATCTGCCGTAAAGTAAGTGCCATGATCTGTTTCCCAGTGGGCCGAAACCATTAAAATCGCTGTCGGTCTGTTCTTTAATAAACGTTCTCCTAAAGCATTTAATGTTCGCGAATATTCATTATCAGCTAACGCATTCATCGGTGATCCGTGGCCAATAAAAAGTACGGGTTGTCTCATAGGTTACCTCCTTTCGGCAGATGTGCAGGGAAGGGCGAGTTGCTTCGCCGTTTCGCCGGAGGCGAACTACTTCGCTTTAGCCCCTTGAACTTTTAGAGTGATTGTTACTTCGTCGCCAACAACTGGGCCGACTTCAACAGCTTTGCTCCATTTTAAACCGTACTCTTGACGGTTGATTTTAGTTGTCGCCGTGAAAGCGGCTTTGTCGTTACCGTAAGCATCTTTAGCGATACCTAAAAATTTACCATCTAAAGAAACTTCTTTAGTTTTGTCTTTGATTGTTAAATCACCCACAACTGTGAACTTTTCTGGAGTACCAGTGATTTTTTTACTTTTGAAAGTCATGCTCGGGTGTTTCGCGACATCAAAAAAGTCTGCGCTCTTTAAGTGTTTGTCGCGGTCATCGTTAGAGGTGTCGATGGATGCTGTATCTATCTTAGCTGTTACTTTTGAATCTGTGAATTTTTCTGCGAATTCAATTTCACCTTCGTATTTTGTGAAGCGGCCTTCAACTGATGAAATCACTAAGTGCGGGATTTCAAAACCTACTTTAGAGTGGGTGGGGTCGATAGCGTATTTGCCAGCTTGGCTTGCAGCCGCAGCCTTAGTGTCTTTTTTACCAGCAGCGTGAGTTGCGAAACCGAAAGCTGTGATAGCTAATGCCATTAATAGTGTGTTTTTCATTATAAATCTCCTTGCGCGTCTGCGACGCGACTTCCTTTGTTTAAAACAATGTTTGGTTATTCAAATTAAGATTAGTATCGCCCGAAATTCAGTGTTGCAAAAGACCAAATAATTGGAAATAATTGTTCCACTATTGGAACAATAGCAATAGAGGAATTATATGACTGAACAATTAGGCCTAGATCTGAACCTTGCTAAAATTTATGTCAAAGTGATCGAATATAAGAGCTTTAGCGGGGCGGCACGTATGTTACGCCTACCAAAGTCCACAGTGTCTCGCTCGGTCAGTCAGTTAGAAAAAGACTTAGGAATACAGTTAATTCTTAGAACGACTCGTCAATTCAGCATGACTCACCAGGGTGAGAAATTCTACCACGATTGCCGACACCTCCTGAGCGACTTTGAAGTTAAAGTTAATCAACTGTTAGAAAGCAAAAAGGGTGCTCAAGGAACTATTCGAGTAACGGCTCCTCTTGATTTAGGAGTAGCGGTGCTAAACCCGTTCATTATCGAATTCACGCAAGCCTATCCCGGCGTTGAAATCGAAGTAAATTACTCTGACGAAGTCATTAACTTAGTACGTGAAGGAGTTGATTTAGCTTTACGTATCGGAACACCGAAAGACAGCCGTCTTAAGATGAAAAAAATCGGGGAGTCAGGGTTTTCCATTGTGGCAACTCACGACTATTGGCAACGTCGTGGGTATCCCCAAAAGCCCACAGACTTAGACAAGTTGACCTATATGCATTTCAGCCGTTTAGGCCGGGCGATCAAATTCAGTAACGGTAAAGACAGTTTTGATGTGAAGAACGAACCGCGTATTGCGATTAACAACCTAGAGTCATTAAAAAATATCGTGATGGCTTCGCAAGGTTTTGGGGTTATTCCAGATTTTTTTGTGAAAGCAGAAATTCAACAAGGAAAATTAGCGGCTGTTTTAGAATCTTATAAAACGCCACCGGTTCCGATCTACTGGGCTATGCCAGAGCATAAAGAAAATGCCCCGGCGATTAAAAATTTTAGAGAGTTCGTCACTCCCAAAATTCGTTCAGTGCTTTAGCTGCAAAAGCGAAGCTCTGTAAAATTAAAAGCAAAGCTTTATAAAAGTAAAAGCATGTTGCCAACGTTCGAGTAGAACTGAACTTGGCGATCGCGGATAAGCTTAGGGTTACGTACACCTAATAAGTAGAAGTGACGGTAGTCTAAAACCTGTTCCCAGTGTTCTAAACCTAAAACAACAGATCTATCAGCACGAACTTTATTTAAAGTTTTTTCTGTCGTTGGAATTTCTGTCGTGTGAACAGCTGATTCATAACTAACTACGCCATCAGAAGGACCTGTGATGAACTTATCAGTTACGCTTAATACCGCCGACATGTTGGCTGCGTTTGTGATATCCCAGTTAACGGGTTGGTATCCGCCGTAAGCGATAATTTTTAAAGCCGAAGGTACACGTACTGATTTAATAAACTGTTGCGTGAATGGTGTTGTTAATTGGCGAAGACCATCTAAGTGAGCCCAGTCCATTAATGTTTTAAATAACCAAGAATTTTCGCGCCAGTTCTCAACGAATTCAACACCATTAAATGGAGTACTTACAGTGACAAGGGCTTTTACATCACGAGCGCCTTTATTGATCGCATAAAGGGCGTATAAACCGCCAGCGCTATGACCAACTACGTTTAATTGAGCATTCGGCGCTAGTTTACGAAGGTTTTGGAATAAATAAAGAACGCGTTCGCCATTTTCTTCGATGGTTCCAACTGGGTTAAGCTTTTGCGCGATAACGACAGTAAAGCCTTTAGCTTGCATCGCTGAAACGATGTCGCTTGAGAAGTACTCTGGCGCAAATGAATTGAAAAATCCTGGAACGAACACAACGATGCGTTTCGTGCTGGCTGAAAGCGTGTCTGTTGTTAATACTTTGTTAACATTGGCTTCAGCCGTAGGCATTTCGAACGTGGCTGCTTCTAATTTAGATTCACCGGCGTTCGCTAGCAGTGGTGAAAACACCACACATAAAGACAGAATTAAAGATGTAAGTTTTACCATGTATCCCCCCTGGAAAACTTGCGTAAGTTGGGTAAGAACCTATGTTTAGAACCTTGATCTGTCACTCTCGGTGAATGAAAAAAACAAAAATAGAGTGAAAGCCCTATAAAATTAACTTGATAATCCTTTTACAGTAATTTGACATATTGCGACATCGCTTGAATTAGGGTATAAAGGTAGGCGTTTCAGACACACAGTACGAATGACTTGGGGGAAGAACTATATGTCAAATGCGGAATCAACTCCGGCAGCACTTAATGTATTAGATGGTGCACTAGAAAAAGAAATCAAAGAAGTAACTGCTTCAAAAGTTGCAAAAGACGAAGACCATGACAGCGATGACATGGATATGGAACAAGACAAAGTCCATGACCGTTTCGGCGGTGGTGATGATGATATCTCTTTAGATAACTCAAATGCAGTTAACTTATTATCTGAAGAAGATGAAGACTTTAACTTCGATGCAGTAGAAAACATTTTAGATTTACCTGAAAATGAATTTCCTAAATTCACTTTAGCTAAAAATAAAGCGCGCTTTTTACGTATGGTATCTTGGTACCGTCAAAAAGAAGAGTGGATCGAAGTAGCTCCGCTATCTGGAGTACAAAAGCTTTTCAAACAACAAACGAAAGAGCTTGAAGGTATCCGCGCATCTAAAATGGATTACGAAATGGAACTTGAGACAGGAACATTAACTCCGTCACAACGTTCATACAAACGTGACGAATTAAAAATGTGCCGTGTACAAGAGAAAATGGCTGTTCACTTAATTTCTAAGTTACAGTTAAAAATCAAATCGGGTCGCAGATAGTTTAATTTAAAAAATTGAATATCGATTTAAAAAGGATCGTGTAAAACATGATCCTTTTTTTATTTGTTCGTTAGTTTCATTCGCCGTGTCTCTAATTTTGGTTTCTAAATCAGATTGGGACGGTTGTTCAGCCTTTGTTTGGCCTCTATCTTTAGACCAGAAAATTCAGTTTTGAGGCGCTTAAAACCGCTTATAATCGTTTACGCAATATTTCAGCCATCTTTTTTCAGCTGACCCCTAAAGGTTTTTTATTTCATTCCGATACATTCATTGTGAGTCGTTTGATTCAAGACGAGAAATAAAAACTCTCTCTCAGAAACAGACTGCTTTAGATTTTTTATTAATGGCGAATGCCGACGATTAAAGAGGAGGCCTAATGGCTCGATCATTTGTATACATTGTATCAGAGAATCCTGAAGTCGTTGAGAAGGTGAAAAAATCTTGCGAAGGTCAAGATGTTAGCTTTTTCAATTATTCGGGGCCGCAATGGAGAGAAGGAATGGAAAATCCATTCTTCAGAACACAGTTAACTAACGGTGTTCCAGCTCTTACTGCAGGTTTAACACCAGTAAATAATGAAGGTGGCGGAAACGTAGTTTCTTTCCCGACAGCATCAACTGGACAAACAGAAAAAGTTCAGAAGATGGAAGACATGGAAGCTCGTGCTATCGAAGCTGCTATTTACCAGTATAAAGGTAATTTAACAGAAGCGGCGAAAGCATTAGGTATCGGCCGTGCGACTCTTTATCGTAAAGTAAAACAATATCACATCGACCCCTCCCAAGCTCGACGTCGTAAGTTAGTAGCTGCTTAGTCTTCGACTAAGTTGTTGCCGCACCTACGAACGATATTTGTAAATTAAATTGAATCAATTTAAAACGAACGGCTGGACCTTAGGTCTGGCCGTATCGTTTTTTTGCCGTTTGTGTGAGAGAATATTATTAAGACAGCGGAGAAACTAATGAATAAAAACAAAATTTTTGTAGCCCTTGTAGGTGTTATTGCGATCGCTTTTGCAACTCATTACTTCTTTGTAAAAAACATCGAAGATAAAGACCGTGAAGTGGCAAGTTTTGGTGAAAGAAATTCTGCTGAACAAATCAAATGGGAACAAAATTTAGCTCGTGATTTATCTGCGGGAAAAGTAAAAACACAATTAGGTTCACAAGTTTCTTGGCAAGATGTTTTCATTTATGAATTTTTACGTGGCCAATACAATGTTTCTGTAAAACAAGGTCAAATCGACCGCATCACTTTACAAGAACAGCACCAGGGTTTTGCGATTGATGTAAATCAATTTATGAAAGACTACGGTTTTAAAATTAAAAACTTTTCTAAATTCGAAGTTAAAAAAGTTGATCCTAAGCAAGACATCGTTGAGCTTATGGATTCTTCAGGACACGACGCGGGTGCTTTCTTGTTTAACCGCAACGACCAAGGTCGTGTTACTGAAATCGTTGTGCAATAATTCGCGCCGCTGCGCTGGCTGGCTTTCCTAGCCGGCCTTTCTGACCGCTTCCTGCGGTCAGACCTGGGTTTTAAATCTCTTAATAAATGCAATTTAGACTCTGTTTTTTCGTCTTAAATACCGATGAGAAATCATGGTATTTCCAGATTTAAATTCATTCGAATTGTCTTCGCAAAAACATAAACCACTTGTGCCGATTCGCATTCTATCGTTTGTGATCGATTATTTTATCTTCGCACCGGTGATCAGTTTTTTAATTCTAGTTTTTTTTCACAGCGGTGTAGATATCTACCGTTCTTTTCCTAAATCCACAGAAGCGCAATCGGTGTTTGGCTATCTGGTTGTAGGCTATGTGATTTTATCTACGTTCTTTCAGGCGCTTTTCATGTCGTTTATGGGAGCAACGCCAGGACAGTTTTTTTTAAAGCTGCATGTTGAGTTTAAAAACACGCAGTATCCGCTTTTTTTACAAGCTTGGGCTCGTCAGCTTGGTTTTGTTTTAAGTTTTGCTTTTTTGGGTATTCCATTTTTAAAAGCTTTGGCTGATGAAAACGGGCAGTGCTTTTACGAAAAAATGACTGAGTCACAGGTTTATTCAAAATGGCCTATGGATCGCCATTCTTATTTTTATAAAGCGATTGAAGTTGATCGTAAGTTTTGGTCGGCTTCACTTGCGACAATCAGTTCGTTTTTAATTTTCTTAGGTCTTGTGATGTTTTGGAAGAACTATCAATTTGTTTTAACGTCTCCTGATAGTTACGCCAAAATGAAGAGTAAGAAAAAATCATGTACTGAGTTTGTTCATTTAGATTCAACAGATCGCTTACGTTATGCGATTGCCATGAATTTAGTGGGTACGGTTTCTGATGCGTGTTTAGATCAAGAGGCTGATTTTGTTTTATGGCGTAATTTTACTGACGACCGCTCTTTAGCTTATTTTGCCAAGTTTGTAACAAGCTCAAACGATACTGTTGAAGATAAATATTTAGATCAAGCCTGTATTGAAGATTCAAAATCCGAGGGCTGTTACTGGGCTACGACATTTGTTAAAAACAACTTCTCTGAAATTCGTAAAAGCCCGGAAATGGCTAATACGCTTTTAGGTAAAGTGCTTTTGTATGAGTTTGCGTCTAAAGGAAACACAAAAAAACGTATTCAGGCGTTTAATGATTTAAAAGAATACTCTGAGTTTAAGAGTGTTAAAAAATATCTTCTTTTAGAAAATCTAAATGATTTAGCAAAAGAGCAAGAGGCGTTAGCCTCTAAAACTGAATTACGTGACCCTAAATCACGTCGTCCGGCTAATTTTGAACCGCTAAAAAAAGAGCCGCTTTTAGGCAGTGATGAAATTAAAACGCTGATCGAGGATTTATGATTTTTCCCGGCGATATTTATCATCATAAAATTCAGCCAAGCCTGACTCCGGTGTGGGTGATGATTGCGGTTAATGTTTTTGTCTACTTGTTTACCTTAGTGGGCTTTTCTGACCCAGGCAAAAATTATCGTCCTGAAGTTTATCAAGAAAAAGTGGCGAAGCTTTCAGAGATGTATCGTCAAACGTTAGACCCGGTGGAATTAGAAACTTTTGACCCGAGCAATGTGCAGGCGATGATTCGTGATTCACGGTTTTGGGTGCGTGCCCAGAATTTTCCGTTTAAAGGTGATCAAGTAAAAATCGAAGATACAAAATTATTTTTATCTGAGCTTCGTTCTGAGTATTTAAAATCTCCGCAGTACACTTTTGGTTTATCGCCTTCACCAACGTCATTATGGGCGTGGTTAACTTATCAGTTCTTACACACAGGATTTTTTCATTTAGCGATGAATTTATTCTTCTTGTATTTAGTTTTAACAGTTTTACAAAAACATATTCCGCACACGTGGGTTTACTCAGTCTATGTGTTAAGTGGCCTAGGTGGGGGAGTTGCGTACTTGTACATGAACCAATTTAATGAAATTGCAGTTCTTGGCGCGAGCGGGGCGATTTGTGGTTTAATGGCTTTCTTAGCTGTTGTGGCTAACACCAGAAACATTGAGTGGAGTTACTTTTTATCTCCGCTCAGTGGTTATTACGGGGTTATTTATTTGCCAGCATTTTTACTTTTTCCGGTTTACTTAGTTTCTGATTTTACAACGGTCTTGTATTATAACACAGGTATACAAGCTTCTGTAGCGCATTCGGCCCACATCGGTGGAACGATCGCTGGTTTTTCTTTAGGCTTGTATTATCTGTACGATCAAAGAGTGAAGAAAAATATCTTAAAAGAATGGGGACACGTTTTGTCCCCAGAAGATTATTCAGATTTACGCGATAGAGTCGGTTAGTAAGTTTTTATTTTCTGTATAAAAACATTCCATCGGTGTATTCATGACGTGAAGCAGGCGATGTGCCATCGTGGTCGGGTTCGGAAAAGCCGAACATGAGATCACCTGGTGTTAAGCCTTCATTAACTAAAGACGAATTAAGCACGTAGAAAAAGATACTGTAAATTGTTTGCCCATTTGTAGGCATCGTTTCTGTGAAGCAATTGGCGCCTAATATTGATTTTGTTACACCACTCGTCCAGCTATTAAAGCCACAGTAAGAATATGAATTCATAAGTGCGGCGCCACTTGGAGATGAAGGGGTAATATTCATAGTTGTATAGGTAACATCTAAATCACCTTGTTGAGCGACGACCATATTTGAAATATTGCTTACTGCATATGTTCCAGTTTCTACCTGTGTAAAAGCTGGGGAAGAACAGTTCCCAAGTTGATACGCTTCAAATGTTCGCGTGAACGTGCCACTTGCCGTAAGGCTTGTTGTTGAAGTTCTGCCAAACATATTATCATCATAGCAGGCTGCATTCCACGTGCCTTCAAGTGAGGTCAGTGGGGCTACGCTACTCAATGAGTCTGCTTCTTTTTTTGCACAACTGGTAAGAAGTGATGTAGATACTAGGACGCAAATAAAAATATATTTATAGTTCATAAGTTATTGATCGGTTAACCCGACCAATAACTTAATGACTTGTCTCAATTTAATTAAATAATAAAATATTTATTTAAAAAATATTGAAAACTATTGATTTTCTTCAGGAGCGAAACCGCGTCTCATTGTGTTTTCTGTCACAACGATTGGCTCAGTGAATTGTTTTAAATAATCAGGGCCACCGGTTTTTGAACCGATACCTGACATTTTGTATCCACCGAACGGGTGACGATCAACCATAGCACCTGTGATACCGCGGTTGATGTACATGTTACCCACTTCAAGATCATGCTTAACACGTTCAATGTTAGCAGGGCTTCTTGAAAAAATTCCGCCAGTTAACGCGTACTCTGTAGAGTTTGCGATTTCTAAAGCGTGGGTTAAATCTTTCGCGCGGATCATCGCCACGATTGGGCCGAAGAATTCGTTTTGAGCCACGTCGTCAGAACCTTTTACATCACCAAAGATTGTGATGGGAACGAAGAAGCCACCTTGCGGAGATTCACCTTTGAATAACACTTTATATTTGCTAGAGGCTTGGGCGATTGAATTATTTAAACGCGTGTAAGCTTCTTCATCAACAACTGGTCCAAAATAGCCTTTTGGATTTTCAGCTGAAGAAATTTCGATAGATTTAGCACCTTCAACTAAACGTTGAGTGAATTTATCATAAACTTCATCTAATACGATCACGCGAGAAGCTGCAGAACATTTTTGACCTGCAAAACCAAACGCTGAGTACAATACGCCATCTACAGCTTCATCTAAATCCGCATCGCTATCGATGATAACGGCGTTTTTACCGCCCATTTCGATAATGCAACGTTTTACGTGTTGTTGGCCTGGTTGAACAACGGCCGCGTTTTTAGCGATTAATAGACCTACAACTTTAGATCCTGTGAAAGCGATCGTTGTTGTATAAGCATGCTTCACGATGTAATCGCCCACGATCTCACCAAAACCTGGTAAGAACTGTAACGCGCCATCTGGAAGACCCGCTTGTTTAAATAAATCATAAAGACCTTGAGCTACTAGCGAAGATTGCTCTGCAGGTTTCATAACAACTGTATTACCAGTTACTAAGGCCGCAGCCACTTGTCCGGCAAGGATCGCTAAAGGGAAGTTCCACGGAGAAATAACCGCTACAACACCGCGAGGTTTGTAGATGTATTGGCTCACTTCGCCTGGAGCGTGACCAACGCGTAATGGACGCGCTAATTCGCGTTGGTGACGGGCGTAGTAACGTAAGAAGTCGATCGCCTCAGCTACGTCAGCATCGGCTTCAGCCCAAGGTTTACCTACTTCAACGATTTGGTGAGCCATAAGTTTATATTTATTTTTCACCATTAAATCAGCGACGTCGTCTAAGTATTTAGCGCGACGGAAGCTATCAACATTTTTCCAAGTTTTAAAACCTTCTTGGGCTTTTTGCATCGCTTGTTCTGCTGTTTCAACAGAAGCCATTGTGACATCAGCTACAACTTGCGAGTTGTTAGAAGGGTTTACACGTTTGAATGATTCGCCTTGAGATACTTTTTTACCACCGATGATCGGTTCAATTTTAACTGGTAACTGAGATTTTAAAGCAGCAATGGCTTTTAAAGTTTCAGTACGAACTTCCTCAACAGCGAAATCTAAGTAAGGTTCATTGTAGAAATCAGTTGGTTTAGTTTCTGGAGTAGGGTTTGTCGGTGTTAGACCTACGGCTGGATCTTTTAATAATTCAGCTGTTGTTTTACCTTCAGCAAATTTTCCACGTAACCAAGATTCATTCGACGTGTTTTCTAATAAACGGCGAACTAAGTAAGCCATACCAGGAATTAATTCTCCCACAGGAGCGTATTCACGTACACGGTAACCCATGTCTGATAAAGCTTTTTTAATCGGCTCGGCCATTCCGTATAACATTTGAATTTCGTAAGCGTTTTTAGGTAAGCCAAGTTGTTCAGCTTTAACTAAGGCTGCAGAAATTGTACGAACGTTATGAGATGCGAGCGCCACGCGAATGAATTTATAATTTTCAAGTAAGTAGCCTGCGCACATTTCATAGTTCGCATCGGATTCAGCTTTGTTTAAGTAAACCGGGATTGACCAGTTTTTTTGTTTGGCTTCGATAGTTTCAGAATCCCAGTAAGCGCCTTTGACTAAACGGATTGTGAACGGAGTTCCACGTTTTCTGGCGAATTCAGTTAAATCTTTTACGTCAGCATAAGAATCACGTAAGTAAGCTTGCACTACGCAACCGAAGAAGCGGTAGCTTGCAAATTCAGGCTCAGAGATTAACTCTTTGAAAACTTCTACAGTTAAATGTTTTACTCCGTAGTGTTCCATATCTAAGTTTACAAATACGCCTAGATCCATACCTTTTTTAAAGATTGGACGAAGACGATCTTTCAACATGGTTTTAGATTCATCCCAGGCTTTGTCGTTGATCTGAGAATAAACCGCCGTCATTTTTACTGATACGTTGATTTTTGGAATTGAACCATCAGCATCGCGGTCTAAAAGAGGAATCTCTTCCCATTTAGCAGCATCTTTAGCAAGCCATTCGATTAATTCGATATAACGCTTTTGATATTCTAAAGCTTCTTTTTCAGAAAGAGTGGCTTCACCTAAAATATCAACTGTGAAAGTTAAATTATTTTTACGAGCTTTTTTCAAGACAGTTAAAGCTTCATCTGGTGTTTCACCAGTGATGAACATTTTTGCCATTGAAGTTACGTTCTTTTTAATCGCGCCGGCCATTAAACCCGGAGCTAAAGAACCTAAGCCTAAGCCCACGTTGAACACAGAAGGAAGTTCAGCTTTGCCACCTTCAGAGAAATATTCTTTTAAGTGAGTGGCAACACCATCTGAAGTTGTTAATGAAGGAAGTACGTCCACGAAACGAAACATGTTTGTTTTGAATTTTTCATTCTTCATCGACCAGTCCATGACTGAACCGTACCAGAAGTCTTTTGAAAATAATGAACCTTTAGATTGAGATTCCATACGTTTAAGAATCTCTTCACCCTTGTTTTGGATTTTTAACTGATTGTCTTGCATGCGTAAATTTTTACGCTAGTTCACGTCCCATTGGCAAACTAAAAGCGGCTGGTTATTAGAGCGTGTTTTGTCTCTCAAAATAGCCTCTAATTTATCACCAGATTTCAGTTGTCCGACACCTGACGGAGTGCCCGTTAAAAGAACATCGTGCGGCGCTACGGGGAAATGCGTTTTAACATATTTTAAAAGCGTTTCGGGACTAAAGATCATGTCAGAGGCATTGCCTAATTGTTTAGTTTCGTTATTAATTTTTAGCTCGAGCTGCAATGATTCAAGATTAAGCACACTGTTCAATTCTAGCCATGGGCCTAGCGGGCAGGAATCAGTAAATGATTTAGCTAATGTCCACGGAAGGCCATTTTTTTTAGCATCGGATTGGGCATCGCGTGCTGTCAAATCAAGCGCTAAAGTGAAGTGTGAAAATTCTAAATTTTCATTCAGCCAGAATGCGATTTCTAGTTCGTGGTGAATTTCTTTCGACCAAGCAGGTAAGTGAATCACGCTGCCTGAAGAAACTGTGGTTCCCGATTTTAAAAAGATCACGGGATTTGCCGGAACTTCGGCTTTCATTTCTTTGGCGTGATCAGCGTAATTGCGGCCAGCGGCCCACACGTTACGAATTAAATTTGAATGAAAAGTATTTTTCTCGTTAGCCATTGGCAGCTCCGCGTGATTTGAACATCCATAGACCATCTTCACCAATTTGAAATTGAATGAATTGTGCAGGTGACCATCCGGCAAATTCAAATGAAGTTAAATTTTTATCACTGTCGATGACAGTCATCGCTTCTTCGACCCAGTCATAGTGAGTGCAAGCGTAAACGACTTGGTTTTTATTTTCTGGTTGTGAAGCTTGGTAAGTGTAAAGGTTTACTAGTTTTTGAACCCGGGCGCGAAACTGTTGGGCTGATTCATTCATCTCGCGTAAGTTTAATTCATTTTTGATTTCGTGTTTGGGTTTAAAATTTTCGATTAAATCACTCAGTGTTTCTTTGGTTCTGATTTTATCTGAATATAAACAAACAGTAGGCGCTGGAAGCGCGTTGTCTTGCACCATTTTTAAAAGCTGACGAGCTTGTTCATGGCCTTTTGCGCTTAAGTTAGGGTTTTCAGGTGGATCCATCGACTTATGGCCGTGCCGTAATAAAATGAAAATCATGTGTTAATCCTGCTATTAACTTGAGAACAAGTCACGAATTTGCTAAGTTAAACCGTTATGTCAAAAATTCACCGCTACTGCTCAAATGATTTTACTGTTCGTATCGCCGCTATTGACGCAACACAAGTTGTGCAAGAGATGCAGATGCTTCAAAACACGCTACCCATTGCAACAGTGGGTGTGGGTAAAGCCATGACGGGTGCGCTTTTAATGGCGGCCCAGCTTAAAGAAAAGCAGCAGGTAGGTTTATTATTTCGCGGTAATGGTTCGATCAAATCAATTTACGCTGAGGCTGACTTTGAAGGAAACGTGCGTGCATTTACGCCGCATCCTCAGTATGAACCACAAAATTATGATAAAGGTTTATCCGTGGCTGAAGCGTTAGGTACGGGAACATTAAGTGTGGCTCGTCACCAACCATTCCAAAAACAACCATTTCACGGAACGGTAAGCTTAGTGACGGGCGAGATTGCTGAAGATCTTGCGCATTACCTACATCAATCACATCAAATTCGTTCGGTGGTGGCCTTAGGTATTTATCTTGATGAGTACGGCAAATGTAAAAAAGCGGGCGGAGTCATTATTGAAGTTATGCCTGGTGTAGATGAAAAAATTGTCAGCGCGATCGAAGCTAACGCTCAGATTATGCAGCCCAGTGTTTCTAAAATTCTGATGGAAGGTGGTAAACCTTTTGATCTGGTTGAACCGTTTATGCTTGGAGTTCCATTTACTGAATTAGATCATCCGTATGAAGCTAAATATTTCTGCCCATGCAATAAAGACCGCGTAAAAGGCGCTCTTGAAATTTTAGGTATGGCTGAACTTCAAGACATTATTGATAAAAACCAAGAGCAAGAAGTGGTTTGTCAGATGTGTGGTAAACCTTACTTAATCACTGTTGAAGAAGTGGTTGAGCTTAAAGAATTACTTTATAAAAATTCAATGCACTAACTTAAGGGTGAATGCCGCAGGCTAGAGCTTGGCCAGTGTCGCTTGTTTTAAAATTTTTGATTTCAAAGAGAACAAAAATTTTCTTTTTCGCAGAAAAGTTAAAAACTTTTGTGTTTTCCCAAGTATGTTTGTCATTAAATGTTGTTATGTATGAATCCGCAGTTGTCACGGCTGTCGTAGCTAAAAATATCGTAGGAGCTCCTGTTGCAGGCGAGATACTTTTGTCGGTTTTATTAAACATATCGGGTTTTATTTGCGAATAATAATTTGAGCAATCGCCAGTTTCATAAAGAACGATACCGTATTCTTTTTGCAAATCAAGATTATGAATATCGAACTGTAGAGAGTGTGGCGTTCCGATATTTATAACGAGCTTACCGTAGACATTTGAGTTTGCCAGAGAATCAAGTTTTACAACAGATTCCTGGGCCTGAACAAAAGATATATTAAAAAATAAAATCATTAACAGACGCATTTTTTTCTCGTTGATTACGGAAATACGCCACAAGCTACAGCTAGACCTGTATCACTTTTTTCATCTTTTACAGCAGCAAGAACGTAAATTTTTCCGCGCGGTTCGAAAGCAAAGTAGCTTTCTTCAGGAGCTGTTGCTGAACCGGTTAATTTTAAATCTTTTGAAGCGGCGTGAAAAACCAAGAACTGGTTTCCTTTGGAATTAAAAGAGTTCTTTTTATCTTGGTTTTTCGTATCGTTCACGGTGACGGCCACGGGTTTAGAAAATTTTTTGCAGTCGCCTTCTTTAAAAACTAAGACGGCATAGGGCTGGTCTTTATCTTCAACATTAAATTGATATTGAATTTTTGCACTTTTGTCTTCGGTCATGGTGATTTCGCCAGTCGTTTTAGAATTGAAAACTGATTTTAAAGAAATCACATCAGCTTGAACTGTGTGTGTGAAGATAAAAGATAAAGATAAAATCGAAAATCGCATGATTCCCCCGAAACTTTTATTTTATATAAATAGATAAAAGTTTTCGAATGATTCGGGGGATATCTCAAATTAAGACATTATTGTTTTACAGAAGCTTGCTTACCGCGAAGCTCAGCTTTGCAGATCGCTACTTTTTGTTCGTATTCATCTTGGCGCGAATTTAAAAGTGTTTTATAACCGCGAAATTTTTGAATGCGGTCTACTAAAAATTCTTCTGTCACAGCGACAAGTTTATTTTGTTCGTCGATACCGATTTTGAAATCGTCTTCTTTATCAGTGATGCGCTCTAAAGGCTCTGTCCACATTAATTTGCCATCACCACCGTAGCGTGGGTCAGTTAATTGAACTTTGCATTCGCGAAGTACGCCGTATAAGCCTAATGATCCAAATTTACGGTTACCGTAAACACGGTCTTCTAATTCATAGACTTCGTATTGAACTTTTCTCAACTCTTCGTTTAAAGAAACTTTCTTTTGAAAAACAGCGTTGCCATCTTTCACGCCGATTGAGCTTTCTTGATTCATTTCATTTTTATGATCAAGTTTAGTGTCGATATCGTTCACTTTGTTAGGGTTCGTCTTACAAGATGATAAAGCGGCTGCTGCTAATAGAGCTAATAATAGTGTCCTCACGAAATTCTCCTTTTCATGTGCTTTTAGTTTAGAGAGTTGCATAAAGAAAGACCATCATACTCGGCGTTAATCTGTTGTATTAAAAATACTTATGGAAAAACGCGGAGCTGGTGGCTCGGAGTTTTTTTCCGAATCCAGCGAAGGATAATTTGTGATGGGTTGGGTTCGCTCACTTTGGGCTCCACGACTGTGGATGGGAGCGGGCTTGTTGTACTCTCCTATATAGCAACAGCCTTGCCAACTTTCTCATAATGAGATTTTTTAGTGTATTCAATCACTTAGAATGCTGGTGCCATGTTGGAACTTTGTGATACTAGATAGTCGTTCGAAATTTTAGAAAAGTGGGAGCAAAAAGATTCCTGCCGCGAATGCACCTTTTAGAGCACCCCCTGTTATCGTTTTTTGTCAAAAGACGGTTATGATCTCAAGGTGAGACGGCCAAATCGAATATAGGCGATCAAACTTGGTCAAATTGTTGAAACAATGTGTTTTGACATGAAAATGAAACTTATCATTCGCTTTATTATGTTCGTTTTATTAGGTGCTGCGGTTACATCGTGTGCGCCTAAAAAATCTGAAGACTGTGGCTTTGTACAAAACGTATATGGCCAACGTATTTCATGGAAAACTTCGGGCCCGATTCAACTACATGTAAGCTCGAGTGTTCCTGCTGAATTAAAGCCGGCGATTCATCGTGCTGCAGCAAGCTGGGAGCAAACTTTAGGTCGCAAAGTATTTGAAGTGATTGAAGAAAATACTTCATCACCATCACAGCCTGGTCGAGATAAGAAAAATGGTATTTACTTTTTAGGGCAATGGGAGTCTGATAGAAAGTCTGAGCAAGGTCGCACGTCAGTCTACTGGGCTGGAGATGAGATTCAAGAAGCTGATATTCGTATCAATTCTGCGGATTTCGCCTACTACGATCAAAATCCTCAACAACTAGTGAGAACAGCAAGTACTAAGTCTTCGGCGGGATATAACTTCGAAGCTTTAGTTTTGCATGAATTAGGTCACTTTTTGGGCCTAAAACATCGCGAAAGCGGTGGCACTGTTATGGCTAAAGAACTTGGGGCTTACACAGACAGAGTCAAATTGGCTGCAGTCGATGAGAGTTCTGTTCAGTGTGAGTATAGATAATTACGAAGAAGTAAAAGAGAGAAATAAAAAATGAAAACGGTAAATACAAATAACTCAAATGAAATGACAAACGCACAAACTGAAAACACAGTTGGTTTTGAGTTAAGCATGCCGGTTTACAATGAGTTGAATGATCAAACTCAAAGTTCTGTTAACGTATTAGCTTTAATCAATGAACAATTTAAACAAATCCATGAAATGAACAAACGTCGTTCGTTGTTATTAAAAGAAGTATCAGGTTACTTAGTAAAATAATTTTAGTTTTAAATTTTAGACGATAAAAAAGAGAGCTTTAAGCTCTCTTTTTTATTTTTGGGTAGTGAAGTCAGGCTTAGCTTTCTTCGTCGAAGCGGACAGATTCTAATTTCGGAATAAAGAATTTAACGTAATCGCCTTCGCGTTCGCGGGTCATGCCCTCTGAGGCGACTGGTCTTTCAAATTTAAACTCTTCATGAAAAGTTTGAAAGTTGTTCGTACTGATTTTTTTATTTCCTTCTTCAACTGAATCTTGGAATTTTCTTTTACCAGAGATCACAGCGCGGTTGTTAGCCACAGACACTCGTAAATTATCTTTTTCATGTGCCGGGGCATAGGCTTCGATCATATAGCCTTCTTTGTGTTCAGAAACACGGCTTCCGCGATCTTGCACTTTGTAGAAGTTATCAGTGTCTTTAGTTTCGTAGTTTTGCACTACGGGAACAGCCGCTGGTTTTTCAGTCGTGATTGAGCGGTTAGTACGAGTTGAAGCTTGGTTAACTTCCTGGTTGTTGTTTGTAACACCTTTGCGATTGTAAGTCGTATGAGCGGCGGTTCTTTCTTCTTGGCGTTCGGCTTTGCGCGCTTCATTTTCTTCGTTCGCTTCATACTTGATATGATTGATAGCGGCTGTCGAATCTTGATCAAGCTCTTTATTTAGCTCTTGATACTTGGTTTTAACCTCTCTGATGTCTTCGCGTTGCTGCTCGGCAAGCTGACGTTTTTTTTCGGCTTTTTCCTGTTGAACCATTTGAATATTTTCTTGCGATACTCTTCGAACTTGATTTACATCTGCCATAGCTAAAAGTGTAGCAAAGCTTGTCTCAAATTAAGACGGGCAGAAAGTCTAGATTTGCCTATGGAGATGCGGGAGCTTCAGGAGTAGAAGCAGCCTGAGCTGGAGTTCTCTTTTCTGGTTGCACACAGTGAGCTTTAAAGTCACTTGTGCGCCCTTTACAGCGCCAGGTTTGGGTGTACTCGATAATCTCATCCTGCTTTAGTGGAAAAAAAGTGATGTACTGTTCCGGGTCTAAGGTCGAATCGAACTGTTTGTTTTCGCCAGTTTTAGTGTTGGTGATCATCAGCGTGAATACGCGGTATTCAGCAAAGGATTTGATCGTCACTAAAAAAACAAAAAGGAAAGTTTTCACTTTCCTTTTATCGGTTTAATTTCGACTGAATTTGAGTCGGGCTTTACTTTTTGCCCGTCTTAATTTTTTGATCCATTGCTTTGCGAAGCTCTTTAACTTTGGCTCCGATCACACGGTGATTTTTATCAGCGATGCTCGTATTAACTAGCACAAAGTCGATGTACGGAAGAATCGTACTTACGTTTTCTGCCGATACGCCAGAAGCCGCTCCCATAGGGTGATTTCCGATCACTGACTTTGCATCTTTAGCGCGTGTTGGATCTGTGGCAACACCTGTTTTTGGACCTGTGATCACGATGCCATCAACCCAACCCATAGCTTGTAAAGCTGAGCGTTCGATAGTTTTGTTCGCATCAACTAACGTTGAATATTTCATATGAATACCGCTCACATAAAAAACGTCAGCTGGTTTTAAAGCATCAATTGTATGAAGACTTGTTTCAGGAGCTTCTTTGATAAGATCAACCGCTGAAAAATCTGTCCAAGCGATTTGTAGGTTATGCTTTTTCGCTAATTCAAAAGTTTCTTTATAAGTCATAAGCTTTTCATCAGGGCCTAAGAAGTTTACACCGAAAGTTTTGTTCGGGTATTTAGCTTTGATAGCACCAATAGCTTCATCTAATTTTTTGTAATCGCCAGATTCCCAAACGATGGCATCCGCACCATTGTTAAAAGCTTCTTCGCAGTCTTTTAAATAATCGTCTAAAGTGGCATTCACATAACCCACCACCCAAATTTGTTTTTTCGTTCCAAATTTTTGTGTGAAAAAGTCTCTGCGTGTTTGATAAGTCGAAGCTTCCATAGTTTGCGAGTATAGAACTAAAGCCGCTAAAAAATAAATAAATACTTTCATGTGCGTAGCCTTTCTAAATTTAAGAAGAAATTAGTGTGAAGAGTGTTTTTTGTTTGAACGCATGTTGTTTTCGATAATGTAGAAATAAGCGCGGATCAGGCGTTCTTGATCATCGACGCTTAACTGTCTTACGTAATCCTGTTTGTCAGTTAATGATTTAAACTGCAAAAGTTTTAAAAGATCGTCTTGAACTCTTTTAAGATTTTCAGCTTGAAAAAAATCGTCTTCAGAGAAGGTTTTCTGAAAAACATCGGCGATTTTTTTGTTGTCAAAAAGCAAATGAACGCCCAACTGGGACTGATCTAAAATTCCTTTTAGATTTTTGATTTGGTCGTCATTTAAATAAACTTCTACTTTAGACAAACTTTAGGGTTCCTTCTTAATTCAAAGCCTACTCACCCGTAAGAGAGTTTCAATCAGAATCCATTGACTTTATAAGTCATTCGATTTCTGCTTAGAGCTAAGCACGTTAGGTGCTATATTTTTGTTAGGAAAAGGGTCAAAAATGAGTAAAGTTGCCAGCAAATTGAACAATAAATTAAATAAAAAAATCGGTTCTGGCGCACGTGCTAAAAGTAAGCAGATCAAAATCAAGGTCAAATCCGAGGCTGGCAAAAAAAAATCTCAGAAAAAAGTAAAGGCCAAAGCCAACAAAGCCGCCAAAACAATTCAAGATAAAGAGCTTATTGTGATCGATGAATCACAAGGTTTAATCTTTGAAAACGACAAAACCCTTTTCGGATATTTCTCTGAACAAATCAAAGCGATGGAAGAGCGTTATGCAAAACACTACGCCCCTTCACGCGATTTCAACGAAGAAGAGATCGACGCCAAAGAAGATTGGTTAGAAGCAACTTTAGATGATCCAGATGAAATCTGGATCGACATCGAAACTTTTCCAGAAATTCCATTATACGCATTAATTAAAACAATCGACGATCCCGCTGATCCGTTTATCTACGTAGCCGTTGTGTATTTGAACACTGAAGAAAAATACCCAAGCTTCGTATTTATTCATTTCGCCACAAAAGACACGCAGTTAGCCGAAGTGTTTCGTCAAAAAGAAATCATCTATCACAGAAAATTAGAAGCCATTCAATTTGCTGCGATCGAAGGAGATTCATTACTAGAAGGCGATCACTTAGCGATCGGTCTTTTAGAATCAATGATGAAATTACGTAACGAAAAAGACGTACCAGCAGACAAGTTTCAAGAGTTTGCTGAACAACGCGAAGAAACAATCAACAACCCCGACGAAATCTGGCGCAAAGTAGATTCAGAAGGGCACACACTTGTAACTTTCATCCGCGACATCGGCGAATTTAAAGCCGACCACTTTTACATCGTTGTGACAGAAGAAGATCCCAACACAGAAGTGCATTCGTTATTATTTTCGTTTCCGACCAACGACAGCACGTTGGCCGACCGTTACCGCCAAGGCGAAAACCTTGAGGCTGAGGAAGTTTCGCAAGAAAGTTCGCATTAAAACTGTTTTTAAGCCCATAAAGCGTCCCACTCCGACGAAGAGAGTCCTCTGAGTCGCAGTGGTTTATATTTTATCGCTCCCGAAGCTTCTTTTAAATTAAGCTGAATATAATTTCTAACAATTAAATAAGGTTTCCAGCCCTGAATCACGCGCGTAAACGGCCTGTACTTCCAAAGCTTTGGGGTATCGGTCACATATTTAGCTTTTAAAAATCCATTATTCTTAAACTGCTGAGCAATTTGCCCGGCTACCACTCGTAAAAAATACTGGCCGAACGATCGTTTCGAAAAGCGAACCAATAAATGCAAATGATCGTGATTAATAGAAATCTGTTCTACCTTCACAAAAAACCTTCGCGCATATTGTTTAATAATACGATTGATCAGATAAAATCCCAACGGTGACCGAAGCCCCCGGCGCAGTGATTTACTCTCGGTTTTAAACACCAAATGAACAGGAGCCTTTGTTGATAACGGGCGAGCTTTGCGCCCACGGCGTTTGTTGCGTAAGACACCGCCATGGTTATAACGAAATTGCCAATGTGTTTTGATAAAATGTAATTGTGTGTGACCCATACCCCAGCCTTTCGATGAATTAGCGAAAAGCAAGATCAGGGCAGGGTTTAAAGGGTAGCTATTCGTCGGAGATATCCGGAATTCAGATCTTTTTCAAAAAGTACGAAGCCAGAGTCTGGGGGGAAACTCTGGCTTCGTTGGGGGGATTATTTTATTTTTGGGGAACTGTCTTAGAAACAAGTCGCTGAGAAGTAGTTTACGTAGTCTGTTGATGTCCAACCTGTTGTATCTGTATTTGCCAGTGGGTGTAAGTCTCTTAAGATTTGGGCGCGAGATGAACCGTCAGCGTTGTAAGCGTAGTCTGATGGTACTGCTAAGAATTGTGGGATTAAGATGTTTTGTTGGGCTACGATGCTGCCAGCTGAGTTGTAAACTACGGCTTTTAAAACTTGGAAGATACCGTCAGCGTCGTCTAAGTTGATGTAGTAACCTTTAGTCGTTGTAACTGAAGTGGCTGCGATTCCAGTTTGAGCGGCTTCGTCGATTGTGTTTGTAGATAAAACATAACGAGAAGATTGTAATGGGTTTGAATCTAATAAAGCTTGTGAACCAGAAACTCTCCATTTAAAGAAACGGATTGTGTTACCGGATTGAGTGATTGTTGAAGCTAAACGAGTGAATTTGATTTTTACTAGGCTGTTGTTGATTGCACCAGATGAAGTTTTAACGGCTGAAATGTGAACTGACATATCGGTACCAATAGCTTTTTGGCAAGAAGTTACAACTTTGTTACCAGCGTTTTCAACTGTTGAAGATTGAACGATGGTTGTTGTAGTTGCTGCTGAAGATTTTTTAGAACCGCAAGAAGTTAAAGTTACGATTGAAGCGGCTAAGATTAAAGCTGTTGTTAAAGTTTTCATATATCCCCCGATATGTTTGAAAGTTTGTTGTTACTAACTTATAGAGCAACAGTGGGGCCATATCTCACTCTGAGATTGGGGGTTAAATTGAATATTTACGAGCTAAAAACGAAATTCTCACTCTGAGAATCACAGAGTGAGTCGTGTTGAGACATACGGTGATTTGCGGCACCAACTGTCAGAAAAGTTACAATCCAAGCTCTACCCAAGTGATGCCATCGCCACCTGTGTCTTGAGTTCCGGCTTTCCATTTTTTCACATAAACAGAGCGTGAAAGGTAGGTTCTGATCGCTTTTTTAAGTGATTCAGTACCATGGCCATGAACGATTTTAAGACGGTCTTCTTTCTGAACTGAAGCGCGGTCTAAAGCGATCTCCAATTCAGATAAAGCTGTGTCTACAGTTTTTCCTCTTAGATCAACTGTTCTGTCTTCATCGTGAAATGAAACCTGAACGCTTGAATTTCTTTGCGCTAATTGGCTTGTTGGGTTTCCGAATTTATGAGCTGGTTTTAATTCTTGCCAGTGCAATTGCAAGCGGATTGATTGTGATAAAATCATCACTTCGCCTTTTGAGTTTGGTGACGATTGTACAATGCCATCTTGGTTTAATGACGGAACAAATACTTTCGATCCTGGAGGAAACTTTTTGGCGAATTCATCAGCTGATTGCAGAGTGCCTGCTTGAACTGTTTGGTTTCCTTTTACGATTTCAGGAAGGTTGTATTTGATATCTTGTAATTCACGATGCTTGTTTAAAGTGGCTGCGGCTTTGGCTGATTGAATAGCATCTTCAACTTTTGCTGAAGCTTTTTTAATTGTTTTTTCAAGCTCGTTTTCTTTTTGGCGTTCGAATTGTTGGATCTGGGCTTCAAGCGATAAACGTTTTTGCTCGACACCTTTTAATTCTTTTTTAAGTTTGTCTTGAAGGTTACCAATGTCTTTTTTAAGAGTTTCGATTTCTTCAAGCTGCGATAATTTCTTTTGCGCGAGTGGCGATAAGTTATCTGTTGCTTTAGCAATAATCTTTGGATCAACACCAACACGCTTAGCTGTAAGTAATGCTAATGAATCACCCGGAATTCCCGGTAAGAAATTGTACGTCGGTTTTCCAGAACGTGAATCATACTCTAAGCTTCCGTTGATCACGACGTCTTCTGGTTTCCAGCCAGTTTTAAGTGGACTTAAGTGAGACGTGATAATCGCGAAAACTTTATTATCAGCGTAAGCTTCGATGAATGAACGGGCTAGGGCAGATCCTTCTTCTGGATCTGTTGATCCGCAGATTTCATCGACTAAGATTAAATTTTCTGAGCCTTTAAGTTTTAAAGCTTGATCTAAAGTTTTTAAGTGCGCGGCAAAAGTACTTAAGTCTTCGTCAACACTTTGTGAGTCACCAATGCCTGTGCAAATCTCTTTAAAGAACGGAAGGCTTGATGTGCGGTCAGCGCAAATCGGAAATCCACAACGCGCCATCTGCGCAGCTAAACCGATGGATTTAAGTAATACAGTTTTACCACCGGCATTCGGGCCTGAAAGAATCAGGATCGATTTTTCTGGTGTAAGGCTTACGGTATTTGAAATCACCGGTCGACCCGTCATTTTTAAAAGCGGGTGGTATAATTCACGAAGATCGACTTTGTCGTTTGTAAAACGGCAAGGTTTAGCGCCCAGCTGAATTGTTAATTGAGCTTTTGCTAATAAGATATCAGCTTGAAGCATTTCTTTTTCAGTTTTTTCAAAACCTACTTTTTGTGTGGTTAAGTAATTTGAAATTTCGACTAATAATCTTTCAATCTCTTCTTCGATTTCAACTTCGATATGGCGAAGGCGGTTGTTTAACGGAATCACGGCTTCTGGTTCGATATACACCGTTTGTTTTGATTGCGAAGCCGCGTGAACCACACCTGGAACGAAGTGCTGCATTCCACCTTTAATCGGAATCACCCAGCGACCTTCACGAGTTGTCACAAACTTTTCTTGCAGCATGTGTTCGATCTGGTGATCTTTCACCATGCGATCCATCTGTGATTGAATTTGACGTGCTAAAGAATCTTTTTCTTTTGATAAGCGGAATAATTTTTCTGAAGCATCCATGCGGATATCGCACGATGGAGTAATTAAGTTATCAATCGCTGATAGCGGTTCTTCGGCCTGCATTAATTTATCATGTAAATCAATGGCCCAAGCATTGCCTTGTTCTTTTAAAGCCTCTTTAAGAGCAATCACTTCTAAACAGAAGTGGCGAATATCTTTGAGCTCAAGCGGTTTTAAAACTGCATTTTTACGAACGCGCACGATCCACGTGGCAAAAAGGTCTAAGCTTTCCATGTGCGGGCGCACACCGCCGGATAAAATTCCTGTGGCACATTCGATTTCGTAGAAACTTTTTTCTGCGGCATCGGCTGATGACAAAGGTTTAATTTCACCAATGATAGTTTTACCTTGGTCTGAAGTGGCAAAAGCCGCTGTTTTATCTAGAATTTCAGACCAATCAAGATTTTTGATAACGAGCACGACGCCCCCTCTCAAGAATAGCTAGCAATATGAGGACCCATAAAGCCCAGTCCCAGTAACCATATTTGCTGTAAAATGTAAGTGCTGGATTTTTTCTGTAAGGCACAGTGTAAGTGTGCGTCCATTTTTGATAAACCGGAGACTGTTCTAAAATAGCTCCGTTCGTTAAAATAATAGTGCTGATTCCTGTATTCGTTGCACGAATCAAGGGTCTGCGGTTTTCAATTCCGCGCGCTAACGTCATGATCATATGTTGGTACGGCTCGGCCCAGTCACCAAACCATGAATCATTGGTTACGTTAAAGAAAATTTCGGCACCGATGTTGGCAAGGCCGCGCGAAAATCCTGGGTTTAAAGATTCATAACAAATTTGTGGGCCTAACATTAAATCGCCAGAAGCCACCGGTATAGCCTTTCTAACCGGGCCAGGGCCACGTTCGTAAACACCCACAAACGGAAACAGTTGATATAAAAACGGTACTTCTTTACCGAAAGGCATGTATTCACCAAAAACTAAAAGATCAGTTTTATAATACGGCGCTTGAACTTCGCCCGAACCATTTAAGAAGAAAACTGAATTGCGGATAATCAAGTTACCCATATGATCACGTTTGTAGGTGTCTTGCGAATAAGCTCCAGTGACTAAATTTTTATCCCAAGATTTTATACGGTTTAAAACAATCGTTTGGTTAGTTCTATTGTGATAGTCTTTATCTAAAGCAATCGGCAGAGCTGTTTCTGGCCAGATAATTAGATCTGTTTGATTGTTAATATGAGTTAATTCTTGTTCAGTGGCTTTAAAGTAAGAATCTAAAACATAAGGTACGTAATCGTAGCCTTTTTCTGATTGCAGTTTTTCTTCGTTAGAAATGTTAGCCTGAACTAAAGTTACTTTTACTTGCGATTCAGTTTGGCTGTAAGCTTCGTATTTTTGCTTTCCGGTAAACCATAATCCCAAAGTCATCACCAGGGTCGCGGCAAGAACGGTTAAGCTTTTAGTTTTTTGTGTTTTGTATTTTGAAAGGGCGTAATAAAGAACCGCTTGAAAAATAAAAATCAAAGCCGAAAGCCCCCAAAAGCCAATAGTATCAGCCCATTGAGCGAACGGTGATTTGATCCATAAAAACGTGTAGCCTAAATTCCACTCAAAAATACTTGGCCAAGCACGCTCAAAAAGAATGTGAACTAAAGCCAAAGCAAAAATAAAAGCCGATGGTTTTAGTGAAAATTTGCGTTTTAGGTAAGTGGCCGCGACCAATGAAAAAGGAATATACAAGTGAATGAAGGCCGCAAACAGAATAACCGCTGCAAGGCTTAAAGGCACATTTAAATGGCCGAACTCACGGGCAGTGAAGTAGATCCAGTTAAAGCCTAAAAGGGTTAATGTGAATTGGGTAATCCACCCTAAAAAGAAAATAAATTTATAGGATTTACTCTCTGACGCCTTTGAAACGGCCCACCAAAGCGGAAGATAACAGAAGGCAATAGCCCACGGTGGGTAGGGAATGTAAGAAGTTCCAACCAGAACACCACTGACAAGTGCTAAAAAGCTTAAAAAATAAATGCTTGGATTTTTACAATTCCGCTTGAAAAGTTCAGTAACTTTGGCCATCCTTATTACAGGTAGCATATGAATGTAGAATTAGCAGCCGAAATTCGATTCCGTTGTCCACACTGTCAAAAGTTATTTTGTACAGATCAGACAGCATTTGAGGGGTTAGCAGCCGATAAAAACGGGCAGCCTCAAGGCGCTGATTTTCAATGCACCGATTGCCAAAAAGACTTCGTTTTAACTAAACAAACGTTAAGCTCTGGTTTGTACGAGACGCAAGAGTTACGTAAGCCGCAATTTTCAAACTGCCCGAAGTGTTCAACGTTAAAACCGTTAGGCCAAGACGAGTGCCCTCATTGCGGAGTTTTAGAGTCTAAATTCACAGAACTGCAAAAAGTTGAAAACCCAAGATTATTTGAATTAAACCGTGCTTGGGAAAAGATCTTAAAAGATATCACTGTAGATGCTTCGCACCAGGTGTTCTTAGATCAGGCGCAGAAGCAGTCGGCTTTAAACTTTGCGGCTCAAAAGTACACTGATCTTAAAAAAGTAATGGGTGAAGATCCATTAATTGAAAAATACCTTAAACAAATCGAATACCGCTTAGAAGCTCATGTGCAATCACAATTATTGAAATCACGTGGCGAAGAAGCTGAAGGGCAGAAGTCACTTTTAGCCAGCGGTCGTTTATTTATCTTTGTAGCTTTATTTGGAACTTTTATTTTGATCTTAAATAAAATTAAACCGATGTTTCCGAACTTAACAGGCTTAGTTGTGGCTATCACGGTTCTGTCTTATGGACTGTGGTTCATTACTCGTCCCACAGCCTCTAAAAACAAATAATTAATTTGGTTCGTCTGAAGTTTTTGTACCTAAACGCTCAGGTAGTTTGTTCGCTGGCTTTTTATCTTTTTTACCCATAACGCGTAAAAGATCTTGGCCAAATCCTGCGATTTGATCAACTTGTTTTCTGTTACCTACGTTAGGGTCGTTGCCTTGAGCTGCATTACCCGAAGAAAATAAGCTTCTATCCATAGTATCTAAGAATTTAATTCCAGAAATACCAGTCGTTTTCTCTAAGATCGTAAGCGATTTGAATAAGTTTAGCTGGCGAGCTGTGCGTGTTTTATTCGCTAAGCTTTGTGAAGAATCACCCGTAGCTAAGATAAACTTTTTAACTTCTTCAGAGTTATTATAAAGATCTTTATCAGCCATAACTAAAACCGCAGCACCTGTTACGAAAGCTGTGGCTTGCGATGTTCCGGTCATTAAACCGTAAGAGCTGTTTGGTAAACATGAAAGAATCGTTTGGCCAGGGGCTGCGATATCTACAGTTTCAGTTCCATAATTTGACGATGATAAAACTTCTGTTGTTGGATCAATCGCTGTTACAGAAATAATATTTTTTAATTTGTAATCAGCCGGGTAGTAGTGATGTTCATCTGAGTTTGAACGTTCGTTACCTGCAGCAGCTACGAATAAAATATTCTTAGCTTCGGCCGCAGCCACAGCATCATGTTCTTCTTGAGAAAATTCGGTACCACCACCAGAGTAGTTGATGATGTGCGCGCCCATTTTTACCGCGTATTGAATCGACTGAATTGTATTTTTTAAGTTATCAGTGTTTGGAACTTTCGGGTCATAATATTTTAGAATCATAAGGCTAACTTCGGGAGCAATACCGCTGATGCCTTTTTTATTTCCCGCTTCAGCGCCGATGATACCGGCGATGTGAGTTCCGTGACCGTGGTTATCGTCTAACTTGTTATTTTGAGAGACGAAGTTCCAACCGTAAACGTCATCGGTAAAACCGTTACCGTCATCATCAACACCGTTGGTGGCTTTGTTTCTACCTTTGGCATCTTTTCCAGTTTCACCTGGATTTTGCCATAGGTTATTTTTTAAATCTTCGTGGTTAATATCAATGCCCGTGTCGATCACGGCAACGATCACTTTTTTGCTACCTTTAGTGATAGACCAGGCACGAGCCGCATCAGATTTTTTTAAACCCCAAGCTTGTTTGATAGCAGGGTCGTTGAATAGCGCTGATGGTTCGTTGGGAACTTGCGTTGATGAGTCAACGACAGTGCCAAGCTCTAATGTTCTGTTATCAACTTTTTTTGTTTTTGATTTTTGTGATTGCGCCATGCGCTCAGCACTTGCTGGTTCTCTTTGTTTCCAAAAATAATATCCGCCCAGCGAAAAGCAGAAGAAGACAAAAGTACCAATAACAGCATTAAAGAATTTATTATTCATAATGTGTTTATCGGCACTTAAGATACGAAATCTTAACGAGATTTGCGTTTCAGAATGATACTCTTACTTCTGAGCGCCAACCCCAGCTGGTACAAAGGCTGGAGCGTTAGTCATTGGCTCTGTAGCCTTGATAAACTTCTCAGGAAAGTCGGTTTCTTTACTTGGAGATTCTAAACGGTCGTAAAAAAGATGGTTGCGGGCAATAATTTTTACGTAAAGTTTAGTTTCGTCGTAAGGAATTTCTTCGACAAAATCAACAATATCAAATTTAGGGCGGAATCGTTGTTTTAGCCAGCGGGCTACGGCATTTGGTCCAGCATTGTACGCTGCTGCAACTAAAGCGTACTGATCTTTTTGTTTTTTAACCTGGTCGGATAACTCGTAGCTGCCAAGTTTAATGTTGATCTGTGGGTTATAAAGATCTTCTGGTTTTTTGTAAGCCACTTTGTATTTGCGGGCCAATGATTTCGCCAGTGGTGGAATCACTTGCATTAAACCAAGCGCATTAGCGCCGCTGCGAGAATTGATATTAAACGCAGACTCTTGGCGCATGATTGAGAAAATCAAACTTGGAGGAAGACCTGTTGTTGAGGACATTTCTTTAACTTCGGTTTCCCAAAGGCGCGGAAAAAGTAATTCAGCATTTTTGACCATAATATCTTGTTTTTGTTCCATTGGAAGTTTTGCAAAAGCAATAAATAACGGCAAGAAACGTTGGCCACGTTCAGCTAACTCTAAACCTAGAACCGTCATTTGTTCTGGCTTGTCCGTTAAAGCTTGAGCTGCGCGTTCAGCTAGATCAACTTCTTCATGTTTTAGTAAAGCATTGAATAAATCTTTTTGCTTGGGTTCTAAGAATGAAAGAGAACTGTCGAATTTAAATTTATCCGTCGTTTTTAAAGCGTTAAACGGCGGAATTTTAATTTGTAGGGCATCGTAAGCTAATAATGAATAGTAACTGTAGAAATCTTCTTTAGTCATCGCTGTCCAGATTTCTTTAGCCTGATCTTTTTTATCAAGACGGGCTAAGCAGCGGGCTAAGAAAAAGTTTGAACGTGATTTTTCAGCGGGATCTAAAGTTTCAGTGGCTAAGGCTTTAAAGGCTTCAGCGGCTAAATTGTAATCTTCAGATTTATAAAGTACCCACGCTTTTGTCCAAAGCATTTTTTCTCTGGTTAAGACTGGATTTTTCGAAGGGCCTTTTTTTAGTTCTTCTAAAATATTTTCGTAATAAGCTAAGGCTTCTGTAAATTTACCTTCATCTTCTTTGACTTTACCTAGAAGATAAGAAATTTCAGTTAAATTCTGCTCTTGAGATTTTAAAGCTTTAACCGTAGCTGATAACAATTTATCGGCTTTATCAAATTCATTTTCAGAGTATAAATGACGTCCCACTTGAACAGAGGCTTCAAGATATAATTCTTGGTGTTTTGTGTTTTTAGGATCTTTTTTGTACGTTTTTAAAGCTAAAACGTGCCAGTCTTTAAGAGTTTTGATCGCATCATTTCTTTTGTTGTTAGAGCGAAATTTTTGACGAAGCTGCTTCATTAAACCCATTTTTTCAACAGGCTTTTTCTCTTTATTGATTTGTTTTCTTAACTCATTAATCGAAGCATTTTCTAATTGAGCCACTTCAGTCGTTGTTGAAACCGGAGTTGTTGGAAGAATTAAGATATTTGCTTCAGCGATTTCTTGTAAGTATAACTTACGTTCAAAATCAGATAACGATTTCATGTCGAAATTAAAACCAGGACATTTTTTAATCCCACGAATACCGGCTAGTGAACTTAAGGCAAAGTCTTTATCTTTGGCTGATTTATCTAACTGTTCGCACGACATTTCTTTAAGCTTTGTAAAACCAAAAAGCTGTGCATGACTGTAGCCGAACATAAAAGGGATTAATAAACAGGTTTTTCTTAGTGTTGCAATCATGGGGCCATCCTAGCTGTAGTGAAACTCTAACATTTTGTTAGCTGGCGAATATGAGACGTGAATCTTTCCGCCGTTTTTTAATTTTCCAAATAATAATTCATCAATGATTCTTGATTTAACAAGTTCGTCGATTTTTCTATGAAGCGGGCGGGCACCGTAAACCGGATCATAACCGCGTTCGGCGATATGAGTGACAACGGCTTCGTCATAGATAAAATCAACCTTCTTCGCAGCTAAAGTGTGCTTTAGTTCAGTTAAAAATTTGTCGACGATATTTTTAACTAAATCTAAAGTTAAGCCGTTGAAGTAAATCACTTTATCTAAACGGTTAATAAATTCAGGCGCAAAAGTTTTTTTAATGGCTTCAGAGCTGACTGATCCTGGGTTGGTTGTGCCTAGGCCAATATTTCCACGGGCTACATCGGCAGCCCCTGCGTTTGAAGTCATAACTAAAATACAGTTTTTAAAATCAACAGTGCGGCCGTTGCCATCTGTTAAGCGGCCTCCATCCATAATTTGCAATAAAATATTATAAATATCTGAATGCGCTTTTTCGATCTCATCTAAAAGAATTAGTGAATACGGACTTTTTGAAACAGCTTCAGTGAGCTGACCGCCTTGTTCAAAACCCACGTATCCTGGAGGAGCACCCACTAAACGTGAGATTGAGTGTTTTTCCATGTATTCACTCATATCAAAACGTTGGTAGTTCACACCTAAAATGCGGGCGAGCTGTTTACAAACTTCGGTTTTACCAACACCAGTAGGGCCGGCAAAAAGAAACGAACCCCATGGTTTTTCTTTATTTTCTAAACCACTGCGCGCAAATTTAATCGCTTGAGTTAACGCTGTGATTGCATCGTCTTGGCCAAAGATTAAAGATTTTAATTTAATATCTAGATCTTTAAGCAGGCTTAAATCATCTGAAGAAAGCTGAGTTGTTGGAACGCCAGAGATTTTCGAGATAATTACGGCCACATCTTCGGTATCAACAGTTTTTTGCTTTTTAAGTTTTGTTGTTGAACCTACTTCATCCATGATGTCGATGGCTTTATCCGGAAGTTTGGCAGACGTTAAATATTTAACTGAAAGCTCAACGCAAGCACGGATGGCCGCCGGGGTGTAAGTCACATCGTGGAATTTTTCGTACTGTGGTTTTAATGATTCTAGAATTTGAACTGTGTCTTCAATAGATGGCTCTTTGATGTCAATTCTTTGAAATCTGCGGTTTAAGCCACGATCTTTTTCAAAGTGCTGGCGGTACTCCTGAAAGGTAGTCGCGCCAATGCAAGAAATCTCACCTTTAGATAGAGCGGGTTTAAGTAAGTTCGCCGCATCCATTGAAGAGCCTGAAGTTGAGCCGGCTCCTACGATATTATGAATTTCATCGATAAAAAGAATAATATTCGGGTCGGCTTTAGCTTCTTTTAAAATATTTTTTAAACGACCTTCAAAGTCACCACGGTATTTAGCGCCAGCTAAAAGTGAACCCACATCAACCGAGTAAATAGTTTTATTTTGTAAAAAGTCAGGAACTTGGCCTTGGTTAATTTTTTCAGCCAAACCTTCAACGATAGCCGTTTTACCAACACCGCTATCACCAATGATTAACGGATTGTTTTTTTGTCGGCGTCCTAAAGTTTGAATCATTTTTTCAATGATATCTTCACGACCTACTAAAGGATCTTTTTTGCCACTGCGGGCGTAGTCATTTAAATTAATGGCAAAATCTTCTAGGGCCGTTGCTTTTTTGTCTGCAGCAGCACCTGTACGAGAGTCGTTTTCATCAGCTGTTGATTCTGTACCAGACCGTGAGCTGGCTGATAATTCATGGCTTACAACTGAAATCACATCAAATTGCGTAAGTCCCATTTTTTGTAAGACATAACTGGCTTTAGATTTTTTCTCATCGAATAAAGCAATAAAAACTGAAAGTTCGTTAATTTCAGAACGTCCGGCATTTTGCATTTGTAAAGCGGCACGCTCAAAAGCGCGATGCACAGAAACGGTAAGTTGCGCTTTCCATTCTGAAGGATCACCTTCAGCGAAAGTTTTTTTCTGTTCTTCAGTGAGTGTGTCGTTTTTATTAATGTACGTTTGTAATTCTTTTTTGATCTCGGCCACATTGACATTGAGTTTTTCACAAACTTCAACAACTTGCGGAGCTTCAAGAAGGCAGTAAGCAAAATGTTCAAGCGTTACGAATTCGTGCGATTTTTTCGTCGCTAGATCGATGGCTTTACCTAATCTTTTATCAAGTTCTTTTGAAATCATACGCAGTTCCTTACTTGTCTTCCTCAGTAATAGATTTTAGCGGGTATTTGTTATTTTTAGCAAACTGGTTCACTTGCAGAGCTTTAGTTTCTGCCACCTCGAAATTATAGATTCCTGCGATGCCTGAACCTTGTTTATGTACGTCCAGCATTATTTTGTTCGCTGAGCGGTCATCATGCTTGAAAAAAGTTTTTAAAACGTAAACAACAAAATCCATAGGTGTGTAGTCGTCGTTCAAAATTAAAACTTTGTAAAGATTTGGCTCTTCAGTTTCAACTTCATCAAGCAGATCAATTCCGGTTGCAGAATCGTTATTGCCGCCACCAGAATTTTGTCCAGCTAAATAGATTTTGTAGAGTGATAAGTTCTCAGACTGAGACGTGTTTGTTTGATACATAATTATTTATTGTAGAGAAGGTCTGGTAAAAATCAATGGACTAATGAATTTCAATACTTGTCAACGACGGTGAATGTTATAATAATTTATGGGTGTGTCGTAATGTTATTTAGTTATTAATAATCCAAAAAGGGGACAAGTTTATTATGAAAAACACTGGGACGTTAAATTCAAAAGGTTTCTCGCTAGTTGAGCTTATGATCGTTGTTGCGATCATCGGTTTATTAGCGGCTGTGGGTGTACCACAATACCAAAAATTCCAAGCCCGTGCACGCCAAGGCGAAGCGAAATCTTCATTAAGCGCATTGTATGCAGCAGAGCAATCATTCTACGGTGAGTGGAATCAATATTCTGCAAATTTAAGAAATATCGGTTTCGGTGTGACAGGTACTGCCTTAAGATATGTGACTGGTTTTTCTCAAACAACTTGTACTGGTTATAGCACTGGCTCAGGCGCTCCGGATGAAGCTGCTGGGGGAGCGGCGAATTTTTCACATTTAGCTACAGTTTGTCAAAATGGTGCGGCGACTTGGGCAACACCTACGGGCATCACAGCGGCTTGTACAGCTTATTACACAACAACTTTAGCTGGTACAACTTCGACGTGCACAAACGGTGCGGCGTCTACATTTCAAGCCTACGCTGTGGGTAACCCAAATAACACGATTGCCAATGCTACTCCGTTAGATGGTTGGACGATCAATCAAGTAAAAAGAATTAACAATTCAACTGCTGGTATCAGATAATTAGAAAAATGTTAGTTAAGATTATTGTAGGAATCTTAGTTTCAATAACGTGGCTTTTAAGCCACGTTTTTTTTTCAAAAAGCTACGACCGCTTTCAAGAGCCTTATATTCCCCCGCCAAAGGCCATTCAATATTTAACAGCAGGTTTTAGAATTCAGACGGCAGATGCCTTTTGGCTTCGTGCTGTTCAAGATTTTGATTATTGCAGTCACAAAATAGCTGAAAATGTCTGCGAAGGAAATTCGTGGTTATTTTCTGTGTTAGATTTAGCAAGCACTCTTGATTCTAGATTAGAGCCGGTGATGTATCAAACCGGTGGGTTAGCGCTATCAATTTTAGTTGGTGATGTGGAAGGGGCGGCTCAATTTTTTGAACGTGGAACAAGAGTTTACCCTTCAAGTTGGCAAGTGATCTACGGCGCGGCCTATCATGCGCTGTATGAAGAAAAAAACAAAAAGAAAGCCTCGAAGCTTTACCTCAGAGCCTTCGAAAATGGTGCTCCGTCATGGACGCAAGTTTTAGCGGCCCGTTTAGCCTCAGATGAGGGCGATAGCGAGTTTGCCGAGCGCATCTTAGAGGACATGGTTGCCCAAAACAAAGACGAAAACTTGGTAAAACGCCTAAAAACTAAACTAGAAGAAACTAAGTCACAAAAACACTAAAAAAATCCATACTTTCCATTCTTGACGTGAGCTAATTAGACCTCCTATTTTAGTTCGATGTCTACAAAGCGCGATTACTATGAAATTCTAAGTGTTGAGCGTAACGCTGATGGCGATACGATTAAAAAAGCTTACCGCAAGCTGGCCATGCAGTATCACCCGGATCGTAACCCGGGCGACAAAGAAGCCGAAGATAAATTCAAAGAGGCCGCAGAAGCCTACGAAGTTCTAAGCTCACCTGAGAAAAAAGAAAAATACGACCGCTTTGGTCACCAAGCCTTCCAAGGTGGAATGGGTGGCGGCGGATTCGGTGGTGGTTTCCACGATATGAACGATATTTTTTCGCAGTTTGGCGACGTCTTCGGAGATCTATTCGGCGGTGGCGGAGGCGGAAGCCCCTTTGGGCAAGCTCGTGGCAATGCACGTCCACGTGGGCCACGCAAAGGTTCTGATTTAAGATATATTACTGAAGTTGAATTGGCTTCAGTACTTCAAGATGCCGAAAAACAAGTTGAGTTTGAAACTGAAGAGCATTGCTCTGATTGTAACGGTTCAGGCGCTGCCAAAGGCTCAAGTGCAGTGACTTGTAAAGTGTGTAAAGGTCAAGGCCAAGTGATTCGCCAGCAAGGTTTTTTCACAATGGCCACAACATGTTCAAACTGTAACGGTACGGGCGAAGTGATCGAAAATCCATGCAAAACTTGTCATGGAAAAGGTCGCTCAAAAGTAAAACGTAAAATCAAAGTTAATATTCCAGCAGGCGTTGATAACGGTACTCGTCTTCGTATTCAAGGTGAAGGTGAGGGTGGTTATAAAGGCGGCCCAGCCGGAGATTTATTCGTCGAAATCAGAGTGAAAGAACACGATGTTTACGAGCGCGAAGGGGATCATTTATTTGCTGACTTAGATATCGCTTTTGAACAGTTCATGTTAGGCGGCGAAGTTAAAGTGGATGGTTTAGATGGTGAAATCGAAGTGGAAATTCCACGCGGTTCACAACCTGGCGATCGTCTAAAAATCTCAAGCCGAGGCGTTCCGTCACTTCGCGGTTCGCGCCGGGGCGATTTGCATTTTACGCTGCACCCAGAGTTCCCTAAAAAGGTTTCTGCGGAGGAAGAGGAGCTGCTAAGACAATTAGCAGAGCTGCGTAAGATTAAGGTCGGGAACGAGAAAAAGGGCTTTTTCGGACGTAAAAAATAGCTCGAACGCGCCTTGACGAGGTCTGAATCAGACCCACATTAATAGAGAATTTAAATCGGCAGCTAGGCCGACAGGAGAGATCGGCTGGCAGGCCGACCAAGGAGAATAGAAAATGGGAAAAATTATCGGTATTGACTTAGGTACGACAAACTCTTGCGTAGCTATCATGGAAGGCGGCGAGCCTAAAGTTCTTGTGAACGAAGAAGGCGCACGCACAACTCCTTCAGTTGTTGCTTACACTAAAGATGGCGACCGTTTAGTTGGACAAATTGCTAAACGCCAAGCTGTAACTAATCCAGAAAATACAATTTACTCGGCGAAACGTTTTATCGGTCGTCGTTTTGAAGAAGTACAAAGTGAATTAAAATTAATTCCGTACACTGTTGAATCTAAAAACGGTGGTTCAGATACAGCTTTTAAAATTCAAGGTGGTAAATCAGCTTCGCCAGAAGAAATCGGTGCAGCGGTTTTAGCTAAACTAAAAAAAGTGGCTGAAGATTATTTAGGAGCTGAAGTCACTGACGCAGTTATCACGGTTCCTGCTTACTTCAACGATGCGCAAAGACAAGCTACGAAAGATGCTGGTCGTATCGCAGGCTTAAACGTTCGTCGTATTATCAACGAACCAACAGCAGCTGCGTTAGCATACGGTTTAGATAAAAAGAAAGATCAAAAAATCGCAATCTACGATTTCGGTGGTGGTACATTTGATATCTCTATCTTAGAAGTGGGTGACGGCGTTGTAGAAGTTAAATCTACAAACGGTGATACACACTTAGGTGGTGATAACTTTGACGTGATCATTTTAGAATGGTTAATCACTGAATTTAAAAAAGACCAAGGTATCGATCTTAAGAACGATAAAATGGCCTTACAACGTTTGAAAGAAGCGGCAGAGAAAGCGAAAATTGAACTTTCTTCAGCGCAAGAATCAGATATTAATTTACCGTTCATCACGGCAGATCAATCTGGTCCTAAGCACTTACAAATTAAATTAACACGTTCTAAATTTGACCAAATGACTGAAGATTTAGTGAAGCGTTCGATCGAGCCATGTAAAAAAGCTTTAGCTGATGCTGGTTTATCAACTTCACAAATCGACGAAGTGGTTCTAGTGGGTGGTTCGACTCGTATTCCATCTATCCAAAAAGCTGTTAAAGACTTTTTTGGTAAAGAGCCAAACAGAACAGTGAATCCAGATGAAGTTGTGGCTTTAGGCGCTGCAGTTCAAGGCGGTGTATTAGCGGGTGATGTGAAAGACGTCTTGTTACTTGACGTAACTCCGTTATCACTTGGTATTGAAACAATGGGTGGCGTAATGACGACTCTTATCGAGCGCAATACGACAATTCCATCGAAAAAATCTCAAGTGTTTTCTACAGCAGCTGATAACCAACCGGGCGTAGATATTCACGTGTTACAAGGTGAACGTAAAATGGCTTCAGACAATAAATCTTTAGGCCGTTTTGAGTTATCTGGTATTGCGCCAGCACCTCGTGGTATGCCACAAATTGAAGTGACTTTTGATATCGATGCGAATGGTATCTTACACGTATCAGCGGTTGATAAAGCGACTAATAAATCGCAACAAATCAA
Source organism: Pseudobdellovibrio sp. (assembly GCA_023701385.1). GTDB lineage: Bacteria > Bdellovibrionota > Bdellovibrionia > Bdellovibrionales > Bdellovibrionaceae > Pseudobdellovibrio. The sequence goes on from JAMPXC010000001.1 coordinate 109,214, forward strand.
AATCACTGCGCAATCTGGTTTGTCTGAAGATGAAATCAAAAAAGCAGTTAAAGAAGCTGAAATGCAAGCTGACGCTGATAAAGAAAAAGCAGAAGCAGCACAAACGCGTAACAATTTAGATAACTTAATCTATCAAACAGAGAAGTTAGTAAATGAAAACGCAGCAAAACTTGGCGCTGAAGCAGACACTGTGAAAACAGCGATTGCTGATGCGAAAAAAGTTTTCGAAAACAAAGCAGCTTCTACAGCTGAATTAAAAGAGGCTTTTGAAAAACTTCAAACATCATCACACAAAGTGACTGAGGCTTTATATAAAGCCGGTGGTCAACCGGGCGGTGATGGTTCTGGTGGCGGCCAAGGTGGCGCTGGCAGCGGGGCCCCTGGTGAAGATAAAAAAGAAGGCGACGATGTCATCGATGCTGACTTTAAAGACGTAAACTAGGTCAAAATAGCCTCAAAATGAAAAAGCCGATTGAAAAATCGGCTTTTTTTATTTTATACTTGGCTTATGAAAAAGATCACTTCTGAAAATTTCGCATTTATCGTTTTATTAGTTATTGGCGCTGCTTCTCGTTTAGTTGTTCATGACTGGAACTTTACAGCAATTATGGCGGCAAGTTATGTGTTTGCGATTCTTTTTAAAGATTCAAAAACGAAAGCGCTTATGTTGCCAGTTTTAGCGATGTTGCTTTCAGATTTTTTCATCAGCCTTAACGCTCCCAAATTCTTTCACTCAACAATGGCTTTTGTTTATTTGGGTGTGGGTTTAGCGTTAGTACCGGTTTTTGCAAACCGCAAAGCTTTAGATAAATCTTTACCGCGTATTGCTGCGATCTTAGCTGGTAGCTCGGTCTTTTTCTTAGTTTCAAATTTAGGTGTTTGGTTAATGGATGGTATGTACCCAATGACAGGTTCAGGCTTAATCAAATGTTACACAATGGCGATTCCATTTTTCCAAAATCAATTAGCGGCAGATATCGTATTAACTCCGCTTTTACTGTTTGTTATGAAGCGCGTGCTAGCACACTTTTTCCGTGAGGAAAACTACGCTTTCACTTTTTTCAAGTCGTAATCGGCGAGCGTAACTAAAGACTTCAACGAATTTCCGAAATAATTGATATGGCCTAATTTCTTTTTAGGCCTGTTAACTTTCTTGTCATACCAGTGAAGTTTACCCTGAAGGCCCACTTCAATAGCTGGTTTTCGCGTGCTGGTTCCCACAATATTTTGCATTAAAAATGTTTTTGTTGATTGCACTTCTAACGGGAAAATTTGATCAGCTACAGCACGCAGATGCATCTCAAATTGATCAAACGAAAATGCATCTTGGGTAATGTGGCCTGAATTATGTACGCGCGGGGTAATTTCGTTCACTAATAATTTTGAACCGACATCAAATAATTCAAAAGTGATTAATCCTACGTAGTCGATATGATTTAACAATGAAGTTATTTTTTTAGTTAAGTCATTTAAAGCCGGGTGGTGGTCTGGCCCCCACACACGAAAACACTGTTGGTTTTTTTGCAACGAATTTAAAAGTGGATACATAAAAATATCACCTTTTGAATTGCGGCAAACGATCAATGATTTTTCACTCTTAAAATGAACAAGTTTTTCGGCTAAAAACTGAGTTTCTTGATTTTTGTGAGTGCGTTTGAATAACTCAAACTGCGCTTTTGTTTTGATAATGTAAGTGCCAAATCCGTCGTGGCCACCAAGACGTTTTTTTAAAACTAATTCGCCGTCAAAAACTTTGTAAGCGGCTTCAAGATCGTCTTTTCCTGTAATCTTAACAAAGTCAGCGGTCGGAATTTGGTAATCCCACAAAAGTTCTTTTTGTGGCCAGCGATCTTGTAAAATCGCCAAATGATCAAGCTTAGGTACGCAACGGGTTTTTGTTTTACCTAAACCTTTGGCGATCGTGCGGGCTGGAATAAACTCAGTTTCAAGGGTGATGGCATCAACTACTCGCGCGAGCTTTAAGATATCGTCTTCATTATAGATTTTGCCTTTAATCCAGCGGTTAGCATAACCCACAGCCGGGTCGTCTTTATCGTCTGTTAAAATCGTGACGTGAAAACCCATTTGTCGTGCTCTTTGGGTCATCATTTGTGCTAATTGGCCGCCGCCTAAAATTCCTATCTTTTTTCCGATAATCGCCATACATATTCATTATGCAGTTTAGTTTTCCGTTATGTCTAGCTCCAATGGTGGGATTATCCCACGTAGTCTTACGAAAAATCGTTTACGATTATTTGCCACAAGATCAGCAGACTATTTGGCCCACTGAAATGTTAAATTCACGCCGCGTGCCCCAAGAAAAATTGGGTTTTACCGCTGAAACTTTATTACATGAGGGTGAGCGTAATCTTGTACCTCAGATTCTAGGTAACGATAAAGAAATGATTCAGTTAACTATTCGTAAAATGATTAACGAATGGGGAGACATCAATACCGTTTCTGGAATCGATATTAATATGGGTTGCCCTGTGCAAAAAGCCTTACGTCACAATTATGGCGTAGCTTTAATGGGTGATCTTAACTATGCAGCCCAAGTTGTTGAATTCGCAGCGACAGCCTCGAATAAGCCTGTATCAGTTAAACTTCGCGCGGTGGGAAGTGATAAGTCAGTTCTTGAATTAATTCATTTCGTTAAAACATTACGTGATGCTGGTGCAAAGTGGATTACGCTTCATCCACGTACCGCAGAACAAAAACGCCGTGGTCAAGCGGACTGGAATCAAATCACTGAGCTTAAAAAAGCTTTAGATATTCCGATCATCGGTAACGGCGATATTCAAACAGCTGATGACGTATTTTCAATGTTGGAACAAACAGGTTGTGATCTGGTGATGTCGGGCCGTGGGTTAGCTGCGCGTCCATGGATGATGTGGCAAGTGGCTTACCGTAAAGGTTTAACCGCGGAAGTTCCGCCAATGACAGAGTACGAAGAAGGGGCTGAGTACGGTAAAATGTTACTTAAGTTTATTCACTTAAGCCGTCATTACTTCTGCGAAAAATTGGGCCATAAACCAGACTACGCCTTTCGTAAAATTCAATTCTTTGTGCGCACAACGCATGTATGGCTTGAGTGGGGTCACCCCTTAACATCAGAGATTAACCGTTCACAAACATTCGAAGAAATGATTGAACGGGTTGAGAAGTTCTTTTCTCAACCGCACAGAATGGTGCCTTATACGGAACTTCGCCAATAAACTTAAAGCTAAAATGCGTGATAAACGGTAGAATTTGTTGCTCTTGATCTAGGCCCACAATGTGGACTGAAATCAAGAGCGAGATTTTTTGATGGGTTCGTAACTGTGAATAGTCTACGATAAGTGTTGTATTTGGCGCGAGTTCAATGAAGATGATTTTTTGCCAGTCGTTGCTGTCGCCGATTTGTCGTATAAACCTTTAGCAATGGCCTGTGATTTCATAAACGGCGGAATATCACGTTTCTTAGCTCCATCACAGAAGTCGGCTTTGATAATATCAAAAGCTTTATCGCTATCGTCAGTGCGCATTACTATATAATCGTAAGCTTTTTCAGATAAGTTAATTAACGAAATCGAGTGCGTTTCAGAATACTTCTCAGATAGGTAATCAACAAACTTCATAAAGTTCCAGAAGAAAGAGCCTTCAAAAGACTTCATCCAAGTCATAAATTGTGGGAAATCACCGCTGTTCGCGTATAAATCCCAAAACTTCGCAAAGCGGTTCATGAGCTGCAACGTTGAATAATCCATTGTTGATGTTGAAAGAATCTGAAACGGTGAAAAGTCCTGATAGCGCATTTGAAAGCCTGATTCATGGCGGATAATCGGCGTTCCTTTTAGGCGCTTTAAAATACCTACTTGGATTTCGTGGGGACCCATGGCAGCTAAGCGGTCAAAGCCATCGCCAAATGATTCTAGCGTTTCGCCAGGTAAACCAACAATAAGATCGGCATGGGTATGCACATGTGTGTGTTCGTTGATATAAGCGAAATTTTCAGCCACTTTCACTAAATCGTTTTTGCGCGAAACGTTGATGGCCACCTGAGGGTTTAATGTTTGAATACCAACTTCAAACTGTAAACTGCCGGCAGGGAATGTTTTGATCAGGTCGCGAAGCTCAACTGGTAAGCGGTCAGGCACCATTTCAAAATGCAGGAATAAACCTTTATCAATGTGCTGTAAGAAGAAATTTAAAATCTTCGTCGAAGTAGTTGGGCTTAAGTTAAATGTACGATCAACAAATTTAAAGCAGCGGGCGCCACGGTTAATCAGCATTTCGATATCTGTCAAAAACTGATCTAAGTTAAAGCTACGTACCGATTTATCTAATGAAGAAAGGCAATATTCGCACTTATAAGGGCAGCCGCGTGAAACTTCGACGTAGATTACGCGATTGGCGATATCGTTATCACTATATAGATAATACGGAAGCTTTAGATCGGGTAGCAGCGGTAAAGCTCCGCGCACGATTTTCAATTGGGTATCGTTACCGCTTAAGTGCTCGCGGCAGAACTGTGGAAATAGGAAATCAGCTTCGCCACAGATAATATGATCAGCTAGTTGATAAAGGCGTTGGCCTTCGGTTTCAAAAGATACCTCAGGTCCTCCAAGTACAAGCTCGATATCAGGGGCTACCTTCTTAAGAATTGAGCAAACTTCGAAAACTTCTTCATTATTCCAGATGTAAACGCCGAAACCTACGATTTTAGGACGGTAAGAAAGGATCTTCTCAACGATGTTGCGAGGGTTTTCTTTGATTGTCCATTCGATCATCTCGGTTTGACCGGTTAACTCTGCCATCTGAGCCAGGATATAGCGTAACCCGAACGAACTATGTTGGTAGGTAGAGTTCAGTGTACATAACAGGATGTTCTTTTGGTTTGCCTTCGGCAAAACGTCTTTTTGAATTGTCTGGTTCTGGGGTTGGCTCATGCGGCCTTAGTTTTAACGAATCCCTCTAAGATATCATAGCATTTTTTGATTTCTAAAAAACTTTCATGGCATCCGCCACTGTCTGGATGGTTTTTCAACGCGGCAAGTTTATAAACTTTTTTCAACTGTAATAGGTTGAAACACTCGGGAAACAGACGGTGAGCCGCTAAGATAGGAAGTTCTAAGGCATACAGTAAAGTTTCGTAAGCTTTGAACTCTCCCTCGGTCATCCCCTGTGATTTCAATTTGAAATCTTTTGCTGAGACTACTTTGTAAGAATGAGAATATGACGAAGCTGAGTGATTTTGCACTCTTAGCGTAGGTAGTTCACCTAGTAAACTAGAGAGAAAAGCAGGCTCTAAAGTGCTAGAAACCTCTTCGGAAAATACGTTTTCAGTCTCATTTTCAGAGCTAATTTTCTCTAAGATTTCGGCGAAGTCTGGTCCTCTAAAAGTGTCTCTCATAGAGACGATATCGGGATTAATTCCCCGATTCCAGAGTAGAGAAATCGCATTCCTACTCTGGAAAAGGTCTAAAAAAAGTGAAAATAAATGTTTTTTTCTCTCGACAAAGGGTTTTTCCTAGTCTTATGCTTAGGAACATCGACTTTAATATTAAGACTGAAGTCATAGTGAATGATTCATTATTACGACAGTCAGAAGATACAAAAACAACGCCTTAACAATATTCTACGGAGGATATACCATGGCAAAGAAAACAGCAAAAAAAGCAGCTCCTAAAAAAGCTACAGCTAAAAAAGCAACTAAAGCTCCAGCAAAAAAAGCTGCTCCTAAAAAAGCCGCAGCTCCTAAAAAAGCAGCTTCTAAACGTAAGCCAAATGCAGCGTTCATGAAAGCTTTAACTCCTTCTACTACTTTAGCAGCTATCGTTGGATCTGCAGCTTTACCACGTACTGAAGTTGTTAAAAAATTATGGGCTTACATCAAAAAGAATGGCTTACAAGATAACAAAAACCGTCGCAACATCAACGCTGACGACAAATTAAAACCAATCTTCGGAAAATCACAAGTTTCTATGTTCGAAATGACTAAACTTGTTTCTAAACACTTAAAATAGGTTTTAGTATAGTTTCGGCTGTCGCAAGACGGTAGAAATGATAAGGTCAACCTTCGGGTTGGCCTTTTTTTTTGCTTAAAATCTGATTCGGGAGTATAGTTCCCCCATGTCTAAATCTCCAAGAACACCGGTTCCTTTAACTAAGGCCGAAATCGAAAAAATGCGCGTTGTCTGCAAGATGGCCGCGAAAGTCCTTAACTACACAGCCAGTAAAGTTAAGCCGGGGATTACAACTCTTGAGTTAGATAAAATCGCAAACGACTACACAGAAAAATTAGGCGGCACTTCAGCTTGTATCGGTTACTACGGTTATCCATTTGCCACTTGTATTTCTGTGAACGAGGTTGTTTGCCACGGAACGCCTTCTGATTACGTGATCAAAGAAGGCGATATCTTAAATATCGACGTTACAGTTAAAAAAGACGGCTTCTTCGGAGACACGTCTAAAACCGTTATGGTGGGCAAAGTTTCAAAAGAGGCTGAATCCCTTGTTGATGCTGCTTACAACGCCATGATGACGGGTATTGAAGCTATTAAGCCTAACGGTTACACGGGAGACATCGGCTTTGAAACTAACAAATATGTTCAACGCCGTGGTTACACAACAGTTAAAGAAATCGGCGGTCATGGGATCGGTAAGATCTTTCACATGGATCCGTTCGTACCGGCATTTGGTAAACGTGGTAAAGGCGAAAAGATCATTCCTTGGACATGTTTCACAGTTGAGCCCATGGTGAACGAAGGGGTAGAGGACTTCGACGAGTATTCTATTCCCAATTCGGATATTAAGTACTATATAACTTCGGATAAGAAGCTTTCAGCCCAGTTCGAACATACGGTGTTAATCACTGATACGGGCTACGAGATTTTAACTTTAGAATAATTTTTTTAATAAGATAAATTTTTAAACACACAAAGGAAAAAGAATGCGTACACAAACTACTTCTGGAAATAAAAAAACGGCTGCTGGTAAAGCGATTGCTGCTGCTGTTGCAAAAAACAAAACTACAGTGAAAGGCAAAGACACTAAAAAGTCTGCTACTCCTGATTACTGCGTAGCTAAAGAAGCTATGGAAAATCCAAAAGTATTTGCAGAGCTTGCTCGTTGGGGTCGCGAAGAAATCAAAATCGCTGAAAAAGAAATGCCAGGCTTAATGGCTTTAAGAAAAGAATTCGGCAAATCACAACCGTTAAAAGGCGCGAAAATCGCTGGTTGCTTGCACATGACAATCCAAACTGCAGTGCTTATCGAAACTTTAACTCACTTAGGAGCTGAGGTTCGTTGGTCTTCTTGCAATATCTTCTCTACTCAAGACCAAGCAGCTGTTGCTATCGCAGCGACTGGCGTTCCGGTTTTCGCTTGGAAAGGTGAGACTGAAGAAGAATTCAACTGGTGTATTGAGCAAACAATCACTGGCTGGGGTAAAGACGGTTACAACATGATCTTAGACGATGGTGGTGACTTAACTAACATGATGCATGAGCCGCGCTTTGCTCCAATGTTAAAAAAGATCTTCGGATTATCTGAAGAGACAACTACTGGCGTTCACAATTTAGAAGTGATGCTTAAAAATAAAAAATTAAAAGTTCCAGCAATCAACGTAAATGATTCTGTAACTAAATCTAAATTCGACAACTTATATGGTTGCCGTGAGTCTTTAACCGACGCTTTAAAACGCGCTACTGACGTAATGATGGCTGGTAAAGTAGCTGTTGTTGCTGGTTACGGCGATGTAGGTAAAGGTTCTGCGCACTCTATGCGTGGTTTAGGTGCTCGCGTTCTTATCACTGAAATCGATCCTATCTGTGCATTACAAGCAGCTATGGAAGGTTTCCAAGTTGTTACTATGGAAGAAGCAGCTCCTATCGCTGATATCTTCGTAACAGCTACTGGCTGCTGCGATATCATCACTGAAAAGCACTTCAACAAAATGAAAGACAACGCGATTGTTTGTAACATCGGTCACTTCGATATCGAAATCGATATGGCTTGGTTAAACAAAAACTCTAAGATCCGTGAAATCAAACCACAAGTTGATGTGCACACTCTTAAAAACGGAAACGAAATCGTGGTTCTTGCAAAAGGCCGTTTAGTAAACTTAGGTTGTGCTACTGGTCACCCAAGCTTCGTTATGTCGAACTCATTCACTAACCAAGTGTTAGCGCAAATCGAGTTATACAGTAACCGTTCTCAGTACAAAGAAATCGCGATCTATCGTTTACCTAAACACTTAGACGAAAAAGTTGCGGCTCTTCATTTAGGCCAAATCGGTGTTAAATTATCTAAATTAACTTCTAAGCAAGCTAAGTACTTACACTTAGACGAGCAAGGACCATTCAAGCCAGAACACTACCGTTACTAAACGGTGCCAGGCCTTTTTTGCTACGCTTATATTTGAATAGGCGTAGCAAAAGATAATTGGAGAAAAATAAATGATCACTTTGATTTTTATATCATTAGCTATTCTACCTCTAAGCGCGCTGACTTTTGGCGCGCTTTTTTTTCACAACAAAAATAAAACGATTCATATTCTTTCGTTTTTAGCTTTCGGGCTTTTGACGATGTACGTGGATATGTATTACTTCCACCGCGCGTATCAAGTATCACTTACAAACGGGCAGTGGGGGCCAGCGGCCGGCACTATGGGCATGTTCTCAGTGTTTGCGACACTGAATTCATTTGCGTTTGGTTTGTTAGGATCTGCGGTTTATTCACTTTTTAGCAAAGCGACTAAAAAACAAGATACTTACTCGAAGGTTTCTTATGCGAAGATCGTAGCTTCTTTTGTTTTAGCAGCTTCAACAGCAACGTTTATGATTATTGATCACCATAAACAGTCTATTAGCCAAAAAATTATTGCTAAAGCTTCTGGTGAGTTAACGCCAGAACTAGTGATCGAGTTAATCCAGTTAGGTCAAGCTTCTAAAGACAAAACGATGATTCAGACATTGTTAATGAACCCGAATTGTCCAGAGTCAGTTTTAAAAGACTACTCACAAAAAGAAGAAGTGGTTTACCGTGCAACGGTTTTAAAGAATCCAAATGTTCCGCAAGAAGTTGTGAACCAATTAGCTTCGGATAAAAACGAAGTTGTTCGTTACCATGTGGTTATTAATAAAAAAGTAACAACAGAAGTTTTAGAACAATTAGCAAAAGACCCAGCCAAAGATGTTCGTAATAAGGCTCAATCTGAGCTTGAAAACAGAAAAACGAATTAGTTTTTTGAAATAGTTGATCAAGGAAATAAAAAAGGCTGTGGATTCACAGCCTTTTTTATTTTTGCCTACTGCACTCCAAATTTAACGGATTTCTTAGATTTCAGACAAAGCATTCCGGATGTTTAGAAAATATAGGCTTTAAATTCATTTATTTGCGTTAGAACCTATATGTGTCCGGCATTGGCTTTGCCATACCCTTTAATATCATCAACTTTTACTAAGTTAATTAGAGGGAAAAATGAAAGCTCTGGAAAAATATTCAAATAAGTCGTTAGTATCAAATCTTACAGTAGGTATTTCTATGTTGTTGGTAGGAAGCGTAGCCAACTCTTATGTGGGAAAAGAAGCGCAATCAAAGTTCTGCTTAAGCATGGAATGTCGTAATCTAAAACCTACTGACGAAATTGAAAATGCCATGCAAGCAACGGCTGCTAACATTCACCTTTGGAGCGGTAATAGATCGTACAAAAGCATACTTAAAGCTATTATTATCAGTTCACCTGAAAACCGAGTTGAAAAACTTATCGAGATTAATCACCATTTGTTAGCTATGTCGTTGGATGTAGGAAATCTCAGAATGGCCAGAGAGTCAGTCTCAATTATAAACCGATTCGCCCCTGAGTCGCTGACAAAATTAAATCAAGCCAGTCTTTTTAATGAAAAAACTCCTACTTTAACTATGTTTGAAAGATTGAATTCAAGTAGTAAATTCTCTAATCGAGAAATTGATTTAATTAATAATAACTTTCAAATTAAAAACAATGAATATTTGATCGGGAACGATTCGTTCAATTCGGAAAGTTCTGAGTTAGTTGGAGAGGAAGTTTTAGTAGATAGCATTTATAATTTAACAAATAGTGGAACTGGTGAGGTTTTTCATTATGCAAGTAACGGCAAAAACCGCACAAATACTTTATTTTCAAGACTTCGTGAGAAAATGTCTCAGCTATCATATAGCAAAAGTGACTGTCGCTTGCGATATATGGCTCAAATTAGAGAGGCTGTAGTCGTCGGAGCTTTGGGAGGTGGCGCAATTGGTATCAAGGTAGGTGGTGGTCTTTTAAAAGTTGGTGGAGCTATTATCGGTGCAGCAGTTGGTGCAGCTGCAAATGGATATAACACAAGTGAAAAGGAAAAAGTTGAACTTGATAAATGTAATGAAGGTGCGGAAGATTCGGAAAAAAAGACAATTACAGAACCGCCTACTACAACTGAACAACAAGATGAAGAGCAACAATCCAATGAAGAAGACGACAAAAAAAGACACCCTGAGGCGTCTACGACTTATGAATCTCCAAATGCAGATTTACAAGAGTCAGGTGATTCATCGACGGGACTAGTTGATTTGCTCAGCGATTATTACAATACAATCAATTTTAGGCAGATTGAGAGTTATCATAATAACACATTGACCCTAGATGAGGTGCAGCTAAAAATTTCTTCGATCGCTAATTTTGGTAACAAGGATTCCGGTCCAGGGTTGAACGCGGTAGAACTGGCGCAACAGGCGATCCAGAAACAAGAGAAATGGACAACGCCAGTAAAGCCTCTCAAACAATCATTTCGCTAGGAAGTATTCTATGTTGGATAAAAAGATAAAAATTAATTTTTTTACGATTTATATATTTGCTTTTTTGGGTTGGTTGGCAACAGGAACTTTCTACAAGTTGCCTTATAAATTTTCAGATCCAAATAGCGCATTGAATATCTACATCTTTGTTCTACTACTACTTTTTTGTTTCTCCTATTCTATAGGGCACATGATTAGTTTAATTAAGTTAGAATGTGCTGAGGCTGCAGATAAAGAAATCTTTTCGATAATTTCTGGTCTTACGCTTTCGGCGAGCTTTTTTCATCAAAAACATCTGTCCGAATTTATTCTTCCGATCATCGGTAAATATATTCTTATGATATTATTAGCGCTAGGAACCGTTTTTGTATTTAAACAAACTAATAAACTTATATATCGTAAATTTACTAATTTCTTTCAAGAATTTTCATTGGCTTGTCGATTCTTTCTTTACGTTATGGCGACAATTATTTTGGTGTTAACGACGCTTTTATTGTTTTTGGATTCTTTTATTTTAAAAGTTTTAGCGATGTTCGGAGCTACGTGAAAAACCGTATCTAAGAAAAATGGCGGAGTTGACGGGACTCGAACTAAAGTTATGTAAATAAAAAAGGCTGTGAAATCACAGCCTTTTTTATTTATTAAATTAGAAACTAGAGACTACTTATCAGTTTTAATCTGATCTAAGTAATAACGTAATTCGCCGATGCTTTCGCGGATATCACCTAAAGCGCGGTGAGCATTTTGTTTGCGGTACATTTTATCGTACTTGTTATTAAAGATAATCTTCCAAGAACTTACATCTAACATTCTGTAATGAAGACGTTCTGCAATTTTTGGAAAATACTTATCAACGAATAAACGATCTTGTGTGATCGAGTTCCCGGCCATAATGGGCTTAAACTTTTTATCTTCTTTCCATTGTGGAAAGTGACGGTCGATCATAGATGTAATGTGAAATTCTACCGAATCAGGCTCCATACCATTCGGTACAGCGGCTGTTAAACCTGAGGCCCCGTGATGTTCGGTATTCCAAGCGTCCATTGCATCTAGGTACTTTTGCGGCTGTTTAACTACGGCTTCAAAGCTATCTAGTTCTTTGAAATCTAGATCTGTGATGATGCAGGCACATTCAATAACGACTTCTTTGTTAACATCAAGACCGGTCATCTCCATGTCTAACCAAAGAAGTTTAGAGATTTTATCTAACATGATTATTTCTTTTCAGTTTTAGCTTCAGGTTCGGCGTTTTTGTGTTGAACTTTGTAATTATCGCCAGCTGATTTAACGGCTGCATCTAAAGCTGCTGTATCTAAAGTTTTACCTTCTTTTAAGCGTAAAGAGATTTTGCCGATTTGTTTTTTGCTATCAACAACAGTTACGCCACAAGATTCAAAGTTTTCAGCTAATTTAGGGTCAGCACATACTTTTTTGCTGATCATTTTAGTACAGGCGGTACAGTGTACGCCTTCAACCATAAGGTCAGTCGTAGCGTCTGATTTTGCTGCTGTCGCAAGCGATAAAGTCGCAGTCAAAGAAATAAGAGCAAAAATAAGCTTCTTCATAGAGGGGTCTCCTTGGGAAATATATGAAAAACCCATTATGAACTAAAGTCGGCCCACTGTGAAACGGGAATTTCTCCCCAAGATAGGTTTTTATTGCTATTTTATTACGCAGGCCTGAAAAAGTAGTTTACTTTGATCGGCGTTTTCCATAAATTAACTCCACTACGAATTAAATACTTAACGGAGTTGTAGTTAAGTTGGTTATAACGTCCGCCTGTCACGCGGAAGGCCGCGGGTTCGAGTCCCGTCAACTCCGCCATTTTTCTTATAAATAATATCAAATCTTTAAACACCCTTGATTCTACGTCAAAGCGACTGCTATTTAGTCTCGTATATGAAATCGGTCTTTGTTTTAGCTTTTACTATCGTTCTGTCTGTTCAGTCGCTCGCAGGTAATTGCAACTCTCAAAACTTAGTCGGTGAGTGGATAAGTAAAACTGAATCCGCCTTAGCGCCGCATTCGGTTTGCGGTAAGACTATCAAAAATGAAAAGACCATTTTCACGTTTATGAATAAGGCTGGGAAATTTTCTGGTCATGGCGCGAGTGTGACTGTGACAGCTTTTCAAAATCAGAAATCTTGTTCACCAGTCACAAAGACATCAAAGTACCCATTTGTTGAGTTATATTCTAATGGTAGTCTTGGTATTATGTCAGATCATGGGGCACAGGTTATTTCTGAGTGTGCTGTAAGTTCTGATCGTTCTAAGCTTAAGCTAGGTAGTAATGTCTATCAACGAACAAAATAATTCTAGTATTGCAGATTTCCAGATATAATTTTTTTATGAAACGTCTAATTAACGGAAAAAATTTAATTTTCTTATGCTCGCTGTCTGTGGTTATCGTAACAAGTGCGTTGCTCTTTCAAACCATTGATCTGTTGTCAGGCTTAAGATCAGGTATTCGTTTTACAGCTCAATATTCTTTGGTTTTATTTAGTATTGTTTTTATTGCGAGTTCGTTGCAGTTGTTTTCAAAAAATCAATTGACGATGTGAATTAGAAAAAATCGCCGTTATTTAGGGTTGTCTTTTGCTGTGTCACATCTTGTTCATGGGCTAACGATATTTGTTTTATATTTAAAGTATGAAGATGTGTTTCAGCAAACGGTAAGTTCGCTTTCAAAAATATTTGGAGGTATTGGCTTTTTTATTGTCTTTGTTTTAGCGATGACGTCTTCTGATTATGCGATTAAGAAAATTGGATTTGCACGTTGGAAAAGAATCCATCTAATTGGTGTTTATTATATTTGGTTTATCTTTTTAGCCAGTTATCTGCCACGAGCGATCAACTCTCCAGGATACTGGATGGTTGTTTTGTTTTTAGCCGCCAGTCTTGGCCTGCGACTTATTTATCGTCGAACTCAGAAGGCTTCTTCTTTTCCATAACGCCGCGGTTACGGATAATTAGGCCATCTAAAAATTTACGTAATAATTGATCGCCGCAGGGCTGGTAATTGGGATGATCTTCATTTCTAAAAATAGCGGAAAGTTCGGATTTTGAAATTTCAAAATCGACATTTTTTAAACACTCTAAAATATCAGTATCGCGGAATGATAAAGCAACGCGCAGTTTTTTAAAAATATCATTATTTGTCATAAACCAGTCTTAAAACTAAAACGTCTTTTGCGCAATTACTTCTTCTTTAACGACTGAATAATCTGATCGAGTTTTCCTAAGTATTGCGAGCGGGCCTTTTTGTCCATCGGTGCAGGGCCTCCGCGTATCTCTCCCATATGCCTTAAGTTTTGCATAAGCTCGCGGTTAGCGACGGCAGAACCCACATTATCTTCGGTGAATTCGACGCCTTTTGGGCCCAATACACGGGCCCTCTTTTTTACACAACGATCAGCCAATAGAATATCTGCTGTAATCACAATATCACGATCTGTAACCTGTTCGACGATCCAGTCATCTGCAGCGTCGAAGTTACCTGACACCGTTTTCATTTCTATCAAAGAATTCAGAGGAACATTTTGATATTGATTAGCTACAACGAAAACTTTGATTTGGTAGCGTGCAGCTACTTTATAAGTTTCGTCTTTTACAGGGCAGGCATCAGCATCGATGTAGATATGAATCATACGTGTTCAAGATTATTTTTAATTCATTGTAGCTAGGTACAATGAAACCAATGTAGTTCCAAAATAAACGAACATATTGGCTGATCCCTGAAAATCGTACGTGATTCTTAATCCAAATAGCAAAATTCCAAACAGGAAAAGTGATCCTATAAGAGCATAGGGTAGTAATACAAAGTTAAAGATCGAGATAATAAATGCGAACGTTAGTAAAACTTCAAGAGAGGCAATAACCCAATAGCCTGCTGAAGCTCCTCCTGGAAGTCGTTTCACGAACGTGTTATCAAATTGTTTGATAAACCATTCCGGTGTTGAAAGAGTCTTCCACTTATCAAAGGCGGCAGTTCCGAAAAGTAAAGTGTAAATAAAGATAATCGCAAAATTAAGAATAGGCTGAAATGACGTCATAGTTGCTCCTCTAAAGAAATATTCTACGCAAGTGCTGTTGTAAGTCTATTGTCGGCACCTACACAGCGCATAAATAAGTTCTAAATTAGTTCCATCGGGCTATAATTTTATTTCAAAGGATTGATCCTGAATGAAAACAGTCATCTTCGCCTGTGTACATAGTGCTGGTCGCTCACAAATGTCAGCGGCCTTTTTCAATAAATATAAAAACAGGCAAGACTTAATAGGTCTCTCGGCAGGAACTGAGCCTGCATCCCGAGTTCATCCTGAAGTCATGACTGTTATGAGTGAAGTTGGAATCGATTTATCACAGGCAAAGCCAACTTTATTAACCGAAGATCTTGCTAAAAGTGCAGCCTTGTTAGTCACAATGGGCTGTGGAGATAAGTGTCCGTACGTTCCGGGTCTTCAAATCATTGATTGGTCACTTAAAGATCCCAAAGGCCAAGGACTTGAGCAAGTCAGGTTAATACGAGATGAGATTGAACAATTAGTTTTGGACTTAATTAAGGCGAATGATCTTTAATAAGTAGTCTTCAATGATGTCGCACATGCGACTGAATCGTTTGTAGCAGAGTTTTTGAGTTAATCGGTTTAGTTACATGGTCGGCAAAGCCCGCTGCTAATGTTCGGTTTTTTTCTTCTTTCATCGCGTGCGCGGTTAAAGCAATGATGGGCTCTTGAAAGCCGCGTTTGCGAAGTTCAGCTAATGTGCTATAGCCATCAATGCCGGGCATTTGAATATCCATTAAGACGATATCGTAATGTTGTTTGAAAGCCTGATCGATGGCTTGCTCTCCACTTTCAGCTTCAGTAACGTCAAGGCCTGAGCTATTTAAAATCATTTTAATTAATTCACGATTATCTGCTGAATCATCGACAGCCAAAACTTTTAAGCCGCGTAAGGAATTTTGTATTTCTATTGTCGAACTTGCGGCAAGAACAGTCGCCATTATTTCATCGGTTTTTTCAGCTTGAAATGAAAACTCAAAGATACAGCCATGCCCAGGTCTGCAGTTAAGAATTTTTACGTCTCCCCCTAAAGCGTGAGCTAAATTTTTTGAAAGAGCCAAGCCTAAGCCAGTGCCACCATAACGGCGGGTTGAAGTAATATCAGCTTGTGTGAAGGGTTTAAATAAACGATCGGCCTGCTCTTGGGTCATGCCGATTCCAGAATCTTCAATGGTGAAAGTTATTTTTTTATGGGTATTTGTCGCTTGTTCTGCGTGGCAAGAAACTTTCACCGAGCCTTTCGAGGTAAACTTAATGGCATTGCCAATCAGGTTAACCAAAACTTGGCGCGTGCGAGTCGCATCAGTTACGACGACGAGATCGTCTATTCCACTGGCTTCGTAAACTAACCGGATATTTTTTCTTGAAGCGTGGTCAAAAAACATGGCTAACACTTCTTGCAGCAAACTTAGAATTTTCACGGGCGTCATTTCGATTTCAAATTTACCGGCTTCGATTTTAGATAGATCCAGAATATCATCAATAATACGAATCAGTGATTTGCCGTTTCGAATAACGGTATCAAGATATTTTTTTCTTTCTGAAGCTTCAAGATCTTGGGTTCGCATAATTTCTGCAAAGCCTAAAATAGCTCCAATGGGAGTGCGAATTTCGTGCGACATATTCGCTAAGAAGGACGACTTGGCTTGATTGGCCATTTCAGCTTCATTTTTTGCTAATTGAAGATCGTGGACGGCACGTTCTAAGTTTTCTTCGGTGACACGGGTTCTTACAACTGATTTTGTCGTATCGAGGATCGTGCAAAGCATTCCAGAAATTTTTCCCTCAGCATTGAATAGGGGAGAATTGCCATAGGTAAAATAATTGCTTTGAATTTCTCCGTCGACTTCTAAATAAAATAAAACATCAGATTCGAGAACGGTTCTTCCGGCTTCGATTTCTTGAACAATGGCATGGACCTGTTCCCATACTTCAGGCCAAACAGTATCTAAAGTACAGCCTAAAGCCCGCGGGTGGCGATGTTTTAAAATTGGAATATAAGCATCGTTGTAAAAAAATCTTCGTCGAGGGCCCCAGCAGCAATACATGCCGATGGGGCTGTTGAAGACAATGCGCAAAGAATTGATCAAGCCACTATCCCATTTTTCGATCGGCCCCAGTTCTGTACTGGCCCAATCGAAGTTCAAAGTGGTCTGAATCATTATGCTGGTCTTAACCAGTTCTCCGAATGGATTGAACTTATTAGTATTTGCCACGGCTCTATTTCTACACGCGGTTTAAAGAGCGGTCTATAGATTAGGAGCGTAACTTCTGACATCATTGTTACGCAAGCAGTACTATGGGAATAATAATTGCTATCTACTGAATAAAAATAAAAACAAGGGGCAAAATTCCCATTTCAGAAAAGATAACTTATGGCAAATTTAAAAAAAGCAGCTGAACAATCTGAATTAGTTAAAACTGTGATTTCATTAGACTCTAATTTTTCAAGTCTTGAAAGATTAAGCGGGCGCATTGGTGAAATCGAATTAAATACTGAATTCGACTACAGTCAAATCCGTCGCTTAATGTTAGCCTTTGCTGAAAGAGCAACAGCGGTCGCTGATGAAATTGTTTTGCTTGCGCAATTAATTGCTGATGCTAAAAATCGTTCTGAAGAAGCTTCTAAAGTCGTGGCTACAAAAGCTGAAGTTTTACAATCGAGAAACAATGATGAGACTTCGAAAGTTGAAGCTTTTCGTGAGCTCATGGTTAAAGTAAACCAGTTAAACGAAGAAATGAAAGTCCTGCAGTCGTCGGCCAGTGCTGAACTTTCTGAAGAAGAGAAAAATAGAATTACTCAAGAGTTAGTTAAGTTTGAAATGCGTCTACATCCGTTGATCGAAGAAGCGCAGGTTATTAAAAAAGATGCCCAAGCTTCACGTTTTAAAGGTTTAGAGCAAAACGCCGATGCCTTAGGGCAAAGCCTTAAAGCCGCCAGCAGCAAATTAACTGTGGTTCTGTAAAAAACTTAGACGAAAACGGCGAAACAAAAATCTCTTAGTTTTCGCATTCAGTGCTAAAATTAAGAGATGCTGCAAGAAACATGGAATACGTTTCCTCGCCAAATAGTTCAAAAGATCAATGGACTGCTTGATCAAGCACAGCCCAATAGGCTTAAGGCTTTTCATCTCTATAAAATGTGTAAGACTGAAAACCTTTGGGATAAGTCATTCTCAGAGTTTTCATTTTTGCTTGAAGATTTTTATCACACACATCCCGCCGAGCGCAGCAAAAGCCAGATGGATCAGTTTTTAAATCGCCCGATGGATTGGCGCAGTTTTGAAACTGTAAATCTGACTTTTCGCACAGCTGAAATTCATTTTAGTGAAATTCGTGATATCGCCAGCTGGGCGCACCATATGCTTAGGCTGCATTATGAAAAAACGTCACCAGTTGCGAGTGTCGAAACATTAAGTAAAACCATTTTTGATCTGACTCATCCAGGTACGGGCGAAAAAGAACAAAATATAGATTTCGAAGATTTTTGCGACGCTTGGAAAAAAGCCGCCGATAAACTTTATGGAAAAAAGTTTGAAGCTGAACATCAGCAGATTCTTTTAGAATTACGCAATTTAAATCAAATTTTAGAAAGCCGAGCTTTAGAATTACCTCGCCATATGTTAAACCGAATCTATCTTACGCAGACTGAGATCGATTGGGTCGAACGAACACTTGAAGCTGTAATGGCAGGCTTAAGTATGCCTCGTTATCCACTTTCTAAAGGGCCTACAAAGCCACGTCTTATTGATCTGTTGAAATGGCTGACTCTATGGGAAATATCGAAAGATGTAAAAGCTCCAGCGGTTCAGGCTAAGATTGAAAAGCTGCGTAGCCATATTCAGACCGAATGTACTGATCTACTGGAAACCTGTCGCAGATAGGGTGGCAAAAATCCGCTATTTTTTTCAAAGATGAATTGCTGCTGGTCTTACCAAAAGCTTTAAGCTATCACTGCTTCATCCAAACGGGAGTGAGTGATGGCTTCAAATATCTTATTACGCTATTTATTACCGATTGCTATGTTAGCCTTAGTTGCGTGTGCTCCGGCAAATAACTCCGAAACAGAAAATTTCTTATCAGACTCAGCTAATATCGTAAACGGTAAACTCGTCGACGCTAAAGACTTATACGCGCGTCATACGGTAGCTATTTTTGCTGCAAACTCAAGTCCTTGTACTGGCGTAATTATCGCTCCACATTTTATTTTGTCGGCGGCTCACTGCGATTTAAGAGAGGCAGATATTTACTTTGGCCTTGTGGCTACAAAAAGCACTGCTGTGTTTTACAAAGTTAAAAAGGTAACTCCACATCCAAGCTATTGTCCTACGTGTGATATGGGCGGCATGGCTCCTGGCGATTACAAAGATTATGCTATCGTAGAATTTAAAGAAGATCTTCCGCCGGAATTTAAACCAGTACCATTCGCAACTTTAAAACAAATCCAAAAAGGCGCGACGATTCATCTTGCTGGTTATGGTTTAGATGAAAACTATAAATACGATGGCGTGTTGAAAAAGACGCAAGTTCCAGCCGTAGCTGTGGGAAATTTTGAATTTATGACTGACGAAAAGAAATCTGGCTCTTGCCATGGCGATTCCGGTGGCCCAGCGTATATCGTGGTTGATAGCAAAGTCTACTTAGCCGGTATCACAAGTCGTGGCGAAGCTCAGTGTCGCGGGTATGGCATTTACGGAATCCCAGCTGCTGAAATGGGCTGGATTAAGTCAGTCATTAATAAAGCGCAATAAAACTATCGATGTGATGAAAATCAGGCTCACGACCAGCGTGGTTTACCGCCATGTAGTGAATCGGGCCTGATTTTTCTTTTAAGACCGCCGTTAAGCTGATCTCAAATTTTTCTTCAGAGTTAAGCCCATGTAATTCAACTTCTAAAAGTTGGCCATTCCATTGAATTTTTTTAAGTGAAATATCCTGACACTGTTTTGGTGGTTGCGGCAGGCGATAACTTTCAAAGAAGTATTCGTTCCACGCAGGTGTAAGAGAAAAATTAAATTCGTAGTAAGATTTCTTTCCTGCAGGGCGAAGAAACATTTCAAAACAAGTGTCATTCCAAAGGCCATCAACTCGCGGAGTAGTGCTTCCGTTGGCTTCAAAGCTTGCTGGTAAATTTAAAAGATTTTTTGGATCAGCAATTTGATAAACAAGTTTAAGCATTTCACCTGTACGAGTGACATCTGCCTCAAGTTTAAAATCCGAAGTCGAGTTGTTAAATGAATTTAAAGCCTTCACCTAAATAGGTTAGTACAAATTATTCAGGTTCGGTAGCGTTTAAAATATCTAAAGCTTCCCAGTGCGGAAGATCTTCTTTTAAGCCCGCTAGTAAGGTCTCAAGGTAAGCTTCAGCCTCGTCACGGCGGTCTGGATCACAGACGCCGTTTGCTGTTTCACGCCATTCTGGAGAAAGTGCCAAACGGCTTCGTAAAGCGTTCGTAAAAAGGTCAATCCAAGTTGGAGCTGTAAAGGTAAAGTTTAAAGCTAAAGCTTCGCCTTGGGCTTCGGTTGAATGCCAATAACCGCGTGGTACGAACAGCACCGATCCAGGTTTAAGCTCAATAGTTTTGGCTGATTTAGGCATTTCAGTCGGAAGATCATCTTCTAAGTAACCATCCATCTCGCTATCTGGTTCAGTTCCCATCGTATGACGGGTAAGGGGATTAACTACGTGTTCATTGGGTGCTAACTTCCAGATTTTTGTTCCGTGAATTTGTAAAACAAAATTAATATTTTGGTCAAAGTGGGCAGCTGTGCCTTTACCATTTGGAGTTGCGTAAACTAAACAACGTGAATAGGTTTGTACCGAAATCCCTAAATCAGCGCGAATTTTTTCTAACCATGTTTTAAGCAAAGGCGAAATACGGTGAGCTTCGTTAAAAAGTAAGCCCATGCCATTTTGAAATAATTTTTTGGCATCTTTTGGGGTAGCATCAATCGAGCTAGCCTCGTCTCTAAGATCAGGTAAGTGCGCCTGAATGGCATGTGGCCACATGTTTAAAAGGCTATCTAATGACGCCAAAAAATCTAAACTACGTAACTCTGAAAGAGCTTCTTTCGGGTGATGAACCACGAAGGGTTCGTTGGCTTCATAGGCAGCTAAAAAGTCTGCTTTTGTGGATGGGTGAATAAGTGCAGCTAAACCTGATTTCATAATAATTCCTAAGTCGCTCCAGATAGCCAGCCAAGGGTGTTTAAGTCAAACGATAGGCAATCTTTATACATCAAGGGCCTAAGATCGCCGTAAAAGTTGCAATTAATTAAATTTCACTACGAAATTCCTATAGTTACGGGTACATTGCGCCCATGAATACATTTCCAGAATTTGGTCTACTTCCATCAATCCTTAAGACGTTAAAAACTTTAAAAATTTACACTCCAACAGAGATTCAAAAAAATGCTATTCCGATGTTGATGTCGGGCCAGTCAGTGGTTGGTGTTTCTGAAACGGGAAGTGGTAAAACATTAACTTACGCCCTTCCGATTTTACACTTAGTTAAAACTTTAGAAAACGAAGGTAACCCTGCTGATGAGCCAGGGTGCCCACGCGCGATCGTGCTTGTGCCTTCACGTGATTTAGGTGAACAGGTTTCTAAAGTATTTAAAACATTCACACACGATACACGCGTTAGAGTTCGTCCAGTGCTCGGTGGAACGACGTTTGAACAAAGCCGCAGAAGTATTGCTGCTGACTTTGAAATTTTATTAGCAACGCCTGGCCGTCTTATTCAACTAATGGAGCGTGAATTAATTGATTTTTCTGACGTGCGTATGATCGTGTTCGATGAAGCTGATCAAATGTTAGATGACGGTTTTATCGGCGAATCAAAGATGATCGTGAATGCCTGTGATGAAGATGTTCAATTAGCTTTATTTTCGGCGACAGTTTCGCAAGCGGTTCAGGATTTAATGAATGCGCTTTTCAAAAAAGCCGAAGTGATTCGTTCAAGTGGCGCGGGTAAAGTTGTAAAAACACTTGTTACAAAAAATGAAACAGTGATCGACGGTCTTCGTTGGCCGATCTTTGAGAAATTATTAAAACAACAACCAACGGGTGGAACTATTGTTTTCACGAACACGCGCGAACAGTGTGATAAGCTGGCTAATGAAATTAAGAAGCATGGTTATGAGTGCGTAGTTTACCGTGGTGAAATGGATAAAGGCGAACGTCGCGGTAATCTTCAAAGCTTTCGCAAAGGCGAAGTGAATATTCTGATTTCGACAGACCTGGCAGCCCGCGGTTTAGATTTAGATTACGTAGGCCGTGTTATTAATTACCACTTACCGCAAGAGATGGCGAATTACTTACACCGCGTAGGCCGTACAGCCCGTGCTGGTAAGTCAGGGTTAGTTGTGAACTTAGTGACTGAACGTGATTTAGAATTAATCGCAAGGCTTGAAGGTAAAGGCCAATCAGCTAAAGATTTAAAAACTCGTTTTAAAGATAAAGACGGTAAACGTTTACATGTGGCTGAAGAATTACGTAAACCAAAACGCGTGAAATTTAAAAAGAAAGACGATAAGTCTGCCGCTTCGGGAAAACCAGCCGGTGGATTTAAGAAATCTTCTCGTCCGAAATTTAAACCGAAACCTTATAATCCGAAATAATTTAACTGTTCTTGATAACACTGATTTCGCCATTGCCTTCGACGATGGCGATTTTGACTTCGGAAATATCATTCACACCATTGCGACGTAAGATAGAATCTAACTCATCATTGGTGATTCTCTCTTTTTTTAGCGTAGCTTTTTGTAGGGTGCCTTTGTGAATTAAAACTTCAGGTTTGCCGTCGACCATTTGGGCGAAGCCTTTATATTTAAAAGTAAAATAACTAATCAACCAGTGAGCAAAAATTAGAGTAACGACCAGAATTAAACCGCCGGTCACTGAGTTATCTCCGCCATTCATCGAATTTTGAACCGCATTACTTAGAATAAATAACATCACGAAATCAAAGGGTGATAGTTGTCCGATTTGGCGTCTACCGGTTAAACGTAAAGTTCCTAATAAAAAAATGTAAACGATAAGAGCTCGTAACGAAAATTCCCACCAAGGTAAAGATAACGAAAACATTAAGACTCCTTCTTTTTAATACAAAATCGACAAACAGAGCCGCCGCGGGCGATGCAGCTTTCAAGTTTTACATTCATGCCGTCAGTGGCATTTTCGATAAACTTCACATCGAAGCGGCATAAAGACGGGTGCTTCTGGGCGACTGAGTGATAAACACAATTTGTCGCTTCGATGATTGCTCCTTTGCGCAGATCACTTTGTTTTAAGCTTGCTCTATATCCTAACTCATTCAATGTTTCAGTCACGCGTTTAAGAAGTTCTGCAGAGTTTCTTGCGCTTTTGAATTTGTCTTGCATTGAGTCTGCGATTTTTTCTGAAAGGCCATCTAAAATATCGTTGATTGATTCTTGCCCCATAGTTTCGGCAAGATGTTCTAATAAGATATTTGAAAGCCAAGAGTATTGTTTTGGAAAAGCATCAAGCCCATCTGGTGTTAAAAGATAGCGCCTGCGTGGACGCCCTACAGAGCCTTGTGAGTCAACAAAAGTGATGTAACCTAAGTGATCTACTTTAAGGAGATGCTCTTTCGCTGCGGTCTTGGTCACTTTAAGATGCGCCGCTAGTTCATCAAGGGTTGCGCCTTCTTTGTTTTCTAAAAGATAACTTAAGATCTTTTTTTGGTTGTTATGCAATCCATTCATAATAGACCCTCGTTTAAACAATTTAAACAGTATTTACTGTTTTTATTATAAGAGCGAATATTAAAGAAAACAACACTTCTCTAACTTAAGGAGATTCATATGGAAGCCGTCGTAAAACAAAATACCGGAGCTTCGGCTCAGGTAGATAATAAACCCATTTTAACAGGTCTCATTACAGGACAAGTCGCAGGGCTAATCATGGCTGTTGTGGTGATGATTGTCTTTGCGGTGTTTTTAGGTAAGAGCCCACTGTACCCAGTGCAAGTGATTGGCTCAATGGTGTTTGGCGAAAGTGCTTTACCCAATTTTCATTTCGGCGCCTTGCTCGCAGGATTGGTGCTTCACCAATTTGGGCCATCGCTCTTATGGGGTTTTCTTTTTGGGGTGCTTGCCAAGCAGTATTCGATTAAATCGACAGCTCAAGCTTTGGTTTGTGGTGTTGCTGTTGGTGTGGTTTCAATGGTCGGACCGTATGTGTTAATTCCGTTTTTAATGAACGCTTTGCACGGAGTAGATATTTGGAATCGTGAAGTGCCGATGTTCTGGGATTGGGCTGCTCACATCGTGTTTGGAGCTTCGTTTGTGCTTTATCCAAAAATTGCCGAGAAACTCAATCACTAACGAAAACAAAAAATATTTAGTGCGGTTGCTGATGACGGTGACGTGACATTTTTTTGCGCGGTCGTTTGTGAACCGTAAGTTCGTTTTTGACGCCATGAACCCCTAGTACGTAATCTAGGGTTTCATCGGCGACTTTTTTTGCGGCTTGCTCATCGACTTCACCTTGTAATGTAACGATGCCATCTTTCACAGAAACTTTGATTTCAGAACAATCTACATGGGGTGTTTCAGCTAAGATGGCGCAGACATCTTCTTTTATTTTTTTGTCCGGCTGGTGATAAGTTTTATTTTTCATGTGTGAGCTTCCTTTCGCTTTGAAAATAGAGATGCCAGCGACCACTGCGCAACTTTGTCATAACTACTGAAGTGTCTACTAAACTGCCCCTTAGAAAGACTGAATAGAATAATAGCCAACGAAGTTAAAATAAAACCTGATTTTAACGAGAGTGCTAATTCTGTAGAAAATCCTAGGATAATAATTAGTATAATTGCAGTAACGATATTTAATATTCTAACGGTACGGCCAATTTCAGAAAGTGCAATGATTGAAAAAGTCATGAATAGCGCTGAACAAATATGAATTATGTCGGCCACAGATTTTTCAAGATTGAGTTGTGTTGGAGCCGCCATTAATCCAGCACTTAAGATCACACAAGAAACAAGGCCCCATGGAATGAGAGGCTTTAATTTCTGCGGCTTAACCGAGAAATCTGTGACTTCAATAAGTTCTTCTTGGGCGATAGGTGTGCCTCGTAAAAAAGTGCGCCAGAATGGTTTTCCCTGTTTGTGGCTTAGTCGTAGGAATTGCACAGTGGCTACGACTTCGTCTAAAGCAGGTGCAACCATAACGAGCATGATGAAAGCTGTAAGCAGGCAGAGAAAGCACCAAGCACCTACGCCAACCGGTTGCAAAATAACTAAAATGATACTGGTTACGCCGGGTGGAATAATCATTAAACCAAATAAAATAACAATCCAGGGCATTGTTCGCCAACGGCGTTGGTCGCCGATAATTCCAGAAAGGGCATCCAGAAGATAAGAAAAGGCGCCAAGACCTGCATCAGATACTGGAAAACTTTTTGAGATATCCGATTTTAAAATTGTCGCTGTTTGTTGGCCAAAAAGAGGATCCCAAACAGTGTTTATATGACCTAATTGAAATGCGGCCATGTAGCGTGCGATAAAAAAGCCTAAAAAAGCTAAAGTGATAATAGGAAACCTTTGTCGCCACGCTGAAGGGTTGTAATCCCAGTTTTCAGGAATATTTAAAGATTCTGGAATGGCGAAATAGTATTTTGCAGGTTGATAAGCACTGCAAATTATAATTAAAAAGCCAATTAAGTTAGCCACTGAATACGAAGCACTTGCCGGTGTCCAAAAGGCAAGGGGCGCAAATAAAATCCAAACACCGATAAGGGCATTTAGCCAGCGTGGCCATTGCCAAAGTGTCCATTGTGCAAGAACAGCAAACAACATGACTAAAATACCTGAAATGATTTCACTTGCGAACGACGCGTTGTTTGTTAGGTGAGTTGCGCTGTCAAACGTTAACCATAATCCCCACAAAAAGGTCATCCAATTGCATGTTGTCAATTGACGGTTATAAATCATCGAAGGCACGTCAAAACCGATATCATCACCGGGCATTCGCCCTAAAGTTCGCGAGAAAGCATTGGCTGATTCGAGCTTATTTTCTTTGTACCACTGTAAAGGGTCGGCTTTTAAAGCCTCAATCATGGCTGGTAAAGTTTTTTGTAATTGGTGTTTGGGATGCCAATTTAAAAGTTCCTGCGCATGAGAGATATCCAGATCATAATGATCATCGGCAAAGTCGATCATCCAATGTTTAACAAAGGGCTTTCTGACAAACGGTGTATGGTGCTGTAACCAAGCGCCACTTTTAGCAAACCAAGAAGGTACTTTCAGAGTGTCCCAGTCTTTACCGTAAATTAATTGTCCGATCTTATCCTGTAACTGATGATAAGACAGAGCCTCAGGTTCGCCGAGAAGAATGTCTGCTTGGCTAGGAAGTTCACTTCTTTTTTGAATCACTTGATAGATAGCATCAACTAAATCATTGAGATGAATAAACGCCTGACCTTTTGAAGAATCACCCGGAAAAAAATGGCTAGATAACTGTTTTTCATAGATGCGCATAATCTGATTAGAAATTGGAACTGAATGGCAGCGGTCATTGTAAACTCCCGCAATACGTAAATTCACGAGGGGTATATCTGCATGAGATTCTTTTAAGATATTTTCGGCGGCTACTTTTGAAGCTGGATAAGCCCACGACGGCTCTAACGGAGTCGCTTCTGTGATTTTTTCTCCTTTTTGCGCTGGTTTGTGAACTAACATGGTGCTAGAGAAAATAAATTGTTCGACTTCATAATTTTTGAGAACAGTTAGTAAATTTTCAGTTCCTTGTATCGTGATTTCTTGATACTTCGGGCTTTCTTCTTCTGAAAAACTATAATAGGCGGCTAAGTGAACTACGGAAGCGATGTGGTTTCCGTGTTTGTTTTTTACGATATCTAAAGCTTGCGAAATGCTGTGGATTGACGAGATATCTACTTCGTAATTTTCACCTCGATCTGCTAAGTCTGAAATTTTTTGGTCAAAGCCGATAACGTCAAATTGCGAGCGCATGCGGGCAGCAATAGCTTTGCCGATAAAGCCACTGCTGCCTGTAATGATAATAATGGGTTTGCCGTCCAATTGATTCATCTTTAGCTTCTCTATCTTAAATACTCTGGACCAGCTCCTTGCAGAGCTGAAATGTTTTGAGAGTTTTTATAGATATCTAAGTGATTCACCACCTGTTGAACTCCGGGAATAGCTTTCACGCATTTAATAAGTTTATCGACTTCTTCAGCTAAGATGGGGCCTGATAAGGTCACGATCCCATAGGTCACAGAAGTTTGAACTGCTTTGGCGTGGCGCACTTGACGTCCGAACGTTGAGCGGACTCGCTGATTTAAAGATTCATCGTTTTGATCTTTAGGATGAAGCTTAGATTGAACTTTTGCTGCTGAACCAAATATTTTACTTTTTAAGTTTTTAAAAAATATTTTTGAATCATGTTTAAGATGATTCACTTTCGAAAAGAATTTGTCGTGTAAAACAACTCTTCTGCGGTGCCC
>JAMPXC010000081.1 GCA_023701385.1 Pseudobdellovibrio sp.
ACAAGGTTAAGAACCTGTAAATTTAGGTCATCTTGATTAGTTGAATTATCCAGACAATGGTGGGCACGATTGATTTTTTGACTCATCGGCAGCTGGGCATTGATGCGCGCTAAGGCTTGGGTATGAGTTAAATTGTTTCTAACCATGATGCGCTCGACCTGAGTCGTGACTGGTGCGTACACTAAAACGATTCGATCAAACTGCGCTTCTATTTTTTTTTCATACAATATCGGCACATCATAGAAACAAAAAGCTTCGCCCGCCTCATGATGTTTCTTTTTACGTGTTTGCACTTCAGCCTGAATAATCGGATGTAAGATCTGTTCGAGCTGTAAAAGTTTTTGCGCATCATTAAAAACAATATCGCCTAACTGTTTGCGGTTCAGACTTTGGTCGGCGTTTAAAATATCTTTCCCAAAATGAGACACAATTTGCTCATACCCTAGCCCGCCAGCCTGCGTGATTTCATGCGAAATCATATCCGCGTCAATCACCGGAATATTAAGCGAAACTAGTTTATTTTTTACCGTGGATTTGCCTGTGGCGATTCCCCCGGTCAATCCGATCCATTTCATCGTGAGACATTCCCTACCTTAGGCTATATCATCGCCGCGAAACATTCTTTTGTAAAGATCAGACTGCTGGTTGCCGATGATGAATTAGATGTCGTACGAAAAGTTTGGTAAATATATACTTTTAGAAAAATTGGCCGCAGGCGGTATGGCCGAAGTTTATCTTGCAAAGTCTGCAGGTGCCAATGGCGTTAATAAATTCGTCGCCATCAAACGTATCTTACCGCAATTTTCGAACAATCAAGAATTCATCGAAATGTTCCAAGAAGAAGCCAAAGTTTCTGTGAACTTAAATCACTCGAACGTGGTATCGATTTATGATTTCGGTATTGAAAAAGGCCAATTCTTTATCGTGATGGAATTCGTTGAAGGAAGAAACCTTCGCCAAATCATCAATGAGTTAAAAAAATTCAACCGCTCAATCAAAATTGAAGAAGCGGTTTATATCGTTAAAGAAGCTGCTGCTGGCTTAGATCACGCACATCGTTGTGTGGATCAACACACGGGCCGCCCGTTGAACATCACTCACCGTGATATGTCACCGCAAAATATTATGATTTCATTTGAGGGTGAAGCCAAAGTTATCGACTTCGGTATCGCCAAAAAATCTGAAGAAAATGGTGAAGAAACAAAAGCTGGTACTTTAAAAGGTAAATTTGCTTACATGTCACCAGAGCAAGCTGAAGCCGAAGAAGTTGATCCGCGCACTGACGTGTTCGCGTTAGGTATTATTCTTTGGGAATTATTAGCCAATGACCGTCTATTCACGGGCAGTAACGAAAACGCGATCTTACGTAAAGTGCGTGAATGCCAAACGCCACCGATCAGAAAGATCAATCCTTTAGTTCCTGTGGAGTTAGAAAGAATCGTAACTAAAGCTTTAGCGAAAGATAAAAACGTTCGCTATCAAACAGCGGCTACGTTACAAAAAGATTTAAATCGTTTTTTAAATACACAGTACCCTGATTTTTCGCCGCATGATTTCAGTAAAACAGTGATCGACTGTTTTAAAAACGCTTTTGCTGAAGGCCGTGAAAAATTAATTACTTACGCTAAAATTGATATCTCTGAAAAAGAACCTGTTTCTTTTTCCCCTCCAGCAGAAGAGAAATCAAATTCAGCTCTAGACGCAGCGGCGAAAGCGGCTAACAACCAAGCGCCTCCGCCTATGCCAACTCAGGTGAAGTTAACACCACTTGAGCCAAAGGGTTTAACACAAGACCAACAATTAAAAATTGATCTTGATGGTATTAAAAATGCCAAAACCCAACAGCAACAAAATGCGAAAAACTCTCCTCGTCCGGGATCGCCAAAACCGATGTCGAATGAAACGAATGTGGGTTACAACACGCGCATAACACAAGCTACACGCATCAACTCACCGTCGCCTGAAAGCAACGAATCAATGGCCGATGTGGTGATGAAACTCGTGATCATCGCAGTTATGGGTATCGCTGGCTATTGGGGCTACAGCAAATACTTAACACCTTCACGCAAAATTGCTAAAAAACAAGTTGTTGAAGAAGGCCAAATGGATATCTCTTCTTCAGCTTCGGTAAAAGTTTCTATTTCAAGCCAACCAAGTGGTGCAAGAATCTTTCTTGATGGCGTAGACACGGGCCGCACAACTCCGGCTATCGTTCCGATGAACGCCAACAAAGAGACTAAAATTACTTTGAAAAAAGAAAGTTACTACCCGTACGAAGTGACTAAGTCATTTAACGACACAGGTATTTTAACAACAACTTTACAGCAAATGCCTCAGGCAGGATTTATTAACATCAACGTGCAAAACGGCGGTGTGAAACCTGTTATCTACGTCAACAACCAACGTCTATCTGAATTACCTCCGATTAAACGTTACGCTGTTACTGCCGGAACACAAGTAACTGTGACTGCGGTTAACCCGATCACTCAATTAAAAGACGAAGTGACAGTTAAAGTTGATTCTGGCGGCGAAGCCAATGTAGACTTAATTTTAGGTCGTACTAAATAATTTAATTCAAAAACACGTTTAGAAAACACAGCTGAGAGTTACCACCATGACTAAAACGAATAAAACGAGCGATCAATCTATTCATCTATGGCTTAAAAATGCCTTGGGCCGCAAAGATAAAACAGCCTTTAAGTATAAGAAAAAAGGCCAGTGGGTTGAAAAAACAAATTACAACTATCTTCAGCTGATCACCCACCTACAAGGCGTTATTAAAGAACATAAAGTAACTGCGGGTGGAAAAGTCGGTGTGATGTCGGCGACTCGCTGGGAATGGGCAGCCACTGACGTAGCGACTTTAGCTATGGGCGCAATCTTGGTTCCGATCTATCCGAATTTAACTGACGAAGATGTGATTTATATTCTTGATCATTCTGAAGCTGATGTTTTATTTGTTGATAACAAAAAAACTCACGCTCAATTTGAACGCGTAAAAACTAAAATTCAAAAACCAATCAAATGCGTTGTCTTTGACGAATTAGATATGGATTCTGGGTATGTGGGTGATGGCGCCATTCAGGTCATGATTGAAAATGCCGCGCAGGTAAAATTAGAAGACCCGGCAACCATCATTTACACTTCAGGAACAACAGGCCGACCAAAAGGCGTTTTACTTCTGCACTACGCTTTGATTTCAGAAATTTATGAAGCGTTTTCTCTTTTTCAAATTAGCCACGAAGATATTTCTTTGGCGTTTTTACCGTTTGCCCATGTCATGGGTCGCGTTGAACACTGGGGCGCTTTATTCAGAGGCTCACAAGTCGCTTACGCTGAATCCATTGAATTATTAAAACGTAATTTAGGCGAAATTAAACCCACTTACCTTGTAGCGGTTCCACGTATCTTTGAAAAAATCTATTCGGGAATTGCGGCTTTAGTTGAAACTAACCCGCTTAAGAAAAAACTTTTCGACCAGACTTTATCATTAGCTAAAAAAATCGCTTACTACCGCGATACTAAACAGGCAGCTCCTGTTGTTTCGGCTTTAGCGTACGAAGGTTTATCTAAACTTGTACTGGGCCCGATTCGCCAAGCCTTTGGCGGAAGACTGCGTTTTGCCATCAGCGGTGGTGCCCCGTTAAGCCCTGACTTAGGACAATTTTTCTCTTACTTAGGAATTCGCATTTTTGAAGGTTACGGTTTAACTGAAACTTTCGCAGCAATTACTGTGAACACTGAAACGCATTGGGAACCAGGCACTGTGGGCCGCCCGATCGGTGATGTTGAAATTAAATTTGCGGCTGATGGCGAAATTCTAGTTCGCTCACATAAATGCCTTAAAGAGTATTACAAAAACCCAGAAGCCACAGCGGCAGCCATTGATAAAGATGGCTTCTTTGCCACAGGCGATATCGGCGAATTTACGGCGAATGGTTATTTAAAAATCACTGATCGTAAAAAAGATCTTATTAAAACAGCCGGTGGTAAATACGTGGCGCCACAAAAATTAGAGGGTCTTTTAAAACAAGAGCCGATTGTTTCGCAAGTATTTATCTGTGGTGACCAAAGAAAATTTATTTCAGCTTTAATCACGGTTGAATCACTACCTGTAGATGCTACTGCTGAACAAAAAAACGAAGTTTTACAAAAGATCAAAACTCAGGTGCAGAAAGTAAATTCTCAGCTTGCCAGCTTTGAAACGATTAAAAAATTCGAAGTGCTTTTTGAAGTGTGGTCAGTTGAAAATGGCTGCCTTACGCCTTCGATGAAAGTAAAACGTAAGTTCATTGAAAACCGCTATGCTCATATCATTGATGACATGTACGGTAACGGTGGCGGCGGCGATTAACGTCGGCGCCCATCGGCACCTGTCAAAGATTTTGACACCCCATCTGCTTCAGATTTGTGAATAGGCTTAACTTTCAAGGCATACCCCTTGCTCCTTCTAACGATAAGGCAAGGAGTATTGCTATGTTTAAATCATTATTTACTATGAGACTTATGTTTTTTTCGTATCTAATCTTAGTTACGTTCATGGTGACAGCTTGCCAAAAGAACACTCAAGATGATGGCACCCCGACTACGGACTGTTTAAACTACCCTCAAGCTTGCCAAACTAGCTATTACAACCAACCGGGTTTTACGCCTTATAACTATAACAACGGTTATGGCTATGGCCAGCAAGGTGGCGTATTCTATAACAATGGTTACTACGGTTCAGGCACAAGCCCATTTCACCAAATGTATAACTCAGCTTATTTATGTAACTGCCCAGTAGGTTCAGTTCCCACTTACAATAACTACGCAGGTCTTGGCTGCGTTCAGTCAAACATGCTTAGTGGTGGATTCCAAGGTTACGCTTATTACGGATATAACACATCTAACAACAACCAATGGATGAACATTCCGCAAATTTCGAATGTAACAGGCTACAATAACAGCAGCTGCTACAACGGTGTTGTTCAATCATGCATCGTGACTGACCAAGCTACTTGCAGAACGGGTTTTACTTGCCGCGCTTCTTCGGCTGCGTCAGCGATCGGTATCTGTGTGTCTAATGGAGCGAATGGTCAAGGCGGCCAAATCTGGCGTTAATTTCAGCTATAATTCCATAGATTTTATAATAATTTATTCGATTCAACTGTAAAAATCGGCCATAGTATTGGGTATCACAAGAGGTACCCAATATGGCAAATAATCCTTTATTAGAAAAATTCGCTCTTAAAGACCAAGCTGCTCCTTTTGATCAAATCAAAGTTGAGCACTATATGCCCGCTTTAGAAGAAGCGATCAAAGAAGCCAAAGCTAACTTAGAAAAAATCAAAGCTGAGAAAAACTTAACATTCGCAAATACGATTCTGGCGTTAGAACAACTTTCTGAAAAGTTAGACCGTGCAGCGAATATTTATTTTAATTTATTTTCAGCTGAAGCTAACGAAGAACATCAAGCCTTAGCGCAAAAAATTTCTCCGCTAATGTCGGCATTTTCTTCAGATGTTTCGTTAGATGAAGAAGTTTTCAAAAAAATTAAATTTATCTACGATAACCGCCAGCAATTAGGTTTAGCCGGCGAAGACTTAAAGCTGACCGAGAAAATGTATAAAGATTTTTCTCGTAACGGCGCGCTTTTAAATCCAGAACAAAAAGAAAAACTACGTGGGCTTGACCAAGAGCTTTCGGTATTAAGCCCGTTATTTTCTGAAAACTGTTTAAAAGCCATCAACGCTTTTGAAATGTATATCACTGATAGCAAAGACCTGGCTGGCCTTCCCGAAGGTGCTATTGAAGCGGCAGCTATTGCGGCTGAAGCTAAAGGTAAAAAAGGCCAATGGTTATTTAACCTTCAAGCGCCTTCACTTATTCCATTTTTAACGTATGCTGATAACCGCGCTTTACGTGAAAAAATATGGAGAGCGTCTTCTTCAAAAAACTTTAAAGACCAATTCGACAATCAAGAAACAGTTCTTAAGATTGTTAAACTATCAAGTGAGCGTGCAAATATCTTAGGTTTTAAAACATACGCTGAATATGTCCTTGAAGAGCGTATGGCCAAAGACTCTGCCACAGTTTTTGCTTTCTTAGAAAAATTGATCGAGCCATCAATGAAAGCGGCAAAACGTGATTTAGACGAAGTTAAAAAATTTGCTGGCACCGATGATATCAAACCTTGGGATTTCTCTTACTACTCTGAAAAATTAAAAGAACAAAAATACGCTTTTAACGAAGAAGAGCTTCGCCCGTATTTCAAATTAGAAAATGTGGTTGAAGGTGTTTTTGAACACGCCCGCCGTTTATTTGGTTTAACTTTTAAACCTGTAAATGATATTCCGGTTTACCATCCTGATGTTAAAACTTACGAAGTGTACGAAGAAGGTACGAATAAATACATCGGCCTTTTCTACACAGACTTCTTTCCACGTGAGACTAAAAAATCTGGTGCTTGGATGACGTCATATCGTGAACAAGGTATGTGGGCTGGCGAAGTCAAACGTCCACATGCAAGTATCGTTTGTAACTTTACCAAACCGACACCGACTAAGCCTTCACTTCTTTCTTATGACGAAGTGGCGACACTATTTCATGAAATGGGCCACGCCCTGCATGGATTACTTTCTCAGTGTAAATACAAATCATTAGCCGGCACTAACGTGTACTGGGATTTCGTAGAGCTTCCATCACAAATCATGGAAAACTGGGTTAAAGAAAAAGAAGGCCTAGACGTTTTTGCTAAGCACTACGAAACAGGCGCTCCGATTCCGGCTGAGTTAGTTGAAAAAATTAAACGTTCAGCGCAGTTTCAAGCTGGCTGGATGAGCTTACGCCAATTAACGTTCGGTTGGTTAGATATGAACTGGTACACAACAAACCCAGGGCAAATCACTGACGTTGATGCTTTTGAAACTAAAACTTTAGAGCGCTTAAGACTATTACCAAAAGAACAAGGGCAAAATATGTCTGTAAGCTTTGGTCATATCTTCGGTGGCGGTTATGCTGCTGGATACTACTCATATAAATGGGCTGAAGTTTTAGATGCGGACGCGTTTGAATACTTTAAAGAAAAAGGTTTATTTAATAAAGAAATCGGTACGAAGTTTAAGAATGCTATTCTTAGCCGCGGCGGCACAGCCCATCCGATGGATCTATTTAAAGAATTCCGTGGCCGCGAACCAGACACTGCTGCTTTATTAAAACGTGACGGATTGGTATAAGGCCGATGAAAGAAAAACATTTAAGACTTAGAGAAAATAAAAAAATCGCTGTCGTTTACCGTATTCATTCACCTGAAGCGGTTCGTATGGCGAAAAAAGTGGTCGCAAAACTTAAAGCTAAACGCATTAAAGTTTTTACGGCTCCTGAACAAAAACAATTAGATGGTACAACAATGCTGATCAGCTCAAACGAATTAAAAGAAATGAGCTTAGTGATTGTTCTTGGTGGTGATGGAACGTACTTACGTGCGGTTCGTTTACTTAAGGGCCATCAGGTTCCGATTCTCGGCTTTAACATGGGTTATCTTGGCTTTTTAACGGCTCACGCGGCTTCCGATGTTTTTGCAATCATCGATGAAACGTTAAAAAACAAAATGGTTGTGCAATCAAGATCACGCATTCATGCTTCAGTTAAACTTAAAACAGGTCGTCGAGTGGCTTTTGATGCCCTTAATGACGTGGTGATCGAGCGTGGTTCATTTTCACAATTAATTTCTACAGCGGTTTACTTTGATAAATCTTACGTAAACCATATTAAAGCGGATGGTTTAATTATTTCTACTCCAACGGGATCTACAGCTTATAACCTGGCTGCGGGTGGCCCGTTACTTCATCCTGAAACAAAAGCTTTAGTGTTAACACCGGTGGCCCCGCATTCGTTAACAACTCGTCCGTTAATTTTTCCGGATGATAAAAAACTTGTGATCAAAGTCGAACAACAAACCGTTTCAAGTAATTTGATTATTGATGGTCAAAAGGTGTTAGAACTGTCACAAGATGATGAAGTGACTATTACCCGCTGCGAAACAGATCACATTATGATTCGTCGTTCAGGCCATAACTTTTTTGAATTATTGAAAGAAAAATTAAAATTCGGAGATCGCTATGCTTCAGGAACTTAGAGTTTCTCAGTTTGCTATTATTGATTCTTTAAATATCGAATTTCAAAACGGATTAAATATTTTATCCGGCGA
>JAMPXC010000082.1 GCA_023701385.1 Pseudobdellovibrio sp.
AATATAAAAATAATTCTCATTTAGCTTTTGTTGGCTATCTGATCTAATCCAAATAACCGTGGTCCTTCATCCATCGTACACTATTTTCGATGGCAATATCAGACGCTCTCGGACTAAAGCCAAGTTCTTTTTTAGCCTTATCACAGCTGAACCAATGATACATAGACGCGGTATAAGCGTTTTCAACTGATAAACCTGAGCCAGTTAAATCTCCGATGTGCCCAATTAATTTTAGCACTGGAAAAGGCATAAAAATCTTTGGTGGTTTAACGCCTGCAAAGCCAGCGATTTTTGTAAATAATTCTTTAATCGTCATGTTCTCTGAGCACAGTAAATAGCGCTCGCCACTACGACCTTTATCAATAGCTTTTAAAATACCATCGACAACATCTTCAGCGGCAACGACATTAACGCCGCCACCTGTGTAGAACGGAAACTTACCGCGCGCCACTTTCACTTGAGTTTTGCGGCTTCCTTTTTTAGCGTCACCAAATCCATAGATGGTACTTGGATTAACGCTTACGGCATGAATTAAATTACTTTTCGCTGCCGCAGTTACGATGTTTTCTGCCGCATGTTTCGTTTCAAAATAACCTAAATTTAAGTTGTGAATCGTGTAAGGGGACTCTTCTGTTAAAGATACGGGCTTGAAGCTAGCACCCACAGCCACCACCGAAGATAAATTCAAAAGCTTAGCTTGTTTTTGTTCAACCAGCACATCGACCACGTTTTGTGTTCCGCCGATATTTACTTTATCCATCAACGGGCGGTCAGCGGCTTTATAAGCGATCACGCCCGCTAAATGAAAAACGTAATCTTTATCTTTAAATGCGGTATGTAGAGAAGCTTTGTCAGTCACATCGCCGTATTCGTATTTAAGTTTAAGGTGTTCAATCTCACTTAAATCGCTGCTTTTACGTACAAGAGCTGTAACATCATGGCCTTCTTCTAAAAGACGTTTACATAACCATGATCCTAAAAAACCATTTGCTCCGGTAATAATTGCTTTCATTATTTTTTCTCCAGGTGAGCCCAATGAATTCGGTAGACAACTTTTCTGGCAAGCTGGCTTATAAGCCAACCAATTAATATTCCCATGATCGCGCCAGCTAAAACATCTGACGGGTAGTGAACACCGTTATACATGCGTGAATATCCCGTTAAAATAGCGAAAGCAAAAAACACGGCTTTACCTGCCGGAAAAAACTGCGACGTGTAAGTGGCAAAGGCAAACATGTTAGAGGCGTGATTAGAATAAAAACTATGACCTTCGCCAGCCGGACTTTTTTGTTTCACACCTAAATCAGTGACGGTGAACGGACGGGGGCGGTCGAACTGGTCTTTCACCACTTTACCGGTGAAATCACTGATACCTAAACTTAAAAGTAAAAAAATGAAATAAGTTACTCCGGCACGGCGGTATCTTTTAATGAAATAGAAAAGAAGTAATAGAACGGCAGGGATGATGAACCATTTGACTTTGTGAAGATCGGTATAAAATGGGAAAAGGCCATCAAATGTAGAATTCGAAGTTGTTTGGTTAATCCAGAGCAAAATCGATTTTTCTAAATTTGATAGCCATTCAATCATGCCTTAAAGCCTACATGATTTTATTAGATGATGCATTCCTTAATTTTTTCTAAAGTGATTTTACCGTTAGAAGCGATTTTGATAGCTTCTTCGATTGATCTAGCTTTACCCATACGTAAAGTCTTGATTAACTCAGCTTTAAATTGTTTTGCTGCTTCGTTGTAATCAGACATTTCAGTGATTTTTTCTAGAACTTCTACATTTTCTTTAGTCATTTCATATTTGGAAGCTTCGCTTAAGATTTTTAAATCAGCAGCAGCTTTTGTTTTTTGCTCAGGTGTACCAGCTTTAGATAAGCTGATTAATTGAGTTACTTTGTCTAAAACTTCAGGGCGAGTTGCAGCTAAAGATTCTAAGTTAGTCGAGTCAATACCACCGATTTTTGAAGTCGCTTCACCTAATAACTTAACTAAAGCAGCTCTGATCGGCTGAGTAACCTTACCTTTTCTTACGGCTTCCATATAATCTTTAGTTTCTTTACGCTCAACATTCACACGGCGTGCTTGTTCTAAAGTTAAAGGCTTAGTCGCTTCTGTCGCTTTAATTTGTGCTGAAGCAATGTGAGAAACTGCTAAGATGGCTAAGATTACTAATTTTTTCATGTTCAAGTCTCCGTTTTATAATTCTTCGTTAAAAGTTAATTTCAATTTCAATGCCTGCTTAAAGCGGTTTAAATGCAATTACAGGCTTTATTTTCTCATCTTGAGACGCTAAAAACGCCAATCGTTGCGTCAGTGTATATAGCTTAGACAACCCCGTTGCCGGTAACTAGCTGCCGTGCGGTTTCGCTGCTCCTTGCTTCGGTGGTGGAGCTAAGGATCTGTGTTTTAAGAAAGTATTTAACTGCGACATATCGATCTCTAAACGGTCAGCTAATTTTACTTTCATTAATAAGAAACGATTCACTTCGATTTCTAAAGCTTCAAGGCCATTTGCTACAGCTAAAACAGTTTGTACTTCGCTAGGTAAGTTTTCTGCACCTACTAATTCAGCCATTTGTTTAAAACCACCAAGAATGATCGTGTTAGATTTATAAAGTTTTTCTTTAGCCGCAATCATTTCGTCAAATTTCAAGCTAGGTCTTGATAATAAGGCCATGAAGTTTTTGAAATTCATTTCAAATTCCTGCATGCGAATAATATTTAATTCTTTAGTCAGATTATTTAAGCTGGCTTCTAACATAAGTACATTTTTAAGAAGCTTTGCATTTTTAATCCATTGTTGCGGAGTTTTTAATTGTGTCTCACGCACTAACTTAATTTTTTCACGAGCTGGTAAAAGTAATTTTTCAGAAAATTCATCTAAATTAACTACCTCTTCTGGCTTAACGTCTTTCATGAAGTTAAATAACCATTTGTATCTGTTTTTTAACTGTTGGGCCGTACCTGTCGACGATACATATGGAATTTCATGACGTCTGTCGATTGAACGCTCATGAACATCTAATAGATATTCCCATTTTTTTGATTTTGATTTTTCATTTAATAAAACTGTTTTTAATACAGAGTAATAAACTTCAAATTCAAAGCGTAAGTTGTCGCCTACGTTTTTATCTAAGTAGTAACTGCCATTGAATAAACCATCAATAGCCCAGTCTACAAAAGACTTATGGTCATTGATTTGTCTATCAGCTGCTTCAACTACTTTTCCGTAACGTGTATCTAATTTTTTAAGTTGGTTTTGTAAGCTAGGTAAAATGCTTTGTACCCACCAGCGGTCAAAACCTTGGCCTTTGTCAGCTTTGTCGATATCTTTCCAGTTACCCAGTAAACCGGAGTACATGCGTGACATGATAAAGCGAGTTGGATTTTCATAAGTTTTTCCATCAAGCTCGATTTTCCAGTCATGTAAAG
Organism: Pseudobdellovibrio sp.; assembly: GCA_023701385.1. Lineage (GTDB taxonomy): Bacteria > Bdellovibrionota > Bdellovibrionia > Bdellovibrionales > Bdellovibrionaceae > Pseudobdellovibrio. The sequence goes on from JAMPXC010000082.1 coordinate 3,444, forward strand.
ACTCTTTCCAAGTCGCTGCATCGTCAGATTTTACATTCTTAAAAATCCAAGTGTCTTTGCAAAATTTCAAATTACCGCTGTAGTTCACAATACGCGGAGCTAAAAAGTTCATTCCTGAGAATGTGCCTTCTTTAATTGTTGCTAATTGGTCGCCGCAAATCATTTGGTACAACATAAGATCTGAAGCTTTAGCAAATTTATAGTTTTGGTCTTTTAAGTCAAAATCAGCTTCTTTAGCTTCTTGATAATTGGCAATGTAAGTATCAAAAGCCATGTTAAAACCGCTGCCTTCTTTTAACTGCGGTCTCGGATCACCTAAAGCTTGCTTGAATGACCATAAAGCCATACGAATCGGTTTGTTTGTATCTTCTGGAATATAATCACCACGGCCCATGTGTGGAGGTGGCGGTGTGTCTTTGTAACGTTTGTTAATTTTCTCAATGATCACACCTTGTTGGTATGGCGTTAAGTTACCCATTAAAGGTTTAACTAAAGCTTTCATTTCTTCTAAGTGTTTGCCACGTAAGCCGAATGATACACCGATCGCAGGGTAAAAAGAGATCGCCACCTTTTTTACCATTTGATTTTGGTAAGGTTCGATATCAAATGGTTTTGTTAAATAGATATCATTTTCTGGGACATCGCCGTAGTCATGACCACTTTTAACACCATACAGTGGTAAATTTCTGAAAGGGTAACGTCTTTCTAAAGCCCAAGCGCGATCTGGAGCATCTTTGAATTCACCTTGGTTTACTAAATGTTGACGGTTTAAAGTGTCATATAAATTTTCAATATATTTTAAGTAGAAGTTTTTCGCGTAATCAACTTGGTGTAAAAGTTTAGAAGTCACTTCTAACCAACCTTGTAAATCGGCTTCAGCTTTGGCATTTAAATGCATACGCCAAGCGGCCATACGCTCAGTAAAGTTATAAATTTCTTTTGGTAATTTATCGAACTGCTCGTCAGCATCTCTGGCTTTTTTAGCATCCCAGTTATGCTTCATTCCGCGATACATGTATTTATTGATAGCTAAAGCATCAAAATCAAAAAATGCCGGCTGAATTAAATCATTACCAATACGGGTTACATGCGGTGAAACGTAATGATCAACCGCTAAGAACATTGTGAATTTTGTTAATTTACCAATCCAACGAACAGCTTTAACTGTCCAGCCACCGCCAACAAATAAAAGATCGACGTTCGCTGCAGATAATCTGAAAAATTTAACTGTCATTGATTCTAAGGCCTTAACACCTGGTTTTAAAAAGCGACCACCAACACGGGCAGCACCTTCAACCACTTCAGAAGCTTTTTGCGCGGCTAAAAGTGATAAAATTTGCGGAGCGTATTGAACGAATTTATTTCTGACAGTCCATTGTTTGTAAGAGTAATCACAAGCTGCGTGTGATTGCGCATCGTTTTTATTGGCTAACCAAGATTTAGTACATTCTTTCATTGTTACTAATAAGTCAGCTGTTAAGCTTGAGGCGAAAGAACCTACGGCTAAACCTTTATAAGTTAAAGTTTTCATCGCTAATTGCTTAGTCATTGGATCTAGGCCGCGCGTTTTCATATCGATATAGATACCGTTCGCCACCATGAAAGCACCGAAAGAAATATGCGCGATAGGATCTTTTAAAGATTCGATGTGTTTAACCATTAAAGCTGGGTCTGATTTAGTCACTAATTGTAATTGCGTGAAATAAACTAAACCACCAGCGATAGCAAAAGTGATACTGTCCGGAGCGAAGTTCGCTTTTACATGGCGAAGAACGTGAGCTGTACCTTCACCTTGGTTTTTTTGCGCTTCTTCCATTTCAACTTTATTGATTTCTTGGCGTAAACGGCTGAAAAAGCTAGGGTCTGAGTGAGGCATATCGCTTTTATCGATAGTCGGCTGTACGCGCTCAGTGAACTCAGATGTCATTAATAATTTATTATAAGGCTGTGAATCAATGTTGTATTGATTCACCTGAGCTGGATCAACGGGCTGACCATTGAAAGTCATTGTTACGTTTGAGTTACCTGGTTGTAAGATCGATGGATCTTTTTGAGCGAAGGTTGCTAAAGACGTCAATAAAACTACGAATGTAACGATAGTTTGTAAGTGTCTCATAATGATATGGCTCCTTCTATACTGTAGATAGAGCAAATGGCTTGCTTACCAAATCCGATTAAACAGAACTAAGGTGTCTCATCGTGAGAAGTGACAATTAGGGGTCGACAGTGTTCTAGACTCTTTTAACACACGAGAGTTTACGATAAGCATTCTATGAAACACTTACTACTACTTATCATCTTGTTGGGCAGTTTTTCTTGTCAGTCTTTTTCTAAATGGATGGGCCGTTCTCCCTCTGCGGAAACACCTCGTTTAGCGAAACATTATATCTTTACGGTGCATGGTTTAGCGGGTGATGCGACCACGTTTGGAGATATGCTTCCGGTTTTGAAAAATCACTTAGAGTATATTGATCCAAAGTACGAAGTACAAACGCAAACATTTATGTATAGCACAGGTAGAATGGATGCCGATGTTCCACAATTTATCGAATCGTTTGAAAAATTTCTTGCCGATTATTTTGCAACTCATCAGCTTGAAAAAAACGATAAAATTTCTATCGTCAGCCATTCACAAGGTGGACTGGTAACAACACTTTGGTATGCGAAAAGCATCGCGGGCACTAATCAGCGTCAAATTGAAATCGCTGATAAAGTAAAAACGATTGTCACGCTGGGAACACCCTTTTGGGGTTCAGGCGTAGCTCATATCATTAATGACAAATTGCCATTCGAATGGATGCAAAATTTAGTTTATAAAATCATGGCGGTCGGAAAACTTGAAGTTCGCGATATGTCGTTAGCTTCAAATAAAATTTTCGATTTCTTCCGTGCTAAAGCGATGTCTAAATATGAACAATTAAATAGTCCTTATATGTTAAACATTTCAGGGATTGCACCGGCAGCACCTAAATCCAGAAGATTGAATGTCGGTGACCGTTGGGAATCTGACAAAGTTGTTCACGTTCCAAGTACACGTTTAGGTTTTTATTTTTATAGCGATTCAATTACTCAATACATTACCGAAAAAGTTTCTTCGACGGTTGAGTTAAAAGATTTTAATTATTCGCAGTACTTTAGCCACGAGCCGGAATTCAAATTAGTTGAAACGACTCATACGACAATGGGTGAGACTCTGGGTATGGCTGTTATTCCGTACAAGTGTATTGATGCTGGTCAGTGTGATCAGCCAACTTATGCTCCGGTATTAACACATCTTTCACGTTGTGAGGCTCAGGAAAATTCTTGTGATCAACAGCGCTACAAATTTATGCGTGCACGTTTATATAAAGACGATCAAAGCTTCGGAAGCACAACGCAAACAGTTTTGGCGAATCAAATGCGTACTTTTCAGTTAAGCTTTAACTTACAGTTGCCTAAAGATTTCGTTCCGCCAAAAGATTTATTTAAAACAAAAGGCATTGCTAAGTACATTAAGGTTAATTACAAGCACGGGCCAAAAGAATCAAAAAACAGAGACGCTGGCGACGATGAGGATGCGTTAGTAAATCGTGAATATCCATTTCAGGATTACCGCATTCAGTTAGGTCGTTATAAAGAATGGGGCTCACGTGTAGCTAAACATTTTCAGGATACAAACCAAGTGAACGTTCAGTTAACGGGTAACGTAAAACCAACAGATGCTTACTGGAACCAAACAAAAATCAACCCAGGCGATTGGGCGGATAAAAATTTTCCGGTGACTGTGACAGTAGATATTCCGGGTCTTAAACAAAGAACGGTGACAATGCCGCTTCGACCAACTTACACAACGTTTGTAGAATTAAATTTAGAAAAATAAAAAAAGGGAGCTAATTGCTCCCTTTTTAATTTTGAATTTAAATTTTAAATTATTCAGTGATAGTTACTTTATTGATAACTACTGCTTCAACTGGGCGATCCATCGGGCCAGTTTTTGTTTTACCGATAGCATCTACAACATCGTAACCTTCAGTGACTTCGCCGAAGATGGCGTGACGGTTGTCTAACCATGGCGTTGGAACAGTTGTGATAAAGAACTGTGAACCGTTTGTGTTAGGGCCAGCATTCGCCATTGATAATAAACCTGGCTTAGAGTGTTTTAATTCAGGGTGAAATTCATCATTGAATCTGAAACCTGGGCCACCAGTGCCTGTTCCTAATGGACAACCACCTTGAATCATAAAATCTTTAATCACACGGTGAAACACTAAACCATCATAGAACGGGCGTTTTACTTTTTCGCCAGTTTTCGGGTCAGTCCATTCTTTTGTGCCTGTTGCAAGGCCAACAAAGTTTTCAACAGTTTTTGGAGATTTGTCGTTGTAAAGTTTAACTTTAAAAGTTCCGCGGTTTGTATCAAATGTAGCGATCATATTTTTATACCTTATTAGTTTTTACGAATTGATTTAATAACGATTACTTTTTCTGGAACGTCTGCGTAATCACCAACAGTTTTAGTTTTGGCCTCACGGATTTTATCAACCACGTCCATACCTTCAATAACTTCACCGAATACAGCGTAGCCGTAGCGATCTTCTGATTTGTGGTCTAAACGTTGGTTATCAACCACGTTGATAAAGAACTGAGCTGTTGCTGAGTTGATATCGTTTGTGCGAGCCAT
>JAMPXC010000030.1 GCA_023701385.1 Pseudobdellovibrio sp.
CAGCTGTGATAAGGCTAAAAAAGAACTTGGCTTTAGTCCGAGAGCGTCTGATATTGCCATCGAAAATAGTGTACGATGGATGAAGGACCACGGTTATTTGGATTAGATCAGATAGCCAACAAAAGCTAAATGAGAATTATTTTTATATTATTTTTTTCACTGATTGGTGCAGCCAGCGGCTACGTTTTGGTTCACGTTCCTTCAGAAGAAACCATTAAAGGTTGTTTTAAAACTTCAATGTATGGAGTTGATCTGTGCCCAACAGATAAAAAAACCTATGTTCCACTTAAAAATATTTCGTCTAAATTACAACGCGCCATTATCTTAACTGAAGATTCAGCCTTTTATACCCATAAAGGTTTCGATGAAGAAGGCTTAACCCGCTGTTATGAAAAACTAAAAGAAACACACAAGATCACGTGTGGTGGTTCGACGATTACTCAGCAATTAGCGAAAAATTTATTTTTATATAAAGATAAAACTTTTGTGCGCAAAGGCTTAGAAGCTTTAATCACGGTTAAATTAGAAAAAACTCTGACTAAAAAAGAAATTTTAGAACGCTATTTAAACGTTGTTCAATTTGGTAAAGATATTTACGGCGTTAAACAAGCAGCGCAGTTTTATTTTAAAAAACATCCATCTGAATTAGATGTCGTTGAATCAGCTTTCTTGGCGATGGTTTTACCCAACCCCGAAAAATATTCGAAAAGTTATTACCGTAAAGACTTAACAAAATTCGCGCGTAAAAGAATTTCTGGCATTGTTCGCGATATGCACCGTTATAAAATGTTAACTGACGACGACTTTTTTATGGCCATGGGAAAATTAGAATACTTTCTAACAACCGGACATCAAGAAGTTGATTCTAGCCCTTCTGATTTAAGTTCAGATGAATTAAATGAAATGATTGATGAAGGTGCTGAATCTCCGGCGGTGGCCACAGACCTGCCTCCGGCTGAAACACCACTGCCAGATGCACCCGCGCAGGTTGAAGCCACAGAAAAATCGACTGAAAACTAATTAACTAGTTTTTTCTTAAATAACCGAAGACCGATAAAGCTAAATAAGATCACATAAACGATTAAGACCGCGATATGTGCAATATCGATTAATCCTATTTCTTTATATAAAACAGTACGCACTAATTTCACCGCATGAGCTAATGGAAAAATATAGGCTGCTGTTTTTAAATAGTATGGAATTTCATCTAAAGAAAAATATGTTCCGCTGATCATGGATAACGGAACAATAACGCCTGAAGTTGAAAACACGAAGCTATCGTAATTTTTGGCAATGGCGATCATAATCATACCGAACGAAGCAAAAACTAAGCTGAGTAAAAAAAGCACTGGTGCAATCACAAAGAAATTAGCATTAAATAATCCAAACATCGACGAAACTAAGAAGACGCCTAACACACCTAAAAAACCCTTAGTTGCAGCCCACAACATTTCACCAAAGAAAATCTGCGTTGTCGAAACCGGAGTTAACAGCATCGCTGCATACGTTTTTTGGTACGTAAGCTTTGTGTAGTTCGGATACGTTGATTCAAAATACGCCACCATCATGGCTGTCGTACATAAAAGACCGGCAAAATAAAACTGTAAAAACGACATTCCCTCAATCGAAGCAATGTAATGACCAAAACCAAAACCGAAAGCCCCTAGGAACATTAATGGTTCAAGCGTTGTCCAAAAAAGAGAAACGATAAATGTTTTTCTAAAGAATAAAAAATTACGGAGCCAAACATTATACATCGTCTAGCTCTTTTCGCGGATTTGATATCCGGCCAATTTTAAGAAGACATCGTTTAGGTTTGCCGCGCGCACGTAATAATGCGTGTTTTGAATATGACTGATAAAACCTTGTTTTGATTCTGCTGTTTTAAAGAATATAAATAAATTCTCTTCGTACTCTTGATATCTTAACCCAGCCTGTTCAACTTTGTTGATCCAGTAGCCTTTTTCTTTTCCGACCTCTAGCTCGATCACTTCAAGGCCTACATGCCTTTCAATGAGTTCTTTGGCTGTGCCATGATCTAAAATCACGCCGTGATCGATCATAATAATACGATCACAAAGACGTTCAGCTTCTTCCATATAGTGAGTCGTCAGTACAAGAGTTGTATTATTTGATTTTAAACGTTCAAAATAATTCCAGATCCATAAACGCGCTTGTGGGTCTAAACCTGTCGTGGGTTCATCCATAAGAATAAACTGCGGTTTATGAATCAGCGCGCGCGCAATCGCTAAACGGCGTTTCATTCCGCCACTTAAAGCTTCGACACGTTTGTGCTTAAAATCAGAAAGCTTCATTTCGGCTAATAAGTGTTCGGCCTGCGCTTCGGCTAAATCCCGATCCATATTGTGGTAACGGCCAAATAGCAATAAATTTTCTAAAGCACTGAAATCTGTATCTAGGCAATCTTCTTGCGGAACTACGCCGATGCGTGAACGAATTTGAGCAATGTCATTTTTAGTATTTAAACCAAGAACTAAAAGTTCTCCGGCTGAAGGAACAACTTGGCCGTAAATCATTTTGATGGTTGTGGTTTTTCCTGCGCCATTGGGCCCAAGAATTCCCACGCATTCGCCAGGTTTTATTTCAAAAGAAATTCCGTTCACCACAGGAATGCCATCATAGGTCTTTTTTAAGTTAATCGCGTTGAGAGCTAAAGACATGTAAAAATAGTAACAGCGGATAAACCTAACAACAATTCCATGTTCGCCAAATACTTCCGGGGATTTAAAGTCCCTACCTTGGTCTTGATTACAAATCAAAATCTAGGAATTAACGTACAGAAAAACTAGATCGCTAAATACTTTTAATCATTACGATAACCACAAGGATCATCATAATTAATCTAACAATTTCTTTAGTAATACGAATAAGGCGCCGATAATACAAATAGCGGTATTTGTTCATCAGGCACCTCCTTTCCGAATGTCGAAAATTAGGTCCACTAAAAAGCTGTTAGGTCATCCACTTAGCAGCTTTTGCATTTTTGAAGCCTCAAAATAAAAAACCCGGTTTTACACCGGGTTTTCGCTTTTTAACTAGTCTTTATTTTTAGGTGGTTTAGGGCGCTTGTGCGGATCTAACTCACGGCAACGGATACGGATATTTTTCGGAGTTACTTCGATTAACTCAGAATCTTTGATCCATTCCATAGCTTGCTCTAACGACATTGGTTTAACTGGTACTAAGCGGATTGCTTCATCGGCACCAGAGGCACGAACGTTCGTTAATTTTTTCTCTTCGCAGATGTTAACGATCATATCGTTATCTTTAGCGTTCTCACCAACGATCATACCTTCGTAAACGTCTTGAACCGGTTGTACGAACATACGACCACGTTCTTGTTTAAACCAGATAGCGTAAGCTGTTGTAACACCTTTACGATCGGCGATCATCGCGCCATTTAGACGAGAGTTGATATCACCGCGGTAGTCATCCCAACCAGCGAAGTTTGTATTTAATAAACCAGTACCACGAGTATCAGTTAAGAACTCAGAACGGTAACCGATTAAACCACGAGAAGGAATACGGAATTCTAAACGTGTACGACCAGAACCTTTTTGAACCATGTTCGTCATAACACCTTTTCTAATTCCTAACTTCTCAGTTACAGCACCTACGTAAGCATCTTCGATATCGATAACAGCGTCTTCCATTGGCTCAAGTTTTTTGCCGTTTTCTTCTTTGAAGACAACTTGTGGTTTAGAAACTAATAACTCGAAACCTTCACGGCGCATTTGTTCGATTAATACACCTAACTGTAACTCACCACGACCGATAACTTTGAAAGCATCAGTAGCAGCAGTTTTTTCCATACGGATAGCAACGTTGTATAATAATTCTTTCTCTAAACGATCTAAGATCTTACGAGAAGTAACCTGTTTACCTTCCATACCAGCGAATGGACCATTATTTACAGAGAAGATCATTCCTACTGTAGGTTCATCAACTTTGATACGTGGTAATGGACGTGGATCAGTGGCAGAAGTGATAGTGTCACCGATCGTGAAATCTTCGATACCAGCAACGATAGCGATATCACCTGCACCGATTTCATTAACCGGAACTTGTGAATTGATGTGGTAAGAGAATAACGCAGAAACTTTAACTTTCTTTTGTCCGTTTTCTTGAACGCAAACGACTTCGTCACCAACTTTGATTGTACCAGAACGAACACGACCGATCGCTAAACGACCTACGTACTCATTGTAACCGATGTTAGAAACCATAATTTGTAATGGTTGATCCATATCCGCTTTTGGTGGCGGAACTAAATTAACGATAGCATCGTATAAACACTCTAATGAATTTGTTTTTACGTTTGGATCAAGAGTTGCCATACCTTCACGCGCGATAGCGTAAACAGTGTGGAAATCACATTGTTCTTCATTTGCATCTAAGTCGATGAATAGATCGAAGATTTCATTATGAACTTCTTGGATACGAGCATCTGGACGGTCGATCTTGTTGATAACAACCATCACTTTTAAGTTTTGCTCTAATGCTTTTTTTAATACGAAACGAGTTTGTGGTAATGGACCTTCTGAAGCATCGCAAAGAATGATCGCGCCATCTACCATGTTAAGAACGCGTTCTACTTCTCCACCGAAGTCACTATGGCCCGGAGTATCTACGATATTAATTTTAATATCTTTGTAAGTGAACGACGCATTTTTTGCGGCGATAGTGATACCACGTTCTTTTTCAAGATCCATAGAATCCATAAGACGTTCTTCAACGGCTTGGTTGTCACGGAACATACCCGCTTGCTTAATCAAGTGATCTACCAGAGTTGTTTTCCCGTGATCGACGTGCGCGATAATCGCGATATTTCTAATTTTCTTTGGATCTTGAATCATTCGTTTTTCCTTACGTTGTTAAAATGTAAAATCTAAAAAGTAAATTCAGACACTAACCGTGCCCGCCCATAAGAAATTCCTCATGAGACGTGTCTTCCTGGTCAAAGTCTGAAATTGAACGAAAGAAGTCTAGCGCACAAGACAAGACTTCGTCATTATTCTTCAACTGAAAAATATCTTTTCTGAACTGGGCAGCTCCTGGATATCCTGTCGAAAACCAAGAAGCAAATTTTTTCAGCTGAATACCTAGAATATGCTCCGAACAGTGTGTCTGTAAAGCCACATGCAGGTCCTGAAATATGCCATGGTAGTTGCGTTTAAGGTCCGAACGCACTGGTTCGTTCTTCCACAAGCTTAAGGCATCAGCAAAAATAAGTGGATTTTTAAGAGCACCGCGACCAATAAGCACGCCATCGCAGCCTGTTTCTTTAAGCCGCTTAACAGCAGATTGTGGAGTTAGGATATCGCCGTTTCCTAATAAAGGAACTTTTGTTTTCGCTTTAAGATCCGCGATGAAATCCCAGTCAGCTAAACCAGAATAACCTTGGGCACGAGTACGGCCATGAATAGCTACCCAAGTGATTCCCGTATCATGGGCTAAATTACAAACATCAAGAGCATTTCTTTGAGTTTGATCCCAACCCGTTCTGATTTTGATCGTGACCGGAATTTTTACGGCTTTAACACAAGAACTTAAAACCTTTTCCATCGTCACAAGATCTTTCATCATTGCAGATCCTGCGCCTTTTTTTACAACTTTCGGAACCGGACAACCAAAATTTAAATCGACGAAATCAGCTCCCAGTGATTCTGCAACCTGCGCCCCTTTGGCTATCGTCTCTGCATCTTCGCCGAAAAGCTGAATTCCAATGGGACGTTGGCTTTCGTCGTAACTCATTAATTGCATTGTTCTTTCAGATTTGTATTCAATTCCCGTTGCAGAAACGAGTTCAGTCACAACCACACTGGCGTCGAGTTTGCGCATAAAACTACGGAACGCATGGTCAGTAATTCCAGCCATAGGAGCCAATACGAAGGGATTCTTCTTTAGGGCATCTAAAGGATGTACGCGTCTAGCGTCTAAACTATTAAGACTATTCAGATTTGTTGAAGTTGCTGACATGCGATTTGGTTATGCCCGGGATCAAATTTGCGGTCAAGGATAAGCCCAAAAGGGCCTGCAAACTGATTTTTAACCGTGCATAAATAACAAGGGTGTTTTAGTCTTCATTCATGAAAACTCTTGTTTTTACTCTGACTTTGTTTGTTATGCTCGCGGCTCACGCTGAAACCGTTAAACCAGCTTACTCTTCTCATTTTATTTTAACACGCATTCTTGAGTATAAAAATCTATCCTTTAAACCTGAAATTCCACTACCGACTGTTTTGTTTTCTAGCGAAGCAAACCTTAAAGAGTTTCAAGACGATGTCGAACCTCAGTGGGGATTTAGACCTGACGTCATTACTAACGCTTACATCGCGCATCTCAATAAAATTTACCTCTACGATGATAAAGCTTATTACGCTGAACATCAGCGCTGCATTGACGATTCTTTGGCGCATGAATTGGCCCATTATGTTCAGGTACAATACCGCAAATGGGATTTAAGTGACGAGAGCCTTGAATGGGATGCCATTGACACACAAAACTGGTTTCGTTCGCAACACTGTTCGCGCCATACCACAAAAACAAAAAAAAGTGTATCTTATTATCAACTATAAAAAGGTCAGTTTTTCTGCCAACAAATTGCTAAGATTCGACATCCTTGTTAGTATATCCAATTCCCCGATAAAAAATTCGGGATTGGAGTCTCGTGAACGATATAGCGGCTATCAAAAAACCTTACTATCACTGGCTAGAGCGGGCCCAATTAGGCCAGCTTGATTTTGCTGTGATTCAGCTGCCGCAGTTTCTAAATGAGCAGTATATGGCAACTATTCAAGAGCAGATTTCTTCTCTTAATTTAGAGCTTTTTCCCCTTCCAAAAACACGCACTTACGAATCTTTCGATACCCGAAGCCACAGCATGATTTCGGATTTATTACGGGGTAAAAACTACAGTTTTAATCGTAACACATACCAGGAATTAACTGATGTGGTTTCTGTTTATCTCAAAAATGAAACACGTTTGTCGTTAGATCAAATCGGTAATTACGATTTAGGTGTAACGCTGGCGCGTGAGTTAAATCCAGTCTTGGTCGAAAAACAATTTAGCTTTCAAGCAGCTAAAGAACGGGTGCGTTTAAAAAATTTCATGAAGTTTTTGGGCCGCTTTGAAGCTCAACAAAACGAATATCTTATTGGCTTTGTGCTTCTTGAAATGATTGATAATTTTTTTATTCTTCGCCAAAAATTTCCTGAATTTAAAGTTTATTTAGCCCTTGATATGGCCGGCATTAAATACGGTTTAGAAATTTCTGAGCTGCATGTGCAAAAGCCGATGTTTGGCGAATATTTTATTAAACCGATCGAAGAAAAAAATATTCCGTATTTAGGCGGGGCTGCTCTAACGCAAGACCGCGCTGCGGCTGACACACAAGATGAAATTCATCTTTATCCTTCAACAGTTAATGCTAAGACTGGATTATTCACAGCGGTGCCTCTTGAAAAAGCTGGCCGCAGTGATGATATTGCTTTTAGTTATCTAGGACCAGAGTACGAAAAATCCGGTGCTGACCGCATTTATAAAAACCATTCAAGTATCGCTTCGATTAAAAGTTTTTTAAAAGAACACAATATTCACTTTTCGTTTACGCAGAATCCAGTAACGATTAAACCGGAAAAATACGGCGTGAATCTTCAGCACTATATGGAACCCGGTTTTGAAAGTGTGTTTTATTCTTTATGGAGTGAGTTTACTTTTCAAAATGATGTGTACCGTGTTCATAATACGCAATTAACAACTGACTTATTATTGCAAACAGCTTTACAAGGCATTTCGTATTTATCAGATGCTGAACGAAAAGATTTAGCAGCTCAACGTAAAGGTTTAAAACGCGATAACGATCTTCGCGTGTTAAAACACCAAGGTGTGGCTTGTTTGATGATCCTTGAAACTTGCCGTCATGTTTTAAATCGCCCGTTAACGACAGGGCAATTTAACTTAACAGATGAGCAGTTTTTAGAAATTTTAGAAAATAATATTTTTGATTTATTTAAACGTTCTATTCTTGTGGATAAGTTTGGGGAGATTAACCCTTACGAGCGCAAATTAAGCGCTTTTCTATCTGACAAAGTTTATGCATTCTTCAAATTTGCTTTAAATGAAGTTTTAAAAATTGTACGTGTTCAAACACGTTATTTGGTTTTAAAAAATCAGATTATCGAATTAACTGACTTTGATAAATTCACGGCCGAATCTTTATTAATTTGTCTTGAGCCATTAATGTTTGAATCCAAGGGCGACATCTTCACAAAATCTTCGACAAAGTTTTTAGAGCTGGTGGCTGATTCGTTAAAAGCAAGTGAGCCTTATGAACCGGTGTATACTGGTTTCAATCTGCAAGCTGAGCTTTCAAACCAGTATATTCGTAAAGTCAAAATTTCTGATGAAACATTGCCGTTAATGTATAACAAAATGTCTGACTTAGCCGCGCAAGGCTGGGATGTTTTTATTAATGCTAAATCTTTAGAGAAATTAAGTGAAGATGATTTTAAATCTGAAATCACTGTGAATAATTCAAAAACCGATTGGTTTGAATTATCTCCGAAACTATTTTTTAAAGGTGTTGAAGTTAATCTTGAAGATGTGAACTTTTCTGGAAAAGGCACGCAAACTTTAAGCGGCATTATGTTTTACAAAGGCCGTCCGTTTTTAATTGATCCTAATGCTATTCCTAAATTTGCGGCTTTAGAAAAATTTTGGGAAAGAATTAAAAGCGACGCTTTAAACAAAGTTGCGCGTGGCGAAAAAGAATTTGTACGCCTACCAAAATCGCAAATTCTAGAGTTACTGGCTTTAGCTGAATCTGGAACGAACATTGTTTCTGATCATCCTTACTGGAATGAAATTCACGATTTTTATAAAAATCTGGGTAAAGCAGAAACACGCATTAAGTTATCAGACAATCTTCAAGGTATTTTAAAAGAACACCAACTTGTCGGCACACAATGGATTCACGATCTTTATAAATTAAATCTTGGCGGAATTTTAGCTGATGACATGGGTCTTGGTAAGACACTTCAGGTATTAGCTTTCTTAGACGAACACCGTAAAAATAACAAATCATGGTCTTTGGTAGTTGTACCGACATCGCTTTGTTTTAACTGGGAATCCGAAGCACGTAAGTTTACTCCAGATTTACAGGTTGAAATATTCAGTGGTTCTAAGAAAAAAGAATTATTAGAAAAAGACGGCCAAGAGCACAAAGTGATTATTGCCACTTATGGTCTATTAACTGAACATGAAGATTTCTTCTCGCAGGTTCTTTGGGATGTAATTATTTTTGATGAAGCTCAGAATTTAAAAAATCTTTCTTCAAAAAGAACTTCGTCATCACGTTTATTAAAAGCTAAATTCAAATTAGCCCTTTCAGGTACACCACTTGAAAATAATTTTATGGATTTCTTCTCTTTGACAGATTTAGTTCTACCAGGATCAATGGGAAGTTATAAAATTTTTCAAGAGCAGTTTGGCCCTGGTAAAACAATTGATCCACAAGATGTGCAATTTTTAAAACTGAAAATGCGCCCGATTGTTTTACGCAGAACTAAAGATTCGGTGAATTTAAATCTTCCAAAAAAACTTGAAGAATCAATTCGTTTTGATTTCAGCGAAAAGCAAATCGAGATTTATAAAAAACTTGCGATTTCGCATAACGATCAAGTGAATCAAATTATGTCTGAAAAAGGGCAAACGTCTTCGCAGCTTGCGATGTTAACGGCCCTTTTACGTTTACGCCAGGCGTGTTCAGATCCAAGTGGTATTCCGCAGGTGAAGTTCACCGAAAATCCACCGAAGATCGCGCATATCTTAGAATGTGTAAAAGAACATATTGAAGAAGGTAAGAGCGTTCTTATCTTTACGCAGTTTCTGGCTACGTTAGAAAAAATCTCTGGTTTATTTACGGCAAATAAAGTTCCTTTTTATACACTTCATGGCAGCGTTTCAAATAAAGCGCGGCGTGAAATTTTAGAAGCGTTTCAAAACTCAGAAACTCCGCAAGTGTTATTGATGACCTTAAAAACTGGCGGCGTGGGTTTAAATTTAACGAAAGCTTCAGTGGTTTATCATATCGAACCTTGGTGGAACCCGGCTGTTGAAAATCAAGCGACCGATCGTTCACACCGTTTGGGTCAGAAAAATGATGTTCAGGTTTACCGCTTATTAATGAAAGATTCGGTTGAAGAAAAAATCGAACTTCTTAAACTTAAGAAAAAATCTTACTTCGACGCTCTGTTTTCAGACTCTGAATCATTCGAGAAAATCATGAATGGCAGCGGTCAACTCAGCGCAGAAGACTTTAAATTCTTACTAGGGCTCTAAACCCTAGTCCATGGTCTAGTCTAATAAAGACATTTTCGTTGGCTATAAATAAAGAGAAAATGGTTTCAAAGACGAAACCCATTACCAGCTCAATCTGGTGTGGAATTTTATTCTGTAATTAATCAATTTTTGTTTTCAGACCTTTGTCTACATAAATAAAATTTTCTTGAGTCACTTAACGCAGCAATAGACACTTAACTCTATTTCGGGGGTTCAATGAAGTATTTCGCAATCACTAATTTAATTTTCATCTTCTCTCTTTCAGTCTCAGCTAACGCCGGCCTCATGAAAATTGGTAGTATCACAGCCGTGCTTACGAGCCAAAAAACCGCTGAAATCCAAATTGATTCTGGTGCTGGTGTTCAAACAATTGAAAATGTAATCATTGGAAACAAACAGAATAATTGTGATGTTAAAGTGACAAAACAAACTGCTAAAATTATTTTAGTAGATCTATCTTCTTGTTCAGATAACTCACATTATGCAATTAACTCTGAAGCCTACATCTATTCGGAAGACTACTCAGATAAAGAACCAATTCAACAATCCGCTCCACCACAACAAGCCGAAGTGCCACCCACAACTGAGAAAAACGAATTTACAAATCTAGGAGCCGGATTTCGTCTTAATAATTCGCTAAAATTTGAAGACGTACAAGCTATCAGTGGCTCTACGGTAGAGGGAAGCGATGTAGAATACGAATCAGATTCTGCTGCTTTCTTTATTGATCTTAATCACATTAACGCTCGACAAAACTCTTGGGGCTGGATGGGTGGACTATCGTATTGGAACGTCAAATGGGACAAAGTTAAAGCATTCGGCTCTACTATATCTAACAATACAACCGAGTCTTCTATTTTAAACGGCTATGGAAGTTTAGTTTATCGATTCAACGATGGATTTTTACAATTTGGATTTAATCTTTCGTCAATCAGTACGAAAAATTCACCTTTTCTTGAAGTCAGTAAGGGTTCACTTGGCGCTCAATTAGGAGGAGGCGTTTTCATTAATAAAAATTTAATGTTAGCGATTGAATCAAAAGTCATCACTTACAGTAGTGTGACTTATTGGCAAGGCAGCGATTCTTTAACTGCAAAAGAGCCTGGGTTTTATTCAGGCTTAAACTTAGGATTATATTTTACATTTAATTAATCAATCCAAGTAATGCGATTTTCTAATTGGCGAGGCGCTTTCGGTGGATTGTGATCCGGGTAACCGATCACAATGCCGCAGAGAAGTTCTAGCTCGCCTTTTTTGTATTCAGGAAGTTCTGTGACTCCCAAAAATTTATCGACATCTTCTTTGATTTCAAGTGGCGCACCCATTGTGCAACAACCTAAGCCTTCAACTTGGCAAGCTAGATTAATATTTTGCACAGCCATATAAACGCTACCGATGCTTGTGTGATAACGTTCTTCATTATCGTTATGTGAATAGCAAAAAACTAAAACCGGCGCATCACCTAGAGTGAAGAAAAATCTTTCTGTAAAATCATACAAAGATGGCTTTAGGCGCTTTTGTAAAACGTCTTTAATACTTAACCAAGATTTTTGTGAATACTTTAAATACTCGTCACGCTTCTGTCCCTGTACGACAAAGAAGCGCCAGTTCTGACGGTTTTTTCCAGAGGGTGCGTGAAAGGCCGCTTGTTGAAACATTCTTTCTAAAACTTCGCGGGGCACAGGGTCTTTTTTAAACTTGCGGATAGATTTACGACTTTGGACGAGTTCGTAGAATTCTTGTGACGTCATTTGACCCCCTTAGGCTTATAGAACAAAATAATAGCTATGAATCAGCCCGTTGAAAATGAAAAATCAATATCAATTCCCCTATTAGTAGGAGCGTTGGTGATTTCTTTGGTTTTTGCGATTGGTTCATCAATGGGTTCCGTTCGTCGTATTTTTACCCCTTCTACTGAAGAACGTAAGATTTTAGCCAAAGCTTTCGCCCAATATCAGGAAAAGATGTTTGTGATCTTTAAGATCAAAACCAACACCGGTGTTGAAATCGAAATTTATCTGAAAGATCCAAATACCAATAATCAGGTTTTTAAACAGCGTTTTCCGCTAAATGACGATGCTGAAGCTTATTTAATGGTGAATAACAATTCGATGAATTTAGGCCTAGTTGATATTAACACTGACGGGCAAATGGATATTATCGCACCGACTGTCGATAAAAACGGAAACTCACGTTTAAATGTATTTCAGTTCAATCCTGAATTAGATTCTTTTGTACCATACGTAGAAGCGGCACCTTAACACCCGATTATTTATTCTTTAAAACAAAATGATAGGTTCTCGTGCGACGAGATGGCTTTTCGTATAAATTGCCGGCTAGATATCCATTAGATAATTTATAGAATTGAAAATGGCGTTGCTGGTCAGGATTTTCAATCACCAAAGAATCGCGCCCTACAAGTTGAACTGCTAATTCACTATAAAGATCATGTGTGGTCGGCGCAGTTCCGGATTTTGCTATTTGATATTTACCCACAGTTTTTAAATTGGCTTCGCTCGGCTTACGTAACTCGATTTTTAAAGTATAAATAATTTCATTACGATTATTCAGCACTGACCCTTCGTAAATCCCCCAAAATTTTGCAAAATCTTCTGCATCGGCAACGGCTGATATTTCACCAAGTTTTCGCGGGCGAACACGCAGTTTTCTTAAAAGCTCAAAAACTTCTGTTGCAGATCTAGCCTCAGCCAATCTTTTTTCATTACCAATAATAGTTTGATCTACATTGTCTTTACGCTCGTCTTTGACTAGCTCACCGGAACCATCCGCGTCATCAGGAAGCGAACCTTCATCGCCAAGCACACTGTCTGTGGCGGCAAGGGCTGTAGTGGCTACAGATACTGGTGCTGAGGTGACAACTGATTGAAGTGGGCTTGAAACTGGCTGTGGTGGGGGACTGATCTCAACCTGCTCTGTTTGTTCTTCAGGTGCCGGTACTTCTTTGGGCGGCTCGGTACGTTTTAGAAATGCAAAATAAGCCAGCACCAAAATAAGTATAGCACCTAAAAATTTACCCATTAATTTTTTGTCGTGGGTTTTTTACCATTTAAATCACGCCATGATTTTCCTTGGCGCGCTTTTGGATTAATCTGAAAAGTTTTAACTGCCGCATTGTGCGCTTCTAAGCTTTCAGAAAATTGATGAGTTCCATCATTATGACTTACGAAATACAAATACTTCGATGGCATTGGTTTTAAAGCCGCTTGCAAGGCTTCTTTACCCGGATTTGAAATCGGAGCCGGCGGAAGACCGTAAATCGTGTAAGTGTTGTATTTCGTCGGTGTTAATAGATCTGTGCGCGTAATATTCTTTGGCATCTGTCCACGTGCTAAAGCCACTCCATATAAAACCGTAGGATCAGTTTGTAAGCGCATATTTTTATCTAAACGGTTATGAAACACCGAAGATACTAGCGGACGTTCTTCTTTAGCACCCGTTTCTTTTTCAACGATACTTGCAAACGTTACTAACTGATTACGGTTCCATTTACGTTGCGGAAAAGTTTGGTTAAACGTCATCAGTTCTGGCTGAATTTCAGCATACACCGATAAAAATCTTTTCACCATTTGTGTGATGATATCTTTTTGGGTATCAAACTTAGTTACTTTATATGTTTCAGGAAATAAATAACCTTCTAAAGAATCTAACGATTCACCTAAAAGGGCTTGAATAAATTCTTTATCACGAAACAATGTTAAGGCTTCTTGTTTTGTGCCGTAGTTATTTTTTTCTAAAAGATCGGCGATATCCCACATATTAAGGCCTTCAGCCACTGTGAAATTACGCGCGACGCTTTTACCCGAAGTCACAACCGCTAAAATTTCATCTGGAGTCATCGCCGCATTAAGCGCGTATTCGCCGCGCTTAAGCTTGGGACTCATACCACGGTAACGTGAATACCACTGAAATAACTTGGCATTTTTAATCAGTTTCGCATTTTCTAAATTCTGCGCCACCGTTGGCATCGACTGCCCCGGATTTACATCAAATAGAACTTCTGTTGTATCGCTGCTGTAACCAGTTTTTAAAAACTGATAACCGAAAAACCCAACGGCAATACCCACAGCGACAATAAAAAACGTTGTTGCAGAAAGTGTCGTCTTCATTTTTTTATTCAAGAGTTACTCCAGGAAGTAACTTAGCCTTATCAAGTGATGTTGGATCTTCTAAACTTGCTAATGGCACAGTCGTGTACTGAACCGCAAAGTGAGCTGATGGTCTGTCATTACCTGATTTACCCATACCACCAAACGGTAAGCGTGAGCTTGCGCCATTTGTTGTACGGTTCCAGTTTAATAAACCAACGCGCGCTTTTAAAATCGCTTCGTTATAAAGTTCTCTGTTTTTTGTAAATAGCGCCATTGCTAAACCGTAGCCTGTTGAATTCACCATTTCCATCGTGTTTTCAAAATCACTTGAACGGTAAATAGCTACATTCGGGCCGAAGATTTCTGTTTTTTGGTAAACCGAATTTTTATCAAACGATTTTACTAAATGGATTGATGGCGTTACGTAGTGACCTTTGTTTTCTAAATCCAAAGATTTACCACGCATTAAGTTTTCACAGTTTTCACGGTTCGCCATTTCTTGGAAACGGATATATTTTTCAACCGCACCGCCATTAATCAATGGTCCCATAAATGGATTTTTTGACCAGTGGCCAATTGTTAATTTTTTAGCTGTTTTGTAAAAACGCTCTGTAAATTCGTCAGCAATTTTATCATGTAAAATCACGCGTGAAGTTCCTGAACAACGTTGGCCTGTTGACATATAAGCACCTACGATTGTTTCATAGATCGCTTTATCCATGTCGGCATCATCCCAAACCACAGTTGTATTTTTACCGCCCATTTCAAGCGCTAAGATTTTCCAGTAGTGGTTTAAAGTTTCTTGTTTGATCTTAAGACCAACTTCGTATGAACCGGTAAATAAGATACCATCAATCGCTTCGTGAGCGACAAGTCGACGGCCTGTTTCAGCTTCACCGTGAATCATATTAAATACACCCGCCGGGAATTGCGCTTTTTCAAAAATTTGCGCGTACAATTGGCCAACGTATGGTGTTTGTTCAGACGGTTTATAAACAATCGTGTTACCCGTCACTAAGCCTGGAATAATGTGACCGTTGGGTAAATGCGCCGGAAAATTGAAAGGCCCGATCACCGCCATCACGCCGCGTGATTTAAAACGGATCACACCTTCAACTTGTGGAAGTGCATTTGGAATATGTTCTTCTTGAACCAGTTTTAAAGATTCATTCAATGTTACATCAATTTTTGCTGACAAAGCCTTAGCTTCAGATGTGGCATCCCATAAAGCTTTACCTGTATCACGGGCGATCGCTTCAGCCATTTCAGCTTCGTGAGCTACGAATAATTCTTTTAAACGTAAGCAGTATTTTTTTCTTTCATCTAAAGAAAGTTTCGCCCACGGTAGATAAGCTTTTTTTGCTGCCGTAATAGCTTGCTCAACATGATCTAAGCTATAGCTCACTGTCATGATTTCATCAGATAAATCTCCCGGAGAAATATCTTTGAATTGGCCATCGGATTTTGATCCTTTAACAAATTGACCATTAATAAAATCACCTAAAAATGGAGTCGTTTTGTAGTTCATATCTTAATCTTTCTTCTTGAAATCAAAAGGTGTTACAAACACCTCTTGGTCTAAATCTAATTTTAAGCGATCACGTGTTTTTGCAGGCACTGCCACATAGCCATCTTGAATATCGTACGCGGTTAACATACATTTGAAATCGTCACTGCCGATACCGACTAAGCCCATTTGTTTAAATGAAGCATCTTTGCCTTCAGACACACGTAATTTTTTACCCATTTTAATTGGTAAAATCTTTTCTGTTTCACAGCCGTAGTGCGGACCACCATCAAAAGGATCAACTTCATCTAAATATTGAAAACCGATGCTTTCTAATAAGTGTTGCGCAGGTTTTGTCGCTTCACCTACACGACCAAGCACTAAACGCGCTTTTGAATCTAATAATGATAAATAAATATCTTCTTCTGGAAATAACGATTCGATAAATTCTTTATTTGTTTGCGAAAGTGCATCCGCTTCTTGGTACGGAAGACCTGTAAAACGTCGGCCCAAAGCTTCCCAGAACTCAGAACGGCCTTCATCAGTTAACGGTGGAGTTAATTCGCATAACACACGGTTTTCAAAACGTTCAGGGTTTAAAGCCATGTACACAAAACGACTTAAAGAAATTTGTTTACCTAAACGTTCTGGACGTCTGCGATACGCTTTATCAACTAATAACCCCCCGATTTCTGTTGGGCCATCAGTGTCTAACTGAAAACGTAACACCTGATGAATAAAACCGATTCCTAAATCTTGAGAAAAGTGATCGCGTTTTAAAATTTTAAAATAACAGTGCGGAACTTCTTCTGAACCGTGTTTGGCGATAATTAAAGAACTTCCGACAACCATTTGTTCTTCAACATCTTCAACTACAAAAATATATTCTGATTTGTGTTTTGGAAGGTCTCCGGCAAACGAAGCTTCGCTGCGTGCAATTTTTTCGGTAATGATTTTTCGATCACCCGGTAAATTTAACAAGTTAAACTGCTTCGCTAAATCTGTTAATTGCGTAATATCGTCTTTGCTAACTGCTCTTACAATAAAGCTCATAAACAAAACCTTTCGATCATTTTTTGGTAAAATGACGTCATTAATTCTAAGTGTTTAATTTCTACGTGTTCATTGGGCGTATGAACATTATTTTCTCTTTTTCCGGCACCGATACAGATACACTCAATACCAATACGCGAAAAAAGGCTGGCTTCATTTGTTGAAGCTAAGCTTGTGCATTGGCTTGTTTGCCCTAATTTTTCTAATTCAGCCAAAGCCCCTTTAATCAAAACTGATTTTTCATCCGTACGAAACGGACGTTTATAATCTTGCAGGCGAAATTCTGCACCAACTTGTTCGCAGGCACGAGAAATCATCTGCATCCATTTTTCGTACTCTTCTTGCTTAACGTTTGGAAGAATACGGCAAGAGCCCGAAACCAAAATGTGGTCTTCAAAAGTTCTGATGACCCCCACACTGATTGTCGAATGCTCTGGCGTAAATACTTTATCGACCACTGACTTCATTTCGTTTTGAACTTCGTTCATGGTGTTATATAAAAAATTAATTTTTCTGATCACTGGATCTTTAAATGAAGCGGCTACGTCTAATTCCACCATCGCTTGGTTGGGAATCATGTTTTGGCGTGTGCCCGCATCCATTTCTACGATCACCACGTTGTCTGGCATTTTTGATAAGTATTCAAAAAGCTTTAACGCTGCACTTTCACCTAAGTGCGGAGTTGAAGAGTGAGCACTTTTTCCTGAGAAAATTTTTGTCTGCGTTGATGTGTGTTCCGACAACGCTTTGTTTTTTTTGTACTCAGTCTCTTCATTGCTAAATGGAATACGCATTTCGACTGTCGCGTAACCTTTAGCGGCATTCACAATATTTAAATCTGAAGGGTCACCGATTAAAGCATACTTCGCATTGATTTTATTTTTGCGAATCAGCTTTAAAGCCCCTTGCATTCCCGTTTCTTCGCCGAAAGTTCCAACCAATACCGGTTGAAGTGTGGTAAACTTTTTATCTTTAAGCTGTGCCAAGGCCTGCAGCTTACATAAAAAATCTAACTTAACTTCGGCAGAACCTAATCCATAAATGCGGCCATCTTCAATAACCGCATCAAACGGATTAAAATTATTTTTCTTCCATAAAGAAAAGTTACCCGGATCTACCGTATCAAGATGCGCCTGTAATAAAAATTCACTGCGCCCGGCTTGAAACGGTTCCAAACGAACAATGATGTTCGCTTGAGTGATTCCGTTTTGCATTTCTTGCTGAACTTCAACATCAAACCCAAGATCGCGGGCCAATGTTGCCAAATACTCTGCCGCTTCTAAAGCAGAAATCTGCGGAGAGCTGTCAATCGCTATAAGCTTTCGGCAGCTACCGATAAAATCAAAAGCTTCTCGTGCAGAGACTTGGGTTGCGAGCAAACTAAAGTCCTTCTTGCACCGTTTTTTCAATCACTTCTAACGCTAAGGCAATATCTGAATCTTGGATAATTGCCGGCACTAAGAAGCGGATGCGAACTGGATCTTTACCGCAAGTAAATGCGATGATTCCGTTTTTAAATAATTTTTTAACAAATAATTCAGCTTGTTCTTTTTTACCTTCAAACGGCGTAAACGCGATCATTAACCCCATACCACCAGCGTCTGTTAATAAACCTTTGCAAGTTGTTTCATTTAAACGGTTGATGCCGTGAATGAAATGATTGTGAATTTGTTGAATGCGGCCGTTAGGTCCGATGTAACCTTCTTCAAGCATTTCTAACATTTCAAGACCAGCTGTCATCGAGCTCGTACCACCAGAGAATGTTCCTGCGATCAAACCTGGTTTTGGGTTGTACTCTTCAGTGTAAAGTGTGCAGCCTAATTGAACCGTTTTAGCTAACGTTACGATATCAACGTATTGGCCTAAGTTCATTGTTTCAAAAGCAAAAAATTCGCCCGTGCGTGCAAACGTTTGAACTTCATCTGCCCAAACAGCAATTTTTTGTTCATTACAAAATGCTAACATAGGTTCATAGAATTCACGTGGAGTTGGAACAAAGCCGCCTTCACCTAACATCGGTTCAAAAGAGAACGCAGCGATTTGTTTATCAAATTTAGCAGCGTGTTCTTTTAAAATGCGTAATGCATTTTCTGCTGATTTAGGATCTTTCTTATCGTAGTTCGGAATACGTAAGACTTCGTTGTATTCTGGAAGACCTTGTTTGTACGCCGGGTTGTCAGTGACTTCAGCCATCATTGTAGAACGACCAGCAAAAGCATTTTTCATTGCCACGATCATTTTAGCTGGAGAATTTTTTTGACGAGCCATTTTTACAGCGTTTTCATTCGCCATAGTTCCGCAAGTTGAAAACCAAGCGTGTTTAAGACGAGATTTGCGACCAGCGATTTGAACTAACTTTTCAGTTAACTTAATGTAGTCGTTATTTGGTTGCAGGTTACCTTGCATGATCACATCAGCTAAAGCACCGCGAACAGCCGCTTTCATCACACGTGGGTGCGCGTGACCCATTAAGTGAATACCGATACCGTTGATTAAATCCATTTTCACAGAACCATCTTCAAGTTCTACGTATACACCTTGGCCTGCGCCTGTTCCGATGTAAGGGTGATAAAGTGGACGACCGCGAAGCGCTGCGATGTGATCCATTTTGTTTTTGTTTTTTTCAATTAAAGTTGGTTGAGGAGGTTGAATCGTTTGAATGGCGCTATTGATCACCATAACTTCATCGACAAGATCATTCACAAGACCTTCTACAACTGGATCGTGGTCAAGTTTTCTGCCGGTTAAAAGTTCGTCTGCATTTTGCACTTTGGCGATAGCGCCTTTGATAGCTGATAACATGGTTTTTTCCTCGTATTTATAGAGAGTGTTTTTAAGTCCATAGAATACCTTGTTGCAACGAGCTATGACAAGGAAAGCACTCCTCCATTAGACTTTCTGCTATGCAGCCTACAGCCGATTTCCAACAAAACTTTCAAAATGCTTTATCTTTGCAGCAGCAGAAAAAATATGACGAAGCGTTATCGGCTTATAAGTCACTTTTAGAGCAGAACCCCGACCTAAGCCGAGACCAAGTGGCTGATATTAGCTATAATGCCGCCCTTGCCGCGTTCGGAAAACAGGATTTTCTACAAAGCTATGTCTATACACAAAAAGCACTTTTACTAAGACCTCGTCATAGCCAGGCCACAGAATTAGCCGCCAAGGTGCAAACTCATTTTAAAGTTAAAGCAACCCCGCATGATATTTCGTTATTAGAAAATTTGAACAAAGCGGGCTTGGAAGCCGTACCTGTTGAGGCTTTGTGGGTTTGCGCCACTGTTTTCTTTGTGATCTTTTTACGAAGCATTTTTAATTTTTATTTAGCTCGTAAAAAAGAAATTTTAGAAAATTTAAAATTCAGCCGTTATTCGTTCAAAAATTATTTGTGGTTGGTTTTATTTTTAGTTTTTTCTGTTTTTGCCGGAATGAAAATTTGGGAAGAACAGACCCCAAAAGCTTTAATCAGAACTGAACAAGCGGTGTTAAAAACAGCGGCTGGTGAAAATCAAGCAGCCCTTTCTGACTTACCGGGTGGCAGCCTTGTGCACATTTTACGAGTGGCTAAAATCAACGATATTCTTTATTTTCAAATCAAATATCCGGGCGGAATTTCCGGCTGGGCAAAGAAAGACGATTTAGAGCTAATTTCCGCATCAAAAATGCCCAAAGACTAACCAAAAACGCGTGCGTTAGTGTCTAATTTTTTTGACTTCAAACCAGGCTTGGGTTGTTATGTTTTTTGAGGTCGACTGTGAATTCTATGACAAGTGTTAACTCATTGAAATTATTTGTAGTTTCTTTAATGGCGTGGGGCTTTCTTTTTTCCTGTGCAACCCAAGAAAAAGATTTAAACACGGCTGAAGGATTATTTGCTTACGCCAAAGAATTCGCAGATGCCGAACGCTACGAAGTGGCTTTAGCCAAATACGCCGATGTTCGTAATAAATTTCCGTACAGCAATTTAGCCACTGAAGCTGAATTAGCGATTGCTGATGTTCATTACCAACGTGAATCATACACAGAATCTGAAGTGGCTTATCAAAACTTCAGAGATCTTCACCCTAAACATCCAAAGTCTGATTACGTTTTATACCGCATTGCTATGAGCTACTACATGCAATTACCTGAAACGATTGATCGCGATTTATCAGTTGGTAAAGACGCCATTTATCACTTCATGGAATTAACTAAGCTGTATCCAAAATCAGAATTTGCAGCTGATAGCAAAGCAAAACGTGACGACGTATTTTCGCGTTTAGCGCAAAAAGAATTATACATCGCCGATTTCTACTTCAAAGACGAAAAATATTCTGCGGCTCTTCGCAGATACGAGTCAGCTTTATACAAATACCCTGGTCTTGGCTTTGATCCACGTGCGCATTTAGGTGCTGCAAAAAGTGCTGCAAAACTTTCTGATCAAAAAAAACAAGACTTACACGCTAAAGCTCTTACGACTAAATATCCAAACTCTGATGAAGCGCAAAAGTTAAAAAGTGAGGGGCTTTAAACATGAGATCTTTTTCTGGACAACTTCTTGATGAAGCTCGTGAAGCGTTTATCGACGGTAAATATCAACAAGCTGAACCGCTGTTGATGCAGCCGACGTTAATCAATTCGAACAATCCTGAAATTTATCAGATGTTAGCTACGATTTATTACAACCGTGGCCAATTCAATAAAGCGATTAAAACTTTCAAAAAAGCTTTAGAGATAGATCCAGCTTATTCAGATGCTGCCGTTGGTTTATCAATTATCTTAAACGACCTTGGTAAATACGACGAAGCTAAAAAAGTTTTTGAACAAGCCCAAGCTATTGTTGATAAGAAAAAATCTTTCCAACAAAGCTCAAACTTAGAAGAAAAAATTGCGACTAAGCACATTGAAACAGCCGATCTGTACTTACAAATCCGCAGATTTGATGAAGCTTTAGAGCAATACATGAAGGCTTACCGTCTTTCTTCTAAAAAAGGTGATATCGCCTTACTTATCTCTGAATGTTACGTGCAAGCGGGACAAAAAGATAAAGCGATTAAAGAATTAAAAGCTGTGATTCAGTACGATAGCAAACTGATTAAACCTCGTCTTAAGCTTGGATTAATCTTATACAACTCGCATATGGTTGCCGAGGCTGTTGAACAGTGGGAAAATATTATTCGTTTAGAGCCAAAGAACACGGAAGCTTTACGTTACTTAAAAATGGCTCAAACAACTGGAATTACTAATTTAGATTTTTAATTTATACTGCTTAAAAGGACTTAACTATGAAACAGATCCGCGATGAAATGGCCGCATTCTTAAAACAAGAAGATATCCAAAAGTTAGTTGGTAAATTAGCTGCTCAGATCGAAAACGATTACGAAGGCCGCGAAATTATCTTTATCTGCCCTTTACGCGGTTCTATTCATTTAACTGCGGATTTAATGCGTAGAATTTCTTTACCTCAACAAGTTGATTTCGTTTTTGTTCGTTCAACTGAAAAAGGCGGAGCGATCAGCATGCAAAAAGATATTTCAATCAATATCACAGGAAAAGATGTGATTATCGTTGAAGAAATTATCGATACAGGCCGCACACTATCTTACTTAAAAGATCGTCTGTTAGCTTCAAAACCGGCTTCATTAAAAATCGTAACTTTATTAGATAAACCAGCACGCCGCGAATTACCTATTCGCGCCGATTACATCGGTAAAACGATTGAAGATCGTTACGTCGTTGGTTACGGCATGGATAGCGATGAAAAAGGCCGTAACTATTCTGAAATTTACGTCTTAAAAAATTAGTCTTTTGATTTTGTGGTATTTGCGACTTACGCAAATACTGCATTCACGATAAAAAGTGTTAATACACACACCACGTACAATAGTACGAAATTCTTTGGAATCATCCTTGATCTCCTCAGTTAGCTTTGTCTTCCCGTAAACCAGAGTAACGTCATGTTATACTTTAGGCAAGTTAGCCCGTCTTAGGTCCAGCTGGCCGTAAACAAATAGTCTAGTCATCAGTCCAAATATATAGGCCTTAATACTCATAGGTATTCACAGTCTCAAAATGAAACGTCAAACTAGTAACTTGAGTAACAAAAATGGTCTCTATATTGCTGACTATTCTTCTAAAGGGGAGAAATCAAATGAATACAAATTCAATCACTAAGTTTTTTACACTTGTTAGTATTTTTGTAGTCACTGGTTTTATGACCGCTAATACAGCTTCTGCTGTCGAATATAAAACACGTGAAGAATGCGTGGCCGGTAAGACAAGCGATAGAGAAGCAAAATGTGATAGCGAAACCGATCCAACGAAAAAAGATTCGTGCTTAAATACAGCTGCTCGCCAGGCTTCTAAAGATCCGCAATGTTTAGCTCTCCCTACTGAGTCTAAAGCCGGAGAAGGCGATCAAGACTGTGAAGAAGCTTTTAGAGAATACAAAAAAAATCTAGGTGATGCACAAAGTGCTTGTGAAGGCCTTGTTGGAAAATCCGGCGACACTAAAAAAAGCTGTTCAGATAAAATTAAAGAGTGCGACAGCATGGCTGCATCGACATCATCACAAACTGAACAACAAGATGGTGGTATCAGCAGTACGCTTAACATCTTCCGTGCTGTTGTTGGCGGAGAAGAATCATTAGGCCTATCTGGCTCTAGCTGCTTAATCGATATCGATAGTAAAGAAGCACGCGATGCTGAAAAAGAATTTCGCGATCGCCGTAAAGAGTTAACAGAAGAAAAGAAAAAAATCGAAGACGAAGCTATTAAAGACAAAAAAGAGAATGATAAAGAAATCACGCGTATCACTAAAGAAATTCAAGAATTACAACGTGAGAACAAAAAACTTTTAGCTGAAGTTGACACTAAAATGCGTGAAAAAAGCTATGACACTCAAAAAGAATTAATTGCGGCTGGTGCCCGTTTAAAAGATTTAACAAAACAATCAAGCAAAACAAATGATAAAATCAGAGCTTTAAACTTTGCTTACGCTGATCGTATGTTAGATACATCAGCACAAAAACAAAACTTACGTTGTAAAGGCGCTTTAGATACAGCTAAAAGCTGTATGATTAAATCAGCTAAAGGGATCGCTGACCCCGCTTGTAAAGACTTTCCGTTTACAATCAAAAGCAAAGGTCCAAAAGCCACTGCTGAGTTAAAAGCACAATTACAAGTAGTTAGTGACGCTTGTTACGAAAAAGAAGAACGCGACAGAAAGAAATTACAATTCGACCAACAAGAACAGTTAACTACACTTCAACGTGACTTAACTGGCATTCAAGAACAAATTGAGCAAGAAGGTAAAACTCAACAAACAAACTCTGAAAACTCACAAAAAATCCAGCAGGAAGCTGAACGCGAGAAACAAGAAGCTCAAGCGAACTTAGCTGAACAAACGGCTACTTTACAGGGTGAAATGTCTCAGTTTGCGCAAGATCTTCAGCTTAAGTCACAAAAAGCTCAAGAACGCTTACAAAAATTAGCTCAAGACATACAAACTCTTGAGTTAGAAGAAAAAACAGGTAAACGTTCAAAAACTAAGTTAGCTTCTAGAGCTGTTCGCGCTACAAATGCCGACCTAGCTGAAGTAAAAGCTATGTGCGAATGTAAAGACGATCTTTCTGGATCTACTTCAGGTTCTAAAAAACGTGAATCGGTTTGTAAAAAAACTAAAGATACAATCCCAAGCGGTGGCGAAGAGAGAAAGAAACGCAGCACAGGTAAATCTGGCAGTACTTTCTAATATTAAGTTACACGCGACCTACATCTAGTTAGGATTACCCAGAAGAACATTTTTTTGATAGGCTAAAACCTATGTTAAAAAAAGTACTTCTGGGTGTTTTTGCTCTTATCTTTCTATCAATCTCTGGCGCATTTTTTCTTTATAAATCAGTTAAAGCGTCACTTCCTGAAGTTATCAAACTTGAAGATTACAAACCGCTACTGGTGTCACAAGTTTTTGACCGCAACGGAAAAAAAATCGGTGAATTCTCGCGCGAACGTCGCGTGCTTATCCCCTACAAAGATATTCCTGAGTTAGTGATTAAATCTTTTATCGCTGCTGAAGACGATACCTTCTTTGAACATAAAGGAATTAACCTTCAAGCCTTAACACGTGCCTTTATCGCCAATATGCGTGCCGGAAGAAACGTACAAGGTGGATCAACGATTACCCAACAAGTTGCTAAGACCTTGATTTTACAAGCAAGTGAGAAAACTTATACTCGTAAACTGCGTGACATGTTGCTAGCCATTCAGATGGAAGAAAACCTTTCTAAGGGCGACATTCTTTATCTTTACTTAAATCAAATTTATTTCGGTCAAAGTGCTTACGGGATCGAAATGGCGGCACAAACTTACTTCAGAAAGCCTGCAAAAAATTTAACGATTCCAGAAGCAGCTATGCTTGCAGGTCTTCCGAAAGCTCCTTCAGATTATTCTCCGGTTAAAAATCCGATTCGTGCGAAAGAACGTCAAAGATACGTCATCAACCGTTTGCATGAAATTGGCTACATCACTAAAGAACAAGCCCAAGAATATATTAAAACGCCAGTTAAAGTTTACTTAAAAGAAGAGTACGAAATTTTAGCTCCGTTTTATTTAGAAACTTTGCGCCAGCTATTGGTGCAACAGCTAGGGGAAGATGTAATTTTAAATCAAGGTGTGAAAGTTCTTACTGGTCTTGATTTAACAAAACAGATCGCAGCTAACGAAGCTGTTGTTAAAGGTTTAAAAGAACTTGATAAACGCCAGGGCTTTCGCGGCCCACTTAAAGTTCTAGAAGAAGAATCTGAATACGCGGCCTTTTTAGAAAAACAAAAAAAATCTATCATCATGGAATCAAATCCAGAACGTACGATCTTAGAAGATGGTACTTTTGCTGAAGTTGATATTATTAAAAAAGGTAAAATCATCACTAAAAAAGTAAATGAGAAAGCGGTGGTTTCAAATCTTCCAAGTTATTTAGAAGTTGGTAAAGACTACGAAGCCATTGTTTCAAATGTGAATGATGCCGAAGCTTATGTTGAAATTTTACTTCCAGAAGCTAAAGGAATCATTGAACTTGAAAGCATGACATGGGCCCGTAAGGTTAACCTTGATGTAAAACCTGAAGGTAATGAAATTAAAAAGCCGTCATCAGCTCTTAAAAAAGGTGATGTCATTTTAGTGAAAATTTTAGGTGATAAATTTCAATGGCGTAAAACTCGCGGCAAAAATATTCCGAAAGTGGATATTTCAAAATATCTGGCTGTTGAACTTGATCAAGAACCGCTTGTTGAAGGTTCACTTCTTTCAATTGACCAGCAAACTCAAGATGTACTGGCTATGGTGGGTGGCTACAGTTTCGTTAGAAATGAATATAACCGCGCACTTCAAGCAGCCCGTCAAACGGGTTCTTCATTTAAAGCTTTAGTTTATGCGGCCGCTTTAGAAAAAGGTTACAACGCTTCTACTAAAATTATTGATGCTCCGTTAGTTTACAAACAAGCTAGCGGCGAAGAAGGCCAAGGTGATGAAAAAATCTGGAAGCCTTCAAATCACGGTAAAGAATTTAGCGGCGAAATCACAATGCGCAATGCCCTTGTTAAATCGCTGAATATTCCGAGTGTTAAAATTGTTGAAGATATCGGCGTTGATTTTGCGACTGACTTTGCACAACGCTTAGGAATTTTTTCAAAACTTAATCCAGATTACACGTTAGTCTTAGGTTCAAGTTCAGTAACGTTATACGAAATGACCAAAGCATTTTCTGAATTTGGCCGTTTAGGTAAACGTACTCGTCCGATGATTGTAAAAAAAGTGATTGATACAAAAGGTAAAGTTCTTTTAGAAAATCTATCTTTAGATGCCCGTTTTACAAATGAAATGGCACAGATCGAGGAAAAATTCGCACAAAAAAGAAAAGAATTTGAAGCTCAGGATAAAGACGCTGAAAACACCTCGCCATCTCCATTTTTCTTTGAAGATCCAGATCAGTTAATCCGCCCAGAAGTAGCTGCCACCATCACTCACATGTTGCGTGGTGCGGTTGAAGACGCTTACGGAACCGGCGGACGCGCTGCTCAATTAGGACGCGAAGTAGCAGGTAAAACTGGTACGACAAATGGTTATGTGGATGGTTGGTTTATCGCTTATTCACCGCAAATTGCCACAGGCGTTTGGGTTGGATTTGATAAAGAACAAACAATCGGTCGTGGAGAAGTGGGCGGAAAAGCAGCGCTTCCTATTTGGCTCGATTATATGAAGGCTGCGCATACGGGTTTACCCCCTATGTCATTTCCAATCCCTGATGGTGTTAAAATCGTGAAAGTCGATGCTGAAAGTGGTAAGTTAGCTAACTCGGCCAGCAGCAGAACGATCATGCAAGCCTATATTGAAGGGACTGAACCAACCGCTGCTGAGAGCCGAAGCGAAGAGACTACGGATTATTTAAAAAGGGATATGGAGGAGTAGCCCTTTAGAAAAAAGGTCAGCTGGAAGCTGATCAAAAGAGGCTTGAATGAAACATATCCATATTTGGGGTATCAAACAAAACAACTTAAAAAATATTGAAGTTGAAATTCCACTAGGCCAGATGACTGTGATTTGCGGTCCGTCTGGCTCTGGAAAAAGTTCTTTAGCTTTTGAAACATTATTCGCCGAAGGACAGCGTCGTTTTATCGAGAGCATGTCCAACTATGCCCGTCAGTTTTTAAATAAAGCACCAAAACCAGATATCGAAGGCATTAATAATATTCCGCCGGCGATTTCGATCGAACAAAAAAATACCGTTAAGTCTTCACGTTCAACTGTGGGTACAACCACAGAGCTGATTGATTATTTACGTTTATTTTTTGAAAAAATCGGAACGCCGTACTGCCCGACTCACAATGTACCTGCGACCAAGTTGTCTACAACTGAAGCTTCGGATTTAGTTTTAGAAAAATTTAAAGATAAGCGTGGCTATATCTTAGTTGAAATTCCTAAAGGCCAACGTGTTCTTGAAGGCAAAAAACTTCACTCATTATTACTTCAAGATGGTTATTTACGGATCACGACTTTAACTGAAAAAAAGGGTAAGAAAAAATCTGACCCTATCACGTACGAAGTCGGCGAAATGGTTGATATCGGTGAACCTAAAAATATCAAAAAAGGAATTCCTGCCGATACATTCTATTTAGTGATTGATCGTATGGCTTTTAACGACGAAGAAAAAGGCCGCCTAACAGATTCGATCACCCAAGCCTACGATGTCAGTCTTAAATACATCACAGGTACTTTAATTCGCCGTGCTTTAGTTGTTACCACTGACGGAGACTATTTAAAACTTTCTGAAGAACCTGCGTGTCCGGTGTGTGGCTATACACCGCCACCGATGTCTTCAAAATTATTTTCGTTTAATTCACCAATCGGCGCATGTCCGACTTGTAAAGGTTTCGGTAACGTTCTTGAGTTAGATGAAGCGAAAGTTATTCCTAATCCTGAATTATCAATTGCTGAAGGTGCGCTAAATCCATTTACGATGCCTTCAGCAGAACAAGATAAAAAATCTTTATTCGCATTCTGTAAGAAATATAAAATTGATATGCGCACACCGTGGAAAGATCTTTCGCAGGAGCACCGTGATTTAGTTTGGAAAGGCAATAAAGATTTTTTCGGCGTTGTCGGATTATTTGAATACCTTGATCAGATTAAATACAAAATGCACGTGCGCGTGTTTATTTCACGCTACCGTTCAGGCCGTCAGTGCCCTGATTGCCATGGATCACGTTTACGCAAAGAAGTGCACCATATTTTAGTTAACGGAAAATCCATCACTGATTTAAGTGCCTTTACGATTGAAGAACTTTGCAAATACTTTGAAAACGTTAAATTAACAAAACACCAAGAAGAAGTGGCTGGCGAAGTTTTAAAACAACTGCGTTCGCGTTTAAACTTCTTAGTACGCGTTGGTGTGAACTACTTAACTGTAGACCGTGAAACCAGAACTTTATCTGGTGGTGAATACCAACGTTTAATTTTAGCGAACCAACTGGGTATGGGTTTATCGCAAACATTATATGTTCTTGATGAGCCGACTGTAGGCCTTCACCCGCGTGATAATGATCGTTTAATTTCTATTCTTAAAGATTTAAGAGATTTAGGTAATACACTTGTGGTTGTTGAACATGATCATGATGTTATTAAAAACGCTGAAAACATTATTGAAATGGGCCCAGGCTCTGGTTACTTAGGTGGCCAGGTTGTTTATTCGGGTGATACAGAAAGTTTTTATAAAGCTCCCCAGTCAAATACCGCGAGCTATTTAAAACCTGGTAAAGAAAAAACTTTACGCACAGTTCGCCCTGTTGAAATCACAAACTACAAATACAAATTAGAACTTAAAGGTTGTAGCGGTCATAATTTAAAAAATGTGGACGTGAATATTCCTTTAAACCGTTTAGTTGCAGTCACTGGGGTAAGTGGTTCAGGTAAATCAACTTTAGTGACTAAAACGCTTTACCCCGCTTTAGCGCGTAAACTTGAGTTAGAATTTATTCCAGCGCAGCCTTTTGCAAAAATTGAAGGTTGGGAAACAATCAAGAATGTTTTATTAATCGACCAATCACCTATTGGAAAATCAGCGCGCAGTTCTCCGATCACCTACTTAAAAGCTTTTGATTCTATTCGTAACGTAATGGCTGCAACTCCTGAATCGGTGTCTCGCGGTTACACACCAGGAACCTTTAGCTTAAACGTTGATGGCGGAAGATGCCCGGCATGCCGTGGTACTGGTTTTGAAGAAATCGATATGCAATTCATGGATAACGTGATTATTCCATGTGATGTCTGCGATG
The DNA here is from genome assembly GCA_023701385.1 of Pseudobdellovibrio sp. Lineage (GTDB taxonomy): Bacteria > Bdellovibrionota > Bdellovibrionia > Bdellovibrionales > Bdellovibrionaceae > Pseudobdellovibrio. Next base: position 29,839 of record JAMPXC010000030.1, read on the forward strand.
GTAAAAAATATCGTCCGGAAATTTTAGAAGTAACCTTTCAGGGTAAAAACGTTCATGAAATTTTATCGATGACGGTACAAGAAGCGATGAACTTCTTTGTCGCTCATCCGCATATTCGTAAACCTCTATCAGTACTTAAAGAAGTGGGTCTTGACTACCTAACGCTGGGTCAGCCTGCAAACTCTTTATCTGGCGGTGAATCACAACGTTTAAAAATTGCGAAAGAATTATCGCAAGTTTCACAAAAATCGACTTTATACATCTTAGATGAACCAACAACTGGACTGCATTTTAAAGAGATTGATCTTCTAATGAAGGTCTTACACAAGCTCATTGAAGCTGGTGGCTCTGTGGTTGTCGTTGAACACAACTTAGATGTGATCAAATCAGCTGACTACATTATTGATATGGGTCCAGACGCCGGTAAAATGGGTGGCCAAATCGTTGTGGCTGGCACTCCTGAAGATGTGATGGCTAGCAAGAAAAGTTTAACTGGCCAATATCTTAAAGATTATTTACGCTAGGAATGAGATGCAATCCGATATCCGTTACGTTTGGACAAAGCTTACAAAATATAAATCAACGTTGGTCATTATTGGCCTTACTGGTTTGATCTATTCAGCTTCAAAAGCTTTTATTTCTCACTACGTAAAAAAACTGATGGATTCGGCTACAATGCCGCAAAACCTTGAAACGCTGATTGGTTTAGGTATTGGTTTAGCTTTTGTCATTTCGATTTCACGCTACTTCCATATTTTCTTAATGAATATGGTCAGTGAAAAAGTAACTCAAGATATTCGCCAGCAATTACAGCATAAATTTTTAAAATTAAATTTAAAATTTCACAATACGTACGCTTCTGGTTCTGGTGGTTTATTAAGCCGTACTTTTAACGATGTAAAAATCGTGCAAGATGGTTTACGCCTGTTTGCTGATATCTTTACAGCGCCTTTAATGTTCGTGGCAGTGATCTTTAACTTATTTTACTTTGATACAACATTAGCTTTTTCAATTTTATTTATTACACCGGTGATTCTATACGCTTTACGCCAGTTATCTAAAACGATTAAAAAGTATTCGGTTTTTGGTGTTGAACAGTTAGAGAAAATCACAGGCACAATTAAAGAATCTCTTGATGGTGTAAGAACGATTCAAGCATTTAACTTAGAAAACTTCTTTACAAAGCGTCTAGTAAAACAAGGTGATCATTTTATTGAAATGCGTCGTAAAGTTCATGGCCGCGTAGAGCTTATTGGTCCGATTAATGAATTCGTAGCAACTTTAATTTTAGTGGCCATTGTATATTACTTCTCTTCACGTATTGCTGCCGGTAAATCATCATTTGGCGTACTGATGGCTTACTTAACAACAATCATGCAAGCCAATGAACCTATTAAAAAGTTTCAAGAAGCGATTGTGCGTATTCAAGAAAGCCGCGTTTGTGCGGATCGTATTGAAAAAATGCTAAATGAAGATAGCGAAGTTCCTGAGTCTGGAAAAAATCTGGCATTTCCTAAAGACTGGGACATGATTGAATACAAAAATATTCAGTTTGCCTACGATTCAACGCCATTAATTCAAAACTTCAATTTACAAATTAAAAAAGGCCAGACAGTGGCTTTTGTGGGCGAAAGTGGAAGTGGTAAAACGACTTTAGCTAACTTACTAGCCCGCTTTTATGATGCACAGTCTGGTGAAATCACTGTGGGTGGCGTAGATACAAAAGATATTTCTCTACATGATTTGCGTAAAAATATCGGTTTAGTGTCACAAGAGGTTTTCTTATTCTCTGATACCATTGAGACAAATATTATCGCTGGCACCGAAACTGGTGGGCATCATGTTCACGAAAAAGTTGTTGCTTCTGCACGAGCTGCTCACGCTTTAACGTTTATCGAAAAAAATCCAGATAAGTTTAATACCTTAGTGGGCGAACGTGGTGGTAATTTCTCGGGCGGAGAAAAACAACGTTTAGCTATTGCTCGTGCTTTATATAAAGATGCTCCGATTTTAATTTTAGATGAAGCAACCAGCGCCCTTGATTCAGTCAGTGAAGAACAAGTGCAGCGCGGGCTTGATGAATTAATGCAAGGACGCACGACTTTAGTGATCGCACATCGTCTATCAACTATACAAAACGCTGACTTAATCTTAGTCATGAAGCGCGGTCAGATTGTCGAAAAAGGTGTACACAAAGAGCTCTTAGAAAAAAATGGCGAGTACGCCAGATTGTACTATACGCAAAATAGAGCATAACCAAATCAAAAAGCTAGACCTAGGTCCTAGCCCGTCAAAAGTTTAAACAAAAAGTCCAAGCCGCTATCAAGTCTGTCTAGAAACTTGACGATAAAAGATTATACAAAAAAGACAACAAGAGGTGTCGTATGATTAATTGGAATGAGTTTGAACATATTCACGTGATCAAAAAATTAAAACACGTTCTCCAAGCATGGTGGAATGTTGATACAGTTTTTACTGATGAACGCGGACAAATCAAAGGTTTAGATGAAAAATTAACTTTTGCAAATCCTGCAGTTAATTATTTAATTCATAAAGATGCCACCCAAGCAAGCCTTGCTGATTTAGTATCACAATCAATTAATGACTTACGCCAATCAAACAATGCTTTTGCTTTCAAAAAATGGGATGCAGCAGGTTTTGATGTTTGCGTATTTCCAATCGTGATCGAAAACGATTTCGTAGGTACTGTTGTAGCAATGGGTTTCTTCAAAGAAGAAAATACAGCTCACAGAATTTCTGAAATTCGCGATCGTTTAGCAGCTTACGGTTGTTCTGCTGAATTAATTGAAAAATCATTATCTAAATTCCAATACCTTGACGAAGTTAACCGTACTCACTTCACTGAACTAGTTGAGTTAGTAGCGCAAGAGATCGTTACACTTCACGTTGAGATCGCTTCACGCGAATCAAAAATCAGCCAATTAAACTCTGAATTAGGTAACCGTTTTAAATACGACAACATGATCGGTAAATCTAAACCGATGCAATCGTTATACGCTTTACTTGATAAAATTAAATTTGCTGATTCAACAGTAATGATTCAGGGTGAAAACGGTACTGGTAAAGAGTTAATTGCTAAATCAATTCACTACAACTCTAACCGTAAAGGTAACAGCTTTGTTATTCAAAACTGTTCAGCGTTCAATGACAACTTATTAGAATCAGAATTATTCGGTCACGTAAAAGGATCGTTCACTGGCGCTTTAAAAGACAAAAAAGGTCTTTTTGAAATCGCCGATAAAGGAACATTCTTCTTAGACGAGATCGGTGATACTTCACCACAAATGCAAGTAAAGCTTCTTCGCGTGTTGCAAGAAGGAACTTTTACTCCGGTAGGTTCTACGGAGATGAAAAAAGTTGATGTGCGTATCGTTGCCGCTACGAACAGAAACTTACGTGAAATGGTTGAACAAGGCACATTCCGTGAAGACTTGTACTACCGTTTAAATGTTATCAATATTCGTGTTCCGCCATTACGTGAGCGTAAAGAAGATATTCCAGTATTAGTGGATTTTTTCTTAGGTAAAGTTGCTGAACAATCTGCTAAACCTAAAAAACAATTAATGGGTCGTGCCGTTGAAAAACTATATGACTACGCTTGGCCAGGTAACGTGCGTGAGCTACAAAATGAAATCGAAAGATTATGCGTTTTAGCTGGCGACGAAGGCAAAGTTGGTCATGAAATTTTATCTCCGAAAATCTTAGAAATCGGCGAAAAAGCCAAAGTTCAAGGTTCTCGTTTACAAGGTAAACTAAAAGATGCTTTAGAAGATCTAGAGCGCGAAATGATCAAAGAAGGCTTACGCCGCACTGGTTGGAATAAGTCTAAATTAGCTAAAGAGCTTGGTATTTCACGTGCCGGTCTTATCATGAAAGTTGAAAAATACGGTCTTGATAAACGTAAAATTGCTCGCTAGCCTTCGGCTAGACGCGCGTTAGTCCTCTCTACACATAGAGAAATAAATTCAACCTGAGGCTTAAAAACCTCAGGTTTTTTTTCGTCTAAAGTTTTGTCACATCCTTTTTTCACTGCCCTTTTCTCCTCTGAAAACAGGCATTTACCCCTAGAGTGAAGACTCTCTATCAACGCAGTAGTCAGCATGCCAAACAGAACAATTTTCGGCACAAGACTTGTATAGTTCCTATAACAGAACGCTATGGGGGTTTATATGATGAAGGACGTTGTTGAAAATGCAGTTTGGGCAAAAACACAAGCTTTAATCCAAGATAAATATGGAAAAAGAATTGCGTTTAAAACTATCGATTTAACGAATTCAGCTATGCCATCTTTTTTAGAAGGTGATGATCTGATCGTGCCGCTAAATACTAAACCCGTTTACTTAGGTGAAGTGATCGTTAACCGTGGTTCTTTATTATCAACGCAACAACGTGAAGAAGTGATTGATTTAATCCGCTTCTTAGTTGAACCACATGTTTACAATAAACATTTAAAATTAAAAGAAGAAATCGAAGCTTACAAGCGCCAAATGGCCGCTGAAGCTGTAGAAAACGAAGATTCAAATGTTCTTTCTTTATTTAATGATGAAGACACTGAAGAGCTTTCTTTAGTTAAATTAATTAATTCTGTGATTCATTTACGTTCAGCTAATGCCATGACTCGTAAAAAAGTGGCTTTAAAAATCCATGATATGGCTGAACAAAATCTATTTGTTTCTTTCAGCGATATCGCCCGCCAAATGCATTCTGTTGAAGAATTTAAATCTTTTGATAAAACGACTGTGTTCGTTGAAGATATCAGCCAATTGAACGACCAAGAGTTAGGGTTACTTAACGCTGCTTGTGCTCTTAAAGTAGAAGGTCTAGTTTTTATTATCGGCAGCAACTTAGCTGATAAACAAATCGATGCGTTAAGTATGTCTCGCGAATTAAAAGCTGATATGAACGCGATTTTATTCGATATCGACCGTTTACCATTTGCGCAACAAACGAGTACTGACGTTTTAGAACTTCTGTTCTTTTCTAGTAGTAACTCGAACATACAAAACTAATTGATCGATATTGCGGATCATGCCAGCATTAAGGGATGACCGCACAAATCGATCAGTTTCTAAAAGACTATTTTAAAAACTCTTTATACAAAGTTTACCAACTTGCGGGCGATGCTTCAGCCCGTAAGTATTATCGTGTTATCTACGAACAAGACACTTACGTGTTAATGTCTTGGGAACCTTTCGATCCAGATAAATACCCCTTCATCAGTGTTCTTCGCCATTTTGAAGCTGCTGGCGTTAATGTTCCTAAAATTAAAAAAATCGGTGCCGAAGTTGGAATGCTTCTTTTAGAAGACTTAGGTGATTTAACTTTAGAAAGAAAATTCTGGGAATCAGCTAATCAAGAACTTTCATGGGATTTCTACCAAAAGTCTTTAGACGAAATTATTAAAATTCACACGACCGCGACAAAACTTGATAAACCGACAATTGCCAAAGAAATCATGTTCGACACGGCTAAATTCTTATGGGAATTAAATTATGCCCGCGAACATCTCATTGAAGGTGTTTTAAAGTTTCAATTAAAAGATAAAGTAGCTGCTGAGCTTCAAAAAACTTTTACTGATATCGCTGAACGTTTACATAGCGAACCTAAAGTTATCTGCCACCGCGATTATCACTCACGCAATTTGATGATCAAGCTTGATCAAGTTTATGTGATTGATTTTCAGGATGCCCGCTTAGGACCAATTCAGTACGACTTAGTTAGCTTACTTAAAGATTCATACGTTGATATTAACGACGAATACGCAGAGAAAATGTTAAACTACTATTTCGACAACACTTCGTTCATGCAAGATCGCAATATGTCACGTGAGCAGTTTAACGTGATTTACGAATTACAATCGGTACAACGTTGTTTTAAAGCTTGCGGTAGCTTTGCAAGCTTTATGAACGCCCGTCAGGATCGCCGTTATTTAAAATACTTAAATGGCACTTTAAAACGCGTGATGAAATCACTTTCACAGTTTCCTGAGTATAAAGTTTTACTTGATGTCTTAATTGATGCCGGAGCGTTTGATAAAAACTATGAGCGACTCTAAGGTTAATGTTCTTTTATTTGCCGCAGGTCTTGGAACCCGCTTAAGACCTGCCACTCTGGAAAATCCAAAACCTGTGATTCCCCTATTTGGTATTCCGATGGGTTACTATTTGCTTCCGTATATTATTGAAATGCCTGTGGAAAAGTTTGTGGTAAACACATTTTACTTACCTGAAAAAATTCATGAATGTTATGATCGCCTACGCCACGGTATCAAATTTTCTGATGAAAAGGATTTTATCAAAGGCAGTGGCGGTGGTTTAAAACAAGCCGAGCCTATTCTAGGAAACAAACTTCCGATTTTAGCTGGCAATGCTGACGAAGTCTTTTTCACAAGCGATTCACAGTTTTTAAAGCGTGCTTTAGAAAAGCATAATTCAGAAAACGCATTAGCCACTCTTATAGTAATGAATCACCCCGAAGCCGGCAAAAAATTCGGCGGTATCTGGACAGAATCACATAGTAGCACAAAAGTTATTTCGATCGGCAAAGAAACGCCGAATGAACAAGCGCGCCCTTGGCATTTTATTGGGCTTCAGATTTTATCACCTGAAGTTTTTTCGATGATTGAAACGGGAAAAGAATTAAATATTTTCTACGATGTATTAATTAATAAATTACCTTCACATAAAGTTCAGATTTTTCCGGTTGAAATGGACTGGTATGAACTGGGTAATTTAAATGATTATCAAGAGGCTAAAAAAGAAATCGCCGCGCAAAAAGAATCAAATCCGGTTTATAAAAAACATTTCACTAAGCTGAATGCGTTACCGCAATCAAAGCTCAGTGATTTGGCCTAAGATTACTTTTTTCTTAGCGTTTGTGGCTTTTGGTAAGTTAGCTGGAATTTTCCAAACACAGCACGCTGCTAAAAGCGCAAAAGCTGCGCCTTCAATACTTTGAGTCGGCCAACCGTGGTCTTCAACTGTGCTGATTTTAATACTTTCTAATTCTTCATCAATACGCTTAATTAAGAACTTATTTTTAGCTCCACCACCACAGAACACAACTTCATGCGGCTGTGGTTTACAAAACTGAATGTAAGACTTAGCAATTGATTGCACTGTAAATTCAGTCAACGTAGCTA
>JAMPXC010000031.1 GCA_023701385.1 Pseudobdellovibrio sp.
GAAGAAGTTGCTTTTGCTGATTCGGATTTTTTAGATTTATCGGCACGTGAAGCATCAGTTAAGTTCAAGTTTTGTCCGACTTTGTTATGTGTAATTTTCATCTAAAACCTCCAAGGTCTCTATGTATCAAGTGTATCATAATTGCACGTTTCAACCAAATCATTCTGAGACAGAAGATTTGACAGTCCATACTAAAGGGCTGGCCGTGCTAGCCAGACCTAAGGACTGTCCCGCCTCTAATTTGTCCCCAGGTGACAAATGACGGGTTTCTGCTGAAGGGGCCCCTTGTGTCATAATGAGACTTTCTAGGCCATTGTCGTGTTTAATCGTATACGACGTCTTATCACCTTCATGCATTTTCTTATTCTGCAAAACACCAGCCCATGGGGTCTGAACGTTTACATTTTTTTCATTCAGCGCTTGTTCCGGCTGCAACATATACGTTTGTTGCGACGGTGTATTCATCAGCTCTTGAAATTTAATTTTTTTATCTGTAGGAATCGGGCCCATGGGTTTATCAACTTTGCCCTCTTTACCCGTAATACCTAACTCAGCACCGTATCTTTCAGTGAGCTGTTGGTAAATTAATTCTGAAATACCAAAACCACCGCGGTTATTTGCTTGCGTTGAGTATTCATCATCTAATTGCTCTTGAAAGATTTTTTCCGCGTTGTTGACTTTTAAAAAACCGCCTTCTTGGATTGTTGAGCGCATGTTGCGCATCATTTCTTTCATAAAATATTTTTCATACATATCCGACACTTCGCGGAGTTTCGCTTCACCCTCTTTAGAGGCATTTCCTTCATTTTTAGCTTGAGCACCTTGCAAATGTCCGATCAGGCGCGATGAGCTTAACTTGGAAATATCAGCCATTAGAACGTCTCCAATTCACCGTGAAGAGCACCGGCGGCTTTAATCGATTGAAGAATTGAAATTAAATCTTTTGGCGTAACACCTAATTTATTTAACGCTTGAACTAAATCACCCACGTTCGCTCCGGTATCAAGCAAAGCGACTTTATCATCTACGGGAGTTAATTTTTTTGTTTTTTCATCAACCACTTTTAACGTGATATTACCGTGACTTAAACCCACTTTAGAAATTCTAACTTTTTCACCGATCACGATTGTTCCGGTTTTTTCGTTAATAATTACTTTTGCTTTTTGGTCAGGATTAATTTCAATCGCTTCAATTGTTGCCATTAACTCAACACCGCGGTTTTCGTAAGCAGGAGGAGTGATAATATCAACTGTTCCCGCATCTTTAGCTGAAGCGTATTGGCCACCTAATTCTTTATTAATTGTAAGAATTGTGCGCGCCGCAGTTGTAAAATCGGGATTGTGTAAAGTCATGCGGTACATTTTGCGTGAAGCAAAATCAGCTTGAATATCACGCTCGATCATAGCTCCGTTTGGAACGCGGCCCACTGTCGTGTGAACATCTTTGCCATCCCCAAGAACTGAAATCGCGCCTTGAGCCACAGCGAAAATTTCATCATTACCTGCGCGAAGTGGCGCTTGCAATAACGTACCGCCCACAAGTGAACTGGCATCACCTACAGCACTGACTGTGATATCTAACGGGTTGCCCGCTTTAGCAAATGGCGGAAGTGTTGCTGTGATAATTACCGCAGCTACGTTTTTAGATGAGATGTCTTTTTTATCTAACTGCACACCCATTTTTTCGATTAAACGTGCAAATGATTTTGAAGTAAATTCAGCTTGCGTATCACCTGTACCTTTAAGGCCAACGACTAAACCGTAACCGATTAATTGGTTTTCGCGAACACCACGAATACTGGCTACATCTTTAAGACGAGCGGCTGTGGCATTTAATGATAATAATAAAATCGCTAAAGCTAATTTTTTCATTCTTATTACTCAGCTTTCTTTAAGTGAACCAGATCAAGTTGTTGTTCGTATAATTTATCAGAACTAACTGTTTGGTCAGAAAAATCATCGCCACGCACAATGCCAGTTACAATTAATTTGTAAGGGCGGTTACGAATCGTTAAGTACTGTTGACCCGCAATGCGGTACTGATTATCAGCCAAACGCTCTGTGATTTTCACAGGAACCTGCTCGATATCTTTAAAATCAATTTTTTCTAAAGCTGGATCTTTTGGAGCTGCAGCAACAGCAGCTGGTTTACGGCTATCTACACGCTGTTCAGCCATCACCAGTGCGGCATCGTCGTTATCCGCTTCATTTTTTGCCATGATCGCTTTTTTCTCTGTTTCGATATCGGCTAAACGTTGCTTAGCATCTTCTTCTTTTTTCTTTTTGGCTTCGGCTTCTTTTTTTTGATTTTCTAGTTCAACCAGTAAATCTTTAATCGCCAGAGCTTTCATCTGTACATCACGCATCGCCATACCTTGAACTAATAAAGTCGAAGGGTCACCTTCACGGCGTTTTTTATTTTGCGCAAATAAATAACTTGTTTGACCCTCCATGACCCAAAGTGAACCCGCACCGGCGTGCAATTCAGAATCTTCTTCGAATTTTTGACGTGTCATACGTTTATAGTTACGATCCGAAGTAGGCTCGTAATTATTGATATCTGAATATTTTGTTAATGGCTCTTTAACAACTTCTTCTTTAACCACTGTTTCTTTTTTAGGTTCTTCACCGAAACCGAAAAAATTAGAAACTGTTGCACAGCCACAAAGAAAAAAAGGTAAAACTAACAAGTATTTCATCCTTGAAAAACTCCTTATTATTAACTACTACTCAATTTTAACTACGCCGCGATCAATAATTTTGGCCGCAAACATCTTGTTTGAGTCAATATTCTTAACTTTGATCACGTCACCTACAGCGCCACCTTCTTCAGCTTGGGCTGTGATTGAAATTTCTAAGGCCTCTGCGCCAAAAATAGCTTTAACCATTTGGCCTTTTTTTAGGATTGTTTCACGCTTTAAATCACGTGAAGAAATCATTTGGCCCGTTGTTAAAAAACGTGTCGCTTGCATACCGACGACTGATTTAACATCAGTTAGTGCATCTTGATAGCTTTGTAATAGACGCATTTCTGTTGTTACCGCATCTTCTGTAATCACATCGCCGATTTTTAATGGACGTGTTAGAACCGGAACATTCGCATATTTTTTAAGTTCAACAACAACATAACCTTTTGTTTCAGGTGTTGAAGCTGAAAATACCGGAATTGAAACAGTTGATTTGTTAAAATCAACATTCATATCTAATTCCCAGTCTGTTAATAAGTTCTGTGGAACTGAGTTAATTTGAATGCGGTATTCGCAAGTTCCACATTTAGCTAACAGATGATTCATGATTTTACGCTCAATTTCTAACCGCGAAACGTTTGATTTAGAACGTAAAATTTTAACTTCGGCCGGAAGTCTGAAGTTTGATTCTAACCCCTGAAATTTTTTAATGATCGCCAGACGGCTGATTGTTTTAGTTTGTGCATCACCTAATTCGATATCTTTTAAGTCAGATAAAGTCGATTCACTTAGGTTACGACCTTCAACGATATCATAAGCTGTGATCACTTCACGGGGAGAAACTTCAATCGCTGAAGATAAGGTGATTTCACCTTTAGCCGAAGCGATCTGAGAAACAACCAATAAAGAAAATAGAACTAACTTTTTCATTATTTCACATTCACTGCTGTTTGAAGCATTTGATCTGAAGTTTGAACAACTTTTGAATTTGTTTCGTAAGCACGTTGTGCTGTGATCATATTGATCATTTCATCAACGATATTTACATTACTTGTCTCTAATTGATTTTGTGCTACAAACCCTGCACCTTGGGTACCTGGGCGAGCTGTTGCAGCCTGACCACTAGCTACTGTTGGCGTAAATAAGTTTTTACCCATGCTTTTTAAGCCAGCTGGATTAATAAATGTTGCGATCTCAAGTTGACCGATCACTTCTGGTTCAGCTCCTGCTTGGTGAATAACACGAACTTCACCAGCCGGTGTAGCTTCAATAACCGTTGCTGTTTCTGGAATTGTTAATTCAGGAATTAAAGCATTTCCGTTTTTATCTACAACGCGGCCTGAAGCATCTTTTCTAAAAGCACCATCGCGTGTGTAAGCAATTTCACCATCTGGCGTGCGTACTTGGAAAAAACCATTACCTTCGATTTGAAAATCTAACGGATTATTCGTCATTTTAGTTTGACCGCCCGTAAAATCTTTTTGAATCGAAGCTGTGCGAACACCTAAACCTGTTTGCACACCTGTTGGCGTAATTGAATTTAAACCTGAGGCTTGGCCTGGGTCTTTTTGGTTACTATAAATAAGATCTTCAAATTCAGCGCGCGATTTTTTAAAACCTGCGGTATCAACGTTGGCAATATTATTGGCCACGACATCGATATTACTTTGTTGCGCGATCATTCCTGTAGCTGCTGTATTTAAACTTTTGAACATTTTAACCTCTTATAGTCTTTAAATTAAAATTAACCTTTTGTATTACCAACTTGGTTGATCAGTTTATCGCTCATGTTGTCATAAGCACTGATCGCTTTTTGTGTTCCTTCAAACACCCGCTGCGCCATAATCATATCTGTCATTTCATTGATGATATTGACGTTACTTGTTTCTAAGAAACCTTGTTTTAACGAAGGATTTTTAATCGCCGTGATTTCAGCATTCATATTTTCTTTTGTTGTATAGTAGTTATTACCGACTTTTTGTAAAGCATCGGTATTAGCCACATTGACCACTGATAATTTACCCAGTTTTGTTTCGCCTTCGAAAACTTCACCGGCATCAGAAATTGTAATCGCTTGCGTACCGCTTACACGCACTGTGCGGTTATCGAAGTTATCACCAGAAATTAATCCGTCTTCACCTTCGCCGCCCTCTAATAAAACGGGATTACCATCTTTAGTCACAAGCTGGCCGTTGCCATCCACAGTAAAGTTACCCGCACGCGTGAATTTAACACCGGTTGGAGTTCCCACTTCAAAAAAACCTTGGCCATCAATTGCCACATCAAGTTTTCCGCCTGTTGATTTAAGGCTTCCTTGTTCGAAATTTGTGTACGTACCGGCTGCATCGACAAAAGCTTTGTCGCCGCCGTTTAATTCATAAAAACTGTCAATTGACGCTGGCATACGCGGAACTTTCATAACGTCTTGCTCTTTTTCTAAAGCCGTCAAATATTCGCTGAAAGTTTGCTGGTCTTTTTTAAATCCAGTGGTATTCACGTTCGCGATATTATTGGCGATCGTATCTAACTTTAGAGATTGCGCTACGGCCCCACTTAGGGCTGTATAAATACCTTTTAAACTCATAGTTATGCTCCTTCTCACCACTAACGTGTCACTCTTAGAGATTCTCAATATTAATGAAAGAGCAACGCCAATGCCAAAATGCCCGCATTTGTCTTTCGTCCAGTTGGCAAAGTTTTCCGCGCATCAGCGGCAATAAAGTGACACTACAGTCGAATTTGTCGACTCGACTAAACGCCAGTCTAGGAAAAGGATGTCATTAATTTGTCAGCGTAACTGTCCTCGACTGTCAAAAATGCTCTCTCGACCTTTTCATAAGTTCACTAGATAATTAAATGATGCTTTTACGAAATCTTTTCGCTGCCATCTGTGTTTTGAATTTAGCTGTGGGCTTGCCTTTTGCGCACGCCGCGGTTTCAAAAACGGCAGATCAAAAATTAAAAACGCTTTCTCTTAAGGATAAATTAAAAATCTTAGAGCAAAAGCAAAATGGCAAAAATGAGCATTTCATCTTTGATTTACCCGTCACTTACAATCACAAAGTGAGCTACTGGATTTCTTATTACCAAACACGCGGAAAAAACTTCTTTCGTAATTGGTTAGAAAAATCTTCGAAGTACATGCCTTACATTCAAGCCGAACTGAAAAAAGCTGGATTACCTGGTGATTTAGGTTACATGGTGATGATTGAAAGTGGATTCTCGGCAACGGCTATCAGCACAGCTAGTGCTGTCGGTCCTTGGCAATTTATTCCCTCGACCGGAAAACACTACGGCCTTACACAAAACTACTGGATTGATGAACGCCGTGATTTACAAAAAAGTACAAAAGCAGCGATTCGTTACATGACTGATCTGCATGCTGAATTTGGCTCATGGTATTTAGTGGCGGCCAGTTACAACATGGGTGAAGGCGGTTTACGCAGTAAAATTAAAAAATTCGGCACAAAAGATTACTGGGAACTGGTTCGTTTAGGGGCTCTGCCTCAAGAGACGCAAGATTATGTTCCGAAGATTTTAGCAGCCTTAATGATTGCTAAAGCCCCTAATCTTTATGGCTTTCGTAATTTAGATCACGAATTTCCGTTAAGTTACGAGTTTGTTAAAGCTCCGGCGGGAACAGATATCGAACTTTTGGCTGATTATTTAAGTGTAACCCGCAAATCGTTAAAAGATCTGAATGCTGAATTAGTGTTAGGTTATATTCCAAAAACATCGAAACAACACTGGATTCGTGTTCCGGTAGGTTCACTCGGTGTGGCACAACAGTTTTTTCGTGATCAAAACAAAAAATTTGCGTTAGATTAAACCTATGTTAATCGTACAAAAATATGGCGGCGCTACTCTTGCTGATCCTGAAAAAATTAAATCCGCTGCCCGCCGTATTTCTGAATTAAAAAAGAAAAATATCCAAATCGTAGCTGTGGTTTCTGCCATGGGGCAAACTACAAATCAACTGATTGAGTTAGCTCATAATGTAAGTCATTCTCCGAATTTACGTGAGTTTGATATGTTACTTTCTGTGGGCGAACGTATCAGTATGTCATTAGTCAGCATTGCGCTCAATGACCTGGGCCACGAAGCCATCAGCTTTACCGGAAGCCAAGCTGGAATTTTTACCGATGAATCCCACTTAGGTGCGATGATTAAAGATGTCAAAGCTCACCGCGTACAAGAAGCTTTAGAAAAAAATAAAATCGTCATCTTAGCGGGCTTTCAAGGTGTATCGCCAATCACTAAAGAAATTACCACATTAGGCCGCGGCGGTTCTGACACTTCAGCGGTTGCTATGGCTGCATTTTTAAATGCTGATCGCTGTGAAATCTTAAAAGATGTGAGCAGTATTTTTACCGCTGATCCAAAACTGGTCCCACAGGCTAAAAAAATCACGCAAATGAATTACGATCATTTATTAGAGATGACTTTCTGGGGAGCCAAAGTTCTGCACTACCGCTCTGTTGAATTAGCTAAAGTTAAAAAAGTTAAATTATATGTTGGCCCTGCTCACGATCATCAGCATGGTGAAAGCAGTGATGGCACAATTATCCACGAGGGCATTATGTTTGAATCTTCAAAACCGCTGGCTGTAAATTCTCACTCTAAAATTTTAGAAATGACTATACAGTCAGACACAACAGCCCAGGCCTTTGAAATGTTATTTCAGGCTTTTCAGAAATCAAATATCGCTGTTCCGCAGATTTTAAATGGCTTTGTACAAAATAAAAAAACACATGTGTTAGTAACAGCGCCATCAGAAATTTTAGCAGCTATTGAAGCGATGGATTTTACAAAATACCCACAAATCAGTATCGCGAATAACAAGCTATGTTCTGTAAGCTTAACTTGCACAGGTTCAACTTTAAATGACACTTTAGTTGCGGTTACGAAGAAGCTTTCTGAAAGTAATATTCAACCGGCTTACTTTATCCAGTCAGCGATGAGCTTAAATTATATTGTTGAGCAAAATCACAAAGACAAAACGATTCAGACGTTACACAGTCTTATTGGCTAGCTTCAGCTTGGCCCAATAAGTTTTGTAACTTAACCAGCTGTTCTTGTTCTGTTTGATTAGATTTATCGTTACCGATGTAAAATACTAAGAATAAAGAAAGCCAGTTAACGATTTCGATATTTTCAACTTGGCCGTATTTGTTTTTTAATTGGTATTCATTAGTAAAACGAGAAGGAATGATTCCTAAACTTAAATACGTCGCACCCAAATTGAATATTTCACCGATTGAAAGTTCACTTTTTTTATTCGTGAATAAAACGCAGTACCCTTCGCAAGTTTCAATTCTTTCACTGCGCACTAAGAGCACTTCAGTGAACATGTTCTTGGCTAAAATTAATTCACGAAACAGCTCAACATTCTGCAGATCTGACTCAGATTTGTTAGAAAAATAGATTTTAAGTTTTTCGGATTTGTATTTATCTGTCAGTGTCGGCTTTGGGTCGTGACTTACATTTTTCATGTAAGTCACGCATGAAGAAAAACTAAACGCAAGAAGCACTACCAAGATGATTTGTTTTAACATTTGCCCTCAATGACTAACCGTTATTTTGACGGAGTTTCTACTGTAATAAATGTGTGATACTGGTCATTATAACGTTGGTTCATAATCTTCCAAATGTCACGGTTTTTACCACCGAACTCACCAGCATTAGCCATACCACGTAAAGCTGGAGCTTTAGGGCGGAATCCATTCACATCATTTTTATATCCTTTGCCATTTGAAGTTTTTGCTGGACTTCCTTTTTCGCTACCACCACCACCGAACATACTTGAGATAGCTCCTTTAGCATTTTGGAAGAAACCTGACAGACCACCTTTTTCACCGCCTTCGCCGCCTGCGCCATTACCAGCACCGTCACCGCCACCCATATTCAGATTTGCGCCCGGAGAACCTGCTGCTGCTGCCGGAGCAAATGGTGAACCGGCATCAGCTGTTGCTGTGCCTGAACCTGTTGGACGAGTTTCATCATATAAACCGCTTAAACCGCTATCATCAATTTTAACTTTACCGGCATTACTGCCACCGCCAGATGAAGAAAAACCAGGACCAGCAAATCCTGAAATCGGAGCTGCTACGCCCGAACCTTGCGGATTAATCTGTCTTACTGTCGACGCACACTTAGGATCCGTTGAACCAGGAGGACAACCTACCGAACTGTAAGAACAGCCTGGTTGATTCAAGTTTTGCATACACGTCAGTGGACTCACAACACTATCACAACTTTCTTTGCCGTTATTGCCCATAGTTAGCTGACATTTACAAATATCAGCTTTTTGCACGCTCTGCGCGAGTCTTCCGAGCATATCATCGAACTGACCTTCAGCAACCTGAGCATCGCCTTTACAAAATTTATCAATATTTTCCGAATACTTTTTGTGTTGTTGAGCACGCACCGCAAATTCATTTTTATGCTCTTCGCTCCAAGTTCCACCAGGATTTTTGGCTTCGTACTTAGCCTTACAAAGGCCTTCCAACTTATTAATATCTTCTTGAGCATACGCTTTAACGTCTGCACATCCTTGCTTACAAGCTTCTAATTCTTTTTTACAAGTTTTTTGAAATAAACTTAAAGCTTCAATAACACCAGTGCCAGCCGCACTCATTTTTGCGCAAGATTCTAGCGCGCCCGAACCTGCATTTTGGGCGACCATAGCATCTAAACCGATAGATAGAACACGTTGGGCTTCAGAAATATTTTTATTAGTTTCTGGAGCATCTTTGCTACATTTATCAAAAGCGTCCTGACCTTTTTTAGAACAAGCTGCTTCTGCACTTTCAATTTCTGTAAAACAGTCAGCAAAATCTTCTTCTTTTACTGTTGCTGTTGGAGATACCGGCGCTGCTTTTACACCAGGACACACTGTACCTGGTTTTGTTGCGTCCATTTCTTTATCATTTTCACAAACACAGCGAGAACCTTCTTGAACTGCACCCGCAACTGTACAACCTGTCTGATTTTCAACTTTTAAAGTATCAGGATTTACAGGACAAGATACATACGCACTTTCTTTAGCACCTTTCGTTTTGCAAAGACAATCCCCATCACTACCTGATTTAGGGTCCCAATTAATATCCATCTCTGTAGATAATTGACCTTTCATATGCGTACAAAGCTGTTTTTTTAGTGACCCGCTGGCATTTACGCAGAAAAAGTATCCAAGAGTATTATCAAGAAGATCACCGTGACCCGATCCGATGTATTGTGGATTTCCTGGATTAACAACAACCCCTGAGGATCCACAGGCTTTTACACCATTTCGCGCAGTAGCAGGTTTAACCGCAACTTTTTTACAACTGATTTCCTTGCCAAGCGCATCTCTGAAAACTTTAGTATAAGATTCACCAAGAAACTTAAGCTCTGAAAGCTTAACTTCTCCCGATTCACAGCTTTGAGCTTGTGCGAGTTGATAACTTAGCAAAGATAATATGACGATGAAGTAGGATATAATGTTTTTCATATTAATTCTTCTCTCCAAAAATAAAAGAGTCTTTTTGATCTTGAACTTTATATTGTCGATTCATAACTTTCCAAATATCTTCAAACTTACCGGCAATTTCAGTATCACTGCCTGAAGCAAGCCCGCGAATCATTTTTCCCGGACGCCATTTTTTTGCGTCAATCGGATTACCGTTCGCATCTAAACCACCGCTACCAAAACCATAGCCTGAAGTTTCGTTATTATTCTTTTTGCTGCCGCCAAATAAATTGCCGAGCGCCCCTTTGGCTGAATTAAACATACCGCGAATTCTTGATTCAGCTGAAGATTCTGCATCTCCGCCCACTGAATTTTCGCCACTGCCAAAGTTACCATTAACTCCTGGGCTACCGCCACGGCCGTTAGCCGCACCGAATGGTGATGATGCATCTGCAGTTGTTGTTCCCGAAGCATTCATAGCTGTTACTTCATTTGATTTTAATTCACTTAAATCACCTGGGTTAATGCCTACACCTGTTTTGTCACTGCCGCCACTGACTTCACCCACACCACCAAATCCTGAACTTCCGCCAGGACCTGCAAAACCACTCAAATTAGAATTCGAATTTATCTGTTTTACATTTGAAGCTACGCTTTTACATTCATCACTATTCGGATTTCTAAAACAAATACATCTTGGTGAATTATCTGAAGGATTTAAACAATTCACCTGCGCATTAGCACAACCCGGAAGTGTTGGATCAGCTGAGCAATCTTTAGGACCTACTTGGTTAGTACAATTAGAACCACCCGCAGTTAATTGACACTCACACTGACTGGCACTTTTAAAAGTGTTATCCATATCAGTCATGTAGTTACTCATTTTTTCACGATTGGTCACAGCTGTACCAGTTTCACATTTCGTGTTGTTGGTAGCCACGTTATTTTGCATTTGCTGGACTTGTTGATCAAACGCAGCTTTATTATCTTTATCCCATTCCGCATTCCAAGCATCTTCAGTAAATGCTAGAGGATACGGATTGTCTAAGCGGCATGTAAAACCGTTGCCTGTATAATAAACCCATTGTTTTTTACGACACTCTTGATAAACGCGCTCTTTGTTGGCGCTAATATATGAAGTCGCATCACCACAGCTTGTTTTACAAGAGCTAATTTCAGTGTCACATTTACCGCGAAGCTCATCTAAAGCATAATAACCTGTAGATCCTGCTACAGCAGCTTGCGCACAATTTTGCGAAGCTCCCATTGCAGCACCTGTAGCCCCTTGTAATAAAGTTTGGAGAGCGCCAAGGGTATCATCTTCTTTACGATCTGGGTTACATTGATCAACAGCTGTTGAAGCCGCTGAATTACATGAATTTACTTTTTCTTGCATCTCACGTAAACACTCTGCTGCTGCCGTCGATGGTTGCGCTGGCGTAGCATCTGCTACACACACGCCCGCACCACCTAAACCAGCTGTATCACGATATCCATCAGCGCAAACGCAACTACGATTTTCTGAATCATAAACTTTATGATCTCCTCCACGACAAGCATTTGGACAAATTTGATCAGTACCACGCTGAACAGAGTGGTTTCCTTCGTCATCACAACTGCAAAGAATCGGTGACCTTGAATCAGGTGTTGTACCTACAATACATGGAGCTATGGCACAAGCACGACCATCCCAAACCCCATGTTTTTCTTCACAAGTTTCTTTCGTCGCACAACGGTGCGGAGCTTCTTCGGTACAAGCCGTGCTTGGCGTAGCCACCACAGTCTTACGTGGTGTTTCTTCTTTTTTTGTTTTGGTTGTTTTAGTTCTTTCTTTTTTAGCCGCGGCACGTTTGGCCGCTGCATCTGCTTCAAGACAGCCTTGAACCTGATTTCTGCGCTCTGATCTTGTTTTAGCATTTCTCGATTGCGCAAGACATTTATCACAAAGCGGGTCACCGACATAACAAAGACGCGCATCACTTTGTGAATTGTCAGAACTACTTATATTTCGTTCAACCGCGAAGACACCATGATCACTTAAACATTTTTGATACTTATCACCGTAGTCACCAGCTTGTTTGTGACAATCGGCTTTAATTTTATCTTCGCCCGTTTTAGGAGCTGCCGCCGTTTTTTTTGGTTGTTGTTTTTTAAATGCTTGCGGCTTTACTTGATCAAGACAATTCACTCCGGCCTTACAAGGAATTTGCACTGTAGTTTTTTTTACTGGAGGATTAGCGAATGCAGCAATAGCAATAAAATTCATCAAACTGATAATTAAAATTAGTTTGCTCATGCATTCCCTCATTGGTTCTTTTCGGCTAAAGATGATACAGACTTGAGTCAATGTCTCAAATTAATACAAGACTTTTTTGAGGCTCAATATAGGGGTTATTAACAGTTAATTCTTCTCTCCGAAGATGAAATTATCCTTTTGATCCTGAACTTTATATTGGCGGTTCATGACTTTCCAAATATCTTCAAACTTGCCCGCAAGCTCAGTGTCAGCGCCTGAAGCAAGCCCGCGTACCATTTTTCCTGGGCGCCATTTTGTAGGATCCATCGGATTACCATTGGCATCTAAACCACCACGATTAGAACCAAAGCCTGAAGAAGTTTCGTTATTTTTTTTGCCACCCAATAAATTTCCAATCGCACCTTTAGCGGTATTAAACATTCCACCAATTTTTGATCTTAACGAAGTATCGTCTTCACCTTGAGCGCTATTTGATTCACCCGATCCGAAATTTCCATTAACGCCTGGGCTACCAGCACCACTGTTAGCCGCCGAAAATGGAGACGCCTCTGCTATTGCGCTTCCCGACGCATTCATAGCAGTGATTTCGCTCGATTTAAGTTCACTTAAATCACCTACATTAACACCCACATCTGTTTTTCCACCGCTACTTGAATCGACCGTTCCGAAGCCGTCCGTCGAATTTCCCGGTCCAGTAAAACCACTGAGATTGGAATTTGGTTTTACATTGTTAACCGCACGGATACTTTTACATTCATTGCTATTTGGATTTCGGAAACAAACACACTTAGGAGAATTATCAGAAGTACTTAAACAATTTACTTGCACATCACAGCCAGGAAGCGTCGGATCGGCCGCGCAATCTTTGGGACCAATCTGGTTCGTACAATTTGCACCACCAGAATTCAATTGGCACTCACACCGACTGGCACTTTTAAATGTACTATCCATATCAGTCATGTAATTGCTCATTTTTTCACGGTTAGTAACAGCCGTTCCAGATTCACATCTAGCATTGTCGGTAGCCACGTTATTTTGCATCTGTAAAATTTGCTGTTCGAAACTTGTTCTGTTTTCGGCATCCCACATCGGATTAAATCGCTCCGCCGGTAACGGCGGTCCGGCATTAGCTTGCTCGCGAAATGCTTTTTCACGACAAGCATTATAGATACGATTTTTATTTGCATTAATATATGAAGTCGCATCACTGCAACTCGTTTTACAGCTGCCAATTTCGGTGTCACACTTACCGCGAAGTTCATCTAGTGCGTAATAACCAGTTGACCCCGCCACAGCGGCTTGCGCACAGTTTTCAGAAGCTCCTATTACAGCCGTAGCCCCTTTTAATAAATTTTGAAGAGCACCGATCGTATCGTTTTTGTTGTCCGGGTTACATTGATCAACAGCTGTTGAAGCCGCTGAATTACATGAATTTACTTTTTCCTGTAATTCGCGCAAACACTCTTGGCCTGCGGTTGGCGACGGAGGTGTTGCTTCAGAAGCGACACATGTTCCATTGTCGTCCCTATAACCTCCGGCACAAATACATCCACGTGTAATCAGATTATAAACCTGATGATCTTCAGCACGGCACATACTTGGACACAGCTGGTGTGTACCGCGCTCAATCGCATAGTTTACATCGTTATCACATTTACAGTAGTTACCATCACTTAAAGGACGATCTAAATCTGGAGTTGTTCCGCGGGGACAAGGCGCTACAGCGCAGGCTTGACCGTTCCAAATGCCATTGTTAGCTGTACAGGTCTCCTGTGTTGTACACCTAGCTGGAAAATTTTTAGAGCAAGTTCTTGCTGGAGCATTAACAACGATTTCTGGCAGAGTGCCGCCATCATAAATTGTATCATCGTTACCGGTTTTCATACATCGCGAAAACGCATCTGAACTGATATCTTCAATTGTCTTTTTACATTTAATAAAAGTAGGATTTTGCGGATGGTACATTTGAGCATAGCTACCACCACTTTGCTTGATCACACCATTGTCATTGGCGCACTCAGCGTAAATAGCATTACAACGACCCAGGGCATCTTTGGCTGCTTGAGTTTGACGTGATTCGCCCCCATATTTTGCAGAATACTCCTTCATACAGTTTTGTATAAGCGGAGCACATTGTTTATTTGAAGCCCACTCAGCCATAGCAGACCCACTCAACAAGATTGATGAAATGAAGAATAGAAATAGAATATATCTCATGAACTCAATTCCCTCAGCCAACCTTTCGGACGAAAGTCATACGGAATTGAGTCAATGTCTCAAATTAATACAGGACTTTTTTAAAGTGCAATACAGTCGTTTACAATTACTTCTTCTCTCCAAATATAAATAAGTCTTTTTGATCTTGAACTTTATAACGCTTGTTCATAACTCGCCAAATATCTTCAAACTTACCGGCAAGTTCAATACCTTCACCCGAAGCAAGTCCACGAACCATGCGTGGACGCCATTTTTTTAAATCTATTGGATTACCGTTAGCATCTAGGCCGTTACCATAAGCACCCGATTTTGTGGCCTCACTGCTGTTCCCTTTTTTATCGCCAAATAAATTTCCAATCGCACCTTTGGCCGCATTAAACATTCCACCTATTTTTGCATTGATTGAAGAGTCAGCTTCACCCTGAGCTGCATTTTCACCTGATCCGAAATTACCATTAACACCAGGGCTACCACCAGCACCAGCGACTCCAAATGGAGATCCCCCATCAGCTGTTGTAGTTCCTGAAGAATTCATAGCCGAGACTTCGTTTGAAGCAAGATTTTTGAAATCATCAGCGCTCAGATCAATACCCGTTTTTCCACCGGCACCTGTTTCACCAATTCCATTTGTCGGAGTTACGGCACCAGGTCCCGCAAAACCATTTAGATTTGAATTTGTATTTACATTTGGTGTGCCTGCAACATTTTTACATTCACTGCTATTAGGGTCTCGGAAACAAACACACTTCGCCGAAGCATCAGAAGGGTTTAAACAATTTACCTGTGCATTCGCACATCCCGCCAGCGTTGGATCGGCCGCACAATCTTTTGGACCAACTAGGTTTACACAGTTTGCACCACCAGAACTTAACTGACATTGACACTGGCTAGCCGCTTTAAAGGTGCTGTCCATATCAGTCATATAGTTACTTACTTTTTCACGGTTGGTAACAGCAGTTCCTGACTCACACTTAGTGTTGTTACTGGCAACACTAGCTTGCATTTCTTGAATTTTTTGTTCGAAGGGAGCTTTATTCACTTTATCCCATTCTTCATTCCAAACATCTTCAGTAAAAGCCATAGGAAACGGATTGTCGAAACGGCAGCTTAAATAATCATACTGCTTTTTACGGCAGGCTTGGTAAATACGGTCTTTGTTGGCATTGATATACGAAGTCGCGTCACCGCAACTTGTTTTACAGGTACCGATTTCAGTATCACATTTGCCACGCAGTTCATCTAAGGCGTAATAACCTGTTGAACCCGCCACTGCGGCTTGAGCACAGTTATCTGAAGCGCCCATAACTCCCGTCGCGCCTTTTAATAAATTTTGCAGTGATGTGATCGTATCATTGTTTTCACGATCGGGATTACATTGATTAACAGCCGTACTCGCTGCTGAATCACAAGAATTTACTTTTTCTTGAATTTCACGCAAACAATCTTGCGCTGTCTCTGATGGCTGTACTGGTGCCGCAGTTGCTACGCACACCATAACATTATCAGTACTGCCTGATGGATCACGATACCCGTCAGCACAAGCACAACTTTTAGTTGGCCCATCATAAACTTTATGATCTTCAAAGCGGCACATACTTGGACATTGTTGTTGTGAACCACGCTCGATAGAAATACTGATATCACTTAGACATCGGCAATTTTGCGGAGAAACATTATCAGCCACCGTACCTTGCGGACATGCAACCGCCGCACAAACTTGACCATCCCAAGACCCATTATTATAGGCACAAGTAAGTTCTGTCGTACATTTTTCAGGATATTGTTTTGAACATGTTCCGAGAATAGCTTTCGGTTGTAGGATCGTGTACTCAGCTTTTTCAGTTTTTTTAGTACTACCCTGCGTTCGTCCACGCATACACGCCGTAAAGGCATCTGAATTCGGATCAGAAATTGTTTTACGACATTCAATAAAGTCAGCGTTGGCCGGATTATACATTTGAGCGATACGACCACTTTTTTGTGTGATACCGCCGTTGGCAGCACTACATTCATTAAAATGTGCTAAACATTGTGCCTGGGCAACTTGGCGATCGGGATTAATTCTTAAACCAAATTTTCTTTTCACGTCAGCCATACAAGCTGTCATCTCAGGATTACAATTTCGATTAACAATTGCGGCTGTTGCATTCGCATCAAATGAAAAGAAGATGGCTACTAGCAAAAATAAACTAAATCTCATGGCCCCTCACCTGTTAAGTTTCGGTCAAAACACAAACAGGCTGAAGATCACAATGTAAATAATATTTATTTTAAAACAAAAAGTGCTTTTTCTAAATCAGTTTCTGTGTTGAATGCGTTCGGAGTGAAACGTAATCCCGGGCCACGAACTGCATGAAAAATCTTTTCTTTGTTTAATTTGTCTGAAAGTTCTTTGTTCGTCATCGCACCACGAGGCTTAACATTAATAAACGGTGTTGAATTGATTTTTTCACTCTGATAAGGAGATACAATTTCGTATCCTAAATTCACTAACCCCTGACGAAAAATTTTTGCTAATCGCAAGGCTTCAGTCTCGATATTTTTTATTCCAGTTTTCTGGAGCACATCTATAGATGCCCCCATC
The DNA here is from genome assembly GCA_023701385.1 of Pseudobdellovibrio sp. GTDB lineage: Bacteria > Bdellovibrionota > Bdellovibrionia > Bdellovibrionales > Bdellovibrionaceae > Pseudobdellovibrio. The sequence goes on from JAMPXC010000031.1 coordinate 17,195, forward strand.
GCTGTAATTTCTAAAACTTGTTTTGAACCCGGTTCAAATTTCAAAGCATCGCGTTTTGGTACACAGGCAAAATCTGAAGGGTCATCACAGGTTCCGTACGTGTACATACCGATCACATGCGGTTTAAATTTTGGAATATGATTTTTACGTAACGCTAAATAACCAACACCTACTGGTGATGAAAGCCATTTATGACTTCCACCCATCACAGCGTCTGCTCCCCAGCTCCAGATTTCACACGGATGAAGACCAAACCCCTGAATGATATCGACAGAAACAAAAATTCCTTTTTGCTTCGCTGTTTCGATCACGTGTTTAATATCTTCCATTTGGCTTCCGGCCTGAAACTGCACCCAGCTAAAAGCAATCACTTTTGTTTTTGGTGTGATCGCTTTTAAATATTTCTCCATCGGAGTTGATAAGTTTTTTTCTGATTCAACGATAACAAGGTTTGCACCCACTTGATCGCACGCGGCTTTCCAGGGGTAAAGATGACTTCCGTACTCTTGATCCCACATTAAAACTTCATCGCCCGCTTGCAAACCGCACGAAAAAGCCACTTGGCTAATCGCTCCTGCGGTTGAAGAAAAGAATGCGACTTCACCCGCTTCACAGCCGATCATACCGGCTAAACTTGTGCGTGTGTTCGTTACATCAGCGGCGTAATCTTTATCGGTGTTGTAGCCTTCTTCCCAGAAGCGGCGTGACCAGTAATCAATTTTTTCACGAGCGGCTCGTGTGATGGGTTGTAAACCCGCATTGTTTAAATGCACCAACTCGTTTCTGTTAAACTGGGCCTTGTAAGCTTCTAAGCTAGACATGTATTTCCTTCTTTGATCAGTTGGATAAGCTCTTGCACCTGGGCAAAGTGTAACCGATACCCTAAAAGACAAATGCGAATCGAATAACAGCCACCGATTTCACAGCCGCTTAAGAAAATTTTATTCTGCGAATTAATCCAGCCTAAAAGTTTTTTTGTTTTTTCTGAATTACCTAAATTAAAAGTTTGAATTGTTAAATGCGGTTCAGAAATCACGTTCACTGATTCGATTTTTTTAAGTTCTGCGTTTAAGTATTCAGATAATTTAATTTTTTCTTCTAAATTTAATTTAAATGGGCCGACCCCGAAAGCTTTTAGCGGAAGCCATACACGTAAGCCACGCGGGTCACGTGATAATTCCGGAGAAATATCGGCAAAGTCGATCATGCTAAACTGTTCATCCTGAAGTCCTGGTGACGGCGGCATATAAGAACTGCTTCCCGCGTACTGTGTTTGCAAGTCGCCTTTATTTTTAATCAACAAACAGCCTACACCATACGGAATTTGCAAGGCTTTGTGTGGGTCTAGAGCCACTGATTGTGAACGCTCAATACCTGATAAAACTTTTTGGCCTTTTTCAGTTAACATAAATAAAGCGCCGTAGGCCCCATCAACGTGAAACCATATTTTATTTTTTTCACAGATATCGGCTATCGTACTTAATGGATCAACAGCGCCTGTGTTTGTTGTACCCGCAGTTCCAATCGCAGCAACTGTAATAAATCCGTTTTTCTTATCTTCGGTGATTGCTTTTTCGAGTTCAGAAGCAATCATTGAATAGTTTTGATCGACCGGAATTAAACGTAAACACTCTTTCGGAAATCCTAAAAATGCTAAGGCTTTACCGATGCAGTGATGCACTTGTGTTGAAGCGTAAAAACGCGCTTTGGATAAATCGTTTTGATTGGCAAATAATTTATTTCTAGCCGCAGCTAAAGCCATCATGTTGGCTTGGCTTCCGCCACCCGTCAAAATACCTGTAGCTGTTGTATCAGGATATTTCATCATCGTGGTAAACCAACGAATCACTTCCATCTCTAAAGTGACTAAACCTGGAGCTAAACTAAAATGACCGGTGAATTGATTCATCGTCATCGCTAAAGCATGCGCTGGCGCACTCAGTGGATTTGCAGCACCTGCCACATAAGCCATATAACCTGGATGCCCTGGTTGCTGCCCCAGTGGCGCGATATCTTGTGCTAAGAACTGCACGAGTTTTTCAAAGCTTTCTGGGTTTTCAGGAAAGTTTTTCGTTGTTTGATACGGTCTACGATAATCTTTTTTAATATCGTTTGTATAAGGATCAAGCGCTGATCCCATCGGAGAAACGTCTTTACGGTTTTGCTCAAAGTTAGTTACAAACTTTTCAACCGCTTGATAAGTTTTTTGAATTTCTTCGGCTGATAGCTCCATGGGTTGTTGAACCTGACGCCACCAGTTTTCATTTTGCATTTGATCTAAAACATTTTCACGACGTGTGTGAACATATTCGCCGTTTTGTTTAAGTCTTACAGCAGCGTTATCAGTTGAACCATCTAAGGTTGTCGAAATACGAAAGCCTGCATGTTGAAAAAAATGCGGACGAAAGTGAAAGCGCGCATTCACACTGGCTTCATGGCCACAGCTGATAAAACTTCCGCCTAAGATCATTTGATGTTTGCCATCAAAACACGGTGTTGAAAAATCATCGTAAAGTTTATTAATTTTAAATCCTTCAAGAGGATTAAATTGATCTTCAGCCCACTGCCAGACGTTTCCGAATAAATCATAAACGCCATCTTGCAAGGCTCCTGCGTTCACCGGGCGTGGTGAAGCGTGGTGATAGTTAAAATTAAATTTTTCAGACATGGTATCAGAAGATTTTTTATATTCTTGCTTTTGCAAAACATCGTCTTCTTTTAAATTTAATTTTAACGAAACAAATTCAGCTTCAGTGATTAAACGGTAGTGCAGTGTTGATTTATCTTGTTCTTGCTTCCAACGGCAATAAGCCTGCGCTTCGTGATAGTTCACTTCAGCAGGCCAATCCCATGGCATATCGATAATTTCAAAAACCGTACGTAATTTGTAATCGTGTAAACCTTCTGGGCCGTAAGCCACCCAAAATGTCGGGCGTTTTGTGTTACGAAATTTACGCCACATTAAACCTTCAGCTTGCCAGTATTTATCTTCAGTATAAGCTCCTGTGGCCACGAAATCATAATACTCACCGTTACTGATTAAGGCTTGAGTCATTTGAAAATCTTTTGTTTTAGAATTTCTATGACCGTATTCATTATCCCAACCAAAACTTGGCGCTGTTTCTGGTTTACCGTAAGAAACAAGGCTTCCTTGGTGTTTGCTCCACGCATTGACCGGAAAATCTTTACCTGCAACTGGCTTTGCTGTCTTTGTGGATTTAGTTCCATAAAGTGGCGCCCAGTATTTTGGAGTTTCAACTAACTCAATCGGAAGTTCGCGCATCAACACGCTGCTTGTTTCGAAGTGAATTTTTTCATGTTCAAATCCCATGAATAAAGCCCATAGCGGATGTTGTGGCCCAAGTTTAATATTTTTAGTTTTACGTGTTTCAAAATCTAAATCGGGATGGGTCTGAATTAAATTTTTTATAAGGTTATAGATTTTTTGGCGATACTCATGAATTGTCGCAACCGATGGCCATTCCATCTCATTTTTCGACATATCATCCCAACTCATTTCATCTACGCCTGTTTCAAGAACTTTCTCGAGATATAAATCCACAGGATTGTCCACAACACCGGCTAAACGTAATTTATTTAAAAATAAAACCGCTGGATGGCCATAGTAAAAAGCCAGTGGATGGCGCAACTGATGGTACGGAGGGCGCACATAAGTTGATTCATGCTTAAGGCTTGAAAATAAAACTTCAGTTAAAGTCCACGTGTTATCGAAATAATCCAGAACATCTTGGCGTGTGCAAATTTCTAAATTAATCAAAGGCAATGCCGCTAGATATTTTTTCTCACGGTCAAAACCCACACATTTTTCGGGGTGAACACCCGTCCACCAACGGTGACCAAATTTTTGCTGCACTTCGTTTGGCGAACTGCGGTCAACTTTCGGCGCTGATAAGTTGGGATTACGAGTTAAAGATACGGTTTGTGGTGTGTTGCTTAATGACATATAACTATTCTCTATTCAGTTATAACTAAAGGTTTTCGTCTTTAGAAATTACTAGAATATCTTACAATAAAACTGTTATGATCAGTAGGAATAATCATTTAGCATTCGATGAACTTGATCATCTGATAGGTACAAACTATCACTTCGGTCAGAGTAGAACTTCAGATGCAAACTATCCGCAAGAGAGGATTTTATGAAAAAAAGTTTTTTTGATTTCACAGTGAAAAGCGCCCAGGCCAAAGACTATGACTTAGCACAACATAAAGATAAAGTTGTTTTGGTGGTGAACGTTGCCAGTAAATGTGGTTTTACTCCACAGTACAAAGGGCTAGAAGCATTGTATCAAGAACACAAAAATGAAAACTTCACAATTCTTGGTTTTCCATGCAATCAATTCGGTTCACAAGAACCAGGATCAAATGAAGAAATTCAATCTTTCTGCGAAATGAATTACGGTGTTACATTTCCGGTTTTAGGAAAAGTAGCCGTGAATGGCTCTGATGCTGATCCAATTTACAAACACTTAAAAGAAGAAGCTCCAGGAATTTTCGGCACTGAGGCTATCAAATGGAACTTCACGAAATTTTTAGTTGGTAAAGACGGTCAAGTGATCGAGCGTTTCGCGCCAAACACTGAGCCACAAGATATCAACGAAGCCATTAAGAAAGCGTTAGGTAAATAGTTATGAAAAATTTAGCAAAAACTTTGTGTGTCGTGTGTCTGTTCGCTACTCAAACTTTTGCTAAGTCACCGGCTGCGGAAGTGCCGCAAGCACAACCGCAGACCCAACAAGCTGATGACTGTACTTATGATTTTCCGAATGCCAAATCAGCCTTAGATGAAAAATCAAAAGATTTTTTGATCGTCAAAAAAGTGGTTCGTAACAACAAAGAAAAAGTTCTTACTCAAAAAGCCACTTTAAAAAAAGACAAAGTTAAAATTGAATTCACAACCGGCGGTTGTGCCCACTATGGCTATAGCTTTACTTACTCAAACTTAGGCCAACCTGAATTTACGGCCGACCAAGCCTTTAAAAGAGCGATTGAATTGTTAAAAGCCACACCAACAACAGTTGAAGGCCAAGCTTTAACAAAAACCTTAATCGAAAACTTAGAATCAGCAGCGATGAATAAGATCTTTAGACCGCCCAATGCGACTTATGATGTTCCGTGCGGTGATGCCCAGTGTGCTCTAGATGCGTCGGTTAAAGGTGTGCTTAAAGCCAGCTACAGCTTTGCCCTTTAGTTTTTTCAATTTATTTTTGTATATCTTTGAGATTGTGCTCCTAGACTAGGCTCTCAGGAGGTGATCTACAAGTGGATCATTATACTGCCAAATCTTTCGTGATGAAATATGATCCATATGTGGATCATATTTACCACAATATTGGACTTATAAAAATATGATCTACAAATAGATCATATTTACTGGAGTATTACACTTATGTGATGTATGATCTATATATGGATCATACAGAAAAAGCTGGAATTTCAGAACCTGTAATTGTTAAGAATGTCTCTGATTTAGGAATGATAATTAGAGATGAACGCAAGCGCAAAAACCTTAGTCAGGCTGAATTAGCAGCACGTGCAGGTGTAAGTAGACGACTAATTTATCAGCTAGAAAATGGCACCAAAGATTCATTTCCAATTGGCAAAGTCTTACAAGTTATAAGAAGACTAAATCTCGAATTAAGAGCTTCTAAAAAAAGATCGGATTAATAGATGTCTCGTTTATGGGTATGGTTCCCACCTCACCTAATTGGAACTATCGAGCAGGATGATGATGGACTGTCTTTCACATATTCAAAGGAGTGGATGAACTACGAAAAAGCTTTTCGGCTATCGTATTCACTACCAATAACTAACTCTAAATACACAAAGGAAGCCGGTGCATTTTTTGGCAACTTGCTGCCTGAAGGAAACGCAAGGGATGCATTGTGCCGACGCTTTGGAATCTCGATAGACAACGACTTTGAATTGCTAGCGCGCATTGGAGAGGACTGTGCTGGCGCATTTATCATTACAAAACATTCTAAGCCTCCAACAGAGGCTGGCGGAGTAGAAGAAATTGAAAGAGAAACTTTAGCAGAATGGCTTAAGAACGATTCTTCAGGATTAATAGATTTGCAAGTGAAGGGTGATCTTCGTTTATCTCTTGCTGGCGCACAAAACAAACTACCAGTTATCTATAAAGACGGAAAATTTTTTAAGCCTCTAAGTTCGCAGCCGACGACTCACATTCTAAAGCCAGCGCCAAAAAGCTTTAAAAACATTCCGCTTAATGAGTGGATAAACTCCAAAGTCTACGCAGCTTTCGGATTAAAAACTGCAAATTCTGAGTTAATTAAAATTGGAGCGCGCTACGCACTGCTAGTTGAAAGATATGACCGAGTAAAAATAAATGGCAAATGGATTAGACTTCATCAAGAAGATTTCTGCCAGGCACTTGCTATAACGTACAAAAAAAAATATGAACAAGAAAATGGTCCTTCGCTCACAAACTGCCAAGAACTACTCGATTTTCGCTCTGATGACACCGCAGAAGACACAGATTATCTAATCAAATGGCAAATCTTAAATGTTCTAATTGGAAATTGTGATGGACACGGAAAAAATCTGTCTCTTCTCAGAGATCATGATGGCAACTGGCGACTAGCTCCTTTTTATGATTTAGTTGCAACAACGCTTTATCCAAGATTAACAAAAAATTTAGCAATGTCTGTGAATGGCCAGTACGACTCTGGCACGATTCACCCGACCAACTGGAGAAAACAGTTTGAAATATTAAAGGTAAGTCCAACACATTACATGAAGGCGATTGAAAAAATGATTGAGGGAATGCCTGACGTTCTGGAAAAGGTCTTGAACGACTATCAGGAAAAATACGGAACCAATCCATTTTTAGCCGATTACAAAGCTCATCAGTTACGAATAGTCAGAAGAAATGCGCAACTAATCAAACTAGATTCAAAATAAAAAGCCCCGGTTCATCACCGAGGCTTCTTTATGTGTAGACCTAAAAATCAAATTCTTAGTTTAATTTTTCTTTTGCAGCTTTTGCTTCTTTTACTGGAGCTTCTGCTTCTACACCAGCTTTAGCTTTTTTTGCTTTTTTCGGAGATTCCATTTCAACAGAATCTTCACCCGCTACGGCATCAGACATATCATTAGTTAATAATAACTCACCGATACCGTTTTTAGCTAAAATTTGTGAACGTAAATCAGTTTTAACAGCTGGATTAGCTTTTAAGTATTCTTTAGCTTGGTCACGGCCTTGGCCTAAACGTTCACCTTTATAAGAGTACCATGCACCTGATTTTTCAACCATGTTAGCAGTCACTGCTAAGTCTAAGATATCGCCTTCTTCAGAAATACCTTCACCGTACATTAAGTCGAATTCAACTTTTGTAAACGGAGGAGCCATTTTGTTTTTCACAACTTTAACAGCTGTTCTGTTACCAGTTACATCTTCACCATTTTTGATTGCGCCAACACGGCGTACATCTAAACGAACAGATGCGTAGAATTTAAGAGCGTTACCACCAGTCGTTGTTTCTGGGTTACCGAACATCACACCGATTTTCATACGGATTTGGTTGATAAAGATAACTAATGTATTTGAACGAGAAATGGCCGCAGTTAATTTACGTAAGGCTTGTGACATTAAACGAGCTTGAAGACCCATGTGTGAATCACCCATTTCGCCTTCGATCTCTGCGCGTGGAACTAATGCTGCCACTGAATCGACAACTAATACGTCAACGGCGCCAGAGCGAACTAAAGTTTCAGTGATTTCTAAAGCTTGCTCACCAGTGTCTGGTTGAGAGATTAATAAGTCAGAAACGTTAACACCTAATTTACGAGCGTAGTTAGTATCTAACGCATGCTCAGCATCTACGAAAGCAACAACGCCACCTTTTTTCTGAGCTTGGGCAATTGTTGATAAGGCTAAAGTTGTTTTACCAGAAGATTCTGGGCCAAATACTTCAATGATACGACCTTTTGGAAGACCACCGATACCTAAAGCCACGTCTAATGATAAAGAACCTGTAGAAATAACTTCTACGTCTTTATGTAACGAATCACCGTTACCTAAACGCATGATCGAACCTTTACCGAATTGTTTTTCGATAGTTGATACTGCTAAGTCTAATGCTTTTAGTTTTTCGCCAGCTGCTTTTTGATCGGCGTTTCTGTCTTGTGGATTTGCCATGTGATACCTCTCTTATATGTCATTTATATTTCTTCAAAATATTTGTATTAAAAAATCTTTTTAAAAAATTATTTTAATGTCTCAGTCAGATGTTCAAGAGCTACCGCGGCCGCGGCAGCCTGAATCTCCTCGCGAGACAAAGTTTTACTACTATTTGTATTTACGAATTCGTGATGAAAAATCTGAGTTGCTATCTTCGTACCAGCCACCGCGAAAAACACAGTCCCTACAGGCTTTAATTCTGTTCCGCCTGTCGGACCTGCGATCCCCGTGACCGCCACCGTAACCACATCTTTCGATGTTGTCTTTTTGATTTGTGCGGCCAATCCCTCAGCCATCTGTTTCGCACATTCAGAACTTACAGCGCCGAATTGTTTGAACACCGATTCTTGCACACCCAAAAAAGTACTTTTACTTTCGTTCGCGTAGCTGACAACTGAACCCCAGAAAATATCTGAAACTCCAGCTTTTCGGCTCAACGAACTTGATAAAAGTCCTCCGGTACAGCTCTCAGCAAACCCCACTAACAAACCCTTGTCACGAATAACCTGAATAGCTTTTTCGAGGGCATTTTCCCCTCGAGAATTCAGATTTTCGGTTTGCACATTTGTTAGTGTCTTCATGCTTAATCCGTAATTACTTTCATATAACTTACATATGAACTTACATATCACTTACACATATGTAAAGAGGTTTTTTAAACAAAACTATTATAAGGTCTGGGTTTGCGCCCCAAGCCATGGCGTGTAGGTATAAACCAACTGAAGAATAATATTGCATACGATTCCAGCAGCAATATCATCAATCACCACACCAACACCACCTTTTACTTTTTGATCAAGTTGTCTGATCGGAGGTGGTTTTACAATATCAACAATGCGAAACAAAACAAATCCCGCAATCAAACTTTGCCAAGTCAGCGGAAGCCAAGTCATCGTAATTAAAAATCCAACCACTTCATCAATCACAATTTCTTTTGAATCATGTGTGTGTGTGAAATTTTCGTAAGCCTGCGCAATTAAAATCGCCGCAATACAAAGGAGTAACACAACCACCATATAAGGAATCGCATGCAATTGTGCGAGCAAATACCAAAGCGGAATTGTCGCTAATGTTCCCCATGTCCCCGGAGATTTAGGCAATCTGCCGGCTCCGAAAAATGTAGCGAGTTGAATAACAAGTTTTTGATTCATGTTCTAAAGTGTTGCTTATCTGGATCGTTACGTCCAGCGATTACCCGATGAGTTTAACAGATCCTGAACGCTTCTCTGAGATAGGTTTGTTTAAATTAAGCTTTTGCCCTTGAGAAACGCCATGATTGTAATCACTGCTAGAGATTTGGCGCGAAGACGAACGTAAACTACGTAAGCGCGGAAAATACTCATGCACATAATCTTCAAGCTCGGCTTCAGCACGCACTATTAAAGCTTTTTCTTGTGGCTGATGGTTCACCACTTGGCCTTTAAGTTTTTGCGCAAAACCATCAAGTAACCCTAACTTCATTGAAGTTCCTGGGTACGACTTACAAGCCCGCAATAAAAAATGATAAACATATTCGGCCATGAGAGTATTCTCTTTTAAACCAATCACTTCTAACGCTTGATAGTACTCTAAAGTTTTTGCGTTAAACTCGTGAACCACAATGACTTGTACGAAATAAAATTCGACAAGCATAGAGATAATTTTCTTTTCGATTAAAGAGAGTCTTTTTTTACCCGTAGAAATCAGGATATGAGCCACATCACTTTTTTGCCCTAAGTCTGCTTGCTCAAGATTGTATTTCAAATACAACTCACGCACTTTCGTGGCGGCAAGACTGGCTTCGTGTTCGTTCGAAGACGTTGCCAGTGACATTAGCTTTTTAACTTTTTCAATCAGTGGATTTGCCACTTCTTCAATTAAAAAATCTGGATTCTCAGAAGCCAGTTCTACTTTGGTAGAACAATACCGGCTGTGCAGTTTTAATTTTTCACAAGCTTCGTGAAATTCTTTTCCGTGAGCTGAAACATCGGCCTGTGGATAGTGTTCATAAACCCATTGATGAGCCATTTCATGTTTTAAAACTCCCAAGACATGCGCCCACGAAAACTTCTGCACTAAATTTCTAGAAAGAGAAATCGTGCGGGCTAAATGATCGTACTCACCCCACTTCGTCACCGAATCAAATAACTGAATATTCACTAAAAGAAATTTCATCTTGCGGGTTTTCGCAATCTCAAGAAACTCACGGCGAAGTTCTAATAGAATAATTTTTTCGGAGTCGAAGTGGTTGCGCATCTACAGCAGTATACTTTTTCTTCCAGCCCAAGGTCTAGCTCGAAGGCTTCATTGCTGGACGAAAAAGTGATTAGAAATCATACTGATTCAAGTTTATTTGCAAAGGAATGTCGTGTCTCAGACACGCGAAAGGTACACACATGAAAAAAATTATCGCTTTATTAGCTTTAGCATCATTATGCGGTTGCGCTTCAACTCAGCCTGTTGGTGGTTTAATTTACGCTGACGTTCAAGGCCCGGTAGCTACAACTCACTTACCTAAAGGTCCTTTACGTGGTGAAGCTTGTGCAACTGGTTGGTTCGGTTTATTTGCAACTGGTGATGCTTCAGTCGCTGAAGCCGCAAAAGCTGGTGGTATGTCAATCGTATCGCATATCGACCAACACAGCACAAATATCGTAGTTTACACTAAGTACTGCACAGTAGCTTACGGCTATAAAGGCGGAGCGAAAGCTCAATAGTTCTTTTGATTTTCATGAGCGGGCGGTCAAGTAAACTTCAACGACTGCCCGTCTCGATTTTATTCTTGATCTAATTAAGCTCTACCAGACTTAGTATTCGCTAACGATGTCATCTGTTTCATCGTTTTTTCTAAACCATCTGAAGATCCATCTAAGAAGATCGTGTTACCTTTGCCGTTTTCAGCAAAGTGTTTGATCGCATCTGTCCACATAGAGAATAAAATAAACGAACTGTCTAAGCCGGCGTTTTTCATTTCGTCAGCGGCTTTAGCCATACCTTTTGCGACCTCTTCACGGAATAAAGCAATACCTTCACCGCGAAGTTTAGAAGCTTCTCTTTCGGCCTCAGCAGAAATTTTAATCGCCATACCATCAGCTTCAGCGGCTTTTGTTTTTTTGATTAATAAAGCTAACGCTTCATTCTCAGCGGCAGCTCTTAAGTTTGAAGAGGCCACAACTTGCGCCATTGACTGCATGATTGTTTCATCAAAAGTGATGTCATTTAATTGCATATCGATTAAATGGTAACCCCAAGATTTTAAATCTTCATCTAATTGGGCTTTAACCGCATTTACGATATCTTTGCGTAATCCTAAAATTTCATTCTGGCGCTTAGTAGCTACGAAACCACGCACTGAACCTTCAACTGTTCTGTTTAATGTTTGCATTAAAGAACCAAAGTCGATGAATTTAAACGCCACATCTTTAATTGTTGCTTCAGTTTGATCAATAACTGCATAAAGCAATAAGGCTTTGAAATTTACATTTGCCTGATCTTGCGTGATCGCCTGGAACTGCAATTCAACCGATTGATTTTGAATCGATACACGGCGAAAGATCACTTCAATAAATGGAATTTTAAAATTTAAACCTGGGTACATGATACGGCGGTATTTACCGAACATTGTAACAACAGACACTGTTCCTTGATTAACGGTTACGAATAATCCGCCAACGAAAGCTAGAACGATTAAAGCAATAATAATTGTTGAGAAACTTAAAGTTTCGAACATGATAACACTCCTTGAAGTGCCATCATGTTAGGACGCCGTTATTATTCCGGCAAGTACTTCTCGATAAACTCTAAGTACTCCCACGTCATTCTTTTTACGCCTTCAAAGATTTTACCGTTCTTATCAGCTTGTAAGGCTTTAAGATAAGAAGGCGCGTTCTTTTGCTGACTTACCATGCGGCCTTTGTACCATGCATTATAAAGAGTTAAGTCTTGAAATTCTTCTTGTTGGCTCATGGTTTTTGCCTTATTCGCGTAGTCATAAAAATAAAGTGGTTTCGGGCGCAAAACAAAACGTTTATCGCCATCGATATTCACATTCACTTCTTGATAGTTAGGGTCGGTTTTTCCTTGGCTGACATGAAAATTTAAAATCTCTTGTAGCGATACATCTTGTGGTTGGTAATTTTCAATACCCGATTCAAAATCTTGTTTTAATTCATACAGTGTATTGCGGCCGTCTTTACCTTTTACTAACCCAATAAAACGTAAAGCACCACCTTCACCATTCACCGAACCAGAACCGCCACCTTCTTTTGCACGGCCGCCCACATCTAAAATTTCCAAACCTTCAGGTAATTGCCTTCTGAAAACTTCCATCACTAAATTATGTAATTTTTTGTCTGTGATTTTAGTCGAACGTTCGCCATCGTTAATCAAACGGTCACCGCTAGAAAATTTTAATGCTTTTTTCACTTCCATATCACGAAATTGCTCTGGCGACATTTCTAAAAACTCAGTGATACGTTTCGGTAGATTTTTATACTCTTTACCTTCAATACCACGCTGGTATTGCTCCCAAAGGTCACTGGCTTTCATTTTTTTCACGCTATCCACAGCTTTTGTGGCAATTAAAAATTTAGTAAAATCTAAAACATATGGTCCACGGCCAGCATCATCGTAATCGAGAGAGCGCCATTTCACTTTGCCATTAACCACTGTAGGACCGTAATTTCCATTATGAGGGTCACCTTCGATCATACCTTCATATTTCAGAATACTTTCTGGAAGAAAATCACCCGAGTATTTTTTAAACCAAGCCCAAGACTGAGGAGCATTACTGCGGGCTAATTTAGTTAATTTATCAGAACTAATAGCGACCTTGACTTGTTCATAGGCAATAGGCGGATTTTTGGTACCAAATAAACTTCCACAGGTTACCGTTGCTTTGGCCATGGGAGCCAAAAACAATACAACTAGAGCTGAGTGTCTCAATGTGAAACGCTTGGTATTTGTCATAAAATCACCTCATATACCAAGCAAACTATTGCAGCTTTGGTACCAAAGCTTGCAGCTTGCAGACCAACCCGCTAAAGTTGATTTCCATGCGACGCCTGCCACCCCGAAAATTAGATCCTAATTACGTTGCTCCCATGCTGACCCTGAATCAGGGTAAAGACCGCGTGGTGGAGATGTTTGGCGCGCGCGATTACACGCTTAAAGAAATTGAAAAAAAACTAAAAAAGCGCCTTGAGCCCGAGCTTATGAAAGAGCTTTTAGAATGGGTCGCGGTTCAGTCGTGGTTTCCCACCGAAGAAAACATGACCGAACAGTTCGTGCGTGCCTTAGGCCATCGAAAAAAAGGGCAAAACTATATCAATCAAAAACTAAAAGCTGCAGGCCTTAAAACAGTGAAGATTTCAGCCGAGGTCGAACTGGAAAAAGCCTTAGAATTGCTAAAAGTTAAGTGGGATGAGGCCGAATTTCGTGGTTTGGGCTTTAAAGAGCTGCAAAAACAGAAAGCCAAGGTTATTAGATTCCTCGCTGGACGTGGATTTAACCTTTCCACAGCAAGTCAGGCCTATAATTCTTATTTTAAAACAGGTAAGGTAGACAATTATGATGAAGAATACTGAAGTTAGAAATGCATTTGTTAATTACTTTAAAAAAAATGGCCACACCCATGTAGCCAGCTCAAGCTTAATTCCTGAGAACGATCCGACATTACTTTTTACGAACGCCGGTATGAATCAGTTTAAAAACTGTTTCTTAGGTTTAGAAAAACGTGATTACACAAAAGCCGTAACTTCACAAAAATGTGTGCGCGCCGGCGGTAAGCATAACGATTTAGATAACGTTGGTTTCACAGCCCGTCACCACACATTCTTTGAAATGTTAGGTAACTTCTCTTTCGGTGATTACTTCAAAAAAGATGCAATCCACTACGCGTGGGAATTTCTAACTGTCGAATTAAAAATTCCTAAAGATAAATTATACGTGACTGTTTTCTTAGACGATGATGAAGCCGCCGACATCTGGCACAAGCAAGAAGGCGTACCTAAAGATCGCATTTTCCGTTTAGGTGAAAAAGATAACTTCTGGAGAATGGGCGATGTAGGTCCGTGCGGTCCATGTTCTGAAATTTTCTACGATCACGGCCCTGACTTTGGAAAAATTGCTGACCCATTTGAATCTATCAAGGCCGGAGAAGACCGTTACGTAGAAATCTGGAATCTAGTCTTCATGCAGTTTGAAGAAACAGCTCCAGGTAAAATGAATCCATTACCAAAACCTTCAGTTGATACTGGCTCTGGGTTTGAGCGTTTAACTGCTGCCGTTCAAGATTGCTGGAATAACTACAACACAGATTTATTCCAAGAAATTATCAAAACAGGTTTAGCTAAAGCGAATTCAAAACTTGATTACAACGAAATGATGAAGTGGGAACGCGCTAACATTAAAACTTTAAATTCAGGTGCCGCTTTATCAGCTGAACAAAAACAAAAATTCGAAGATTTAACTGCAGTTCGCGTATTAGCAGATCACTGCCGTTCAACTTCATTTTTATTAGCTGACGGCGCTCTTCCTTCAAACGAAGGCCGCGGTTATGTATTACGCCGTATCATGCGTCGTGCGATCCGTTACGGACGTAAGATTTCAACTGAGAAATCATTATTACTTCCGATGGCTGAAGCATTAATCGTAGCGATGGGTGATTTCTATCCAGAATTAAAACAACGTAAAGAGACAATCTTATCAACAATTCGTGATGAAGAGGCCCGTTTCTTACAAACATTAGATAACGGAACAGTGATCTTCCACGAAGAGATCAAAAAATTAAAAGCCGCTAACAGCAAAACGATTTCTGGCGAAACTATTTTCAAACTTTACGACACTTACGGATTCCCGGTAGATTTAACAGCGTTAATGGCTGCTGAATTAGGTTTTGCTGTAGATGAAGCTGGTTTTGAAAAAGTAATGCAGGCTTCAAAAGAAAAAGCGAAATCATCTTGGAAAGCTAAATCATTACAAGCTGATGAAAAGCACGTGATCGAGTTCGGCCAAAAACACTCGTCACAACCTACAAAATTTATTGGTTATGATCACTTAGTTTCAAAATCAAAAGTGATTGCACTTTCTAACGGTTCAAAAGAAGTAACTTCACTTAAAGCTGGTGAAACTGGTTATGCGATTTTAGATACAACTCCGTTCTATGCTGAAGGTGGCGGTCAAGTTGGCGATCATGGTTTATTATTATCAACTCATGTTGATGCTAAAGTTCACGACTGCGTAAAACAAGGTTCAGTGTTCTTGCACCAAGTCGAAGTTGTTACTGGTGAATTAACATTAAATGAAACTGTTAACGCGCACGTTGAATCTAAAGAACGCCGCCAAACAGCAAGTAATCACTCAGCAACTCACTTAATGCATTCAGCTTTACGTATTGTTTTAGGCACTCACGTAACTCAAGCCGGTTCATTAGTTGATAGCTCAAAAACTCGTTTCGACTTTACTCACAATAAACCATTAACTGCAGAAGAAATTAAAAAAATCGAAGAGTTAGTGAACACTGAGATTTCTCATGCTCACACGGTTAAAGTTGAAAACATGGGCCACAAAGCCGCCATCGATAAAGGGGCTATGGCTTTATTCGGCGAAAAATACGGTGATGAAGTTCGTGTATTAACTATGGGTCAACCTGTGTTAGCGGCGAATGAAAAACCATTCTCAATCGAATTATGCGGTGGTACTCACGTTCACAACACAGCTGAAATCAGAGCGTTCAAAATCACTTCTGAATCAGGCGTAAGTGCTGGAGTTCGCCGTATTGAAGCGATCACTGGTGATGCGGTGATTGAATTATTTATGAAAAATACGGAAGAAGTTAAACAGGCTCGTTTAGCGACTGGTTTAGCATCTGATAAATCGATCGTTGAATGGATTGAAGCTAAAAAAGAAGAAGTTAAAGATTTACAAAAACAAATTAAAAAAGCTCAATCTGGCCAAATCAACGTGGATGAAATTGCAAAAACAGCGCAAACATTTGCTGGTGATGCTAAATACGTATTTGCCGATCTTGCTTTAGATGATCGCGAAGTGCTTTCGCAAATTAACGATCAATTAAAAAACAAAATCCAAAAAGGCGTTGTTATCGTGATGGGTTCTGGCGAAGCCACTCATCCGGTGATTATCTCTGTTACTAAAGATTTAACATCGCAGTACCAAGCGGGAACTTTATTAAAAGATTTTGCACAAGTGCTTGGCGGTAAAGGTGGCGGACGCCCTGACTTTGCGCAAGGTGCAGTTCCTGATCGTTCTAAGATCAAAGAAGCTAACCAAGTCGTGCACACTAAATTGGGAATTAAGTAATTCTTAAATAGGACTTAATTCCCCGTCTTATTTCTACATTCGCATGAGAGCTCTATGACGATTGGCATAGAGCTGGCATTTCCGAAAATTTCTAAAAAAAATTCTTCGAAAATGAAAGGAAAAAAATCTCATGCAGTCTTTAGTTAACAAAATTTTTACCATCCTGTTTCTTGTTTTCGCCACAGCATTTGCGCAAGCGGCGCCTTGGGGCACAGTGCATGGTTACAAATTCAACGATCTTAACGGTAACGGTATCGATAACGGCGAGCCCCGCTTAGGTGGAATCACTATTTCTATTCAGGGTAATGGCGTTCAAATGTCTGACATTACAGATGCAATGGGCCGTTATGATTTCGCCAACCTTCCTTTTCAGGAATATATCGTCTGCGAAGTTCTTGGTATTAATTCACCTTGGACACCGACTACACCTCAATGTGTAGAAATTGAATTAACGCCAAAAGATTCAAGCGACATGGTTATCTTCGGCAACAAACGTAAACCTGAAGAAGATAAAGGTTGTACGCGTACACAAGGTTTCTGGGGCAGCAGCCCGCAGGGCCAGGCTTTAGTGAAAGCTTTCTTTCCTCCACCATCAACTTTAGCTTTGGGCGGGCACGGCTACACAGCCGTGCAATTAGACAGTATTCTTGATGCACCCGTTGGCGGAAATGCCATCATCAATCTAGCGCATCAGTTAATTGCGGCTAAATTAAATCTTCTAAATGGTGCGAGCAGTGCGCCGATTCTAGCAACAATTAACAGCGCAGATGCTGCCATTGGAGCGTTGATTATTCCACCGATTGCAGGTGGAGCTGTGGTTTCTCCCGCATCGCCGTTAGGGATGACAATGACTAGCTTAGCTTCTGATTTAGATAAATATAATAAAGGTGAAGCCGGAGTGCCTCACTGTAATTAGTTTTCAGAAAATAGATTTTTCAAGATGGGGAATTAACGAGACTTAATTCCCCATCTTTATATTCAAATTGTTATGGGGTGACCATTACCCTTGGCACAACGCTGGCATTGACGACTGGTTCCGAGCTATTTGCCCAAGGAAAGGAACAAATATCCCATGCAATCATCAACTTTTAAAATCATATCGGTTCTCTTATTAACATTAATGTCAGTTCAATCGCACGCAGCCACGACTGGATCAGTTCAAGGCTACGTCTTTCATGACGTGAACAGCAACGGCACAGATGACAGTGAAGGCCGCTTACCGGGATTTACGGTGGTTTTAAAAAATTTAGAAGGCACAGCCGTGCGCATGGCCGATTTGACCAGTAACGACGGTTTATTTTCATTTTCAGATCTACCCTTTCAAAAATATTTGGTGTGTGAAGTATTTCCTGCAGATTCAAAATGGGTAACGACAACCGCACAATGCCAAGAAATTGAAGTTTCAGAAATGAACGCTGCCGTCATGATGTCAATCGGTAACAGACCCCGCTTAGATACGGATCTGGGCTGTACCCGTTCAATCGCAGAATGGACAGGCACACCACAAGGTCAGTTACTGTTTAAATTTTTAGTGCAAGACCCAACGACCATCACGCTGGGCACAAACAAATACAATTCTCCGCAATTAATCTCACTTTTAACAATGCCCATCAACGGCAATGCTTTATTAACTTTGGGTCAGCAACTGATCATCACCAAAACAAACATTATGGCCACAGCAAGCGGCACAGCCATCACAGCCACCGTTAGTAATGCTGATACCGCTTTAGCTGGGTTATCGATGCCCCTGGGAAATAATAATTTTATCGATTCAACAACAGTTGAAGGAAAAAAAATGCTTAAGCTCGCCAACGAACTCAATCGATTCAACGACGGAAAAGCCGGCGTTCCGATCTGTCAGTAATTTTTTATTGGCCGCAAGTTAATTGCGGTAACTGGCTACGAACAGAATCAATCCAGCTGCGCAAAACGCTGGATTGATCTTCACAAAGATCAATCTTATTAGATCCACAGGCATCAGAAGCCGAACCCAATTGAATCACATCACTCGAAGTCACCACTTCAGCATACGGCTCTTGAATCACTTGCGCACAGGCTTCAGTTGCTGAAGGACCACCACGGCACACTGACGAACGAGAAAGAATCGAACGCACATCAGTTAATAATTCTTGAGATAAACAGTAGGTCTTTAAATCACCGCTCGCTTCATCATGCTCGGCTAATACTCCTGATTCAGGGTCTAAAACATAATTCAATTTCGTCTTCACATAAAATTTATGTGAGCCTTTTTGCATTTCTGAGTTTTGTTCAGTGAAAAATTTTAATTGCTGCACTTGCAGGTCAGCTAAACTTTGCCCTTCAACTTTGTTATCAAGTTGTTGTGAAGCATCGTCGGCGAAATTACTGCGTGAACAGTTTTGGTAAGAGAACAATAAAATTAGAACTAAAAAAACGATGTATTTTGTTTTCATTTTAAAGCCCCTTTTCACCCAGTCTCCTTATCGGCATAAGTAAGACGTATCTAAATGGGAAAAAGGTACTTTTTTCAGAGCGATAACACAAAAATAGCAGGAAGCTATTTTTGCGGCGTGAGCCGAAGGCTGCAGCCCCCGAAGCCGCCAGGCGTAGGGGTTTTGGGCAGGAGCCCAAAACAAAATAACTCCCTCAAAGTGTTGGTTTTAAAACCGTTTCTTGAGGGAGTTATAAAATGTGATAGAGAATTTTTGCTTTTGAGAGTCCGGACCGAAGTCCGGGTCTCTATTGTTACGGCTTTATGCCTACTTCGGATTAACCGCCGTGAGAAGCTTCTGTGCCTGTGGTTGCAGAGGCATAGAATTTCTTTTTAAGGTCTACTTCAACCTGAGCTACTGTCGCTTTTAATAAAACTTCAAACATCTCTTCTGGGTTGATTTTGTAAAGCTGAGATAAGCTTCTTAGGGTATTTAACGGAGGATGTGAAATACCTCTTTCCCAGTTCGAAATAAATTGAGAAGTTGAGTAGCCTAATTTTTCAGCAACGTCCTTTTGCGATAAGCCGGATTGTACGCGTTTTTCTTTTAAGAACTTTGCAAGGATCTCTATCTGATTTGTTCTTTCTGTTGTTAGCATTGCGCTCTCCTTCAAGTAACTTTTCCTAAATAAAATCTAACCTACAGGAAAATTCCGTGGCTTGACCTGTTACTTGAATACAGTTTAGCAACAAGGGTTCATTTAATAAAGCATTATTGTCAAAAACCTGTTAAGTTTTCTACACAGAGTTTTGTTGAAATCTCGGCTC
>JAMPXC010000083.1 GCA_023701385.1 Pseudobdellovibrio sp.
CATTATCTTGTGAGCCTGAAAAAACTACCGCTACATGCGAATTTTCAAGTGAGTGCTTTAAGTGTTTATGTGCCGAATGAGTCACAGCCGGATAAGCGTTTACATTTATTTGCCTACAAGGTCACAATCAAAAATATCGGAAATTCTCCTGCACAACTTGTTTCCCGTCACTGGACAATCACTGATGGCTTAGGCCACCAAGAAGATATTCGTGGCCCTGGTGTTGTAGGTCTTCAACCACGCATTATGCCCAATCAATCTTTTGAATATGAAAGCGCATGCCCCTTAACAACAAGTTCAGGCAGCATGAAAGGCACATATCAATTTATGTCTGACGAAGGCGAGCCATTTAACGTGGAAATTCCTGAGTTTTATTTAGTAGCACCGCAAGCGGTTCACTAATATAAATAAGCCATGACGCATTTCTTTGCGCTCTGCACTTCAGACAACATTGTTGCCTGAAACCCCGAGCGCAAAAAAATGCGTCATTTAAGAGCGCAAACGCGCGAAGTTCACAATTTGCAATGCTGTTTCAAACATAAGTTCGAAATCCATCTTAGGATAGTTAGCCGGGCCCTGTTCAGGCAAAAACGGCACATGCACAAAGATCGATTGAATTAACGGGTAAGTTTTTAGAACTTTGAAATATAGGTTATTACAAACGTAAGTTCCCGCCGAATACGAAAGTTCTGATTTTAAGTGGCGGTCAGCCAAAAACGCTGCCAAATCATCAACCTGAAAAGTCGACATAAGCGCAAGTTCACCATCACCGATTCGGCCCATTTGTGGGATAAATTTAGCCTCGTCGGGTGACTTAGTTTGATTCCAATTTAAGGCGATTTTTTCCAAACACACGTTCGGACGCCCGCCCGCTTGGCCAAACATAATAATAAACTTAGGATTAACTTGTTCGATCTGTTTTTGCAGCTCTAAGAAAGCACGATCAAAATCCACCGGCAAAACAACTGCCTTTAGGTCTTGATATTTTACTTTAAGTTTTTCAACCAAGAGTTCGCTTGGATTAATTTTTTCTTTCAAGAAAGGTTTAAAGCCTGAAACTAAGATCATGGAAATCTTAATGACGTCTTCCACTTGTAATCTTGTGGATCATTGATCTTATCAAAGCCATTTGTCGCTGTATAAACATAACGTTCATGCAAGCGGCCACCCTTACCGAACCAGAACTCAATCTCTCTCGGTAGGATTCTATAGCCACCCCAATGTGGGGGACGCGGAACTTTTTGGCCTTCGAATTTTTTTTCAACTTCAGCCATACGCTGATGAAATTGATCAAAGCTTTGCAACTCTTCAGATTGAAGTGATGCCCATGCCCCTAGTTGGCTTAAACGTGGACGCGAAGCAAAGTATTGATCAGATTCACTGCTTGTTAGTTTCTCAACGATTCCCGAAATGCGAACTTGCTCATCTAAATGTGGCCAGTAGAAATTGGCGCAGATGTTCGGGTTTTTCTCTAGGTCATGACCTTTACGGCCAGAATAATTGGTATAAAAAGAAAACCCACCGCGAATCATTCCTTTAAAGTACACGATTCGAACAGTGGGTTCATTTTTATCGTTCACCGTTGCGATAGACATCGTTTGGTGTTCAGGTATTCCCTTGATCTGAGCCGCCTTTAATAAGTTATCAAAATTCAAAAAAGGATCTTTTTTAAAATCAAAACTCATAAAAACCTGCGACTCTCTTTCAGGGCTGACGGCACTAGTTAAGATCTGCTTTCAGCAGAATGCCGTCAGAAACCTGCCAAGGATGGTAGCCTCGCGACTACTTTTTACCTTTTTTAGCTGGAGCTGGTGCTGGTGCAGCAGCTGCTTTAACGATATCTAATAATTCAACTTCGAATACTAAAGCTGAATTTGGTGGGATGCCTGGACGACCAGAAGCACCGTAAGCTAACTCAGGTGGGATAAATAATTTGTATTTAGAACCAACTTTCATCATTTGAAGAGCTTCAGTCCAACCTGGGATTACGCCACCAACTGGAAATTCAGCAGGTTGACCACGGTCGTAAGAAGAATCGAATTGTTCGCCAGTTACTAAAGTACCTTTGTAGTGACATTTAACCGTGTCAGTTTTAGTAGGGATAGCGCCTGTACCTTCAGATACAACGATGTATTGAAGACCAGAAGCTGTCACTTTAACACCTTCAGCAGTTTTGTTTTTTTCTAAGAACGCAGCTGAATTAGCTTTGTTTTTGTCAGCTTCTTCAGATTGCTTTTTCATAGCCATTTCTTGTAACTTCATCATAGCTTTTTGGATTTCGTCTTCTTTTAATTCAGACTTACCAGCCATAGCGTCAGTTAAAGAT
Source organism: Pseudobdellovibrio sp. (assembly GCA_023701385.1). Lineage (GTDB taxonomy): Bacteria > Bdellovibrionota > Bdellovibrionia > Bdellovibrionales > Bdellovibrionaceae > Pseudobdellovibrio. The sequence continues at coordinate 2,327 of JAMPXC010000083.1, forward strand.
GCTGCTAAAGTTTTAGCATCGATCTCGATGTTTTGAGCTTTTAAATTACGACCGATTTGTTGACCGATAGCATAGCTCGCCTGACCTTTGTCAGATTTTAAATCTGGCTTGTTACAGCCAACAAGTCCAATAACCGCAACTGCAGCTACTAACATGATTTTGTTCATAGGTGTCTCCTGTTAATGTTGTTTTTCTTTTTTGTATTTCTTAGTTGAATCCTGTTAGCAGAATTCTTGTTAAAAAATAAAATTCGTTTACACTAAAAAGCATGATCGAATTCCTAAACATTTCAAAGATTTAACATGCTGCACATAAGTCTTTATTTTATAGCCTTAGTTTCACTCTCAACATCACCAAATTGGGCAAAACTTAATCATATGTCGTCGGCGACCTTAGGTTTTTACCGTTTAGCTGGGGCATCTCTTCTCCTGTTTCTTTACATGCTCCTCACAAAGAAATTAAAAAAAATTAATTTTGACAGAAACTTTGTATGGGCGCTGTTTTCGGGATTCTTTTTCTTTCTTCACCTTTGGACTTACAAATACGCCTCAAAGCACACCCTGGTTTCTAACACGATGATTCTTTTTGCGACTAACCCTGTTTGGGCCACTTTAGGCGGACAAGTGTTCTTTAAAGAATACATTAAGCCGCGCGTGATCTATTCGTACATGCTGGCGCTGATCGGCGTATTCATGTTGGTCGCACAAAACCTTCAACTCACTCCTGAAAACCACTTAGGAAATGTAGCCGCTTTAGTGTCGGCATTTTTCTATGCGCTTTATATGTTAACCAGTAAAAAAGCCCGTTTACATATGGCCAATAACGATTTTTCGTTAATTCAGTATTCGACCTGTGCTTTGATGTTTGGAATAGCCGTTCTTTCAACTGATGCTCCAATGACGGGCTTCGATGCGATTTCTTGGTGGTCAGTTTTAGGGTTAATTATCTTTCCAACCTTCTTAGGGCATATGAGTTTTACCTACCTGGTCAAACACATGAACTTAGGACTCATGAGCTGTGGAAAACTCATTGAACCAATCATTGCGACTATTTTTGCCTATTTCTTATTTAACGAGCACTTGGGAAATAATGCGATTTACGCCTTCATTTTGACAGGTGTTTCCGTACTTATTTTATTCTGGCCAACCATTAATAAACGCGCAAATATGCATGAGTAATGCGTATTTTAGTTATCGAAGACCAAGCAAAAACCGCCCAATTTTTAAAACGTGGGCTTAACGAAGTCGGCTATTCAGTAGATATCGCCGAAAGTGGATCAGCTGGCGAAAGTTATATCGCAAGTTCAGAATACGATCTGATTATTCTAGATGTGATGTTACCTGACCAAAATGGCATGGACACGGCCCGCCACATTCGCCGAGACGGATTTCAAGGCCCGATCTTAATGTTAACTGCGCTTGCGACAACCAAAGATAAAGTACATGGCCTTGATGCCGGAGCCGATGACTACTTAACAAAACCTTTTGCTTTTGATGAATTACTGGCTCGCGTACGCGCTTTATTACGCCGTAACTCTTCAGGCACAAGTGTTAACTCAGTTTTAAAATATTCAGACTTAGAATTAGATCTTATTCACCGCCGCGTTTTACGTGAAGGTAAAGAGATTTCCCTGACAGCTAAAGAATTTTCGCTTTTAGAATACTTTATGCGAAACCCTGAACGCCCATTAGGCCGTGTTTCTATTGCCGAGCATGTTTGGGATATTCATTTTGATTCTGAAAGTAACGTGATTGATGTGTATATCAACTTACTTCGTAAAAAAGTCGATGCCGGATTTTCAAAAAAGCTAATCCAAACTGTCGTTGGCGTTGGATACGTTTTAAAAGATAGCCATGAAAAGGCTTAGTCTACGCGTTCGTTTAACAGCACTATTTGTCGTGATCTACGGATCAACGACGATTCTATTTTCTTGGTTGGCGTATTACAAACTTAACGCCTCTTTGCTGCAAGATTTTGACAATGCTCTTTACAACTATTCGATCGATATTTCACAGGCGATCGAATACAGTCCTGGTTTTGGCTTAAATCTTCCACAGCTGATCATGGAAGAAGGTAAGATCTTTCCTTTTCCTTCGGGAACGGCACTGATTTTAGTTCGCCACATTTCTGGCGAAATTCTAAGCCGTAACGGAGATTTCGGCGCCTTTTTACCGCCTTTTCAAAGTGAAGTTAAAAAAATTCAAAAAGGCGCTGATTCAGCTTACGCAACAATTCGCAACACTGACCCGATTCCAGATGCAGAAGCCGATACTTACCGGGTAATCACGTTTCCGCTAGATAGCGAAACTAACCCAACGCTGTTTTTACAAATTGCAGCCCCACGCGTGACTTTAGAAACACAAACACGGCAACTTAAAAATATTTTAACTTTCGGCCTTCCGGCGGTTTTAATCATCGCCATTTTTGCCGGCTTATTTTTTGCCTCACGCGCTCTTCGTCCGGTGCAAGAGATGATTCAGTTTACAAACCGCTTACGGGCCGAAGATCTGCATGAACGTATTCCGTTACCGAATTCACGTGATGAAATTAGAAAATTAGCAGAAACATTAAATGAAATGCTCGAACGTATTGAAAAAGCATTTACTTCACAAGAACGTTTCGTTGCTGATGCGTCTCACCAGCTGTTAACACCGCTGACAATTTTAAAAGGCGAAATCGAGACTAACGCACGCACCACTACTGATGATACCCAACAAAAAATTTATAAGAGTTTACTGCAAGAAGTAGATAATCTTTCACGCATCGTAAAAGATATGCTTCTGTTGGCCCGCATCGATGCCGGTGAAAGCGCCATGCAGTATTCTGAAATTTACTTAGATGAACTTTTGATTGATGTAATTTCACGTCTTCAGCGACTGGCAAAAACTAAAAACATTCAGATTTCTTTTGATTTATTAAACCAAGAACAACGTGCACCGATTTTAGGTGACGCTGATTTACTGACAAATCTTGTTATGAATCTGATTGAAAATTCAATTAAGTATTCATCTGAAGGCCAAGCCATCTTAGTTAAGCTGGATTGGGAAAAATCAGCGAATAAACTTACGATTGAAGATTTCGGCCAAGGTATTCCTGAATCACTTAAATCACAGGTGTTTAACCGCTTCAGCCGTGCTGATACTTCAAGTAAAACAAAAGGTTTTGGTTTAGGTTTGGCGATTGCAAAAAAAATTGCTCACTTACACAAAAGCGAAATTCAATTTATTGAAAAACCAGCCCCAGGCACGATTATCGAATTAAAATTTCAAAACAAAGAGTAGGCCGTTTTAAAAATTTCCGAGCAACATGAAAAACAGAGAAGCTATGGCCGTTGGAACAATCGCTGCCAGCAATAGCTTCACCGCATTTAAGCTCGAGTTTGGAAAACGCGACGCCAGAATAGAAAAACCAGCAGGATTAGGAGCATTAGCTAAAATTGTTAAACCGCCGCCTGTAATGGCTCCTGATACCAAGGCCCATTTCGACGAATTACTTAAACTTTCAACTTGCGATCCTAAGTAAGTTAACGCCGCATTGTCGGTCACTGCGGTTAAACCCGTGGCTGCAAAAAACAAAGCTTTGTCTGTGATGACTTGTAAAATCGGCGTTAACCACCATTTTTGCATCGAGCCGAAAATAATTAAACCGGCCAAGAAAAAACCTACTAAAAAGGCCTCTTTAAATTTAAGCCCATCTTGGTATTTCTTTGTTACAGTCGTTAAACCAATGAAAGCCATAAATAAACTCATGAAAACATTTTGATAATGAGAACTCATCACCACACAAACCATCAATAACACATGAAGAATGATGACCCACCAAGGCATCGGATAATGTTCAGCTTCTAACTTCGAAATTTGTTCAGAAATTTTATTTTTGAAAACCAAGCAAAATAGCAAAGCATTCACGAAAACCGCACAAATAACAGCTTCGCCTAAATTGACAAAAACTTCTTTTAATCCCCAGCCGAATTTCTGTGCCACGATTAAAATCGGCGGAGCCGCAAAGTGCGTAAGACCACCGCCGATAGAAATGTTCACAAACAAAAGAGCCAAAATTCCATAAAGTAATTTTTCATCGGCTTTATCAAGCATGCGATACAGCAATAAAGCTAAGATAGTGATAGCCGCAGGTTCCGTAATAAGCGACCCTAACAACGGGCCAAAACTAAGAAGTACAAATATCTGAATAATTTTTTCATCTACAGGAATAATTCGACTCAACACATGTACAATAGAAAGTAAAAATGTGCGTGCAATCGTCACGATCGGGCGAGTTGACGCTAAAATCATAATACAGAACACAAATAGCGGCTCTGTCATATTCAGAGACTGTTGGTAATCAATCACTTTCGATGGACCTTCTATAACAGCCCAGACTGTTAAAAAGATACCTGCCCAGAAGCCAAACACCACCTCAACTTCAGCCAACAAATGAAAGAATGATTCACCAATCGAATCAGCAGGAAATTTTTTACTTAATTTTGCAAAGACTGGCGTCAAAAAACTATGCACTAAAGCAAAAGCTAAAAACACCGTTGATAGAATTTCTATTGACATAAGTTCTTATTAGCTTCCATGTATCTGCGGTTTGCTTGAATTTCAGCGGCCGATACAGTCATGTCTTCAGTAGAGCATTGATTTTCTTTTAATTGATTTTCAATCGCTGCCACTTCACGTGGAGTTAGTTTAAGTTCCCAGATAAATTTGATTTCTAACCAGTGACGTAAGTAATCACAGATAAAAGATTTATTGGGCGGCGTCCACTCAAGCGGAGACTTATCGCTTTTACGCATATTTTCAGGGCCGTTAACTGATAACAAGTGAAAATCATTACCTAAGTAGTTCGCGTATAAACAACGTTTAGCATCTGTCCAGGCATGTGCCCCAGTCATGTACGCATTTTTTAAAGCCACAACGTGATCAATTTGAATATCATCAGCGTCAGTGTAGTTTTTATTTGTGTAAGGGTCATACCATTGACCTGCAGTCACCGTGCAGTTGCTGTTTGTTGAAACGCCAACTGATGAATCACGTTGCAAAACAACACCGCGTGTATTTAAGCATGAACTTTTAATCGGTCTGATCCATTCACCAAATTGGCTATCGCGATCATAATCTTTTGCCGGTAATGGAAAATTCGCATTCACTTTGGCAAAAGCAGCTAAGTTAATCGTTTCTTCAGTAGCTAGAGCAAAGGTGAAATAATAAGTGTATTTAAAAGTTTCTGAGGTCGCTTGTTGCGTAAGCTCTTGGTAAGCCGTGGTCGTCGCAATAGAAGCATTCAGCGCGTACGACTGCACTGCAAACAGCATCATGCCTGTAATAAAAAGATTCCTAATCATCATCCTTCAACCCCTTCCTTGAAGTTTGAATTCAACTTGGCTACATTTCATTAAATTAAGAGAGAGATTTCAACCAGAAAATGAAAGATTCATTCAAACCCCTATTCTGCGCGCCGTCTTTTTACTC
>JAMPXC010000002.1 GCA_023701385.1 Pseudobdellovibrio sp.
AACATAATTTTGCAACACTGGTGCCGTAATGTCTGGCCGTGGGCTTGCTATGACACATACACACGGGGGAACTATGCTTAATTCTAAAACCACTTTAGCTGTAATGACCGTTATTTTGACTTATAGCCTATCTTCACAGGCTGTGCTTGGTGCCCTTTTGCCAGGTAAAGGCCAACCCCACAAACAACAAGATCAAAAACAGGAAGAAGAAGATCGCCCGTTTTTTGATAACCGTAAAAAAAAACAAAAGCCCGCTAAAGATAAACCGGCTCCGTCAAAAGTAATTATGCAAAAACCTAATTACCAAGGTTCGGGTTGTCCGCAAGGAACCGCTTCTGTTGCGATGTCAGGTGATAACCGTGCAGTTTCAATCGTGTTTGATAATTTCACAACGGAAGCTGGCCAGCAGGCGGCCAAGCAAACGACTGAAAAAACTTGTCGTTTAATTATTCCTATCGAAGCGCCAAAAGGTTTTCGTATGGCCGTTGCACAAATGGATTACCGCGGGTTTCACGCGTTACCAGTAAAAGCGCGCGCGAGACTTTTAGCTATTCACCAGATTCGTCATGCAGGATTAAAAGCCTTAGGTACGCGTGTAAAAAGCCAACAAACTTTCGAAGGCCCTGTGGCTGAAGATTTTTTTATGAGTGCGATCATTGAAAGTAAACCGTTGCCAAATATCAAATCACCATTAGGCGGTGCTTTAGGTAAACCACTAAATCCGTTATTAAATCCGATTCTTAAAACTTGTGGTGGAACATATAACTTAGAAGTTGATGTAAGCATAGCGGTTTCCAGCAATGCCACAGGCGAACAAGCGATGATTACGCTTGATTCGATTGACGGGCAAGTAAGTGATAAGAACAGTGTTTCTTACCACTTACAATGGGAACAATGTCAGTAGGAATTATTGATCGAAACGGATTACGCCAGATTGATCTTTGATTAAGTAACCGGAAACTTCTTGGTGAAGTTGGTATTTTTCATTGCAGCCATCGCCACGGCTGCTAGTACCGATTTCAATACCTTGTTGTTCTACATCCACTCGGAATAATGGGCACAATCCATGAAGGTCGTAACTTTTAAAAGCAACTTTCATTGTGCAGCCACCAGCTCTTTCAGTTAGGTCTGTAACAACTCCGATCACTTGAGCTACTTCATTTTGGCAAGAATCTTGAGCGAAAGCTTGTGTCAAAGGAGTGGCTAAGCCGATCAAAAAGATTAAGGTTAAATATTTCATAAAGTATGTCCTTTCGTTATTTTATTTTTTAGGCAAATAAGATTTTAAATTGTATGGAACTGTCGCTTGATACAAATATTTTATTTTTATCGTCAAAGATTTTCCTAGTTCATGACCATCGACGGCTATAATTGCTACTAATTTGTTTTCATAATCCTCAGTGTAAATAGCTATGGTATCATTTAATTTAATTAATAACTCTTTCTTCAAATTAATTTTGTTAATTTCGATATCATTTAGCGAAATATCTTCAAAATTTAAGTTGTTTCCAAAATTATACAACCCACCTTCACTTTTGTGAGAAGGAGAACTATGCAATATCAATTTATTACCTGCATTATCAGTTTTAAATTGGATTCCAAAGCCGCCATAAAAAAATGAAGTACCCTCTTCCGAAATTATTCTAGTATGTGTTTCCCACAGAGTGGGAAGCGAAACCCAATTCTGAATTTTCTCTGGTTTACCAATATAAATTCTACGAAACTTCATTCGTGCCCAGCTTCCATCTTGAGCCATATCAATTACTTGGATGGCACCGTATGTTGCCTCATCTTGCTCTATCTTATAAATGCCGTAAGTTTCACCTTTTTTAATGATAGCCCCACATCTTTCAGCTGCAGGTCCTGAATTAGGAAAATCGGACTTTGAAATTTCGCTAAGCTTTCTATTCCCAAAGGAAAATAACTCACCCATACGACCATTGAGAGTTAAAACAGGTTTATTATTTTGAGGAGCGTAATCTATGGCGCAGCTATTTCTCAACGAAAAATCCCAAGTGTTGTTTGTTATATACTGATTACCGCTTGTTGAAAATTTGAAATTGAAGCTGGCGTAAGGCGTATTCTTCCAGATTGATTTGTTGAAGAGAGTTACCTCGCCCTCAGAGAGTGGCATTTCATTCTCAATAGTATTTTTATTTATAAGGTCAACTTGTTTCTGTAGAACGTCCGGGCTGACAGTGACAAGTTTTTGATAAGTAAAATTTAACGATTTTCCGGAGTCTATTGAATTAACTTTTATCTTCACGATTAAATCTTCGAAAGGCCAATTAATAGTGCGAACTAAGTAGACGTGGTTTGGCTTTGGTATTAAATATGTAATTTCTATGTGTTGGTTTTGCGGCGTAAAAACTGAATAAATATCAGAAATTGGAGTCTTACTTTCGGGTGAAACTAAATATTCATCATCGACGAAAACTGAATCGAAGGGAATTTGATCTGCAGGTCCTAGTTCGATTATTCGACCTCCTCGACCGTCACTGCCAACATAGAAAGCCGGTACTAATCCATTATCGGATTTCCAAAATGCGACATCCACTGGAACACCTTTACAAGTATCAGAATTAGATTTAGCTAAATGATTCGTCTCGCAATCATCTAACAGAGAATAACTTGTCAAAGCCTTAAATGAATTATAAGGATCGCCTTCGCCTTTCGGTTTACGTTCATTTTTCAGTTCAACTGTTTTAGGCGAAGTATTCTGAACTTTAGTGCCTTTATACCTAATTCGTACAGTTGAAATTATTTTGTTACCGTCACTTGCACTATCATCATCTTTATTAAAATGACCAACAATGTGAACAAAATCTTTAAGTTCCGAAATAAGGTAAATATCTGACTGAGGATTTCCAGCAGTATCAGTGAATTCTGCTATAACACCCTTCATTCCATTGTATTCAATCGGTTTATAATCTCTATCGGGATGAACAGACTCGAGATATTTTTCTAGACCGACTTGATTCGGAGACGTCAATTGAGTTAATTCAGCGCGATTTGCTAAAATGCTAGAAGAATTAGAGTTTGTAATTTTCAAGGTATTACCCTCGATCGAGTAATTCCAATTTCCTGAAACAGTGATAACTACTTTTGTCTGAGGAATTGATACAACAATAGAACTCATATTTCCAACGTCGACACCGCCTTGAGCCTTAGTCTGTCCGTCTGAATTTTTAGCGCAAGAAAAGAATGATGAAAGAATTAAAACTAAACTGAATAGTTTCAACCCTGCATTTATTAAACTTTTGATAGCACCTTGATTCACTGTAACTAATCTCCAAGTTTATGTGTCAAATTCATAGACAGTGCCGATATGTGGAAACCTCCAAGAAGGTTAAACCAGCTATATTCGATCTGTCCTAAGATTTGAAACTCGGATAAATATGATGCAATTTGAGGGCGAGTAAAAAAGTATTTAGCTATCTTTTACAGGTTCGTAAATACAGACGAACAGTTCGGTCTCATCAACTAGGGCGTCTTCGGGAAATTGGTGTTTAAAAAGGCCTGCGTATTCTGTTTTGAATTTGTCGGGTTTGTCTTTAAAACCCATATGTTCGAGCATAATCGGATCGGGTTCACCGTAAGTGGTGATGAAAGCATCAACTAGCTTGGCTTTGCCTTGGATTTCTTTTTCGGTATCGCACACCAGATAAGTCATGCCGACTTCGCTTAAACGCTCATCCACAAGGCCTGGTTGAGCAGATTCTATGCGATCCACGGGCTCACAGCTGACGAATATGCCTCTGTTCAATATATGCATAGCAACTTGATCTAAATATAGCCCGATTTTCATACGTACTATTGTACAAAAGTTTAAAAGAAGTTTATACCATTTTTATGTCTAAATTCACTCGTGTCGCCATTGCCAATCGTGGAGAAGTTGCCGTTCGAATTATTAAAGCCTGCGAAGAGCTTGGCTTAGAAACTGTGCTTTTACATTCCGAAGCGGATGTAAACTCACGTGCTTACCGTATGGCCACTCACAAGGTTTGTATCGGTCCAGCGCCGACAGCCGAAAGTTATTTAAATATCGAAGCTAATATTCAAGGAGCCTTAGCTATGGGAGCCCAAGCGGTTCATCCAGGTTTCGGATTCCTGTCTGAAAACGCACACTTCGCTCAGGCCTGTGAGCAAGCTGGTTTAACATTTATCGGTCCTTCTGCGGAGGCCATTCGTACTCTTGGTGATAAAGTAAGCTGTAAAGCCCTAGCTAAAAAAGCAGGTCTTCCACTAGTTCCTGGTTATGAAGGCGAAGATCAAACTTTAAATACTTTAATGAAAGAAGTTGAAGCGATCGGACTTCCGGTGATCGTAAAAGCTGCTGCCGGTGGTGGTGGCCGCGGGATGAAATTAATTAAACAAATGTCTGAAGCGGCTGAACAAATTGAATCAGCTCAACGTGAAGCTAAGTCTGCTTTCGGTTCAGAAGTTGTTTTCTTAGAAAAATACCTAGATCGCGCTAAACATATTGAATTTCAAATTTTCGGTGATAGCACTGGAAAAGTAATGCACCTCTTTGACCGCGAATGTTCAGTACAACGCCGTCACCAAAAAATTATCGAAGAAGCCACATCGCCTTCATTAACTGAAGAGCTACGTCGTAAAATGGGTGAAGTCGCTGTCACACTTGGTACTTTAGGAAAGTATAAAGGTGCGGGTACCGTTGAATTTTTATTACAAGACGGGAAATTCTATCTTTTAGAAGTAAACACGCGTTTACAAGTAGAACATCCGGTAACAGAAGAAGTTCTTGGTGTCGATTTAGTTAAGATGCAGATCTTAACAGCGCAAAATCATTTTGTATGGAATGATAACGAAGTAAGAATTCCACGCGGGCACTCGATTGAATGCCGTATCTACGCTGAAAACTCGTACATGGGTGGTGTTCCTTCAACAGGCTTACTAGGTACAGTTCACTGGCCAGAGGGCCCGCGCCGTCGTTATGAGTTTGGTTTTGAAAAAGGTGACACGATCACTTCTTACTACGACCCGATGATTGCCAAAGCCATTGTGTGGGATGAGTCCCGCCCACGTGCGATTGAAAAAATGATTCGTGTTTTAAAAGACGCGACAGTTTTTGGTGTACACACGAATATTCCGTATTTAATTGAAATTTTATCGCACCCTGAATTTGTAGACGGAACAATGACAACTCGTTTTATCGAGAAGAACTTTGCTGAAGGTTTAAAAGCCACTCACAACGAAGATGAGCGCAAAAAATTAAGCCAAGGCATCTACAAAAAATTTATCGCAAGTGGTTCCGGTGCTGATGCAGGTTTATTAACAGCAGCTAATCAAGGTCAAACAAACTCACCTTGGTTAAGTCACTGGAGAGGTATCTGATGAAATTGATCGATAACGTTCAAGTTGAAAAAGTTGGTCAAACTCTTTGGATTAAGTCTGGCGATAAAACATGGTCGTATGATATTATTGATTTGTCGTCTGAAGGTCAGCGTCGTAAAAAATCAAACACGGCGTCACCAGATGTAATTGTTGCCCCGATGCCGGGTAAAATTACCAAAGTATTTGTTAAAGAAGGCGATAGCGTCACAGTGGGTCAGGCTTTGTTAGTTATGGAAGCCATGAAAATGGAATACACACTAAAATCTGATTTAGAAACAACTGTAGAAACTGTTTCTGCCAAGGTGAATGACCAAGTGCAAGTTGGCGCAGTTCTTGTTAAATTAGTAAAGCAATAGTCAGTTCATAAAAGAGAGTTAAACGTGGCAAAAGGAAAAGTAAAAATTGTTGAGGTAGGTTTACGAGATGGATTACAAAATGAATCCACTGTTTTATCTACACATCAACGTTTTGAACTTTTAGAAAAACTTATCGCTGCGGGTACAAAAACTTTTGAAGTGGGCGCGTTTGTTTCACCTAAATGGGTGCCACAGATGGCTGTTTCAAAAGAATTAACTGACTTAGTTTTAAAAAAATATCCTGATCAGAAGAAATTCCACTCAAGCGTTTTAGTTCCGAATGAAGTCGGTCTTAAAGGCGCTATGGAGACGGGAATTAAAGAAATCGCTATATTTGCTTCAAGCTCAGAAACATTTTCGCAAAAAAATATTAATTGCAGTATTGAAGAAAGCTTTCAGCGTTTTGAACCGATCATGAAAATCGCTAAGAAAAACAAAATCAAAGTGCGCGGCTATTTATCGGTGTGTTTTGGTTGCCCGTTTGAAGGCGATGTTCCTGAGAAAAAAGTGGTTGAGCTGGCTAAACGCCTTTACAAAATGGGCTGTTACGAAATTTCAATCGGTGACACGATTGGCGTAGCGACAGTTAACCAAGTTGATTCCTTATTTAAAAAATTAAAAAAAGTTATTCCGATTACCAAATTAGCAGGGCACTTTCACGATACACGCGGCCAAGCTTTAGCTAATATTCTAGAGGCTTACAAAGTGGGAGTACGCGTGTTTGATTCAAGTATCGGTGGTCTTGGTGGCTGCCCGTACGCTAAAGGGGCTACAGGTAATGTGGCGACCGAAGATGTGGTTTATATGTTTAACGGTATGGATGTAAATACCGGTTTAGATATTGATAAACTATGCGCAATCAATCGCTGGTTAGAACCACAGATGAATCACGCGCTGTCGTCGCGCGTGGGTAAAGTCGGCGTCTTAAAAGTTTAGCCTTAAGAAGGCGCTAGCGGTAATTCAACGGTAAAACATGTATTCGGTAAAGTGTGGTCAACAAACAGTTGGCCCTGATGTACTTTAATAATTTCAGTCGAAATACTTAACCCAAGACCTGTTCCGCTCTTTACATCTTTAGTTGTAAAGAACGGCTGAAAAATTTGATCGCGAATATCTAGAGAAATACCACTTCCTGAATCAACCACTTTTAAAATCACTTTATGGTTATCTTTAGTTAAGATAACGCGAATCCATTTTTCTTTTAAAGATAAAACGGCATCTTTCGCATTACTGATCAAATTTAAAATCACCTGTGAAATTTGCGTGTCACGGCAGTTAATATAAGCTGGCTCGACCAACATATTTTCAAAAGTAATATCGATATTTTGATAACGAATACTTTCAATACATAATTCAAGTGATTCTAAAATCACATCGGCGATGCTTGTCGGCATCATCGGATCATCTTCACCGTCACGGGCGTAAGTGCGTAAACCGTTTACGATACGGCTAATACGCGTGATCGTGCTTTGGATTTTTTCTAGTTTTTCAGGAAGCTGATCGTATTTATTTTGTTCCAGGTGTTTTTGTACAACAAATGCCACCGAAGTTAAAATCATTAAAGGATTATTAATTTCATGGGCTACGCCGGCTGCTAATTCACCCAGCACGGCCAGTTTTGAAGTCTGTACAGCTTTAGCCTGAATTTGGTTGATTGTATTTTGCTTATTAATATCTTCGGTCACGTCAAAACCAAGAATAGAGATTTTGTTTTGCCCTGGAATCTTATTCAGCATGATTTTAAAATACAGATCTTTGATTTGCGTAATAAAACTTATCTGGTTTTGTGTTGAACGGATAAATTCGCGGGATTTATCCTGTATGTGCTGAAGGTTTAAATCAGCAAAAGAAATTTTTCGGCCCTCTAAAGGTTCATGAATTTTCATGAGTTGGCGAAAGTACGAGTTACAACCTTCGATAATACCTAAGTTATCAATCCACATGATAATACATGGGGCTGTCGTCATGATATTTTGTAACTTTGAATCTAAAGACTGAATTTGCTGAGTCGATTTAGCTTCAAGTTCAGTGTACAGACGCTGAAGTTCATCAGTAGCTACGTTTAAGGTGTTGTGTGAACGGTAAAGATGGTTTTCATATTCGGTATAAGTGATATCGATTAATTTTAAAAACTCTTGCCACTGCTGCGCATTTGCGGGAGGTGTATCCGCACTGAAATTCAGTTTTTTCAATTGGCGTTGCAACATTTTTGAATTCACTTTAAGACCCCTCTTGAAAAACAATCAAAGTCATTGTTTGGTTATGCAGTTCGTTGCGTTTGCTGGCTGTCGGAGAATATTCACCATAAGAATAAAATCCGCAGATTTCGGCATCGTTGGGTAAAAGTTCTTTGATGATACTAATTTCATCTTCGGTTTTCTGACCCATAATCATACGGCGTCCGATACAACTAATAATTAAAGCGGCTGTTGGTTGTCCGTTAGTAAAATTCAAAGAACAGTCCTTCAAGGCGTCTTCGGCGGCATCGATCAGCTTCATCACGTTACTGTGCATCAGCTGAACTTGGGTTTTTTCTGGAATTTTACTGGCAAAAATTAAAGCGTTATTAGCTTCATCGATACGTGCGACTGAGCGAACGATATTTTCTTTTTCACCCCAAGAGATACCTAGCGGAAATAAAACACCTGATACCGGAAGATTTTGTGCATCTTCTTTTAAGTATTCTTTATAAAGTTTTAAAGCGGGCACACCGTCAATTTCAAAAACGGTATTACGTTCAGCTTTGGTCACATAACGTAGTGGACCAAATGGCGCCCAGCCTGTTCCTGTACCCGAAAACATATGCACTTTTTCTCCATAAAGCCCCAAAGCTACAGCCTGATGGGTTTTTACGGAAGTGTCATTAATCAAAAATGTATTCACAAAGCGCGAACCATCACCGGCCATACCGCCCACGATAGCTGTATTCATATTTTTATTCTTTAGTGTTTGGTCTAGTTCTTTAATAAGTTCTGAACCATCAACATCTAAACCTTCAGTTAAAAGAACAATATTTTTTAGATCAGGTGCTGCTAGTGCTTCAGCTAATTTTTTTCCGGCTTGCAGAGAGGTTTCAAAATTAACTGGTGTAGAAACTAATTTTAAGCGCGTGTGCTCAAACCTAATCACCATGCAAACGATCGAGTTGTCATTGATTTCGGCGTTTTGAATTTCGCCTGAAGTTGATGAGCCTAGAATTTTACTCTTCGGAAAAATTTCTTTAATTTTTTTTATTTGTTCATCAATCACTAAAGTCGATTCGAAGAAAACAAAAACTGCAGTGCTTTCTGAATCCAAAGTTGGATCAAAAGGCTCGGACCACTGATTGTGAGTGTACTTATAGCTCTTTGTTTTCATTAATTTAATTATCCTATGATAAAGCGGTAAATAAGGCGAGCTTTAGTGATGGGAAATTTAGGGTATGGTTTAATTGGTCTTTGATTTGCTTTTAACAACTGATTATGAAGCGGATGTTGTACGTTGTTCTAACTATTGGATTTTACTTGTCTTTTATGGCTCTATTGCAGCTTAGTAAAGATCATCCCTGTATCGATTCCACGCTCGTCGAAAAGTTAGACGTAATTACTCTTAACAAAAATGCCACAGTTTACTCCTGTTCTGAGCGTCGTTCGGCAGAATTTTCGCAAAAAGTCAGTGAGTACACTGAAACAATCGAAGGGCGTCTCAATCAATTGGCCCTGGTGTTAGAAAAAATCCAGCCGATGAAAACCAAAGCGCAAGTGACGATTGATGAGAATAACCCACTCGCTTATCAATTCGAAAAAAATCAAATTCGTATCGGTAAAAGTTTGTTATTGGCTAACGGTCACTTAGAACACGCGATCATTCGTCTGTGGTTACAATCAGATACACAAGATGAACAAGTAAAACTTTTTGACCAGTCTTTAGCTGACTTAATTTATTACGCCACTTTTGGCCGTTTAAATCGCCAAGATCCAGTCACAGAACTTTACCCAGAGCTGGGCGTAGCGCGCTGGCCGCAGGTTTTAAAGAATTTAGATGTGTACTGTGAATCTCCTTGGAGAAGTTCAGAAGACTTCGAACGTTGTGCGGGGTTAGATCAGTTAGGTCATAATCGTCGTGAGCTTTTGACGATGAGTCTTCGCCCGTTATTAACTTCAAGTGTGATCGAGGCGTTTAACTCTTTAAGTTACAAAGAGCAAAATAACTTTTTACAAGATATTCCAAAGCTTGTGGCTCAGCGTTCAGTGGATTCTGAAACAGCGATTCAAGCCTTATTGGATCAGGATAATTCTTTAAAAGAAGGTTTAAGTATTTTAAAAGTTTTTGCCGATCAGTTCAGTCTCAAACAAGAAGCTTCTTTTCCGCAGCGTCGATTTATCGCCCGTTTAAACCAGTATTTACAAAGCCGCGGGGTCTCAGATTCCTTTGCGGAGGCCTATTTCGACGTGTTGATCGAATTTCCGGAGCACTTAGATACTTCGTCTGAAATGTTTAAATCTTTAGAACTGGCTTCAAAACAGAACCTAAACTTACAAATCGCCGTGAAAGACCAGGATCAGATTTGGATTTTACCGTCGCGCAGTAGCTTATCGTTAAAAATCTTTGATCAGGTGAAGATCCGCCAGCACGTGTTTTTTGCTTGTCCGATTTTAAAAGAGATCGAAATTGCCCAGTTTGCGGCTAGTTCAGAAAAGCTTTTGATGATTAAAGGCTGCGATAGCTCGAAGCCCTACGCCTTCGATATGCTTTTTAAGTATGGTGCTCAGGAATTTACCAAAACTGAATCTCAATTAGCTTTCATTCAGTTTCATTTGCCTTCTTTACAGCAGCGCTTGGATGATCTTCAGCATATTAAGAATTTCTTCGAGCTGGTTCAGAACCGGGACGTTACGCAGCGTGAGTTTCAACTCCTGGGCTGGCAAGACGTTCAGTGGAATGAAAACTACCGCTTCTACAAGCCCAAAGCGGCTATAGACGCCATCGAGTTCTTTAGAGTCGAGGCTCCAGAGAAATCAAATTAGGTTTGTAAACCTCAACAAATCTTAAAGATAATTTCACTAAACTATCTGTGGAAAAACGGGTAGCATTAGACCTATGACACAAAATCTTAAAAAAATCTGTTGGTCGGTGACATTATTCTTGGTTCTAAACCCGATCATCTCGATTGTAATGTTAGTATTATATCTTGTTTTCTCAAACAGCTACACAGTGGGCCACATCGGTTGGATCACAGTGTTTGGTTTACTTTTCGCGATTGCGACAAACTTAAGTATCACAATGGGTTACCACCGTTTGTATTCACATAAGTCTTACGAAGCGCATCCGATTTTAGAAGCAATTTTACTTTTAATCGGCGCCGGTGCTTTCCAAGGTTCATGTTTAAAATGGTCAAGTGATCACCGCATCCACCACCGTTTTGAAGACACTGATAAAGATCCGTATTCAATCAACAAAGGTTTTTTCTACGCGCATATGGGCTGGATGATGTTACACGATTCAGTAAGTCTTCCGATTCATGCTCCTGATTTAGAAAAAAATAAATTAGTTAAACTTCAACACGATTACTACTTGGTTTGGGCGATTGGTGTTGGTTACTTAATGCCTTTACTTGTTGGTGCGATGTTAGGTAATGCGTTTTTAGGTTTAGTAATCGCTGGTGGCATTAGAATTTTCTTAACTCAGCAATCAACGTTCTTTATTAACTCGTTGGCGCACACATTAGGAAACACGCCATACTCAAAAGATCTGACAGCTAAAGATTCTATCATCATGGCTTTCTTAACTCATGGTGAAGGGTACCATAACTTCCATCACAAATTCCAATTCGACTACCGTAACGGAATTAAATGGTATCACTGGGATCCAACTAAATGGTCTATCCAATTAGCTTCGGTTATGGGTTTAGCTAAAAAATTAAAGACAGTTCAGTTTTCTGAAATCCTAAGAGCGAAGTTAGAAACAGAATCTTTGAATTTTCATAATTCACAGTTCTACAAAGAAACTTTAGAACCACTTTCTGCTAAAATCGTTGCGGCTCAGGTTAAGTTTGACCAAATGAAAGCCGAATACAAATTAAGCTGCCAAAAAAATTACGAAGAAAAGATTGCGCAGTTAAATTTTGAAATGGAATTGCTACGCACTGAAATCAAATCAATGCAAAAGACGTGGAACATCTACATCAAGTCTGGCGGAATGTACCTTCAACCAGTTCGCGTAAGAGTTTAATTTTTTTGGTAGGCCGTTACTTTTTGAAACGCGTTGAGTCCAAATAAGAAAGCCTACTTTATCAGTAGGCTTTTTTTATTTGTGAAATGTGAAGCTGAAATTAGTACTTAGATTTAGTTGCGCGCTTTTCTTGTTTTTTCTTTTCAACGACTTTGTTTTTCTCGTCAACAAACACTACATTTGGTTCGTGTTTGGCCGCGTCTGCTAAATCAACAGAAGCGTAAGAGATGATAATCACTTTATCGCCTTTTTGCACTAAACGGGCAGCAGCTCCGTTTAAGCAGATCTCGCCTTTTTTACCGGCGATAATGTAAGTGCTAAAACGAGCACCGTTGTTGCAGTTTACGATATCCACTTTTTGATTCAGAAACATTTTCGCTTCTTTTAATAAAGCCGTATCAATTGAAACTGAACCTTCGTACATTAAGTCTGCACCAGTTACTGTTGCGCGGTGAATTTTTGCATACATCATATCGATTTTCATAAGTTTCAAATTCCTTTATGTGTTCTTTTCTAACGCGATCAAGTTGCCTTTTAATACTAAATCCGGGGCGATGAGATCAAATATTTTTTCTTTTTCAAATAACGATGAAAAGCCACCAGTGCCGATCACAAAAGGCTTTTCGCCATTAAAGCATTCAGCGCTGATCTTAGTAATAATCTCTTTCATAGCGCCTAAATGGCCGTAATACAGGCCCGATTGTAAGCTTTCTACCGTTGATTGGCCCAAAGCTTCGTTACGAGAAACGATTTCGACTGAAGGAAGTTTAGCCGTTTTTGCCTCTAATGATTCCATGCTTAATCTTAAGCCAGCGATAATTGAGCCGCCTAAATAATCGCGGTCAGCCGTTACGGCATCGAATGTTGTTGCTGTGCCAAGATCGACGATAATTAAATTTTTCTGCGGATGCATTTGCGTAGCTGCAACAGCATTAGCGATACGGTCAGCGCCCACTTCAAGCGGGTTGCGGTATTTAATTTTTAAACCCGTTTTTACTCCAGCTTGTAAGATAAACGGATTGATACCGAAATATTTTTGGCAAGCGCCTTTAAGTGAATAAATCACTTCAGGCACAACAGAACATAAAACGATTTTTTTAATTTGTTGTGGGTCTAAACCATTTTCTCTGATCACCATACGTAAAAACACACCCACTTCATCAGAAGATGAACCTGTTTTTGAATTTCTACGGAACGAGATCAGCATTTTTTCGCCGTCGAAAACTCCGCCGTAAATTTGTGTGTTACCTACATCTAAAGATAAGATCATAAAGACTCCGTTTGCGTGACATAACCGATAAGTTCTTGTGATAAATCATCAAGAGTTAAATTTTTATTCGTCGTTTGGTTTTTATTAATCAGGTTAAAAAGGTGCTTATCAGATTTAACCGTAGACCAATCATTGTGAACAACCAGATCACATTTTGCCTGTTCAAAAAGTTTTGTAACTTTGTCATGCACAAGCTTTTCATCTGTTGTTGAAGTTAATTTAAAACCTACAAGTTTAATCGAAGGATTTAATTTTTTAACCAGTTCAATTAATTTAGGATTACGTTTTAATTTTAACGTTAATTCTTCACTGTCAGAATTAATTTTTCCTTCGCTAGGGATAACTGAATAATCGCTCACCGCAGCTGCGTGAATAAACGTTGAATAATCTTTCGGAAGTAAATCGCGTAATTTATTTTCTAAAGACTGAAAGTCAGTGAATTTTACAACTTCGCATTCAAACGTAGGAAGCTTCGCATTTTCAGCGGCTAAGTATGTTACTGTAAACCCATTAGTAATAAATTGATCAGCAAGAGCTGCCGCTGTTTTACCCGTGCTTTTGTTACTGATCACGCGCACGTCATCAATAGCTTCTTGCGTACCACCAGCAGAAATTAAAATTTTCTTAGTTTTGACAGGTGTTGTAGAAGCTGGTTTTGCAGTTACAGTCGGCATTTTTAGGTTTTCAATGGCCGTGATCATTTGTTCTGGTTCTAATAGACGGCCCACGCCGATTTCACCGCAGGCTAAAACACCCGAAGCAGAATCTAAAATATCTACGCCCCAGGATTTTAAAGTGGCGATTGATTTTTGGGTCGACGGGTGTTGATACATTTTTGTATTCATCGCCGGAAAAACGGCCCAAGGTTTTGAAAAATCATGCGCTAAAAACAAAGTTGAAGCTAAATCATCAGCCAAACCTGAAGCTAATTTATTTAAGTAATTTGCTGTAGCCGGAGCTACCACAATGGCATCAGCCCAGCGAACCAAGTTGATATGATCCATGTTTGAACCGTTAGCGTAGAGATCAGAGTGAACTTTTTTACCTGTTAGGCCTTCTATTGTAGAAACGCCAACAAATTTTAAAGCTGACTCAGTGGCAACAACTTCAAGTTGGTAATTTTGCTTTTTGAAATGACTAAGCACGTTCATCACTTTGTATAAAGCGATTGAGCCAGTCAGAATAAATAATAATTTAATTTGCGGCGAAGCCGAATTAAAATTAGGCGTGTTAGATTTCAACATTGTCGATTAACCTAATCCCTTCCAGACTTGCTGCCACATATCTGCGATCAGCAATATCTTCTAAATAATCCACTTCAAAACCGTTTGAAGTTAAAATTTCGCGGGCTTTATCAGCTGGAATTTTTTGCGTGATTGTTGCGTAGATAAGTTTAGCTTTATCTTTACCTTCAGGAGTTAAACGCATATTACGTGAACTCATCGCTAAACCTGAAGCTTCACGAACAGTGGGTAATCCAATGATTTCAGTCGGTAAGAATAAAGCTTTAGCCATATCAGAAATTAATTTGTACTGCTGGTAATCTTTCATACCAAAATACGCACGGTTACAGCCGGTGATTTGTAATAACTTAAGAACCACGGTTAATACGCCATCAAAGTGACCTGGGCGGTGGGCGCCGCAAAGAAGTTTGGAAAATTCATTTTCAGAAACTTTAAAGCGGTAGTTATCGGGATAGATATCACTAAATTCGGGAAAGAATAAAACATCCACGCCATTCTCACCGCAGGTTTTTAAATCGGCTTCAAAAGCTTTCGGGTATTTTTCTAAATCAGTCGCGTTGTTAAATTGCGTCGGATTCACAAATACACTGGCGATAGTTAATTCATTTTCACTAGAAGCTTTTTTCATCAGGCTTGCATGGCCTGCGTGAAGGGCTCCCATGGTTGGAACAAAACCAATCGATGCATACTTTTTACGATATTCGATCAGATCCTGTGGTTTTTCGATCACCTTAGTTTGTTTCATATTATTCGTACCCATTTTCTGGTTTTGGAAACGCCACTGCTGATACTTCTTCAGCGTATTGGTTTAATGCCGCTAGTACATGAGTGTGTTCCTGGCCGAATTTTTTTAAGAACTTAGGGTTAAATTCTGGATTCATGCCTAACATGTCTTGTAAAACTAAAACTTGGCCGTCAGTGCCTGAGCCTGCACCAATACCAATTGTTGGAACTTTTAAATTTTGAGTTACTTTTTCAGCTAACACCGACGGAATTAATTCTAAAACGATCGAAAAACATCCGGCTTGTTCCATAATGAACGCATCGTTCATGAGTTTTTCAGCGGCTGTTTGTGAGCGGCCTTGAATTTTTGGCCCACCTAATTGGTGAATGGATTGTGGAGTTAAACCTAAGTGACCCATCACTGGCACTCCTGATTCAACGATATGCTTGATAAGTTCGGCGTGACCGTCAACGTTTTCAATTTTTACCGCGTGCGCGCCAGCCACCATTAATTTTTGCACGTCGTTCATCGCGGTTTCTAAACCTTTACGCGTCGACATAAAGGGCATATCTGCTACGATAAATTTATTTCCCGCACCACGAGCGACTGCTGCTGTATGAAGCGCCATCATTTCAATCGTCGCATGAAGTGTGTTGGGAAATCCGTGGATAACCTGGGCTAAAGAATCTCCGACTAGAATTGTATCAACTTTTGATTCAGCTACGATTTTAGCAAAGCTATAGTCATAACAAGTTACCATCGAGATTTTTTCTTTTTTATTTTTTTTATTCGCGAAATCCAAAATCGTTTTCATGGCCCTATCCTTGTAAAAAACTTTGGTAAATGTTTTTAAGTTTCAAACTCACTTTTTCTAAAGCAGATAAATTTTTTGTAATGGTCGTTGTGTCTTTTCGGACAATTGGACCTGTCACAGCTTGCGCGCCTTGTGAGAAGAAATTAGTTAAGCTTTGCTGTAGAAAAACTTTAACCGCTTCAGGTGGAACTTTAAGATCAGCAAATTGCGGTTGAGTTTCGCTCCATAAAAGTTGCGGTAAGTTTCCTGAAGCTACACACAAAGCGTGGTATAAAGGTTTATCTTCAGCACGTAATTTAAAAAATGCATTTGTAAAACCTGGCAGAGCTTCAATTAAAGATTCAGCTCCCGTCAGCCCGAAATAAATTTTGTTATAAGTTTCAAGATCGTAAAGCTTGTGAGAAAAAGTCATTAGCGGGTGAGCTGAGATCATATCGCTGTGATGCAGGCTCCCGCTAAAATGCACAATTTTTTGGCCAGATAATAGAGGCTTCAAAGTTTCCTGATAAAATGGAACGAGGGCGTTGTCGCTGATCGCCAGCCAAACGTAATCAATATTTTGTAGAGATAAAGCTTTGTTATCGTGTTTATGCCAATGATGTACGGATTGTTGTAATAGGGTGCACCAATGAATCAGATGCTTTGCAAGACGGCCATTGCCGATAATAAGTATATTAGAAGCCACGTCGCGGCTATTATTCGTTTTCATATTTTCTCCGGTACCTGTCGACTATCTAGCTTTCGATCAAGTCCAATAAAACACTTACTTAGAGTGTATGCTCTATCGCCGCAACTTAACACTTTTTATTTCAAAAGCAATAGAGTATTTTGCTCAGAACGAATTAAAAGGATTCTGGCATTATGCAAAAACAAAAAGCTAATTATAAACCCCTGTTGTTTACTCTTCTTTTGGCTCTAGGGGCGGCCGCTGCGGTGATCTATTTTATGGGCGGGTCTTCGCAAACAACAGTGCCGAAAATTAAATTAAGTTACTTTAAAGATAACGTCGAATTTGCTTCGACGATTAAAGAAAATCTTCAATCTGAAATCGGTAAAGCCAAATATTTCTGGATCGGGTACGAACCAGAAAAAGAAAACCAATACGATTTAACAAATCAGATTAAATTAGAAATTGAAAAGCAAAACGGTGCGTTTGATATCGTCGTTATCGATCAAGAATTAACTTTGGGTGAAGAAAAAGAAAAGTTCTTAGGTAAGACTCACGAAATTCCTTTAAAAGAAGGTTACGACGATGCTGCCGAATTGATTAAGGCTAACAAAGATAAAAAAATCTTATTTATTACAGCCGCTATCTATTCAACGAATTTAATTCAGAACAATCCGCACGGAAAAATTAAAGAACTTACGCAACTTAAACCTACCGTGTTTTCGTTAGGGTACTTTCCAGCTTTAACAGAAGAAGAAGGTAACACTTTATTTAGATGCGATACTGAAGATAAAACGGGAACTTCTCCGTGGGGTTGTGCTGTGATTAACAAAGCCCGCACGATTCGCCGTCGTATTGATTTAGCTAAGCTTAAAGCAACACCAGCTCCGCGCATTGGCTTAATGGATATCAGTGGCGATAACGATTATATGGTTTTAGTGGGAAAATAAGCCCCATTGATTGATAAAAATTAGTTATCATATCTTAATTTTTATTAATTATAATTATTGCTGTAACCGCGCTAAAAGCCTCTGTAACAAGGGGTTTTTATGAAAGCATATGCAGTAGCTACATTAATTTTTTTAGGTGGATCAGGAATCATCGCTCAGGCTGCACCAAACCAAGAAGTTTTATTATCAAACGTAAACACGGCAAACTTGCAAATTGAAGACAGCGAAATCGGATTAAGCGTTTCTTATCCAGGTCCAAGCATTTCAGAAATCTGCGGTGTCGAAATCAGAGCTGATAATGACAACCGTCATATTCCTATTAAAAATTTCTTAGATGCCGTAGAAATTCATTCTCGTTTCGAACAAGGTTTAAAACCTAAAGATATCAATGCAACAACGATCGACATCAGTTTAAAACATTTAGATATGGCTTTTGGCGTTTGGTTCACGATTAAAACAAAAGATGGCTCAAGTTTAGAAGAGACAATTAAAAGAACTCTTGGTGAAAACCGCACAGTGATCGCGATCGCTTCAACTTGCAAATAGTAGCAATAAAAAACCCACGTTGATAAGACGTGGGTTTTTAGTTTTAGACTCATTGCTCCCGAAAAAGGGACGGCCTACCTATTATTTTTTCTCTGCTGGAACTTTTGATTCATCAACAGTTACTTCGATTTCTACGCGGCGGTTTTGTTTACGGCCTGTAGCTGTCGCATTGTCACCGATTGGATTAGCTGGGCCTAAACCTGCAGTCGAGATAGTCGCTGTAGGCATTCCGTTAGCTGTTAATTCAGCGCGAACGGCATCAGCACGTTTTTGTGAAAGCGTTTGGTTAGTTTTATCTGAACCAGTAGCGTCAGTGTAACCTTTAACCGCTAAAACGTTTTCTGGGTATTTTTTCATGATTGTAGCCATCTCTTTAAGATTAGTTTTAGCTTGAGGTTTTAAATCAGCTTTACCAGTTTCAAATAAGATGTCGCTTTTTAACTTAGTTACTAAACCTTGTTCAGTACGTTTAGTTTCAGCGATTTTTTCTAATTCTTTAGCTTGTTGATCCATACGGTGACCAGCGTATCCACCGATACCTGCGCCAAGTAAAGCTCCTACAGCAGCACCTTGAGCACGGTTACCAGATTGGTGACCAATGATCGCGCCGATGGCAGCACCAGCAGCAGCGCCGATACCAGCACCTTTAGCTGTATTTTTTTGATCTGAAGCACAGCTTGTTAATAATAAAGCTGCAGCTGTAATTACTAGGGTGATTGTTTTTTTCATTTTGCGTTTCCTTTCGCTAATGGTTTTAAAATTTATTCGGCGCGTTTCAAAAAGTAACGGCCTACCTATTATACCTATTATTCAACTTCGTGACTTAATGGGCGTCGCGGAGCTCTAAAGTAAGTACGCGGCGAAAGATCGAATAAATCTTCCACTTTACTCATGTAGACGCATGCATAACGTTCCATTTGATAGGCAAAGTAACTTTCTTCATTACCAGCGCGCATGAGTTGGCCCCAGTTCGGGTTGTATAATGCTTGCTGTTTTTTAATTAGCTGACTGATCTGAGTGTCAAAATCACCGATCTCTTTTTGTAACTGATCGATTTTTGATTCGTCTACTTTTGTAGAGCGTTCGTATTTTTGCGTCATTAGGTCAGTTAAAATATCTTCTAGTGGCTCTTTTTGTTTCATTAAAGAATCAATTTCAGCCATGTAAGGTTCAGCCGTAATGTTTTGTTTGATCTCGTGCTCAAGCTCTTCGATGATCATTGCTGTACGCCAGTTACAATCTTTCTTTAAGCGTAAGATATCGCCGTAGATATGGTCACCGATGTAAAGAATGTCATCACCTTCAAGATCAAGTGTTGAAGTAAATTTCTTAGCATTACCACCTTGGTAAACACCCGGAGTTAATTTGCCTTCAACGTTGGTCATTGTTCCGTCTTCTGGATTTACTTTTAAGAACCTAGAATCTTCGTAGAAGAACTTAGGTTTCTGCGCGAAAGTCACAACATACTCAAAAAGATCTACCCAAGATTTGTGGTCTTTTAAAAATGGATTAATCGCATAATCTAATAATAATTTTGAGTAATGAAACTCAGAATTAGTTACGATAAAGATTTTTTTACCGTGCTTTTTATATTTTTCTAAAGCGCGAACAACGCTTTCATCTTTGATGATGTAATGTTCAACGTTTTTTCTCACTGCATCTTTTAAAGATCCGTCGCGGTGAGCTTCATCTAAGGCATCTAATACATCGTCAGCAATGATTGAATACTCAGGTAATTTTAAAGAGGGATCAGAATCTTTTAAATCTACTAATTGCGAATAAGCATGCGCTAATGAGTATGAGAAAGATGTATCAACCGCTAAATAATCAGACTTAGATAAGTCGATGTAAGTTGAGTGATACATTTTTCTGTGAATTTTGTAGTCTAACGGCTTTAAACCGTGGAACGAATTACGAATCGCTGTGTAACGGTTTAATTTTAATAAATTTCCGCGTTGGCGGTCGATCACTAATCCGCGAAGAGCGAACTGAAAATCGAATTGAAATTTTCTGATAACTTCAGGGTAGCCTTTTTTAGACACTAATTTGTCGATGATAGTTGTGTGCGAAAGGCGCTCAAAATTTTCAGTGTTGTAACGGACCAAAGTGTGATCCATATCAAGACCGATGTACTTGATTTTTTTAAGGTTTAAAGTTCTGTTGACGTAAACTTTTTGTGTCGACATTTTCTACTTTCTGTAAGCTTTTTTTGCTGGTTATTTCTCTACTGGTAGTGAAAGTTTATTCCATAGCAACATGCCACCAAGCATGTTGTAGGTGTTTTTGATTCCCAGGGAATACGCGTAGGCACTGGCTTGAGCAGAACGCATGCCTGAACGGCAGATAAAGACTACCGGTTTATCTGTGGGAATGTTTTTGATCTGGTTTGGAATTTCACCCAACACAACTAATTGAGCATTGTGAACATGTCCAAGTTCGCCGGTGTATTCTTCCGGTTGGCGCACATCGATCAAAGTTAAGTGAGCAGCATTGCTGTTCACTTCTTCGGCTGTGACATCGAAGACATTTTCAAAATTAGGGTTAGGCAGTTTTTGTTTAAATTCATAATCCATCGGTCAACCAGTATAAGACAAAGCTAAGACGTGCAGCAACAACATTTCCCTTAAGCGATTACGTTTTGACTGAAGTCGTAACAGGATTAGTATAGCAGTGATGAAAAAACCAGACTCCTTCCAACTCTCCCAAGAACAAGCCCACGCCCTCGAAATGTTGCAGTCTGGCGAAAACGTGTTCCTAACTGGCGGAGCAGGAAGCGGTAAATCCTTTGTTATTAAAGAGCTGACAAAAGATTTAGACCCGAAAACGATGCCTATTTTAGCAAGTACCGGCGCAGCTGCGGTGCTTCTAGGTGGCCGCACTTTTCACTCGTTTTTTGGTTTAGGAATTATGGAAGGTGGCCCAGACGCTACCTATGAACGCGCCAGTAAAGATGGAAAGGTGATGAAGCGCCTATCTCAGGTCGAAGGTTGTATCATTGACGAAATTTCGATGATTCCCGGTGAAGCATTAATGATCGCCGAAGCCTTGGCGCAAAAAGCCCGCGGTTCAAAATTACCATGGGGTGGCATGCGCATGATCGCCGTCGGTGATTTTGGTCAGCTTCCGCCGGTGACTAAAACAGGGCAAAAAAGAGACTGGTGTTTTTTAAATCGTGTTTGGGATTCGACAGGCTTTCAGGTTTGCCAGTTAAAGCACAATCAGCGTGTGCAAGATTCAGAATTTTTAGATGTTTTGGCTGAAATCCGCAATGGGCGCATGAACCAAAAAGTCGCTGATTTTTTAAATAGCCGTACCAAGCCGCACGATGAAGAACAATCCGGCACAAGATTATTTCCGCGCCGTGAACAATCGGATAATTACAATCAAAAAAAATTAGCCGAAATTCGTGAGGAAGAATTAAAATACGAAGCCATTTACTTTGGTGAAGAAAAATTTGTGCAAGGTTTGAAAAAATCGTCGCCAGTTCCCGAGACATTAAAGTTAAAACCTGGTTGCCGAGTGATGTTTCTGAAAAACGACGCCAACAAACGTTGGGTGAATGGTACGCGCGGCGTTTTAGTTGGCGAAGAAGATCAGTATTTAATTGTTCGTAAAGACTACGGCCGCGAAGTGAAAGTCGAAAAAATGACCTTTTCTTTGCTCGATGCTGAAGGAAATGTGAGAGCTAGCGTCATACAATATCCACTGATTCTAGCTTACGCCACAACGATTCATAAATCCCAAGGAGCCACACTCGATGAGCTGTGGTGCGATTTAAGCGCTCTTTGGGAGCCGGGTCACGCTTACGTGGCCTTATCTAGGCTTAGAGATGCAAGCGGATTACACATAGTTCGGTGGAATCCGCGCTCATTTATCGTCGATCCGTTAGTGCAAAAGTTCTATCAAAATCTTTGACCCCACTTTAAGCCTCTTGCTAGATTGAAGCATTAAATTTGGCGCAGCCAAATATTAAATAATGGCGCAGCCAAATATGTAATTTAAGAGAGGTTTAAATGAAAACTTTTGCTCCGACTCCTGTGACTATTGATTGGTCAAAAGCGAAAATCACTGAAAAAAATCCGATCGGTCTTTATGGCGTGGATTTCTTAGAATACTCTGGCCCAGATGCAGCTTTATTCGAAGGTTTATTTACTCGTTTAGGAATGACTGAAATCGGTTCGATCCCAGGTAAAAAAATTAAACTTTACCGCCAAGGTGACATCAATTTTATTTTAAATACTGAACCAGGTACATTTGCTGTTGAGTTTGCTAAAAAGCATGGTCCTTCAGTTGTTTCTTCTGGCTTTCGTGTAGCTGACGCTGAAAAAGCTTTTGCAAACGCAGTTGCTCGTGGGGCTAAAGCTTACGATGGTAACGAAGCTTCTCGTGGGGCTACTCCATTCTTAGCAATCTACGGTATCGGTGATTCTTTAGTTTATTTCATTGACGAAAAAGCTCACAACAAACTTTACGCTGAAATTTTCGGTATTAAAGACAACAACAACTTACGCCCTAAAGGTTTAGGTATGAGAGTTATCGATCATTTCACTAACAATGTACCAAAAGGCGAAATGAACAAGTGGAGTAGTTTTTACGAAAACATTTTCAATTTCTATGAAGCCAAATACTTTGATATCGAAGGCAAGTCGACCGGCTTACTTTCACAAGCCATGCGTTCACCATGTGGATTGTTTTCTATTCCAATTAATGAACCTAAAGATTCTAAATCTCAAATTCAAGAATACTTAGATGAATATAAAGGTTCGGGCATTCAGCATATCGCTCTAACAACAGATGATATTATTCCAACTCTTGAAAATTTAACTTCGAACAAAGTTGAATTTTTAGCAGCTCCTCCTCACACGTATTACGGAATGTTAAAAGACCGTTTACCGATGGTGACAGAAGATATCGACCGCTTAGAAAAAAATGCAATCTTAGTTGATGGCGATCATGATGGTTACTTACTTCAGATCTTTACTAAAAACGTTATCGGTCCTGTTTTCTTTGAAGTGATTCAACGTAAAGGTCACGATGGTTTTGGTAACGGTAACTTCCAAGCGTTATTCGATGCGATCGAAGCTGATCAACGCGCAAGAGGATATTTATAATGCATCAATATTCACAAGGTAAAAGTCATACCCAAGGCCATAAAGGAATTCCTGAAGGCCAGTTCGAAGAAGAGCATGGCCGTAAAGGTTTTTACGGACCAGTTTCTCACTTATTAAAAGATAAAGCTCCCACTCGTTGGACAAGTATCGAAGGTCCTTTAAAGCCGCACTTGTATGATTTAGTTCCGTGCCAGTATGAAAATGGTAAGTGGAACCGTTTGTTATTTAACAACGACGTTGTGATTTATTCGCAGTGGAATAAAAAGACTGATCTATCTAAGGGTAAAACAGTTCTTCCAGCTTTAAGAAACGTGGATGGCGAAACTTTATATTTCGTGCACACGGGTTCTGGAAAAGTTTTAACTGAGTACGGTTTATTAAAATTCAAAGTGGGTAGTTACGTATCGATTCCAAAATCTTTACACCACACAATCATCTTTGAAGAAGACACGCAGTTTTTAATTATTGAATCTTTAGTAGGTATGTACCGTGAGCCAGACCGCGGAATGGTCGGACGTAATGCGTTCTACGATTTAGCAGCGCTTGGTAAACCAAACTTAGAAGAACTTTACGCTTACAAAAAAGCGAACAACGTTGAATCATTAGAAATCAATATCCGTCGCGCCGGCACGGTGACTAAATTTACTTATGATGAATGTGTGTACGATACGGTTGCGTGGAAAGGCGATTACTTTCCATTCACATTACATATCGACGATATGATGCCGATGATGTCTCACCGTGTTCACTTACCACCTTCAACGCACACTACATTTGCGGCGAATGGTTTTGTGGTTTGTACCTTCTTACCTCGTCTTATCGAAACTGATAAAGACGCGCTTAAAGTTCCATTCTATCACCAAAATATTGATTATGATGAAGTGTTATTTTATCACGCGGGAAATTTCTTTAGCCGTGATAATTTACACGCGAACATGATGACATTCCACCCAGCGGGTATGCCACATGGACCGCACCCAAAAGCCTTTGCAGCGGCAGCGGCGAATCCTAAAACATTCACTGATGAAGTGGCTGTAATGATTGATACGCAACGTCCGTTACAAGTTGATCCTTACATTGAAAAAACAGAAGTTAATTCTTACTGGCAATCATGGATGAAAAAATAGCTCCACATAAGGGAGACTTTCTTTCAGACGAGCAAGCCATGCAATTGGCTCTTCAGGAGGCGTACAAAGGTGCGCCTTTTGTGTCTCCTAATCCGTTAGTGGGCTGTGTGATTCTGGATGAGAACGGAAGATTTTTAGCAAGCGGGTATCACCATAAATACGGTGAACCGCACGCTGAAGTCGATGCTTATCGTAAATTAACGGATACCGAATTAAAAGATGCGCAAGTGTTTGTAACGCTAGAACCTTGCGCGCATGAAGGTAAAACACCGTCTTGTGCAAAGGCTTTGGCTAAGATGTCTTTAAAGTCTGTGGTTTACGGATTGCAAGATCCAAACCCATTAGTGGCCGGGCAAGGTGCAGACATAGTACGTGCCGCTGGCATTAAATGTTCAGAGTATCAAGGCGTTTTAAAAGCCGATCTTGAAGATGTGGCCGAAGTGTTTTTAAAAAATTTCAGAGAGAAAAAAACGTTTGTTGCAGCTAAAGTCGCGCAGTCATTAGACGGCCAAATCGCACTAGCCAGTGGCGAAAGTAAATGGATTACATCTGAAGCTTCACGTGAATTCGTGCACGAGCTTCGTTCGTGGTATGACGCGGTTTTAGTTGGCCGTAATACGATTGAAACAGATAATCCGTCTTTAAATATTCGTCATCCGCGTATTAGAAAAGAAAACTATTTAATCGTTCTTGATCCGCAGGGAAAAATCTTAGCGAAAGCGAGTTCGTATAAATTTTCTGAGACGCGCGCTAAAGATAAAATCATTTTCGCGGTTCAAACCGATGTGCAATCTGCTGTGTACCAAGTTTTAAAGTTTAAAGATTTACAAGATTTATTAAACCAACTTTGGGATTTAAAAATTAAATCGATCTTTATCGAAGGCGGCGCAAGAACTTATTCAAGCTTCTTACAAAATAAACTGATTGATCGCTTACACGCTTTTGTTGCGCCAGTTTTAATCGGACAAAAAAATGGGTTATCTTGGTCGAACGATTTTGCAATCAGCACATTAAGTGAAAAAATCGTCTTAACAAATGTGAAACATAAAACTTTTGGTCACGATCTTTATTTAACAGGAAGGATGTAAAGATGCCTCAAACACCTAAACGTCTATTTGATACCACACACTTTCTTTCAATTACGTCAGTTGTGGTGATGATGTTGGTGTTTTCAGTAGGCGTTTCTT
Organism: Pseudobdellovibrio sp.; assembly: GCA_023701385.1. GTDB lineage: Bacteria > Bdellovibrionota > Bdellovibrionia > Bdellovibrionales > Bdellovibrionaceae > Pseudobdellovibrio. The sequence continues at coordinate 25,565 of JAMPXC010000002.1, forward strand.
CGCCGTGGTTTTTAATTATCGCGATTGCGTTTTTAGGTGTGTCCGTGATGACTTCGGTTCACCATGCTGAAGTGATTGCCTTGCGTGTTGGCCCATCCTTAGGCGCATTGATTTTAGCGTTATCAGTAACAGTGATCGAGGTAGGATTGATCGTTTCACTTATGACTAACAATACACCAGAGTCAGCCGTTGTTGCGCGTGATACGGTGTTTGCCGCTGTTATTATTGTCACGAACGGGATTGTCGGTGTGTGTTTATTATTAGGTGGTCTTCGTTATCGTGAATTAGGTTTTCATGTGCAAGGTGCCAGTTCATTACTGGCGATCCTAGCCGTGTTAGCGGGGATCACCATGGTTCTTCCGAATTACACAACGTCAACAGCCGCTTCAACGTATAGCACAGGGCAATTAATTTTTGTCGCGGCAGCTTGTTTAGTACTTTATGGAATCTTGGTTTATTTTCAAACGAAGACACACAAAGATTATTTTGAAGTCGAAGCAACTCCTGAAGAGCAAGAAGATCCGACAAAACCACCATCACGCCGTTTAACGATCTTAAGCTTTATCTGCTTAGTGGTAAGTCTAGGCGCAGTGATCGGTTTAGCTAAATCGCTAAGCCCTGCAATTGAAGCTGGGGTGACTGCAATGAATGCACCACGTGCTGCGGTCGGTATTGTGATTGCCTTACTTGTCTTACTTCCAGAAACTTGGGCCGCTATTTCAGCAGCTCGTGCGAATCAACTTCAGACAAGTTTAAACTTAGCACTGGGTTCGGGCGCGGCCTCAATTGCTTTAACTATTCCGGTTGTCAGTGTTTTCTCTCTCATGACAAACAGAACATTAACATTAGGCCTGGATCCAAAAGGCACAGCGTTTTTATTATTAACATTTATCGTGGGTGGGCTAACTCTAGGGACGGGTAGAACAACAGCACTTCAAGGTGCTACGCATTTAGTGTTGCTGCTTTCATACCTTGTGATGTCTTTTATTCCTTAAAACGCACATGAGTCAGAAACTGCGATTTTTTAGGGTTGTTTTATTTTCCGTTATTTTTATCAGCTTTGATTTTGGTGATTACGCTTTACCGCGTGGCTTTTGCAAAAAGGTTATTAGACGTTCGTTCCTAGATCTTCTTGATTTGTAATCAAGACCATTGTCCTGTGACGATGGCATCTTACGGACAGGGGATTTAAAATCCTTACGTGATGTTCAGACTAACAGGGACGGGAGTTGCTAAGGCTATCCGCTGTTATTTCTGAGGGCGAAGTGGGCCTAAGTATTTTTCAACGTGTTTTACCACGTCTTTTAAATGGCGCGCGGGAAAGATCGAAGCCAAATAGCGCGTCGTTGGCTCATAATAGTAATCTTTTAAGATCGTTTTACCATTTTTATCTTTAGCATATTTTAAATACACAATAGCCGATGATTTACGGTCGATATCACGCTGATACGCCACAAAATTACCTAAAGAATAAAAAATAACGGTTTCACGCTTATCAGCAGTTGTGTAAGTTTCCATTGGTTGCAGCACATGGGGGTGTGAACCGATCACCGCACTAGCTCCGGCTTCTAAAGCGGCGTGGGCTAGATCAATTTGCATTTTTGAAGCTGTGTCTTTGTATTCAATGCCCCAGTGCGGAGTAAAAATAATTAAGTCAGGTTTTTTGTAAGCGATCACTTGCTCGATGGTTTTTAAAACTTCATCACGCTGCTCATAGCATAGAAGCAGTTGTTTTTTTCGATCATTAAAGCCATTCAGTATTTCAGTGCAGCCGACCCAGGCAATCGTAAAGTCTTTCACTTTAGTGATTGTGTAAAAAGGATCGTCGGTTCCAGATTTACGAACACCGATAAAAGGCATTCCTTTTTTATTTAAAGCATCGATTGTTGAATCAATACCTTTCCAACCGCGATCCAAAGAATGGTTATTCACGTTTGAAACAATATCGACTCCCGTTTTTTTTAAAGCATCAATTAAAGTTGGGTGGTAATTAAATAATAAATCAGTACCACTATAAACTTCGTTATCGTAGATAAAACCGACATCGCCTTTATTTTTTAATTTGTTACTAATGCCTAAGGCCGTTGGACCTTCTAGATTCAGATAAGAAAAATCAGCAGCAGCAAATAGCGGAAAAGTTTTCTCCCAGATTTTTGAAAAATCGTGTTTAGGATCTTGCATGACTTTTTTGTACAGATCCTGGTGGATAATCAGATCGCCCGTGAAAGAAAGAACTACGTCAGAGCTAGAGACTGTCGAACTTACCGACGTGACAGCACTCGCACCTGGACTTTCAGCCAGTGCTAAAGATAAGCCTAAAAATGTTGCAATAAGTAAAAGTCCTAAATTCATTTTTTAAATCAAATATAATTTGAAACTGCTTTGTCTAGTCTATGGTCCAGTTACTAATAGTCAATGGCGTTGGTAGAATTAAGTTATGAACGATGATGGTAGTCATAATTCGCAAAAAGGTACTTTAAAATCTGAGTGGACACTTCTTTTAGACAGTTTTGTCGAGGAAGAAAACCCCAAAGCCACAGTGATTCAAGGGCTTCCGCAAGAGTTTATTCATGAAACTATGCGTGAATTGAGTGTGCAGAAGCACTCCCTATTTCAGCAAATCGAAGACGTTAAAGCCCAAATCGAAGAAACCCATGTGGTGATCGAAAACCTACAGCTTGTAGGGTCAGACACTCAAGGGGCGCATAACCGTATTGCCGATCTTCATGAGCAGGGCGCAACGTTAACTGAAACAATCCATACTTTGGATAAAAAGATCAAGAAAGTCAGAACCTTAGCTGGCTAGAATTTTTTAATAATTAGTCTTGCGAGTCTTTACGCGGATTTAATTCTTTAAGTTCGCGCAGTTTGCGAATACTTTGTTGTAACACGATTTCTAATACACGAAACTCTTTAGCCGATGGTGTGTTTTGTAAAAGCATGCGTTTTAAAGTCGTGTACACGTTGATCTTTTTCTTATCGAGAGAAAAACCCATTTCCGTTAACCACGTACGTAAACTTGCATCTGGAAAAATACCTTCTTCTTTTTTCTGAAGAGATTTTGGTTTTTGTTGTCCTTCTAACTTAGTGCGATCACCACCAAATACAGAACGTGAAATAAACATCGCAAGTAATGTCGCTTGCGCTAAGTTTAGTGACGTGTTGTCACCATAAGTTGGAATCGAACAGCAGAAGTTCGCATGCGAAATATCTTCTGCACTTAAACCAGCATCTTCCGGCCCGAAAACAATGTGCACTACAAAAGGTTCATCAGATTTTTTTTTGATTTCGGTATTTGTTTCTGCGAAATATTGTAAAGTCGATTGTAAATCTTGTGCCTGGCGGCCACGGCCATCGCGCGCTGTCGTTGCGATCATTAAACCTTGGGGTTCATTTTTAAAAAATTCGCCCCAGTCTTTATAAACTTTACGGTTTTGAAGAGCGTACTGTCCGGTTGCTGCTGCCTGCTGAGCTTCAAAGGTCACTTCAGTTTGGGGCGCTAAAAGAATTAAATTTTTAAAACCCATATTGGCCATAGCCCTTGAGGCGGCACCAATATTTCGTTCATAAAGAGATTTAATTAAGACAATTCGTACATCTAGCTTACGCATAAGCTAGACGTACACCATCATCTATGACCGAAGTCAATTTTTCGTTATTAGATTTGATTGTTTGTAAGTGAGTTTCGATCTTTTTTGATAGAGCTGGCGAAAGTTTGCTCATATAAGCAATTTCCAGAAGCTCAACGTATAATAACCACTGATCTGTGGCTTCGTTTAAGCACTTATCAAATAAAGCCATGGTCGTTGAATCTGACCACTCTGTGCGGCTTTTACGGTAATCACGAATGTTTTGGTAAAGCGCAAATAACTGCTTTTGTTCAGCCGAATAATTCGGAGTAGGCACTCGCGCCGCCACGAAATCATCAGTATCACCGTAAGCTTTACGATCAGCAGGGCCACCGAATACAGACACCACTTTGTGGCCAACTGTGATATCAAAGTTACCCCATTCCGGTTGGAATAAAATTTGGTCTTTGTATTTCACCGTACAGTTTTTAAAAGTCATGATGCCGTTTTCAGTTTTAGCTAAATCGCCAGTCACTGTAAAACCCGAATCGTATTGTAACGATTGACCTACTTGTGTGTAGTTTCCTAACGGAAAGCTGTAACCATGTTGGTGATATTCTTTATTGTGACCTGAAAGCTGTTGGTCGTTTTTACTGATTTGTGTTGGACCCGAAAATTTAATGTAAACGATATTGCCTGCTGAATCTTGAATGTATTCAGAAACAACGCCACTGATTTGCAGACCTGTATCTAGTTGAACTGTATTTACCGACTTAGCTTGAATCGCTTTATCTAAACCAGTTTTACCACCTACACGGTAAGCCATTTTCTCGGCCATTTCGTGAAGCACTTGAACAAGAGTTTTAAAATCAGGAGTCACAAATAATTGCGGTTGTGGTTCAGTGATATCGTAAGTTTGTTTGATGCAATCAACTGTTAAAGGAATTTTTTTAACTTTGTCAGATAAGCACCATTTCGATTCACCAACAGAAGATAATAAGCCCGCACCGAAAATTTTTGGTTTATCGACTGAACCTACTAAACCGTACTCAGCTGTCCACCAGTTCATGCGCGATAATTCAGTGGCTTCGGATACGTGAGTTGAAGCTTTAATTGTGGCCTCTAATTTTTTCTCTGACTGAGCGATTTGTTCAGCTGTTGATGTTGGATTTTCTTTAACATCAGATAATTCGCGAATCGCTTCGTATAAATCTAAATCTTCTTTGCTGATAATCGCTTTTTTCGCGACTTGCGCATACTCTTTTAAGTACGCGGCGTATTCTGGATCAACGATGATCGGTGCGTGGCCTGCCGCTTCGTGAACGATATCTGGAGCCGGCGTATAAAGTAAGTGATCAATTGTTCTCATATCAGAAGCAATCGGTAAGATGGATAATGATTGCAATTCCATAAACGCTGCTGGTGGAATAAATCCAGAAACCGGCATAGCTGTCCAACCGAAGTTTTTAAGTTTTGCACTCATTTCTTCGATACGCGGGATTTGATCTTCAGAAATTCCTGTTTTTTCTAAACCTTCGATATAAACCGGATGCGCATTTTTAGATAAAAAATCTTTAAGCTGACGTAAACAGTAGCGCCATGTGGCCTGATCAACAGGTGTGTAGCGTGCATAGTTTTGATCAACACAGTATTTTTTTAAATGCTGGGGAAGTTCATTCATCATGTTTATAACCAAGTGTCTTTTTGAGTCAGATAATTTTTAACGTAATCTTCAATAGCTTTTTCAAGCGGCCACTGTGGTTCAGACATGCCAGCTTGTTTCCACTTCGCCATGTTGGCTAGTGTGTAATACTGATATTGGTTTTTAATATCTTCAGGCATATCAAGCCATTTGATTTTTTGTTCTTTACCTAAAGCTTTAAATAAAGCATCAGCCATGTCTAACCAAGAACGAGTTTCACCGTAACCCATGTTGTAAATACCACTGGCAGGCTTTTTCTCCATGATTTCGGCCATCCAACGAACAACGTCTTTCACATAGACGAAATCGCGCACTTGGCGGCCGTCCATGTAATTGGCGTTGTAAGATTTAAACAAGCCTAAAGAATCATGTTTTTGTAAGTGATGGTAAGATTTAAAAGCCACTGAGGCCATCGAACCTTTTTCGTATTCGTTTGGACCAAACACGTTAAAGAATTTTAAACCGTACCAGTTTTCAGGAGTGGCTTTTTGTTTTAAAGCCCAGCGATCCATAATCACTTTTGATTCGCCGTAAAGATTTAACGGTTTTAATTTTTCAGAATCAAACGTGTCTTCAAATCCATTTTCGCCGGCACCGTAAGTGGCCGCCGATGAAGCATAGATCATATTTTTTTTGTAACGTGAACACCAGTCAAATAGACGTTGTGAATATAAGAAGTTATTTTCGTAAAGATATTCCCAGTCTTTTTCTGTTGTTGAAGAGCAAGCGCCCATGTGAATAATCCAAGTCACTTTTTTCTGAGCATCTGGAGTTGATAAGAAGCTCCAAAGTTCATTGGCTTGAAAGAATTCGGCAAACTGTCTTTTTTGTAACAGGTTACGTTTAGTTAAGTCGACTGTGTCTGTAGCAATAATGTTTGTATGGCCCATTTGATTGAGCTGCCAAACCATTGCGCTTCCAATAAATCCATTGGCTCCGGTAACGATAATCATGCTTTTGAGTATCTGGCATGACACTTCACATTCGCAAGGGTTTTTACTCTCAAAACCCTGTTGTTGTTTGGTTGGCACGCAAAAAAGCCATACTGGCTTTTTTGTGATCACATTTGAAAAACTTTCCTGATGCCGGGGCAGATAGCCATTTAATTGGTTTTGAGAGGGGAAAATTGTGGCCTTAAGGTTGCTCTATTTTGTCACTGGGAAGGTTCTGCTAGAACCGATTCGGGGAATGTAACTGGGGTGTTTTTATTATGCGTTCGTGGGGAATAGTATTTACGATAGCCATGGGGTTTTTGATGGGGTTCGTGCTGGCAGGGGTCGGGGGGATCTCTGCGGGGCTACAGGCTGCTCAAACTCAATCAAAATTAGAAATCAGCAAAGTCGAAGAATACTGGGCAAAATCTGGTTTAGATGAATCAGAATTGCGTAAACTCGTTAACGATAAAACATGTCATTTATCTGAAAAATACTTTTTAGCCTGCGTAAATTCTGTGAATAATGCCTTAGCTTTAACGTCTGAACGTTTGGGTTTAACGGGTGAAATCTGGCCGGCCTACGCTGAAACAACAAGCTTGGATAATTTTAAAGAAAAAGAAACATTACAACCGTTTTCAAAAATCTATAAAGAGCACATCAACACAAGTTTTTCATTCGATAAACTGTGGGATTTAATCTTAAAGAAAGCTGACGATAAAATTCCTGCACGCTATTTATTAGCTCAAGGGATTAACGGTTACCTATCTGTTAGTAAAGATCCGCACACTTATATTTTACCGATGGCGTACTTTGATCAAGTCAGTTCTACGTCTGAGCGTTCACCGTTTTTCGTAGGTCTTAGCTTTGAAAAAGACAACTACGGTCAATTACGCATTAAAAAAGTAGTTCGCAATTCAGATGCCGCTCAAGGTGGTTTAGAAGTTGGCGATGTTGTAAGTTCACTGAACGGACAAAAAGCTGATTCATTAAGCTTAGCTGATGCGAGCCAAATGTTAAGAGACCGTAACATTCGTATTTTTAATTTTATCGTTAAACGTGATGGCGCAACATTAGTTAAAAATGTTCAACGTAGTTACCGTGTTTTAAGCCAAGTTTACTCTGAAGTTGTGACGGGCACTCGTAATTTTGGTGTGATTACAGTTTCTAAATTTTCAACGAACACTTGTAATGAAGTTCGCGATGCGATCTTTGGTATGGCTGATAAAAACATTTCAGGTTTAGTTTTAGATTTACGTGACAATCCGGGTGGTCGTTTATCAGAAGCGGCTTGTTTGACGGGTTTATTTATTGGCCAAGATAAAACAATTTATTCAGTTCAATACTTTGATTTATCAAAATCTAACGAAGTGGTGTTAACAAGTGCTGAAAGAATTTATTCTGGTGCTTTAGCTGTTTTAGTGAATACCAATTCAGCCAGCGCAGCTGAGTTATTTGCGGGAGCGATTCAAGAATACCGTCGCGGTATCGTGATCGGTGCAAAAACTTTCGGTAAAGGTACATTTCAAGAAATCGAATCTTGGGAGAAGTCTGAAAAAATCGGTTACTTCAGAACTAAAGGTTTCTACTTATTGCCAAGCGGCCGTTCGACTCAGTTTTACGGAGTAACTCCTGATATTGAATTACCAGAAGCGGTCACTAGTGATGCCAGCGAAGAGAATAACTACATCAATCCAATTAAGCCGGTGAATTTAGTTTCTTCGCATAAAAATTTAGTGCTGCCACTGCAGACTTGCACGAAACAAAATAGCTTAAGTTTAACTGATGCAGTGATCTCTAAAGCGATTGATAATCTGTCTTGCACAGAGCTTATGTCATTCGTGGCTTTACAGTACAACAGCAATGAAACCGCTCCGGAATAAGTGAACGACCAAGCGCTTATCCGGCCGTTGTCAAAAGCCTATACAGCTATAAACACTTAAAATCCCTTTAATTTGCGCCTTATTTTGAGCTTACTTTTGCTATGGTTTACCTCGAGCAAAGGAGCTTAAGGTGAAGTCTTTTATCCGTTACATCGCAGTCGTTAGTTTCGCGGTTTTAGCAATCACACAAATGGCCTTTGCCCAGGCTGCACAAGCTCCAACGTTAGAATCACTACTTATCATTCCTTCAGTAAAAAAGCTGTCTGTGCGTGAACGTGCGATTCATTACGCGTATACATTTTTAAATAATAAAACACCTTACGTGGTTGAACCATTGGGTGAAGGTCCGCAAGGCGATATTTCTACAGCTCCGCTTTACCGCTTTGATGGTTTTGATTGTACAACGTTTGTTGAAACAGTGATGGGGTTATCGTTTTCATCAAGCCCTGCTGAGTTTCAAGCACGTATGAATCAAATTCGCTACAAAAACGGGTCTGTGGATTATGTGATGCGAAATCACTTCACAAGTGTTGATTGGATTCCGAATAACCAAGCTTACGGTTTTGTAAAAGACATCACTATGGCGGTGGGAGGCCAGTACACGCGCTGGTCACAAACGTGGATTGATAAAGCCGGCTGGTACGCTAAAAAAGGCGAAGAGTATGCAGAGCTTGGTGCTGGTATTCCGCAAGTGCTGGCGCAGTTACCATATCTAAGTAAAGAAGATTTAATCAATAACCCTGCATTAGTAGACCGTATTCCCTCAGGAAGTATTTTTAGCTTAGTTCGCCCGAACTGGGATTTAGTAAAAGCTGCTGGAACTCGTATGGATGTATCGCACCAAGGTTTTTTAATTCGTGAAGACGGCGTTTTATACATGGTGCATGCAAGTAATGGCGCGGGCCGCGATGGTAGCGACAACTATATGGGTGTTAAGAAAGAATCTTTAACCAGCTACATTAGTCGAGTTATGCTAAGCAAAGAGACTATGGCTGGTTTTAATATTTTAGCTCTTCCGAATAGAACGTTAAATTGATAGCCTTAATTCATGAAAAGAATTTTCGCCATCGTAAGTTCACTATTTATTGCTGTTGGATCAAGCGTTTCGTTTTCTTCAGATGGCAGCGATCGACTGCCTCACTGTGTGAGTGAAGTTCGCGACATTGAAATTATTAAAAATAAAATTAAGCTCAACTCTAAGAACGATAATAAATACGATGGTTACAAAGAAGCTTTTGCTAGTGATTCTGATGCAGAATTAATGGCGCGTTTAATCTATGCTGAAACAAAAGCTACAAAGTGCGAAAAATTAAATTCTTCGATTGTTCCAGTGATTACTAAAGTGATTTCAAATCGCGTGAAAACCAAAAAAGGTGACGTGAAAGCCGTTGTGTTTGAGCGTGATCAGTTTGCTTCTAGCTTAAATATTTACTCTGAGTCGAATTACAAAGATTTTTTATGCCCGAATGATTCTAAGCTTTGGGCTATGGCTTTAAACGAAGCTTCTGAGGCTTTAGCTGATAAAGCAACGCCTACAGCGACAGTAAATTACTTTTTATACAAGCATAGCGCACGTTGGACGAAAGAACCTTGGTCATTAGACGAAGACACTTCGTTAGTTAAAGGGAGTGTCAGAGACTGTATTAAAGCGTTTAAGAACCCGGGTTATAAGTAATATTATTTTTCACTCAAGGTGCGCTCGATTCCAGAGAAGAAAGTATTTACTCTTTCTTGCATAAGGCTCTTATCAAGCACGGGGCTATTATCAATGACCTGTTGAACGGCTTCTTTGTGGCTTAAGGCATATGTAGCTACAGTGTAAGTTTGATTACGATATTCTTCGCTGATGAATTCGCCACTGATTGATTTTTTAAGCCACTCGCCATCATCGCCCCAGTTTTGCAAAGACCATTGTTTGTAAGCGTGAGCTGTACCCATGTATTTAGAATCAATAACCATTCCTGTCAGATCAAAATCATAGGGAACCATCGTTACAGCTTTTGATTCGCCTTCGCGAACTAGCAAGATGGTATTGTGTTCTCCGCCACTGTCTACATCGGTGTGCATAAGAAAGCGCGTCGATAATTTAAACGCAATATTATTCTCTGGTACTGGGGCGTAGATAATATCAGCCTTAACTTTTTTGATATGTTTTAAGCCGTAGCGTTTAGCCATGTTTGATTTTGGTTCAAGAAAGAAAGCCAGAGCTTCGGCGACGACACCGCCATCAAGGTTTTTATAGGTGATGCGTACAGAGCGGGTTTTTAAAGTCATAAAACCAAGGGCTTCAAGCATTTTGTAAGCTGTCTGTTCGCGAAGAATTTGTTGCACGTTAACATCTGTATCTTTGATAACGCCAGTACCTTGGCAATGCGTGGCTAGCTTTACATCTTCAGAAATTCCTTTAAATGGAGTCAGTGTTAAATCAGTTTTTTGGATATCAAAATAAATTCTGATCGGGCGAAAGTTTTGACAAAATGTCTGTTTTGATTCACCACGCAGACTTAACTTAACATCGATTGCTTGTTGCCCATTGGTGTCTGTAAAATAAATTAATTTAGCAGGAACTTTCGTCGGAGATGATTTCGGAAGCTTCAAAAAAACGTTAAAATCAGCCACAAGTTCTAATCTTAGAGTGCTGTCTTCGGCAAAAAGCGGAATTGGGGATTTAGCCTCTGGATACACACCGGCAAGCAAAGATTCTACAGCTAAAACCTTAGAGGTCACCAGTAGGATTCCACAAATTAATGTAAACAGAGATCTAATTGTCGAACCCATAATATCACCTCGCGATAGTCTTTTTTAGGAGAGCAAGGCTAGGGCCATCGTTAGTCGCCTTAAAACCAGTAATAGAGCTTTAGTGTTTACCGAAGTAAAAATTTATGGCGATAGGCCTTTTTTGGAAAGCGTTGTTAAACGTGTAGCCGTCAATAATTTAGACGCTTAAGAAACTCTTGCAACCAGAGCAGATAACTCACATATTGGCCCTCTTTTATGAGAAAGTAACCCATTATGAAAATCCGTTCGTTTTTATTATTATTTATCTTCTCTTTTTCAAGCGTAAGTTTCGCTAACTATTTACATTTTGACGGAAAGTTAAACCAGTATTGGGAGCTTGATACTGAAAGCATGAAACAACATTGCGCAAGCCACAACCCCTACACATGGCAAGCGATCGCGCAAAAGATGATTTCGGTAAAACCAATCCAAAATAAAATTCCAGATTTAAATCAAGACGAAGTGATGGTGATCAGAAACTTATTGATCAGCGCTGCGTACAATCGTTTATTCACGCACTCTTTAAAATTACAGAACTCAAAAGCTCCAACGGTAAAATACATTTGGATCGCTGCTGGTTCACAAGCTTCGGTGACTGTAGGCCACGCGCTTCAAGCAGGGTTAGCTGATCAGTACCCGTTAGGTTCGCGCCAGCGCAAAATCTTTAGACGATTAGAATCGCTTCATAAAGATGTGCCGTTAGTTCCATTACTTTTATTATCGAACATCGACAGAATCAAAAGTTTAACAGCTGATGGTAACTGGAAAGTATATTCAGATATTTACTGGCAGCATCTAGCGTACACAGCTTGTGGGTATGACGAGATCGTGGCGTTAAATAAAAAGATGATGCAAGATGAGCCAATGCGCGCGTCTCACTACGAAAAGTTCTTATTCGTGTGGAACGACATGGAATCTGGCCGCTACTTGGACGCCAATAAAAAGCTAATCTACATTGAACAGCACAATATCTTACAACCACAGTTGTACGATCCCTTCGACGCACAAACAGCAAGTGCTCTTGGCCTATTTAACGGTTTAGCAAAAGCTGATTTAGCAGGGCCAGGTGGCAGAAAGATCGATAGCTTTAATAAGTATTCGATCAAACACTTGGTGTATCCAAACTTAGCCCACTTTCCAACACGCTTTGAATGGCAGAAGTACGTTGTGACTGAGCAGGCGTTGTACTTACAAGAGCTTGGCACTATTCCAACGATTCAGGCTGTGTTACAGCCGTCGTTGCTTGAGTCGTATCAGGTTATTAACGATTATTTTTTGCTGATAAAGAAATAATTACTCGTATCTTTAACTGACTGTCTTTAGTCTAATTTTTCATATAAATAAAAATATATTTTGCTATAAAGTTATTCTTTTCTATATACTTCATAATATCACTATTTAGCGTATGGGAGATATATGGGTATTGTTATTGCTTATGATGTGTCGGATAAGAATTCACAAATGAAAATGGAACTCAAGTCCAAGGGATATACGGATTACTGGAATACCGATGGGGTTAGATACAACCTGCCAAATACTACGTTATTTCATCCAAATAAAAATACTGAGCAAGGGTTGCAAGACATGAAAGATGCAGCCGCAAGGTTAACTATTAGATTGCAGAGAGCGATAGCTGTTCCGAGTTCTCCGTTCAGTGCTATTCCTGGGGACCCACATTCTAATTAAACAAAATCAACAATCGCAAAACCGCCACCAATAGTTTTTAAATTGGTCGTCTGCCCCTGATACAAGCGCGCAATCACAAGCTGTAATTCATCTTTGTATGCATAACAACGAAGATCATACTTCAGACGCAGATTCTGTCCGTCTTGTAAAACATCAACCTCAGGTGGTGGGGCATACTCTTGCGCCACAAAGCCTTGCGCGAAAGCTTCGTCAAAAACTTTACGCGACATGCTTGCGCCGTTGTAGGCTTGCTTACTGCCAAACGAAGCTTTGGGTTTGAAGAATAATTTCTTACGTTCATTCCAAACTTGGTCTTTATCAGCCTCAGCTAAATCGTAAATTTTTAATAAACTTTCAGGAACCGGAAGTTCACTTTGTTTTTGCCAATCAGATAATCTTTGTTTGTCACCTAACATGAAATATTCAAAAGGCGTTGGTGACAAATGTAATTTACCTTCAGTGTACAAAGCTTTTAATTGCGCTGAATGAGGTTCTTTTAAGTAGAAGTCTGTGTAGCGGTTATAAATCAATGTTCCCGGTTTTAAATCAGCGGCTTGGTGCACATCAATGATCGAACAGGGAATATTATTTTTCTTAAAAGCTTCTTGGTAAACTAAAAATTCAATAAACAATCTTTGTTCAGATGGTTTTTCATCCATGATGGCAAGATTGATTTCTTTTTGCCCCACCAGCTTTGATTCTTCACGAAACATCTCCACCAGTTTTTCCCAAGTGAAGTTTGTGGCAGGTTGAACTTTCCAGAAATCATAAAGCGTTAAGCCTAAAGCTAAAAACGCTGCGTTCGTGTTAATTTCAATTAACTTAGGCTTGTTGCCATCAACTAAGTGAAAATCAAAACTTGTGCAGACGCTGTAATTTGCAGGCTTCGGTAAACCCGTTGTTTCAAATTGCGCAGACAAATTCTTTTCAGACCAAGAACGTAAGGCATATAACTGCTTAATCTCTGATTGTAGCTTCGTTAAAGTATCTTTAGGCAACGTGATACGGTGCGGGCAGATAAGTTGTTCTGAGATTAAATTATTCATCGTTTCAAGCGGGATGCTTGGAAACTGCGAACGTAAATGCTGAATGTAGTTATCTTTGACCGTCATCTGAAATATTGTTGCCACATTTTGCGCAAATACGATACAAAATTAATTGTGCTGAAGGCGCATAGGGATATATGAACCAAAGAATTGTGACCTGGAATGTTAATGGCGTTCGCGCCTGCTATGAAAAGACTTTGCCGGATTTTATTGAAAAAAATAAACCGGATATTCTTTGCTTGCAGGAAACAAAAGCCCATATCGACCAAGTTGAGCCTGAGATTCGCACCTTAGGTTATAAAAATTCTTATTGGTCATCAGCTGAGCGTAAAGGTTATTCAGGTGTGGCTACGTTCATGAATCAAAACCCAATCAATGTGATCAAGGGGATTGATAAACCACCTTACGATAACGAAGGCCGTATCGTTTGGACGCAGCACCAGTATTTTGATTTATATAATATTTATTTTCCCAACGGCGGATCAGGTGGCGAACGCCACAACTTCAAACAAAGTTTTTTAAAAGATCTGGCGTTACATTTATCTTTCGAAATTAAACGTGGCCGCGACATCGTGTTAGTGGGTGATTACAATATCGCGCACCTTGAAACTGACGTTTACGCACCCAAAGCTTTATCGACTGAATCAGGCTTTTTACCTGAAGAGCGCCAATGGTTTACTGAATTTTTAAAAATGGGATTTGTAGACTGTTTTAGACATTTTTATCCAGAAGCTAAAAATGTGTATTCATGGTGGTCGTATAAAGATGAAGCCAGAAAGAAAAACAACGGTTGGCGTATCGATTATATTTGCGTTACGCCAAACTTAGTTAAAAATCTTAAAACTTGTCAGATTCTTTTCGAGCAAGAAGGCTCTGACCATTGCCCCGTGATGGTCGACCTGAGTTTTTAGTCTCAGGTTTTAAACTTGGGCCTGGGCGGAAATGCTCGCGAAACATCATTTCTGCTAACGCTGAAGATTTCACAGTCCATTTTTGAATATTCACCGTGATGGCGGCGATAGCCACTTTATTTTCACCATCAGAAGCATAACCTACGAACCAATCGTTAGTGCCCTTTGGATTTGTTCCCGAGAAGTGGCCGGTTTTTCCGCCCATTTCAACTTCACGGTATTTTTTATCACGCACAAGTTTGCGAAATGTTTTGCGTCCTGTTCCTGTTAAAACAGTTTGTTCCATCAACTCACGAACTTTAGACGCTGATTCAGCGGTGATCGCTTGGCCGATCTCGTAAGTTTCGCCTTTGTAAATTGATTCGTGTTCGTCAGAGGACAATTCTTCAACCAAGTAAGGGGCCACGATTTTACCATCGTTAATAATCGATGCCGCAATCATCGCACCGTGAACCGGGCTCATCGTGTTGAAGCGGTTGTAACCCGAAGCCACTTGCGCCATCTCATAACCTTTTTCTTCAGGCACTAAAGCTTGGCTTTGTTCTAATTGAAAATCAGCCGGAATATATTTATTAAACATAAAACGTCTTGAATATTCATCTAAGTCTTTTGGGTCTAAAGTTTCTAACGTTAAACGACCGAACGCTGTATTGATTGATCGAGCAAATGCATCTTTCAAAGAAATAAAACGTGTCCAACGATTTACTTTTTCAGAAAGAACATTTTTTTTGTAAAGAGTGTAGTTGCCGCCGTTAAAAGCAATTTTGTCTTGGGGTTCAACGCCTTTACGATCTACGGCTGTAGCTGCGGTAATAATTTTAAAAATCGAAGCCGCAGGAAACGTTGCACGTAAAGTTAAGTTTTCTGCTTTTGGCTGACCTTTGACGTAACTTGATAACGCTAAGATTTTTCCTGTTTCAGCATCCATCATAACGATGGCGCCGTAATCAGGTTTGTAACGCAGTAATAATTTTTCTGACTGCTCTTGCAGGTCCTTATCTAACGTGTACTTCACATTAACTAGACCTTTGTCTGCAACCTCTACTTTAGTAGGTAATTGGTTGTTCCATAATGAGCGGCCTAGAGCATCAGCCAACTTTTTTCTGGCTTCTGATGTGGTTCCTAGGGCAGTTGTTTTTTCATGAGTTCCGTCCGCGTTTGAAGCGTTATCTCTGAAATACAGCAGAGCGGAAATAGCGATTATTGTTGTTGGTACCAAAATCCATTTGGTAATTAGACTTCTTCCTTGAATCATACTGATAATCTTAACATAATGATTTAGATATTTCCAAAATAAATATGAGGACTAATATATGAAGACCAAAGAGAGAATTTTAGTAGGGGCTTTAGGACTGTTTAATACAGACGGAGCAACTGATGTCACAACGAATGACATCGCGAAAGAACTAAAAATGAGTCCTGGAAATCTATATTTTCACTATAAAAACAAAGAGCAGATTATCAGAGAAATTTTTAAAAAATTATCTGCAGAAACTGTAGAAGTGTGGAAGCCACAAACTAAGCTGGCAAAGAAAAATCAACAAATTCAGTTGCAACAATTTATCGAAAGAAATCTTACGCTGTATTGGAAGTACAGATTTTTTCATCGCGAGACTTTTACACTTAGAAAAAAAGATCCTGAGTTATCAAAATTGTGGAAACAGCATATGAAAAAATTGGGATTACTAATGATCATCATGTACAAACACTGGGTTAAAGCTGGTTACATGACACCGATGAAATCAAAATACGAAATGGAATACATCGGTGAGTTATTG
Organism: Pseudobdellovibrio sp.; assembly: GCA_023701385.1. Lineage (GTDB taxonomy): Bacteria > Bdellovibrionota > Bdellovibrionia > Bdellovibrionales > Bdellovibrionaceae > Pseudobdellovibrio. The sequence continues at coordinate 41,850 of JAMPXC010000002.1, forward strand.
TTCGTCTCTTCAAATAGCTTTATGCAATTTTTCGAAACGTCAGATCGCGGTGATGTGCCAAGTACGAAGGCTTTTGAAAAAGCCCGCAGACATATCATGCGAATGCTTCTGCCTTATTTAAGTGGTCAAACTCGTGACGAGTTTGAAAATTTTATTAAAGGCTAACTTCAAAAACGTCATCAGAGCGAATATAAACCATCTTGAGCCAGGTAGAGTTTGGACACTACTTTGCAAAGCTTAGATGGTTATGAAAACCATCGCATTATTACTATTAATCAGTCCTTTGTTTGCTTCAGCTAACGATTGTTCGCAAGCCGTAGCTCAATTACGTCAGATGAAAGCCGCTCAGTTATCTGTGCAGGATAGCCTGATTAAGAATCATGAAATGATGGCTGATAGCATGGAATCCTATGCAGATGCGCTGAAGGAGTCGTCGGGCCGTGCCCATAAGACGGTGTCAAACAGTATGCTTACGGCTTCAAGCAGTCTTCGTAAACGTGGTGAAAAAGGCCAAGAGTTAGCAGAAAAGCTGGCTGAGCAAACCGACCTGATCATCAAAAACGTAGAAAATTGCCTGAAATGATCTGTATTTCGTGTCATTTCAGAACATTTTTATGCAATTTGACCGAAATAACGCCAAGCAACTAGACCAATAGACAGCAAATTAGTTAATAATATCAATATCTTACAGTATTTCATTTTCTGTAAGATTTTCGTTGCATAAATTACAAAATTCTATTTATATGTGTGCAGTTCCATTTTGGAACTTAAGTAAATTGGCGAAGATGCCGATAAGACTGGGCTCTAAATTCTTTATGATAACGAATTTAAAGAGTTTGGGCGAAACAAGGAGGGTACCATGGCAAAGGCAACGGTTGAACCGAAAGCGACAAAAGCAAAGGCTACTGCAACTAGAGTAACTGATCTAAAACCAGCAGCAGCACCTAAAGTAGAATTCCAGGCTCCAAAACTTAGCGAGGCCTTAATCGCTGAATGTCGTGAAAAACTATTAAATACAAAAACTGACTTATTAAACCGTGTAAAAGAAGCGCGTGGCAAATTAGACCAATTCGAGCGCGGTGGTGATGAAGCCGACCAAACTATGAGAATCCTTGCTGAACAAGAAGTAATGACTCAAACAGACCGTTTACGTTCACAATTATTAGAGATCGAAAGCGCCTTAGGAAGAATCGAAAATGGTTCTTACGGCTTCTGCGAAGAAACTGAAGAGATCATCGAAACTGAAAGACTTAAAGCGATTCCTTGGACGCGTTTAAGCATCGAGGGTGCAGAGATCCGCGAATCAGTTGATAAACGTTACGCTCGCTAGGTGCCAGGCCTTTTTTAATACACTTAAATTACATTTAAAATAAAAAACCCGCTTTTTTGAAGCGGGTTTTTTTATTTGGTTATTGTGAGAGTGAATATAGCCGTAGCAAAAAAGGCCTGGCACCCTAAATGAGAACTAAGTGACGTTCAACTTCCATCACTGGAGACTTCAAAGGAATTGATTCGAATTTTAAATCTTTGAATTTCTTTTTAGCGTCTCTGACTTCTTCGTCGATTTTTTCTTGGCGGCCTTTTAATAAGAAGTATTTACCTTTTTTACCGTAGTAAATACGAGTGATATCTAAGATCACATCAATCGGTTTAAATGCGCGTGCTGTTACGATTTGAACTTTATCTAAATCGTGCGTGATTTCACCGTTTACCACTAAGTTGGGCGCAAGCTCGATGCATTTTTTTAAGAAGTTTTGTTTTAAAATACTTTTTTCAAACAAGATGTAACGAGTGTCAGGAAAGTTGATTGCGTAGATGACGCCCGGTAAGCCGCCACCAGCACCAAGATCAGCGGCATACTTAATGCCCGCCGGAAATTGTTTTAATGGCAACAAACAGTCGATCACGTGGTTATCCACTAACTCTTCCACAGTCATTTTGCGGCTGAATAAATTTAATTCTTCATTCGAAGCCCAAAGTAATTCTACGTATTTCTTAAGTGTAGCAATGCCCTCTTCGCGAAAGCCAAGCTCAATCATTAAGAGAATTCTAGAATCGAAATACGCAGAAAGTGTCGACATATTATTTCTTATTGTTTGTAACGATTGACCAGTTGCAAAGTTTGTAAAGCATACGTGCGCCCACGTTACCATCCCACTCTGATTCTTCTTCTTCGCCAGTAGAAACTTCGTTTAAGTCAAAACCTACGATTTGTTTTCCAAAAGCAGCTAAAGTGCTGAATAAGAAAAACACTTCGTCAGTCGATAAACCACCGATCACAGGCGTTCCCGTCGACGGGCAGAAGCGCGGATCTAAACCGTCGATATCAAATGAGATATAAACTTTTTGTGGAAGTTCAGACACGATATCAGCAGCAATTGAAGCCCAGCTTTCACCTTTTAATAGGCGTTGTTTTGTTGGAACATCAAAGAAAGTTTTAATGTCAGAGCGTGATTTGATAAAATCAAATTCTTCTTCACAAAAATCACGGATGCCCACTTGAACTAATTTTTTAGGGCGAGAAGCTTCAGGTAAGTTCATCACGTTATACATGATCGACGCGTGCGATTGTTCAAAACCTTGGTAAGCTTTGCGTGTATCAGAGTGAGCATCGATATGTAATACGCCGATACCATCTTTGTGTTGTTCAGCAATCGCTTTGATTGCGCCAAGTGGGGTTGAGTGATCGCCACCTACTAAACCAAATAATTTACCAGCGTTAAGAATTTTTTTAGTTTCGTTATAAACCCAGTCAGTTAATTCACGCGAAGCTTGGTTAACTTGCGCCGTTAATTTATCAATTGTCGCTGTGTCTGTAGACTGCTCAGTTTTCATATGAATAACTTTTTGAGCGATTTCTTTGAAATTTTTAGATTTGTTATTAATTTCTTCAGAAATTTCTTTCATGAAGTAGCCGGCTTCGTAAGCTGTTTTAGTTTCGAAGTCGAAAAGGTCAATTTGTTCAGAAGCTTGGCGGATAATGCGTGGTCCGTTTGAAGCGCCTTTACCGTAAGAAGTCGTCACTTCCCAAGGAACTGGTAGCATAACTAATTGGCATTCTTGTTCAGATAAAGGGATACCGAAGATCCCGAATTCAGAAGAAATCGTCGTTGTCGCATCGAATTTCGGTTTGCGAGTGGTATCAGTTGAGTTCATGAAAACCTCGTTAGAGTTTAAAAAAATATAAGTAAATTTAGCACTTTTGGTTATGGATAGATAGCTTGTGGGCATAAGCCTCCGCAACGAAAATTTCATTGTGATTTCAAAATTTTAGCTATCTGCGGCAATATCCTGAAAAAAGTAAATTATCCCTTGAACGCTGATTGTAAGGCATTAATCTAGCTAACGAATTGAAAGGGGAATGTTTTCACATGAAATTCTTAAAACTAATCACGGTTGCAGCTGTTACAATTCAACTAACTTCTGTTGCCCAAGCGGTAAATTTAAACACGTCTGCTCCAAAAGGCGGAACGTTCAACTATAACTTCGATGCTGAGCCAGAAAGCTTACATCCAATTATGGGTGGCGACGTTTACAACCAATACTTCAACAATTACGTACAAGACTCTATGTGTGCGAACAACTTCAACACATGGGCTTTTGATGGCCGTTTAGCTGAAAAATGGGAAATCGGTAAAGACGGTTTAACATTTACTTTCTTCTTAAGAAAAGATGCGGTTTTCCATGATGGAACGCCAGTAACTGCAGATGACGTTAAGTTTTCGTTAGATGCGATCCGCGAACCAAAGCACCAGGCTTTAAATTCAATCCCATACTTCGAAAAAATTTCGAAAGTTGATGTGATCGACAAACACACTGTGAAATTCACAGCTTCTGAAAAATACTTCCAAAACTTGAATTCTCTTTGCGGTATGGCGATCATCCCGAAATCTGTTTACGGTGATGTTAATAAATCTGTTAAAATGCAAAAAGAAGCGGTTGGTGCTGGTCCATACAAATTAGAAAAGTATGACAAAGGCCAAATGATCGTGGTTAAACGTAACGACAAATGGTACGGCTGGAATGTGCCTCATTTAAAAGGCCTGTTCAACTTCGACCAAATCAACTTCCGTTTCACTAAAGACGATAACATCTTAGTTGAACGCCTTAAAAAAGGTGATATCGACTACGCTGAAATCAAATCTACAGACGCTTACTTAAAAGCGACTGGCAAACCTTTCAAACCTAAATTTAAGGCTGAAAAATTCGTAGCTTTAGCAGTTAAAAACGATATGCCTAAATCATACGGCTACATCGGTTTCAACTTTAAAGATCCAATCTTAGCTGACAAAAACGTTCGTTTAGCATTTGCTCACTTAGTAAATCGCGCTGAAATGAACAAAAAATTCGCTGAGAACTTAAACCACTTAGCAACTTCACCGGTTCCAGTTGGTACGGCGCAATCTCCAGATCGCAAAGCTATCGAGTTTAACCCTGGTAAAGCTAAAGAATTATTAACTAAAGCTGGTTGGGCTGATGCTGATAAAAACGGTGTTTTAGAAAAAACAATCAACGGCAAAAAAACTGAGTTAAAATTATCTTTCATTTACGCAAATAAAGACTCTGAAAAGCAATGGACGATTGTAAAAGAAGACTGCAAAAAAGCAGGTATCGACGTTGAATTAAAACTTTTAGAGTGGAATACATTCATCAAGAATGTTGATGAACGCCAAATGCAGCTTTGGGCAATGGGCTGGGGCGGCGGCGATGTTGAAGGTGATCCAAAACAAATTTGGCACTCAACTTCGGCTTCAAAAGGTGGTTCTAACTACGGAACTTACGCAAATCCAGAAGTTGATAAATTAATCGATGAAGGCCGTCAGGAATTAGACCCTAAAAAACGTACTGCGATTTTCAAAAAAGCTTACGGCTTAATTGCTGATGACGTTCCTTACGTATTCTTATTTAACCGTAAATATGAGTACTACGGTATGTCGAATAAAGTGAAAGCTCCAGGCGATACTTTTAAATACGATTTTGGTTTCCGCGCTTGGTGGTCAGCTACTAAGTAATTAGTACACGCTTATATTGAGAGCTGCGGTAGCAGCTCCTTTAGTAAAAGGTTTGCTGGAAGCAAATCAAAATCAGAGAAACCCAGGGTAAATGCTCTGGGTTTTTTTATTTGTTAAGTGTTGTAAAAAAGTTGTCCTTAAATCGACAAAGGTTTCGTCCTGAAATTTGCTTAAAATCCTGAAAATGATTTGCCCTCCGAATATCGGGCCAGTATAAGGTCGTATGTTCGTTTACATCCTTAGACGTATTCTTTTAGCTATTCCTACCTTCATTGGTATCACGTTAATTACTTTCTTGATTATCAACGCCGCTCCTGGCGGGCCGATTGAGCAAAAGTTGCAAAAAATCCGTATGGGCGGTGGTGGTGACGGTGGTCGTTCAACGGGCGTATCGCAAGAAATGCTTGATAATTTAGCAAAACAATACGGTTTTGATAAGCCACTACATGAGCGTTACTTTATCTGGCTTAAAAATATTACTAAGTTCGATTTCGGCGATAGCTTTTCTTACCAAGAGCCGGTGATCGATGTGATCTCTTCAAAATTTCCAGTTTCATTATCTTTCGGTTTAGCTTCACTCTTTCTGACCTATCTGGTCTGTATTCCTCTTGGAGTGAAAAAAGCCATCAAGGCGGGATCTGCCTTTGACCAGATTTCAGGGTTCTTACTGTACGTCACGTACTCAATCCCTCCGCTGGTGTTGGGTATTTTCTTAATCGTTTGGTTCGCCGGTGGATCATACTTCGATTGGTTCCCTATCGGGGGAATTAAATCTGATGATTACGACAGTCTTACAACATTAGGTAAAATCGGCGATCGCGCTTACCACTTTGTTTTACCTTTAACTTGTTACATGATCGGTAACTTCACTGAGTTATCAATGTTAGTGCGTAACTCGATGTTAGATATCATCAAGTCTGATTACATCCGTACAGCGCGCGCTAAAGGTTTAACAGATACAAAAGTTTATTATAAACATGCCTTACGTAATGCTCTTATTCCGGTAGCGACTGGTTTAGGTGGTTTTTTACGTGTGTTCTTAGCCGGTTCATTAATTATCGAAACAGTATTTAACTTAGATGGTATCGGCCTTCTTGGTTACAGTTCAATTCTTGCCCGTGATTACAACGTGATTATGGGATTAACTTTTATTTCTGCTTTATTATTACTTGTCGGAAATATTTTAAGCGACATTATTTACGTGTTAGTTGATCCACGTATTGATTTCAAATAGCGGTGCAGACAGATGAACATCATTGAAAACAGACTTATTACAAATGAATTAACTTTAAAACGTTACCGCCGTTTTAAAAGAAATAAATTAGCGGTGTTTTCTTCTTGGATGGTCATGCTTTTGATTTTCTTCAGCTTCACGGCTGAATTCTGGGCCAACAGCAAACCACACCTGATGAAATACCAGGGCGAAATTTATGTTCCGCTTTTTAAAGATTACCATCCAACCGTTTTTGGTCGCGAAGATATCTATGTAATGGATTACCGCTCTTTAGAATTTAAAGAGGGCGACTGGGCTGTGTGGCCGTTAGTGCAATGGGACCCGTTTGAATCAAACACGGCGGTAGAAACTTACCCGGCACCACCAACAAAACACAACTTAATGGGAACAGATGATCGTGGCCGCGACGTTTTAACACGTTTATTATACGGTCTTCGTTATTCATTTATCTTCGCATTAGGGGCGTGGTTATCAGCTTACATCATCGGTATTATCATCGGATCTTTAACTGGTTTCTATGGTGGCAAAGTTGATTTATTAGGAATGCGTACGGTTGAGATCGTGCAAACGATGCCAACGACATTAATCCTGATTACGATTATTTCGATCTTTACACCAAATCTTTTAGTGCTGGTTCTTTTCTTGGCGTTATTTGATTGGACGAAGATGGCGTTATACATGCGTGCACAGTTCTTACAACTTCGTAAGCGTGAATACGTTGAAGCGGCAAAGGCTTTAGGTTCTTCTGATAACCGTGTGATCTTTAAACACATCTTACCAAATGCGATTACTCCGGTTGTGACTTTTTCTCCGTTTGATATTGCGGCGAACATTTCGGTTTTGTCGTTCTTAGATTATTTAGGTTTAGGTCTTCGTGCTCCAACTCCAAGTTGGGGTGAATTACTTCAACAGGCGCAAAAATACTTTACGACAGCTGAATGGCTAGTATGGTATCCGTCAGCGGCGTTAATTATTACACTTACGTTATTAATTAACATCGGCTTAGCTGTTCGTGATGCGTTTGATGCGAAATCGGCAGTAGGCTAGTCCTTGGAAAGCCCCAGTAGACCCGTAGTATTAGTGACCATGGGCGGAAGAGGATTCCGCTTCAAACAAGCGGGCTACTCTGAACCAAAACCCTTCGTTAATGTCTTAGGAAAACCCATGATCAAGCGCGTGCTTGATCTGTTTCCGAAATCTTGGCCAACCGTTTGTGTAGTGAATAACGAAGATTATTCTGAAAAACATTTTTCATTTATTAAATCAGAGCGCAGTGATGTGCAGTTTACTTCGATTGCTGTGAATAACGGTGGTCCGATGAAAACGGTGATTGCGGGGTTAGAACTAATTCCTGATCACCAACCGGTGTTTGTGACTTACTGTGATTACGGACAAGTTTGGGATGCCGAAGATTTTTTGAATTTCGTTCGTAAAAATGACTCTGATATGTGCTTTGTTGGTTACCGTGGTTTTCATGCGCATTATTTAACAGCGAACATGTATTGCTACGCTAAAACTGAAGGCCACATCATTTCTGATATTAAAGAAAAAGAAAGTTTTTCGAAAAATCGTGAAGATGATTTCGCTTCAACTGGCGGGTATTATTTTAAGTCAGCGAAACTTTTAAAAGAAGCGATCATTGAACAGCAAAAACAAAACTTAAGTTGGAACGGCGAATATTTTACTTCACTGGCAGCCAAAGCTCTGATGAATGTGCGCAGCGATTTAAAAGTTCATGCTTATGAAATTAATAAATTTTTTCAGTGGGGAACACCCGAAGATTTAAAGGCCTTTGAATACTGGGCCGAGGTAAAATATGAAATTTTCCAGTGAGTGGTTTAATAAAAAATTATTCTTTGGTTTTATTATTTTGGTCGCATTACTTGCGTTGATCGATTGGTTTTTATTCGGCCGTACACCAATGCATGAAATTAAAACTGTTACAGAAGCGGCTAAAGTTGTTGGCGCTAAAATTACCGGTAAACCAGGTGGTTTTGCGGGCGCAGCTCAAGCTCACGCAGCTCAAGCTCACGCAGCTTCGGCAACTGCAGCATTACAGGCAACGCCAGTGATTGATGCAGCAACGGCAACGCCAGAACAATTTAAAGCGTGGTTTGATTCTGAAGTTCATTTAATGAATCAGTACAACGTGAATGAAGAGCAGATGCAGCAACGTTATCTAGAATTAACGGCGAAAATGACACCAGCTCAATTTAAGCAGTTGTCGGTGGTAGCTCGCACAAAATCTCCGAATGTGAATGAACGTATTTTAGCCGCGTATCTGTTGGGGTACTCTGGATATGCTAATATTAATGACCTATCAGCCCTAGTGACAGCTCCTATTCAATTAGACGGAAAACCAGAGCCTCACTCAGTTGCAGAAACTCAACAAGTGCAAGAGCGCGCTTTACGTGTTTTGGCGATTAATCGCTTAGCGAATTTAGCGCAAGGCAACGATCCAGAGCAGGCTAAAAAGGCTGTGGCAGAATTAAAGAGATTAGCTACCACACTTAAAGACCCAAGCCTTAAAAATTACGCTGAGAATAAACTCAAAGAAATTTCCAAATAACTGACAAAATCTTGTTGAAACTGGTTCCATTTTGGGGTCAACTTCTTCCCGACACCAAGGGGGGCAGTCACATGAAACAATTTTTAGTAGCAGCATTGTTAGGTTTATCTTTAACAGCACAAGCTCAAATCGGCATCGGCCCAGTTCCACAAGAACCAACTCCAGGCACAGACGCAGGTAACTGTATCTCTGCAGCTGATATGACTCAAATCGCGAAAGACTTTAAACAGTTCGCAAGCTTATCTGGTAAAGAATATTGCCACGATGGTTCTCAACAAGCTCACTTACTTGCGGGTATCCACTACATCCGTAAAGTGCAATTCAACCAACCAATGACAAATTCTTCTGATGAGTTATTCAAAGGAACTTTTGCTGGTGACTGGTACAAATACACAACTAACTTAGTTAAAACTTTCAAAATCGAATCTTCATGCCCAACAGGCGTGATCGCTTTCGTTTACGGTTTTTTCCACCAAAACACGATGCACGTTTGTCCGATGGCTTTAACTCCATCTTTCACACCACTTGATTTAGCTTCTGTATTTATGCACGAAGCTCGTCACATCGAAGGTTACCCACACGTAACTTGTTCTCAAGGTCCTCGTGCTGGTCTTAACGGTGCTTGCGATAAGAAAATCTCTGATGCAGGTTCATACGCTGTAACAGTTGAAACTTACGCACAACTTGGTGCTTACGGTAAAGATATCCACCCAGCACACCGTGCATTAGCTCAAGCATCTTCTTTAATTTACGCTGCTGAAGCTTTCCAAACTCCGGTTAAAATTAACAAAGAAGAAGCTTTCTTAGCTTTAACTTTAGACCGCGAATTATACCAAATCGATTCAAACTTAAAATCGGCTAAGTTAATCGGTACGACTGAAAAACACGGTAACTTTGCAAAAAGCAAAATGGGTTTAATTTTCTTACCTGAAGATAAAGCCTTACCAATGGTTAAAATTTTCCCGACAGGCCAAACTTCTCCAACTTCTTCTGAGTATAACGATAACGCTGCAACTCGTTCAAACGTAGTAGATTACTACTTCGCATGGACTTGGAATGCTCGTATCGAGAAGAATAAAGTTAAATTCTTCTGTGATAAACGCGAAAATCCAACTCAAGCTAACGAAGTTTCTGTTGGTGGCGCATTATCAGTTATCTACCCAGAAGGTTACGCTCCAGAGAAAAACTACGCTTATATTAAAACAACTAACGGTGTAGTAAAAATCTCTTGCGAAGGTTCAACTGGTAAAGTTGTAGCTGCTAACAACATCACTGTTGATGCAGACGTTAAACGCGTACAAAAAGCGAATAGCACTTTAATCGGTTTAACTAACGATGGTGACTTATTAAACTTATCTAACAACTCAAGCCGTCTTGATTTAGGTATCGGTGCAGTTGTTGATGTGACTTCATTCACACGCGCTACTTTTTTCGATAAACAATAATTTAGCAGGAGGCTAAATTATCGCGTCAGCCCCGCAGCGAAGCGTAGGGGTTGAGGGCAGGAGCCCGAAACAATAATCTTAGAAAGAGAATTTAGATTCTAAATTTGAAAACCCAGTTCGGAAGAGCTGGGTTTTTTTATTGGATAGATGAGTGGACTTAGAACCACAACTCTTCATGAATTGCAGTCACAGCTCTGATCATCAGTCGTATCCTTAAACCTAACCCTTTTGTGTGCGTTTAAGGCGATCTAAAAGTGAAGGCTATTAAGAAATCAAATCGACTATGCGTCTTATTATTTCTAATAAAATCAAAACTAGCCGTAAGTAATACTTAAGATTTTTTCGCAAATTCCGATATTTCATATGTTTGGTATGAAAATCTGTCATTCGGACTCCTTCCTGGTTAGGGCAGAGACGAAAGACGATAAAAAGCGAAGTGGTCTAAGTCCATTTCGCTTTTTGCATTTTAGGAACCAAATTTTCTCGTTACACTAATTCGTATGGATCAAGCACAAATCGACAAAGTCACAGCATTAAGAAAAGAAGGCTCGTTTGAAAAGACGATGGCTTATCTTCAGGATTTACTGAAAACAAATTCGAACAATCCGATGATTTATTATCATGTCGCATGGACTCATGATGCTTTGGGTAAGGAAGCAGACGCTGCTCCAGCTTATGAAAAAGCTATCGCACTTGGCTTAAGCGGAGAGAATTTAGAAGGTGCTCTTCTTGGTTTAGGAAGCACCTATCGTTGTCTTGGTGATTATCAAAATTCTAAACAAGTCTTTGCTCAGGCGATGCAGAGTTTTCCTGATAATGGCGCGTTTAAAGTGTTTAACGCTTTAACTGAGTACAATTTAAAGAATCATTCCGAAGCTATGCGCTTGTTGATTATGGAATTAGTAAAGACGAGCAATGATTCTAACATTCAAAAGTACGCACGCGCTTTAGAATTTTATGCAGATAAGCTCGATCAAACTTTTGAATAGTCATTCGGGCATAAAAAAGAGAGATGTTTCCATCTCTCTTTTGGAATTTACTAATGTGGTTAAATCAAATTAAACCGTAGCAAAAAAGGCCTGGCACCTTTATTCCATTTCTTCTAAGTATGTGTAACCAGATAAGCCTTCTTCGTAGTGTTTAAGTAACGCTTTGGCTTCTTGTTTTGAGATGTTGCCTGTCGCGATAGATTCTTCAGTGTATTGACGAACGCTATCAACCATTTCGGCTCTGCCGTACTGAACGTAACTTAATACTTCAGTGACTGTGTCGCCTGGTACGTAGTGATCTACTGTATAACCAGATTCGTGGATAGAAATGTGAACTGCATCTGTATCGCCGAATAAGTTATGTAAGTCGCCTAAGATCTCTTGGTAGGCTCCTGTTAAGAAGATACCTAAGAAATAAGGAGCATCACCTTCTTTGAACGGGTGAATACGTAAAGTCTTTTTAGATTCGCCTGTTTCTGTGTCGATGAATTTTTCGATCTTACCGTCAGAATCACATGTTAAGTCAGCGATTGTAGCTTCGTGGTGTGGTTCGTTTGATAAGTTATGGATTGGCATAACTGGAAATAACTGACCTACGGCCCAAGAATCTGGAACTGACTGGAATAATGAGAAGTTACAGAAGTAAGTATCGCATAATTCTTCACGTAATTGTTCAACGATGTCTTCGCAATCTGGAGTTCTGCGGGCAAGTTCTAACATCTTAGTTGCGATCGTGAAGTGCATGTTTTCGCACCAAGCACGTTGAGTTAAATTTAATACGCCGTAAGTGAATAAATTTAAGATCTCGTTCTTAGCCTGCATAGTATCATTGAAGCACTCGTTGATATTTTCAGGAGTTAACTTTTCATAGATGTACTGAAGATCTTGCATGATAGACGGATCTTTTTTTGTCGCTGGCATTGGTGGTTGTTGGCGGTAAAGATTATTTACGCCCATCACGTTGAAAACTAAGATCGAGTGATGCGCAACTAGTGCACGGCCAGATTCAGTGATGATATTTGGATGCGGAATGTTTTTTTCATCACATAAAGTTTGAATCGTAGATACTACGTCATTTGCGTACTCTTGCTCAGAATAGTTAACTGATGAGTCTGAGTGGCCAGAGCCATCGTAATCAACGCCTAAGCCGCCGCCCACGTCGATATATTTTAAGCCTGCGCCTAAGTTATGTAATTCAACGAAGAAACGAGCTGCTTCTTTTAATGAAGATTTAATAGATTGGATCGCAGGAACCTGAGAACCAATGTGGTAGTGAAGTAATTCTAAACAATCTAACATGTTGTTAGCGCGAAGAGTTTCAACGCCTTCAACGATTTCAGCGGCTGTTAAGCCGAATTTAGAACGAGCGCCAGCTGAATCAACCCATTTACCGGCACCTTGCGTATTTAATTTTGCGCGGAAACCGATTTTTGGTTTGATGTTTAATTTTTTGCCTGAATCCATGATGATTTTTAATTCATCTTTACGATCCACAACGATGATGATCTTACGACCTAATTTTTGCGCAAGTAATGCTGTTTCGATGTACTCAGCATCTTTAAAACCGTTACAAACGATAACCGCATCTTTGTTATCCATTAGCGATAGAACAACTAAAAGTTCTGGTTTTGAGCCGCACTCTAAACCCAAGTTACAGTTTTTACCGAAACGGACTAATTCTTGAACCAGGTGACGTTGTTGGTTCACTTTGATTGGGTAAACACCGCAGAATTGACCTTTGTAAGCGTGGTCTGCGATCGCTTTTTGAAAGCATGAGTGAATCAATTGAACACGGCGGTTAATGATATCAGGAAAACGAATCATGATGGGTACGCGAATACCACGATCTTGTAATTCTTGAGTTAATTCGTAAAGGTCAACTGAAGGGCCTTTTTCGCCATGAGGAGTAACGATAACGTTACCATTTGCATTTACGCGAAAATAACCATTACCCCAGTTATTGATACCGTAAAGAGCGGCACTTTTTTCAGGGCTCCATGAAGCCGATTTAGCGTGCGCAAAAGTTTGTAAACCCGAAGTATTTGATGGAATTGTTTCCATGAAGAACCCCCATTTGTCCGCAGGACAATAACCCTGACAAAAATTTAATACTTTTTTATACAGAATTTTTGAGGGGGTGCAATAAATTATTTGTCGATTATTTACCGACGATTAGATTTAAAATCTTGCCCGGTTTGTAAATCACTTTTGCTGGAGGAGCCCCGTTCAGAGCGGCCGTCACAGTCGTGATTTTTAGCGCCTCAGCCACCGCTGTAGCCTCGTCTGCGGCCACCGCGAGTTCCACCGTGCCACGCATTTTTCCGTTCACCTGAACGCCCATGGTCACCGTGTCGTCTTGGCAAAGAGCCGGATCAAACTTAGGCCATGCAGCCGTTACAACTAAACCAGCGCCACCCATTGAATGCCACAATTCTTCAGCCGTATGCGGAGCAAATGGTTGTAATAATTGGGCTAATGGCAATAACGCTTTTTTCGAGCGGCATTCGTGTTTGTATAATTCATTTACAAAAATCATCATCGAGCTGATGCACGTGTTAAAATTCATCGCCTCGATGTCTTGCGAAACTTTTTTAATCGTTTTGTGTAATAATTTTTCAACTTCAGCCGGTAAAGCGTCGTCAGTGGCGATAGATTCACCAGTTTGGTCGTTTATGCTCAAGCGAGAAAGGCGGTCTAAGAAGCGACGAACGCCTTCGATTCCGTTTTCTGCCCAAGGTTTGTCTTTATCCAAAGGCCCTAAGAAGCAAACGTAGCAGCGTAAAGCATCTACGCCAGTTTCTTTAGCCACGTCATCCGCAGGAATAACATTGCCGCGCGATTTTGACATTTTTTCACCATCTGGTCCTAGAATCATCCCTTGGTGAGCTAATTTTTTAAACGGTTCATCAATTGAGATTAAGCCCACATCAAAAAGAACTTTTGTCCAAAAACGTGAATATAGTAAGTGACCTACAGTGTGCTCAGCTCCGCCCACATAAAGATCTACTGGCAACCAATACTTGATCGCTTCAGGAGAAAATGGAGCAGATGAATTGTGTGGATCAGCGTAGCGTAAGAAATACCAAGAAGAACCAGCGGCTCCCGGCATCGTGTCGGTTTCACGAAAGCCGTTTCCGTATTTAACCCAGTCTTTGTTGTTTGCAAGTGGTGCTTCACCTTTATCAGAAGGTTCGTAGTTCGCCACATCTGGAAGTAAAACGGGTAACTCATTCATTGGAACGGGCTTGATTTGACCGTTCTCGTGGTAAACAGGGAACGGTTCACCCCAGTAACGTTGACGCGAAAATAACCAGTCGCGAAGTTTGTACTGAACTTGTTTTTTACCTAAGTGTTTTTCTTCAATATGAGCAATCATTTTTTTGATCGCTTCAGCTTTAGCTAAACCATTAATGAAACCTGAATTGATCGCTTTACCTTCGCCAAAGAAAGGAACTTCACCAGTTCCAGAATCGACAACAGGAATAACAGGTAATTGAAATTTCGTAGCAAATTCAAAATCACGTTCATCGTGTGCAGGAACGGCCATGATAGCGCCTGTTCCGTAATCCATCATAACGTAATCAGCAATCCATACGGGAATATCTTTTCCATTTACAGGATTTACAGCAAAGCCGCCGGTAAACACGCCGGTTTTTTCAGTGTTAGCTTTACGGTCAACTTCAGATTTTTTAGCAGAAGCTTCAATGTAATCAGCGACATCTTTTGTTTGTGTCGGTGAAGTTAAGCTTTTCACTAACGGATGTTCAGGAGCAAGAACCATGAACGTTACGCCAAAGATTGTATCTGGGCGGGTTGTGAAGATTTCAAATTCAGAATCAGTGTTTTTAATTTTGAATTTTACGATCGCACCTTCAGATTTACCGATCCAGTTGCGTTGTGCTTCTTTAGTGCGCTCTGGCCAGTCGATTTTATCTAAATCATTTAATAAACGTTCAGCATAGTCAGTGATTTTTAACATCCACTGCTTCATAGGTTTTCTGATAACCGGGTGGCCGCCGCGCTCAGATTTACCATCGATCACTTCGTCGTTAGCTAAAACTGTTTTTAAAGCCGGGCACCAGTTCACCGGAACTTCTTTTTGATAAGCTAAACCTTTTTCAAAAAGTTTTAAGAAAATAAATTGTGTCCATTTGTAGTAGTTAGGATCAGCCGTTGAAATTTCACGAGACCAGTCAAAACTAAATCCATAACGTTGAAGCGTTGAGCGAAAACTTTGAATCGATTTTTCAGTTGTGATCGCAGGATGCACGCCAGTTTGAATCGCGTATTGTTCAGCCGGTAAACCAAACGCATCGTAACCCATCGGGTGAAGCACGTTGAAACCCATCGCACGTTTGTAACGAGAAATAATATCTGTCGGTGTGTAAGAGGCGATGTGACCCATATGTAAGCCGGACCCAGACGGGTACGGGAACATATCTAAGGCGTAGTACTTAGGTTTAGTCGAGTTGTTGTCAGCCTTGTAAGCTTCAGCTTTAGTCCAGGCTTGCTGCCATTTTGATTCGATTTCAGTGTGTTTCATCGCCTAACACTAAACCGAAAATCTCATAATGAGAAGAAGTGTTAAAAAACTGCGAAAAAATGGTGCGGTTTGTCTCTAGAAAGACCATTTTTTCGCCGATATATTATCTATGAAAAAGGACCCAAAACAGAGGCCCATCTTAGTACTTGATGAAGATTCTACTACGCTTGAATTAATGGCTGAACCCCTTCGCTGGGAAGGCTACGACGTTCACGGCTTTACATCAGAGCGCGAGGCGACCGAAGCGCTTAATTTTATTCGTCCTCAATTAGTGATTTTGGATCCTGATTTTGCTGAAGGTAATGGCTTTCACTTTGTGAATAATCTATTTTCGTCAATTCAGAAAGTTCCGGTTATGGTGGTTTCAACAAACCCAACGACTGAGAAAATCACGCAATTTTTAGATTTAGGAGCCTCTGATTTTATCAGTTCTCCGTTTGTTCCTATGGAATTTTTAGCTCGTGTACGTACGCAATTACGTATGCGTGATATGCAAGAAGAGTTACTGGCGTCGAATTCAAAACTGCAAGAGATGATCGAGATCGATGATCTTACGGGTTTATTTAATACGCGTTCTCTTTATAACAAACTAGAGTTTGAAATTGAGCGTGCTCAACGTTTTAGCCGTCCGGTAACGGTGATCATGATCGATATGGATAAATTCAAATCTGTAAATGATAGCCATGACCATTTATTTGGTTCGTTCGTGTTATCAGAAGTGGGTAAGATTATCCGTCAAAACACACGTACGGTGGATATTCCGGCCCGTTACGGTGGTGATGAATTTTTAATCGTGTTGTCAGAAATTCCACTTTCGGGTGTTGAGTTTTTCTGTGAAAAGTTAAGAAACCGCGTTGAGCAGCACACCTTTAGCTCAGGCCCGGATTCAATTAAATTAACTTTATCAATCGGTTTTGCCACTTACGATGGCGATCCGACGACAACAATTACCGGTAAGGAATTAGTGCGTAGAGCTGATGCTGCTTTATACGAAGCTAAGCACCAAGGCCGTAACCGTTGTATTAGCTATACACCTAAAATTGACCGTCTTCATAAGTTTGAAAAGTCTTCTGTAAGTCTGCTTTTCGACAAAAATAAGAAGACAGCCTAGTTCTCTTATGCCATAAAGCTGTCTTGCTATGAGCGAGACAGCTGCACAAAACACTCCTAAATCAAGACAAGAAAAAGACGATTACTTCAAAACCGTTAAGGTCTTAAAGCGTCCCGAGGTTAACTTAACCCGTACGTTACCACGTCCTACAGAATATTCTTTAGCGTTAGATAATGAATATAAAGACATCGCGTTTAATGAAGAGCGTGCTCCTGAAAACAAAGGCCAATGGCGTTCAAAAGTTTTTAAAGTGAACGAAGAAATGCCACTTGATGTAGAAATCGGAACAGGTGCAGGTAATCACTTTGCGCACTGGGCGATTAAACATCCTGAACGTTTGTTAGTGGGTTTAGAATTAAAATATAAACCGTTAATTCAAAGTATTCGCCGTGCAAAAGTAGCCAGCTGTAAAAACGCAGCGATCTGCCGTTACCATGCCTTCAACTTAGATTTATTATTCGATAAAGGCGAAGTGAATAATGTGTTTATTCACTTTCCAGATCCATGGACATCGCCGTACAAACCAAAAAACCGTGTGGTAAATAGAATCATTTTAGACTGGATCTATGAAATGCAACGCCCGGGTTCATTCTTAGATTTTAAGACTGATTCTCGTGAGTATTTCTTATGGGCGTTAGAAGAAATCAAAGCGTCTAAATACAAAGTTGAATTTCAAACTTTGAATTTGTACTCTGAAAATAACAAATACAAAGAAGAAAACTTTGCCACTGGTTTTGAGAAAATCTTTACGAAGCAAGGTATTGAAATTAACTATATTCGTTTAGTTAAAGAATAGTTTTGACGCAAAAATTCACTCTTGATTTCGGTTTACAATGTAAACCGAAATCAAGAACGAGAAAAAGACTCTAGCCCGATGTTGACCGTCGTCTGTGTGCAGCAAAAAATTGAATTCAAGAATTGTTTTTATAACGGCGATTCAAAGCCAAGAACATTTCCAAAAGGATCTTGAATTTGCAGAATTTGTCTCTGAATTTCGAGAACTTTCAAAGGTCCACGATAAAGTTTTCCGCCGAGGAGTTCAGCTTTTTTCAAAACTAAATTTATGTCGTCGACAAGCCAATAACCAACGGATCCTCCAGTTGAAAATGGATTTTTTTGATCGGGCACGGTGATATCGAGATTGGTTTGGCCAACTTTAAAAGAAACAAAAAATTCTGAATCTTCAACTGGTGATAAGCCGAAAAACTTTTCGTAGTATTCACGACTCCTTTTTAAATCATTTGAAAAAATGCGAATTGTCGCAAACTCTTTAACCTGAAAATTCATAGATAAATGTTAAAGGACAATAAGATTTGAGTCATCGAATGATTGCTGCATACAGACGACGTTCGATTCAGGGGCATCGCGGTCTCTCAGGATTTTTTGAATTTAAACCAGTCTTCTTTTTTTAGTTCCCAGATTTCGTTTTCAGTCAGTGCGGGATCGACGTGTTTTGCAGGTTGAATTCGTAAAAGTTTCGCACCGGTTTTTTCTTTTACACGGCGTGAACCGATATTGCCTAAGGCGTTTGAGAAAATGAGCTCAGAAAATCCTAATTCGTTGAAAGCGTAGTCTATCACTGGTTCTACGGCCTCAGTCATAATTCCTTTTTTCCAGTGTTTGCGCGCTAGCCAAAAACCACGGTTTTCTGGTTTTCCTGGGCGCCACAAATCAACAACACCAATAAGCTCCTGCGGATTTTCTTTTAAAAAAATTCCCCACACCCAGCGATCTTTGCCCTGGTTTGGTAAAATTACATTTCGTAAAAATGAAATGACGCCATCATCGGGGTAAGGCCATGGTACTAAGGCTGATAAATTACGAACAACTTCGTAGTCGACAAAGTTTTTTTGCCAATCAGCTACATGTTCTTCAGTAACTCCGCGAAGAATTAATCTTTTTGTTTCAAAAACAGGAAGAGTTGCCATGTTGAATCCTACCAGTAAGTCGTTTCAACGATCAAATCATGTTCGACAAAGACTTGGCAACACAGGCGCATGGTATCGGGTTGTTTGTTGCGCTCCATGGTGCGGATTTCTAGTTCGGTTCTTGTTCCTTGGGGCGTCATTTTAACGGCGCATTTTGAACAAATTCCTTCTCCTAAACAGCTTGAGGCCACGGGTAATCCACCTTCGATGAGCGCGTCCATCAGGTTTTTTCCTGATTCGACATTTAGCTCAAGTTTCTTTTGTGGAATTTTAAGAGTTGGCATATAAGAAAAGTATGAATGAAGATCGTTCAGCGCACAAATTTATTTTGTTAGGAGCTAGCCGCGGGCTAGGGTGGGCGACCTATCAAGTGCTTGCTAAAAAATATCCTGCGGCAGAATTTATGTTGGTGTCGCGCAAAATCGGCGAAGGTAATTTTAAGTCTTTGAGATACGATTTTTCAAAAGAACTTTCTTCTGAATTTATCACTGAAATTATTAATTTTAATCCAACGACAATTATTTATTTTGCAGCGGGTGGCCCGTACGGAAATTTTCAAGATAAAAAATGGGCCGATCATCAGTGGGCTTTACAAGTGAGTTTTTTATTTCCCGCACAATTAGTGCATCACTTGATGCGAATTTCGATTCCTAGTTTAAAGAAATTTGTGGTAGTGGGTTCGGCGATTGCTGAAAATAAACCAGATCCAGGGGCTGCTAGCTACTGTGCGGCTAAACACGCGTTAAAAGGATTAATCACCACCCTGCAGGCAGAAAATAAATCTGCATTTAACTGTTGCAGCTTTCAAATCGACTTATTCTCTCCGGGTTATATTGCAACTGACATGCTTCCGGCACAAAGCTGGCCTCGTCAGCAGGAGCTAGCAGCGTCTGCTGAAAATGTAGCAAACCAGCTTATTGATTCTTTAAATTAACCAATAGGCGTTATCTCTTTTGCCTATCAATTCCCTTCGATAGACTTTACCATCTTTAGTGAATTATTGAGGTAAATTTATGTCTGAGACGCAAAAAATTGAAAATGTAATTATCGTAGGTTCGGGCCCAGCGGGCTTAACAGCAGCTGTTTACACGGCACGTGCTAATTTAAATCCACTGATGATCGAAGGTGAAGAGGCCGGCGGTCAGTTAATGACTACGACAGAAGTTGAAAACTTTCCTGGATTTGCTCACGGAGTGACTGGTCCGGAACTCGTTGAAATTATGCGTAAACAGGCTGAACGTTTCGGTACTCGTTACATCACTCGTAACGTAACTAAAGTTGATACTTCTTCTATGCCTTACAAAGTTCATGTGGGTAATGAAGTGCACTTAACAAAATCAATTATCATTTCTACGGGAGCGTCGGCTAAGTACATTGGTCTTCCTTCTGAAAAACAATACATGAACCGTGGTGTATCGGCTTGTGCAACTTGCGATGGTGCGTTTTTCAAAAACGTTGAAGTCGCTGTTGTTGGTGGTGGTGATACAGCGATGGAAGAAGCTAACTTCTTAACTCGCTTTGCAACTAAAGTTTATGTGATCCACAGAAGTGAAAACTTCAAAGCGTCTAAAATTATGTTAGACCGCGCTAAAGGTAACCCAAAAATCGAATTTATTACAAATACAGTGGTTGAAGAAGTTATCGGCGACGGTAAGTCTGTAACTGGTCTTCGTTTAAAATCAACTACAACAGGCGATGTTACGACTAAGAACCTGCAAGGTCTGTTCGTAGCTATTGGACATCAGCCTAATACGAAGCTTTTTCATGGACTGCTAGAGCTAAATGAGGTGGGATATATCAAGACTAAACCAGGTACGACTTATACAAACGTTCCAGGCATTTTTGCTGCGGGCGATGTACAAGATCCGATCTACCGTCAGGCAATTACTGCGGCAGGTACTGGTTGTATGGCAGCCATCGATTGTGAAAGATGGTTAGAAGCACAACACGCATAGGTTATTATGACAAAAAAATTAAGCACCTCTGATCTGATTCGTAAAATTGAAAAACTGACTAAGCAACGTATTGCCGGTCAGGAAGTTGTCGCTTTAGATCAGTTTCGAGATGCTTCACAAAAACTTCATCCAACAACGATCTTAGTGATCGAAGATGAAGAAACTCAAAGAACGTCGTTAAAAAGAATTTTAGAATCAGATGGCTACCAAGTTAAGTTAGCCGCTGATGCTCCTCAGTTAACGGCGTTACTTGATGAAGATATCGACGTAAGCTTCATTATTATGGATGTAGGTTTACCGTGGGTGAATGGTTTTGAATTAGCACAAATGCTTAAAGAGCACCGCGAATTAAAACATATTCCTTTAATTTTCTTATCGGCTTCAGCTGAAGAAGAAGATTTACAAAAGGGACGTGAAGTGGGCGCTGATGATTACATCAAAAAGCCTTTTGATATCGAAAAATTAAAAGTTCGTATCAAAGAAATCCTGAACGAAAAAAATCCGAATTAAATTTTAACGAAAATTAAGAAATTTTTCTGACTTTAGTTTGCTGACTGAGATAATCATTCAGCAAATTAGCCAGTCTTTGCTTTTGCATCTCTGTCACATTGATAAAACGTGTACGTTGCGTAAGACCATCGCCAACTGTCTGCGCGCGCACTTGTACGCGGCCATTCTGAGGGTTTGATGGGTTACGGTTAACCACGATAAGGTCAAATTGCACGCCATAGAAATCAAAGGGAATATTATCTTCAAGTAATGAACCTGAAAGTGAAATATTCTTAGAATAGCTCTTAAAAGTTTTACCTTTTTGCGAGATCAATAAAATTTCAATTTTTAACTCGTGACGTTCAGCACGGTTTTTATAAGCTTCGTTGATCTCTTTAAAATCCAATGGATTTGGTGGCTTATGGTGAGCATTTTCTACATCTAAGTGATCACCGTTAAAATCTTTTTGCATGTGATTGGCCACATCAGAATAAGTATCTTCGGTGCTGATCATCGTCATGGCCTTGCCAGCCGGTTGCCAGTGCGCACCCTTCGTTACAGTATCTTCTTCTTGCGCTGGGTGTGAAACCGGCACTTGCGGTGGTTTATTCTTATTTTGAATTTGCGCCTGGATATGAGCTTTTACATTTTCTTCAGAAACCGGAGCTCCAGGAAGAGCAAATTCTCTTTGTTCAGAATTTAAAAAGTCTTTTAATAATTGCCAATTGGCCCAACCGGCTGTCCAGACATAGAATCGTGTCCAATCACGCTCGTTCATTTTTAGAATAGCTAATTGCAACTGCTCTGTAGGGAGAGGTTGTGATTGAATTTTAGTGATACCATCAAGCAGTATCCAAGTTTTACCGGTCGTCGACATGTAATTCCTATCGGTTTAAATGCCCTGATTTTTGAGACCAGCTGTTGTCTCAAGTGAATTCTGGATGATGGTCTAGTAAACTTTTGTCTCAGATACAGTGATACTTTTGATATGAAGAAATTAATCTTAATTTTGTTGGTTTTAGGTTCTGTTTCCCAGGCTTTAGCTGGGGAAGCTTATGGCCTGATGATGATTGTAAAAGGCCAAGTGCAGGTGGCAAAGTTAAGAGCGGAACCAACGGGGGCAAAAGTCGGCACTAAAGTGTATCCACAAGATACAATTATTACGGGCAAAGATTCGCGCGCTAAAATCGTGATGAGCGATCGCAATATTATCAATGTGCTGCCAGAAACAAAACTTCGCATTGATCAGTACATCAGTGAATTAAAAGAAAAAAATGTACGCCTAAGTTTAATCGAAGGTAAAGTGCGTAACAACGTAGAACAAAAATACGATAACAATGAAAACAGATTTGAAATTAAAACACCGTCGGCCGTTGTGGGTGTGCGCGGAACACAATTTGTGACAAGTTATAAACGTGCAACAAATGTAACAGCGGTTACAACATTTCGTGGTGAAGTTATTTTTCGTGGTTTAGATGCTTTATCGAATAAACAGACTGAAGCCGTCATGGTTCGCCGTGGAGAAACATCAGAAAACTTTGACGGTAAGCAGCCTGGCACGCCGGTTAAAATGAATCCGGTTGAATTTAAACGTGTCGATAAAGACACTGCGGTAAGAAAAGAAGATCGCCCGTTAGACCCAATGCAAGCAGGCCCGCCTAAAAACGACATCGGACAAATCATTGCGATTAAAGATCGTAATGATAATTTACTGGGTGATTCTGCTAAAAATATTATTTCTAAACCAGCCCAAGTTAACATCATCATCGAGCGATAAACATGAAAAACAGTCTTGTTCTTTTTTTGAGTCTTCTGTGTTTACAAGCTAATGCGCAAGTGAACAGTAAAAATTTACGTATTGAACCGAAAAATCCGCAACCAGAAACAATTAAATCGATTGAACAGGCTGAAGCAGCACCTGCTAAAACCGAAGTGCAGCTAGAGCAGGAAGAACGTAAGGCTTTTGCGCAAGCGTATGAGTTTTATAAAAAAGAAGCCTATGAATCTTCGATTGCAACTTTGCAAAAATTAAGAACTAACACTTCACTGACACAATCAATTTATTATCTTTTAGGTTTAAATTATTACCGCATTAATAACTTTGATTTAGCTGAAAAGCATTTAACTGAAGTAACCCGCGCTAACACGATTCAAGAAGTTTCAGTGGCTTATTACTATTTGGGCTTAGCACAATTTTACAAAGGAGATTACGAACGCGCGATGAATAGTTTTGAGTTATCAATTGATACTTCAAAAGATCCAGAACAAGATAAACGCGCCGATCGTATGATCGAAAAATGTATTCAAATTCAAAACCAGTTAGAAAACGATAAATTAAAATACACGATCGGTTACACTGTAGGGTACATGTATGATAGCAATGCTTTAAACATTGCACCACAGGAAGACGTTATAACGGGGCATGTGTTTACCGCCAGCGGATTTTTCGCCTACAAACTTTGGCAAGATAAAGATTCTTCTGTAGAGCCGTTGATTTATTTAGCTGACCAACGGACGCTTGATTATAAATTAAAACTGACAGATCAAATGCAGGCCGCCGATTCGACAATGTTATTGATGTCTGTTCCATATAAAACGATAGTTGATGGTTATCGCAGTACAACGTCTTTAAATATCGGTTTATACATGCTGCCCTCAGATACCCAAACGCGGGATATGTCGATTGCATTAATTTATGTAAAACAAAATTTAGGAACTCGCTTAACTACAGATTTAGATTTAGAAGGGCAACTAATTATCGGTCGTGATGATTCACAGATTACTTTCTATGATGCGGCCGATAACCAGTCAGCCATTAAGTACGATCTTTCAGGGGCTTTAAGATATTCGCTAGGCCGTATGCAAAGTCTGATGGGTGAACTTGGATTTATTTTAAACGATGCTGACGGCGAAAATGCCAGTTACAACAAAGTTTACGTTAACTTAGGTTACGAACTGCCAACGTTTAAAAACACCTATTCAACTCTTAAAGCGAGCTATGGTTCAACTAATTATTCATTATCAGATTTGGGCCGTCAGGATAGCTTCGCGGCGTTTAATTACTCCATTTCAAAAGATTTAACTGAACGTACAACGGTTAATGTTTTTGCAAGTTTATCGCGTAATGAATCAACGATTGAAGATTATACTTATGGCGATGCCACAATCGGTGTTCAGTACGTTTATTTAACACGTTTTTAAGATGTTATTATTTACGGCGGTCAAAAACACCGTCCCAGCTTTCAGGTATAGGGTTATTCTTACTGTATTGTGTACGTTCTAAGTACATCTGACATAAATAATCGTCTGGCTTTATTTTTAGTAAATCTGCAAAAGCTATTTCAGCTTCAGCAAATTTCTTATCGTAAAAAAGATTTAAAGCTTTGTGATAGTTGTCAAAGAACGGCATTTCTGGGTGAGTTGTTCCCATAGAGATAAGTTCATAAATTTTAACCGGGCGGTTTTTACCTTTGACCCGAACTACATCGACTTCGCGGGCCACAAATTCATTTTTAACTTCAAGATAAGTATTTTCAGAAATTAAAATACGCGCTTTATAGTTTTTCGTTAAGCTTTCTAAACGCTGCGCTAAGTTTACTTCATCACCGATCACCGTATAACTTTGAATTTGATCAGAACCGATGTTTCCGGCAACCATAACTCCCGTATTAATACCGATACCGATTTTAATTTCTGGCCAATTACGCTTTTTAAAGTCTACATTTACTTCTGCTAGTTTTTCAAAACACTTTAGCGCCGCTATACAGGCTTTTTTCGGGTGATCAGGGTAATTCAGTGGAGCGCCAAAAAGCGCCATGATCGCATCACCCATGAACTTATCAATCGTACCGTTAGTGCCAAAGATCGTTTCAGACATCGGCGTGAAGTATCTGTTTAGCATAGCAGATAGCTCTTGCGGGTCCATTTCTTCTGATAGGGTTGTAAAACTTCGGATATCAGAAAAAAACACCGTCATTTTTAATTTTTGGCCTTTAAGTTCAAGGTTTTCTTGGTTTTTTAAAATCTCTTCAACGATTTCTTTAGAAACGTATTTTGAGAAAGTGTTTTTGATTTCTTTCGATTTTCGAGTTTCAAAGAAATAGATATAGATTAAGAAAACAATATAAGTCGAAATCGTAAACAAAATGGTCGGCGCCAGTAACTCAAAGTATAAATTACGCTGAAAATTATGCAGAGCTATTTTGTAAATCCCGTAATTAATAAGTAGTAAGTATAACGAGGCGATGAAAAGGTTCGAATAAAGAAATAATCCGGCAAGCGTAGCCGCTAAGAAAAATAAAACAATGATTGAAATTTTCACTTCATCTGTTGGAACACGCATAAATGTTTGATCAAATAAGCTTCCAAGAACCGATAAATGGATTTCCACTCCTGGTAAATCTTTTTCAACAGGTGTATTTCTTAAGTCGAAGATACCTGTGGCTGTAGGGCCCATAACGGCGGCTTTATCTTTTAACCATTCAGCTTTTTTAACTTTTGTCGGTTCGCCGTTTAAATGAACGACCATTTCAGAGTTATCATTATGAAATAAATCACGGGCTGAAACATACGGAATCGAATTTTTACGGCCATAGTAGTTAATAATTAAACGCCCATTTGAATCGACAGGTAAAGACATCACATCTTTTTCTGTTTCGATATCTTTGATCACCACGTTGCCAATAGTTTTAATATTGTTTTCTAGTTTAGGATAAAAAACCGCTTGGTAACCGGTCGTTAAAAGATACGTTTGTAAGGCCAGTGAGGGAATAAAGCTTAAGTTTGTTTTATTTCCGGCGCGGTAAATAAGCGGGTAGTGGCGGATTACACCATCAAAATCTAAGTCGGCATTAAAGGTGGCCGTGTATTCAGCCGCTGTTTGAATTTCGTGAACATTCGCAGGCCAGCTTGCATACTGCGGGATTAACAGCTGATTTACATCATCTTTAAAGCGTTTTATTTTATCACTTAAAGACGGAAGTTTATCGTAGCCAGGAATACGGTTTAAAGTGTTATCGTAAGCTTTTAAAAGCTCTTGGCCGGCGTCTTTTAAATATTCATCGTCTTCGGATAGCCAGCGGTAGCAGTATTGAACCAAGTTACGGCTTTTATCGGCGATTAAGCTATTCTTTTGGTAAACATCAAGTTCTTGAACTAATTTTTTATTAACACTGTGTAAATAAACTTTTTCAAACTGCTGATCAAGATCATCGAAAATCGCCTTAAGCTCGTTACTGAAAAAAACCTGCTCAAACTGTGAATTAGTGTCATCAAAAGTCAGTGTGGCATTTAAAGTTACGATTTTATCACCTCCGCTGCGGCGGAATGATTCAACAAAACAATAATCTTGATAAGGTGGGTTTTGGTAAAGAATAGGGCCTTCGCCGAAGGTTCCTAAAATAATCTGTGACGGGTATTTTTTTAGAACTTCTTCTAAGCGGCCATCAGCTTTAGAGTTTTGTGCTTCAGAAAAGATAATATCGTTGGCGATCACTTTAACACCGTTTTTCATGGCGTTATCCCAGATCGTGGCAATCACTTCGCGTGACCAGGGCCAACGACCCAGTTCACGAACTGAGTCTTCATCGATATCAATTAAAAACGCAGTTTCTTTTTTCTGACGCTCTTCTTTATTTTTAAAGAATGTGTCGTAGATTTTATTGTTAAACTCGAAAAGAAAACTGTAAAAAACATTATTTTCCACGATCTCGGGGTTATTTTGAATACTTTTGTACTTCAGGTTCAACGCTGTGAAGCTGAAAAAAAGAATACTCGCTAAAATAATTCCGTAGATTTTAATTTTCACAAAGCTTACACGGCTGTCTTACGGTGAGAGTGGTTTTCGCAGAAATTTAAACTTTCGACCAGTTGTCCGCGTAAAGCCTGCGATGAACAAATAAATTCTAAGTACTGGCCGTTACCGGTGGTTACAACTTTTCCACTGATCTTTATTTTTTCAAAGTATTTATTAGTCGCTTGAGAATTAATGACAACGACTTCTAAGGCGGTATTGTGGAAATGTGCGGGGATAACCTTGTCGCACAAAGAGCCTTCAGGCGTGGGATTTACAGCCGATGCTCTAAAGATCATGCCTTGTTTATTCATTAACACCAGATCAATTATTTTAGCCGTAGGCTTTTTAAAATTCGACACTGCTAAAGTTTTTTGCGCATCAATGCATGAGTTAGTGAAGGTGCGCTCGATCTCGTTTTGTGTATCTTGATCAACCGGCTGCATTTTAAGTTTTGGATTTACTTTAGCTGGTTCTGCTTTATCGGTCATATTGGTTAGTAAGGCTAAGCCAGAAAAAGGTGAAGCACTTGAAGTCATTAACATTTTTAAAGGTTTCCACGAACTTTCGTCGCTTCTTGAAAAATAAAAGCTATTAATGTCTTTGGGACGCATTTTTAAAATGGTCATTTGTGCTTCGTCAGTAGCTAGATCGGCTGTTTTTGTTTTTGTTGCTGGATCGTAAAAACACCATTTAACTTGTTCGTTCATAGCCAAAGCTCCTTATTCGTAAGTCCAATCAACATTGATACCAAATTGGTTAGCTGTATAGTTTTTGTGGCTGAAAGTTCCACCATAAAAATAACCTTGGTGGCCGCTGCTTGTACCTTTGAGCGCCGTTGCAAAAAGTTCGACGTTAGTTTCTTCATCCCAGCGATTCGCATAAATTAATGAAGCACTGTAAGTCTGATCGCTGCGCTTACCGAAAGAGTTCGTTAATGATTCTGATCCAACCGGTAAGTTTTCAGCTTGGTAAGACGTATTTGAATATGAAAGCTGCGTGCGCAGTGAATGCACGTCAGTAAAATCAATACTGTGAGCTAGATCAATGCTTGTTGTTCCGTAATTACCAAATACAGTTCCATAGACGGCAGAAGGGGCGTTGACGCCGTCAAACTCATAATTAGCCGCGTGGTCGAATGTTTGGCTTTGCGAAATTGTTCCGTAAATGAGTTGGGTGTCGTAAACCGAGAATAACGATAAAGCCACCGTATGACTTGTTTTATAACCGAAATCTAAATTACGCGCGAAACGGTAAGTTATTGTCGCAAATTTATCGTCTGTAATAAGGTGAAATAAACCTAAACGAACGAATCCGTCATTGGCTGAATCTTTAAATTCTGTCTGTGATTTTGAAAGGCCAAGATCCCACGAAAAAGTATTTCGTGAACTGGTTTTTTGCGAATTTCTGTATTTAATTGAATAAGTTTCAGATTCGTTAGCCGTTTCTTTACTTGACCAGGCGAAACTTAAATCTACATTAATGTATCTTTTTGTCGTGCGGTTTTTTAGTAAGTAAAAATCAAACGAGGGGTTAATGCGGTAAGTTCCATCAATGATATATGAGCTAGGAACTTCATCTTCACTAATGCGATTCGCGATAGATTGTTTGTTGGTATTCGTGTCGTACGTGGCATTAAGGTATAAGACCGCACGGAATGGGCGGTATTTAGCGACCACAGCGTTTTTTAAAACCTGTGCAGCATCTTTTACCCAACCAGTTTCTTCTTCGTCATCTAAGACAAGATCTAAGAAGTAACTTGTTTTTTCATATTCATCTTTTAAGAAGTAGTTTTTAGCCTTCCAGTAGCGAATAATGTTTTTTTGATAAGGCGTAAGCTTGCTTGGGCTGATATAGCTTAAAACTTTTAGCGAAGAATCATAGTCTTCTTGTTCGTAGTAACTTTGGGCTACGTAAATGTAATATTGAAACGTCGCTTTTTTAGGTTTTTTTGTCTCGTAATCGTCGGTAATACGCTTAAAATCACTGCGTGAAAGATCAAGCTTAGCTTTAGCTTGGCTTAAGATCGAAGATTTATAATTTTTACGGTCTAATGTATTAAAAAGCGATTCAGCAAATTCTAGCTGACCACGGTCTACAGAACAGTCAGCAAGCTTAGCTAAGTAATCGTTTTTTTCTTCATCGGGAACTTCGCTCCAGCTGGCTTTTAAATCACGGGCAAAGTATTCGCAGTTTTTATGCAAGTACAGGCCATTAATATATTTTAAATTAATCGCGTGCGCTGTGTTTGAAACACAGTGAATCAGAAGAAATACAAAGATGAAATGCCTCACCCTTAAAATTTATCATAAGGCGTTAGAGATGATCATCGCAAAAAGGAACTGGACTTACCTAAAGACGAGTAAGTCCATTAAGAATAAAATTATTGTTTCGGGATAAGTGTATTAATTGGTGATGTTGGCGTTGTTGAACCATCAGTAGTTCCAGACGGAAGTCTAATCACTGTTTCCGCACGCTTTGCGATCTCAGCCAAGCGGCGAGCTAATTCAGCTCTGCGGGCTTGTTGTTCTTCAGCGCGTTTTTTCTGTTCTTCTTCACGTTTAGCTTGAGCTTCTTCGGCATGTTTACGTTTAGCCGCTAACATCTCTTCCATTTGCTTTTGCTTTTTGGCCTGCTCTTCTTCAGACTGTTTTTGCTTACGAGATTGTTCTTCTTCTAGCTGTTTCTGTTTTTTAGCCTGTTCGTCTTCAGATTGTTTTTGCTTCTTTGCTTGCTGATCTTCAGAAGCTGTTTGGCGTTTTTCTTGTTGTTCAGCCTGGCGCTCTTGTTGACGTTCTTGGCGGCGCTCAGACACATTTTTCACAGTGTCTTTGATTACTTCACGTAAAGCCTGTGGCTGTTCACGACGCTCTTCTTTGATGATTTCTTTCACCGGTTGAATTTCTTTAATCGGTGGAGCACGGCGGTCTTCAGCCACCGTTGTTGGCACGTCTTTCACTCGGCGATTAGCTTGTTCTTCTGTCGAAGAAGGCTGATCTTTAATTGGCTCGCGCGCTTGCACATCTTGAGCAGGGCGCTCTAGATTTTTATCTGGAACAGATGGTTCGTTTCTAGAAGATGGCGGTTCACCTGGTGTTGGTTCTTTTTTCGGATCGTATTGGTAACCTAAATCTTTATCTTCTTTTTTACGTTCTTCACGCTCATCAGATTTTAAATCACGTGGTTGTTCGGTTTTGGCTTGTTCGGCATCAACTTTAACAACTTGGTCAGGGCGCACAAACACCGGAGGTGTCTGTCTTTCGCGGTCAATAATTTTTGTTACCGCCACTAAACCTTCAATGGTTACAACTTTAGAAACTTTTCTGACAAGATCGTATTCAGCGGTGAAAACTGTTCCGCGTACACCGGCTACAGCTGATGGAGTTTTAACTTGGAACTTGTTTTTAGCACCATCATATTTTTGATTAACGGTAGATTTGATTTTACCAAAATCAACTTTCAACTCGACATCTTTTTGGTCTTGATTAGGTTTATAAACGTATTTTGCAATTTCAACTTTTGACTTAGGGTAAACGTCAACAAGGTTTGAATCGATCATCGTGATACGGGCTGTACCGCCGGGCTGTGATTCGATCACATCGGATTCTAAAACCGTCGTGTCTTTTTTAACTTGGATTTTTTCGCCACTGCGAATGATAAAGACTTGGCCTTTAACGATCGTCACTTTACCAGCAATAGCGCCTCCGGCAAATGTGTTAAGCGAGAATAATAAAACTGTGATAAAAATACGTCCCATTGAGTAGCTCCCCTATATGACCCAGTGTTTAGGATAGCAGGGCTCAAAATACGAAAACCACGAATTATCCTGGTTTCTCAACTTAAGACAGTTCGTGGTTTTTACTGAGACAATGAGTGTTTTTTCGAAATTAAATTATGTTTTGTTAGTCAGCTGATTTTTTAATTTCAGTGTCTTTGTCTGTGACAGCATCTGCGGTCTCAGAAACAAAAGAAACTAAGCGATTAAAGATAAAAACAATTTCACATTACACCTTTAAGCAGCTAACGAAGTGACCTTTAGATTTTTCAACCAATTCAGGCTTCGTCATCTTACATTCAGCAGAAGCCATCGGGCAGCGTGGGTTGAAATAACAACCTGGCGGCGGCGCGATTGGCGATGGCACATCCCCTGTAAGGATGATGCGCTCTGGGCGTGGTTTAGGATCTGGAATTGGAATCGCTGATAACAAGGCTTTTGTGTAAGGATGTTGAGGATTTTTATATAATTCATCGGCTTCAGCCATCTCAACGATCTGACCTAAGTACATCACCGCTACTTTTGTAGAAACGTGTTCTACAACTTTTAAGTCATGGGCGATGAAGATGTAAGTTAAACCAAGCTTTTGTTGTAACTCCATAAGTAAGTTGATCACTTGGGCTTGGATAGAAACGTCTAAGGCCGAAACGGGTTCGTCACAGATAATGATTTCTGGATTAACCGCTAAAGCGCGCGCGATACCAACACGTTGACGTTGACCGCCCGAGAATTCATGCGGGTAACGAGATAAGTGTTCAGGGCGAAGACCAACTAATTTAATTAATTCTTGGACGCGTTCTTTACGGGCTTTTTCGTCAGGGTAAAGATTGTGAATCACTAACGGCTCTTCTAAGATCGCGCCGATTGTCATACGTGGATTTAATGAAGCATACGGATCTTGGAAGATGATTTGCATTTTACGACGTAAATCTCGCATGCGATCGTTATCAACTGTCGTGATATCTTCGCCGTTAAAAAAGATTTTACCAGATGTTGGTTCGATCAAGCGAATTAAGCAGCGGCCTAATGTTGATTTACCGCAACCAGATTCACCTACAAGACCTAGTGTTTCACCTTTTTTTAATTCGAAAGAAATATCAGATACCGCTTTTACCGAAGCCACTTGGCGAGAAAATAATCCGCCGTGAATCGGGAAGTGCTTAACAACGTGTTCTACTTTAAGTAATGATTCAGACATGATTAGTTATTTCCTTCAGATTGAACCGGGTGGTAACAAGCCACTTTATGAATGCCACGTAAGTTTTCTAAGTTTGGTTCAGCACGACGGCAATCGTCTTGCGCGAACTTACAACGTTCTTGAAAACGGCAGCCTGTCGGAAGCTTGTATAAGCTAGGAACTAACCCAGGAATTGTATTTAATTGTTTCATACGTGAACCAGTCTCGAAGTGCGGAACTGAGTCTAACAAGCCTCTAGTGTAAGGATGTTTAGGACGGTAGAAAATATCTTCTACAGTTCCGTATTCAATAACTTTACCAGCGTACATGACTAAAACGTCTTGGCACATTTCTGCCACAACGCCTAAGTCATGCGTGATTAAGATCATGCCGGCTTCGAATTCTTTTTGTACTTTGCGCATTAAATCTAAGATTTGCGCTTGGATAGTTACGTCTAACGCTGTTGTTGGTTCATCAGCAATTAATAATTGCGGCGTACAGCTCATAGCCATCGCGATCATTACACGTTGGCGCATACCACCTGATAATTGGTGAGGATATTCGTGGTAACGTTTTTCAGCGGCTGGAATACCAACAAGCTTTAACATTTCGATCGCTTTGTCTTTGATCTGAGCTTTGCTCAAACCTTTTTGGTGAAGTCGGATGCTTTCTTCGATTTGGTCACCGATTGTGTACACCGGATTTAACGAAGTCATCGGTTCTTGGAAAATCATTGCGATTTTATTTCCTAAAATGTCGCGCATTTCCGCGTCAGATTTTTTTAATAAGCTATCGCCTTTGAATTGCACGTCACCAGAAACGATTTCGCCTGGTTTTTGGATAAGACGCATAATTGAAAGAGCAGTTTGAGATTTACCACAACCAGATTCGCCCACGATGCCTAGGGTTTGACCCTTTTTCACGCGGAAAGAGATGTCATCTACCGGGAAAATAACACCATCATCTGTTTTGTAACGAGTACGCAAATTTGTAACTTCTA
The DNA here is from genome assembly GCA_023701385.1 of Pseudobdellovibrio sp. Taxonomy (GTDB): domain Bacteria; phylum Bdellovibrionota; class Bdellovibrionia; order Bdellovibrionales; family Bdellovibrionaceae; genus Pseudobdellovibrio. The sequence goes on from JAMPXC010000002.1 coordinate 74,868, forward strand.
GTAATGTTTCAGACACTGTTTGATTGGCTATACCTTGCATAGACGTACAGTTATAATGGTTTGCCTATTGATCAGCAATTGAAAATCCTATTTTTTCGACGTAAACAATAGGGTATGAGACACGATAAACAGCCCTCGTATGAATACATTGAAAATTGTTACGGCCCTGAGAACGAACAGATGCAGCTTTCGCGCAAATTCGCTGATCAATTAGGCCTTGGAGGCATTTCGGTTTCGCAAACAGAAGCCCACTTAATGGGGTTTTTAGTTAGCCTTATTAAGCCCAAAAAAGTGGTTGAAATCGGCACTCTAACAGGGCTTTCTTGTCAGTATTTTCTTCAATCATTACAACAAGATGGCATGGTTTACACTTTAGAGAAGTCTACTGAACATATCGAGCTTTCAAGCCAAGCTTTAAAGCCTTGGATCGACCGCGGTCAGGCGGTGATCATGGCTGGTGATGCTCGTGAAGAGTTACCGAAGCTTTCGGCCCACGGGCCGTTTGATGCGATCTTTATCGATGGTAATAAAGCGGCCTATAAAGATTACTGGATGTGGGCAAAAAGTAATATCCGTTCAGGCGGAATGATTCTCATCGACAATGTGTTTTTAGCCGGAGCTGTTTGGGGAGACACTTCAAAACAGAAGTTCAGTGATAAACAAATCAATACTGTGAAAGACATGACCAGCGATGTTTTCGCGGATGCGAACCTCACGGCTTCTTTTGTGCCGACTGAAGAAGGTTTGATCGTTGCTGTCAGAAAATAGATATCTATTTCAACTGTAAATCTTTTAATTTTGCTTTGGGTAAATATTTTACCGTAGCTACGTAGTCGAATTTCTTTTGACGTATTTTTTCACCGTTTAAAGTATCTGGCATCGCGGCCAGCACTGAAAAAGCTGTTGGTGAATAATTTCGTGGAGCCGCAGGATTTAACTTAGATCTGGCAGCATCAATCTGCGAATGATTCTGAGTCAAAATTAATTTAAAATAAGGATTCGCTTTTTTAATTAAAGGAGCCATTGTTGCGGCCACTTGTTTGTGGCCGCTTGATAAGCCGTCGGCCTCACGGTCAACACCAGGCAGGGCAAAATCAATCAGCTCTGTGCTTGTTTGCGGTGAGGCTCCGGTTTGTGCAATCAACATCGGAATACCGTCACTCATGCCGTATAAATCCTGCTCTGAAGCTTTGCCACCACTAAAAGCAGAACCAAACATTTGCATCGGTTTAAAATATTCTTTTACACACGATGGAGTTTTTGATTTTTTGAAATCTTCTGAAGCTGTATCGGGGTTACAATCGACTAACGATAACATCACCCACGAAAATTCAGAGCAATACATTTTGATATGTTTGTGCGCCTGCATTTTTTGCTCTAAGAGAACACGGCCAACATCGGCCACAAATGAAATATCGCCATTATTTTTATAAGTTGGATTATTGTAGTCTTTGTTAAATGAAAATAACTCGGGGTAAACTTTTTTAGCGCGTGCTACTTTTAAAGACCGTTCTAACCATTTTTGCAGATTGGCCTGTTGGTTTGAAGTTAATCGCGGGCGCAGGATATGCACGATCGTATTTTTATTATCTTTGGTAAAGTGCGGCGAATCGATGACTGATCTACCAAAACCTAAGGCTGCGCCACCCAGCATGTCGGCATCCATCGGCATATCAATATTATAAACTAATTTTTTGCCATTTTCGTTAACCACCACAGCTACAGAGTTATGCGTGTTTAACAGTTGCAGCGCTAGATACTGTAACGAGTTAGCAAAGAAAGGGCGTGTTGAGACGATAATATCACCGGTTTTAATCAGACCACTTTCTGCGAGCGACTGAGAAACTTTAAGACGAGATTCTTGCGGAGCGAAAGCCATGCGTAAGCCAATCGCTGAACCCGCAGAAGACTGAGCGCCAATCGCCACATAGTCAGTCAAGACGACCGAATCGGTATCATTCGAACGGGGCACAAAAGACACCTCATCTAAAGGCAACATCGCATGCGCCGGAAACGTTTGATAAAACGCCACTGCAGGGTTGAGAGCGTCTGATTGTGACCAAGACCCTAAACTTGCTTCTACAAGCGTTGCAATTTGCGTATTGAAGGGATTTTTTCCTAATTTATTGACGATAGGGCCAGCAAAAGAAAAGTTAGAAACTGCGATTGAGGTTAATAAGACGACTAGAAATTTTATTTTGCACATGTGCTTTCTCCGAGTAAAGCAGGCACACTTGCAAATGCCATACTATCGCAGCACATTAAATTAAAGTTAAAAAATTATAGTGTCTACTTCGACTGCGGATTTGTGCTCGCTTAAAAAATCATCAGTGAACATAATTATGCTCCGTTTTTTTGGATAAACATTCTAGACCTTGGTTATAAATAAAAAAATATTTGCCGTGGAAGATTGTTTTCTTAAACAAGATACCGTGGAGTTATGAGGTACGTGAAAACATGAATAACGGAAAGACATTTGTTGCACATTACAATGAAGAACACGAATCCTAATTTCCAACATCTAGCATTTGCCGGAGGATTGTACGATCAAGACACGAAATTTTTGCGATTTGGTGCGCGTGACTATGATCCAACAATTGGGAGATGGACGACTAAAGATCCTGTCGAGTTTGATAGTGGGGATACAAATTTATACGCTTATGTTAGTGGAAATCCTACGTCAATGATTGATCCTGATGGCGAATCGGGTCTCCCTGGAGCTTTTGTGGGTGCAGCATTTGAGATTGCTATTCAGGCAGCTAATCTGAAAGCTCAAGGTAAAGATGTCTACGACTATAAAAATTACGACGGATATGACATCGCAATTGCTGCTGCAGTAGGAGCCATAGCTCCTGGAATATTAAATTTAGGAAAGACTTCATTAAAATCTTCGTTGGCGATAAAAACTCTTTCGAAGCAGTTGAAAAATGCAAAGACATTAAATAGAGTAGCGAAAGTACAAAGTCGAATCGCGAAAAACAGGAATAAAATTGCAAAAATCGTAGCGACTCAATCGGCTTATCAAATAGTAAAGACTAAGCTGAAAAAGGTGAATAATCCGAGTTGCGAATAGGGAGACTGATGCCAAGAAGTCTAATATACTTAATAGGTGTTTGTATTTTGGGAGCGCTACACTGGCCATTAAAGGAAAGGTTATCTGGGCCAGTCTTTTTTACGATTAGTATATTATATCTTTTAGTATTAAATTTTATTTCTAACAGATTTGGTAAACATGATCCAGATGAAGGAGATGATTAATTTCATAGGAATGAAGTCGTACGATTTAAATGTTAAGGCACATTGCCTAGCTTCCGGATGCGCGACTTTCGTTCGTTTGAAAATACTTTATTATGCGTGAGAGGTACTTAAAAATAGATCATGTGGAGGCATGAATAACGGAGGCTCTTTCTTTAGCGGAAGCGGAGGTGAAAAAGTACTGCAACCCTCCACATAAAAATCCATACAATGAAACCATTAAGTTTAAAGTAGTACAAAAAAGCACAGAAAAAAATCGGTGTTTTACGAAATCAAGAACTAGAAAAAGATTCGAACATAAATAGCAAAACTAATGTCTAAACTGATTCAAAAAATCTTCCACGCCGGGTTTGTACTCGCTGGGAAAATCGCGCAGGCCGTTTAAATGCCCAGCTTCAGGAAGTGATAACTTCTTCCAATTTAAGTTTTTGTGGTGATCAAAAACTTTGTCGATATCCATTGGTGTGATCAAACGATCACGCCAACCGCGGATCGATAGAATCGGAAATCCTTCGGGAAAACTATCTAAATCGTGACGGATATCTTTGTTTAATTTTGGGCTCCAGCCAAAAGCGACAGCTGGAGTTCCTAAAAGTTTTAATGATAAAGACTCTACGCCGATTTGTTCTTGTAAAAGCATATACGACGACTGGAAGAAGTTGCCAGCGCCTGGGCCACTATCACAAACCATCGCTACAACATCGTTTTGACCTTCTTTTAAACGGCGGGTGTGCGCTTCAATCGCACAGCCAGCTACGTTAGAGAAAGCAAAAATGATTTTAGTTTTATAGTGAGTCAGTAGATCTAAATGGTGGCCGATTTGTTCAGCTAAGACGTGCTTCATCCCGAATTTTTTAGAAACGTGAGAGTAAGGCACGTACTTATGATCTTTTAAATCGTCTTTAAGATTGAATGCGTAAGCATCAAAGCCAAGTTCGTTCACTAAATCAATATGGCGGCGTAAGGCTTTTTTATGGCCCTTAAAAAAGTGGGCAAAGAAAACCAGATGTTCTGATTTTTTCTCTGCCGCTTTAAATAATTCACCGCCATCAGGAAATTGCATTACAAATAAATCCTAGTGCTTTTGATTTTGTGTTTTAGAAGGCCATAACTCAGTCCAGTGCGGGCGTTGTTCAGAAGCCTGCGTTGCTTGAGCTGTTTCTTCCATCGTTTGTTTATTCACGATCACTTTTTCTAAAGCTGTTTCAGATAAGACTTTACCGCAAGCTTCAACAACCGCTTCAGCATCGATTTGATGGAAGTGGTAGATTTCAACTGGGCGACCGCACTTAGAGTGTTTACGTACAGCGCATGACTCGTGTCTTACGCCTACGATAGAACCTAAGTTATCAAGTAAGCCTGGCTCACCATCGTGAACAGACACGATAGGTACGCGACGGCCTGAAGCCATTACTAAGTCAGCAGATCCTACGTCACCTTGACGGTTTAAGTATAAATCAGAAGTAATTCCTAATTCATTACGTAAGTAGTTGTAGTCATTTTCATGAGCTAAAATACCGCACAATAAATCAGGTGAAGTTACAACGATAACGTTAGCGTAAATACCACGAGCTAATAAATCTTCTGATGCGCGGATCGCTTCAGTCGTTAATGAACCCATAGAGAAGATATTTACAACGTTATCACCTGGTTCATAACCAGCGTAACCACGGTAGTCGATTAAGTAGTAAGCGCCTTTTAAAACTTCTTCTCTGATTACGGCATGAATTTCAGCTTCAGATTTTGCTGTTACTTCTTCTTCGTTTACGCCACCAGTAACCGGAAATTCAGCGCGAGCTAATTTCGACTCAGGATTTGCTTTGAAACGTAATTGTTTATTTAAGTACTTGTTCATGTCTTTTTGCTCAGCACCGCGAGTAACAAGACGTAATAAAGTACCGTTTCTGCCAGCGTTATCTAATAACAAGTGACGCTTGAATGTATCACATAAAATCCAATCAAGTTCTAAGCAGAAGAACGGCTCCCAAGTAATTTGACCAGGGATTTGGAAGTCAGACTTCCAACCGTGCTGTGCGCCTTCTGGAGATAATGTCACACCTGATGGAGTACCCACGCAGATGAAAGACGATTTCCAGTATAAGTTATAGAAGTACTGATCTAGAGCACGTTTGATAAAGAAATCGTAAACCGTCATTAATGGCATAACAGGTACGCCTAATGTGTCGCGGATACGACCAAACGAACCCACACATGACATTACGTTACCTTCAGCGATTTCAAAACGTAAGAAACGATCTGATTCTTCTTCGCCAGGAACTAAGTCAGGAAGTTTTGTATCTTTAACGCCGAATTCAGCTTCAACGTCAGTTACAGTTGGAGCACCGAAGATTTTACCATCCATTGCTGGATTTAAGTTCGTTGATGTTCCTACGTCTGGAGCCATTGTCATAAACAATTCACCAGCTGTTTTCCATTTTTTCTCGAAGTCATTTAATTTAGTAACATCAGCATTAGCGATACGAGTAAGTTTCGCTGTTAACTGACCAAGCATCCATTGCGTGTGCGGGTAGCTGGCCATTTTTGTGTTGATATCTAATTTTTCTGGAAAGCCACCAAGTTTTTCAAACTCAGCTGCGAAGAAATTTTTATTTTTTTCTTTTAAAGCGTTTTGCGCTTTGATTTCAGAATATAATTTTTCGCCACGAGCTTGTAAGTATTTAGCTTCTGGAGTTTTAGCATCAAAACCTGCGAATAATGTTTCGCCTTTGATACCTTGTTTAGCTTTTAGCTCATCCATCTCTTCTTGGTTATTTAAAGCCGAGTGGTTGCCAGGTTGTGCGGCCATTTTTAAGCCCCAGCCTTTTAACGTGTGAACGATAATGATTGTAGGCTTTCGTTTTGATTCTTTTGATTTCAACATCGCTTCAGCAAGTTGAATCATATCATGACCACCGAAATCACGTAAGCCTTCGTATAATTCTTCAGGTGATACGCCATCTAAGAATTTTTTGATTTGCGGATGATCTTTTGTCATCGCGGCTTTTAACGCTTTCGGGTCATGCATTAAAAGAAAAGCTTGCAATTCGTAATCGAATAAGTCGTGCTCTAAGAATTTTTTGAATGTATCGCCGCCAGCTTTTTTGAATAAAGCTAAACGTTTAGAACCGTGACGAACTTGAATAACTTCCCAGCCGTTCGCAGCCATTGATTTTTCAATACGGTCAGCATCAGTGCCTTCCATGATTTTTTGATTCACGATACGGTGGCCATCAAGTGATTGACGGTTGTAGTCGACCATCCAAGTTAAGTTTCCGATTTCACGTTCAGCGAAATCCGGAACAGCTTCATACATTGAACCTTCGCGGAACTCAGAGTCTCCTGATAGCGCCCAGAAGTGAGCCTCTGGTACATCGTAATTATGTTCTTTAGCAAAGCGGTACGCTAAGGCCATGTAACCGGCTTGAACTGGTGGAATGCCCACAGTACCAGACGGGAAGAAGTTATGGTGATCAGAATCGTATGTTGAGTGGTAAGATTGAAAAACCGGTTCGCCGTTTTTCGAATACTTACGTAAACCCATCATCGCTGTGTTTTTTTCTTCTTCAGATAATTTTGATAAATCAGATTTTAAAAATAAATCTAAAAGGTAGTTGTACGAGTGATCTGTAGGCGAAGCGTGCGGTTTATTGGCAATATGGTCAAAGCCCGATTTAACGATGAGGTGTAAAGCACCCATAATGTGTAAGGCAGAAGCCGATGCCGATTGGTGACCGCCGATTTTTGGATCGCCTTTATCTTTTTCTCTGATATTGGCTTGGAAAATCATTTGCGTCGCTAAGTAGTGCGCGCGTTTTGCGATATTGTCTAACGTGTCTTTGTTCAGATCTTTTAGATCTTTCAAAGTGATTTCTTTTCCTGACATAAGTGGTTCCTTTTTGCAGGTGTATAGAGATAAAACTTATTCAATTTAGAGTAAAGACTTTATTGCTCGGCTGATGCAGGTTGTTCATCAGACCCATCATTCGCAGATACGACTTTTTTGCCGGCGTTTAGGACTCCACCACGAAGTCCCAGCGGATCTTGATGGTGCCATCGCCCTCTACCATCCCTTTAGGAGGATTTGGGAACGGGGCTGCCTGTCTAAATGCTTCTACGGCGGCCTCATCGAGATCGCGAACACCAGATTCACCAATGACCTGTACTTTGACTAACGTGCCGGCGTCGTTAAGCACGATGATCAATTTAGTGACTTTGTTGTTCGAATCAGAGGCAATTGTTCTACCTTGTGTCATAAGGCGTGATACTTTTTGTTTCACTTGTGGTTGCCAGAACTGATTCAGCTGATTTTTAATGCGCTGATAGTAACCATAGTACTTGTACTCTTTAGTGTTTAATTGCGTTTTTAAACTTTGTTCAACTTGCTCCAGTTTATCTGTCGAAGTGGCTTCAAGACCACGTTGATTTCCGTTTTGAGCTGTTTGTGTGTAATCTTGTTGTTTGCCGTTGATATCGGTTTTGCCTGTTCCTGCTTTTTTCGCAAGGGCATCGTAAGCGTTAAATTTTTCACCGAATAACGAAGGCTGAGATTTTTTCGCGGCCTTCATTGGTTTTTTCTCAACCTGTTGAGCGTTTTTGAAAGTCTCGCCAGTTTTTGCGATTGTTTCTTTTTCAACAGAATTATTTTTTGCGCTTAAGTATTTTGCTTTTTCATTAATTTGTTCGTTCGCAGATTTTTCGTCAGTCTCAACGATTTGAGTTGGTTGTTTGTCATCTTTAACAACTTCTTCTGAAATTTCTTCGGGAGTCACAAGCACCACTTCAACAGGAGCGAAGTGCTGTTGGATTTTCGGCAAGACAAAAACCACTGCAGCTAATGCGATATGGATCGCAATAGAAAGAGTGATAAAAATTTTAAGGCGATTAACTTTTTTCATATCGACCTTTGTTTTGTTTTGCTGATGTTTTTCTTATGACATCAGATAGTTAAGCAAATCTCTTACTAGACTATCGGTTGTATGACGTTTGAAATTGAGGTTTCGGTGATGCACTTTAGTCATATTTTTTGAAGAACTAGACCAGGGTCTAGCTTCACTATAGGTATTGGTTTAATTTGTGCCGTTTGACTCGGAAAGTAATCACTAGGACACTGTTTATGAATGAGATTTCAGTGTTGGTGTTTATCAGATAAAGGGCTTAAACGTTCCGGCAATCAGGATTCATTTCTGATTGACGAACGAATTGGTGTTTTTGTAGTTGCCGATGGCGTAGGCGGTCACATGGGTGGCGAGGTCGCTTCTGCCCTGGCTGTTGAAACTGTACGCGAAGTTTTGGGACATCCTAAAGCATTACAGTTCTCTCCGAGAGAAGTGCTTATGCAGGCGTACCAAGAAGCCTCACACCGTATTTTCGATAGAGCAGCACAAGAATCAAAATTAAATGGTATGGGAACAACCATGGTGATGGGTTACTTTCGTGATTCAAAACTTTATATCGCCAATGTGGGCGATAGCCGTTGTTACTTGTACAGAAAACCTTACGTGTGGCAATTAACTGAAGATCACTCGTTGATTAATGAACAGATTCGTTTGGGATTTTTAACTGAAGAAAAAGCCAAAGCCACAATCGGAAAAAACGTGATCACCAGATCAGTTGGTTTTGAACGTGACGTGTATCCGGATATTTTAGAACGTGAAGTTTTTCCGGGCGATATTTTCTTAATGTGCTCTGACGGCTTAACAGGAATGATCACTGATCAGGAAATGTGCCAGATTTTTAACGATAATTCTCCAGAAAAAACCACTCCTTTGTTTATTCAGCAGGCATTAGCTCACGGCGGTGATGACAACGTCACTGTTCTTGTGTTGAATTTCAGCGAAACATAAAGCATGAGCGAACCACGAAAGCAAATTACCCTTTATTTTGTTACCAGTAATGAGAGCGAGACTAAAAAGATCAGCTTGCCGGTCGCCTATTTTAAAATTTCGTTATTCTTCTTAGGCTTTTTTGCTGTGCTTTTAATGGCTGGCTTTATCGATTACTTCGGATTGTTGGCCCAATCTTTAGAAAATAAAAAATTAAAATTAGAAAACATCGAATTAAAAAACCAATTCCAAGTGGTTGAAGCTAAACTAGATTCACTTCAATCGGCGATGGACCGGGTAACAAATGTTTCGAACAAATTAAAATTAATCACGGATATTCAATTAAAAGACCGCCCGGAAAAATTAAATTTTCCAGCAAGCCAGGTGGGTCCGAAAGTGGACGATCCGGTTCCGCGTATGAGTCTTGATGATATGGAAAAAGACGATCCGGTGATTGATACAGAAACTCCGCTGAACCCAATGAAGGGTGAAGTGGCTTCAGAAAAATCGACGGCGAATTACGCCTCGTTAGTTATTCGTATTGATCAAGCGGTGAAAGATTCAAATTTAAAAGAACAATCAGTGATTGAACTTTGGGAACTTTTATCGGATCGCCAAAGTTTACTTGCGGCAACGCCGAGTATTCAGCCAGCGCGCGGCCCGATTGGTTCGCGTTTTGGTTACCGTATTGACCCGATCAACGGCCGTCAAAAAATGCATGCAGGGTTAGATATTACAGCTCCTCCGGGAACGCCGGTGCGCTCGCCAGCCGATGGTATCGTAAGTTTTGCGGGTTGGGATGATCAGTTCGGCAAATTAGTATCCATCGATCACGGTTACGGAGTACTTACTCGTTTTGCGCATAACTCACAAATTTTCGTGCAAGTGGGACAAAAAGTTTCTCGCTACGATGTGATCGCAGCGGTTGGAAGTACGGGCCGCTCTACAGGGCCACATTGCCATTATGAAGTTCGTGTCAACGGTATCGCCGTAAATCCTGCAAACTATATTTTAGATAACGATTAACAATCTGTGCTTCATGTCTAAAGTTAAGACACTGAACTCAAACCTAATCGAATTGACCGCGGTATAGAACTTGTAAAAACAACCTCCAGTTCAGGAGTTGTTGATGAAAAAGTTGATTCTGCTCGTAACCTTAAGTGCTTCTACATCTTATGGAATTGGTCTAAAAGAGGCGATTAAAGGCGCTATTCAAAACAACCCTCGTACAACGGCGATTGATCTGCGTATGCAAGCTATGCAAGACAGAAAAAAAGCGCAATACATGGATTTACTACCGTCATTACGCATTGGTAGTTCAGCTAATTTTTCACAAAATCAAATTTCAGGTGAACCAGGCACTTCACGCAGTTCAAGTTATGGTAACAACGTAGGTGTTTCAATGAATCTTTATAACGGTGGCGCCGATGTTGAATCATTACGAGCCACTGAAGAACGCTTAAAAGCCAGAGATGCCGAATACAATTCAAGTACTTCGCAAATTCCGAACACGCGCGGAAGATTCGCCAGCTCAGTGTTTGAATCTTACATAAGCCTTGTTGAAAACTATGAGCAAAAAAACTTTGTTGTCGATTTAAAGAAAAAATTAGAGTTCTTACAGAAAGCCAACTTAAATGAAGAAGAGCGTGAAACTTTAAATCAAAGAATTACCGATTTAGAAACTTCAATGGTGAATGTAGATTACGGCATTAGCGAAGCGCAAAAAGATTTTACTTACTTTACGACTTTACCAGCTCCGCAGGCGTCAGATTTAGAAAGCTTCGATCAATTGCGCGGTGGTTTAGTGATTCCGGTTAATGCTGAAAAAGCTTTTCAAATCGCTTTAGAAAAAAGTCCGGATATTCAAAGCATGAATCACCGCTTGGCGGCTGAAACGCACGAGCGTGAAGCTGATAAACGTAAATTATTTCGCCCGCGTGTGGATTTAAATGCCGGCTATAACGATAACACATCTCGCGGTGACAGTGGTGCTTCAGTAAATTCAAAAGGCGCTTATGTTGGAGTGTCTCTGACTTACACGATTGGTGCGGGTTCAGTTTACCGTAACCGTGCAGGTAATAAAGAATTAGAGGCAACTCGCAGTGAGCGAGATGCAACTTTGGCTGACGTTCAGTACAGCTTAAATGCCCGTTATCATGCTTTGGCAAATCAAGAGAAAGTTCAAAGCTTACAACAACAAAACTTGCAAACAGCGGATACTCGTTTAGCTACGATCTTTAAAAAGATCGAAAAGGGCGATAAAATTGAATTTAAAGATATGATCGCTGCGGTTGATACACGTTCAAACTACTGGCAATCAAATTTGCAATTAAAAAGAAACATCATCGCAGCTCGTTTTAATTTACAACGTACAGTAGGTACTTTGTTTGACGAGATCACGTTTCAATAGATCGGCTGGCAAGCCGACCAACTAATAAATAAATTCGCTACCGAAGGTGAAGCCGGCCCACTGCATATTGTCTTCACCTTCAGCGTAATAAGCGCTGATGTGTGAACGTAAAGCATTTGTTACCCAAGAAAATCCTGTCGAAAAATAATTAGATTTAGGGTCGAATTCATGTGCAAAGCCGCACATGTACTGCATCTTGTTTGCAAAATTCACTTTGTATCCGAAGGTCTGAAAGAAAGAGTAAGTGTGGTGTTGATCAGGGTCTTCGGTAAAACGTGAATCGGTTAGAAATTCGTGATCGTCGGTTGCGAAACTGTGACCAATCGTCACGCTTTGGGTGTTAAAATTATTGTTTTCGACTGAGCCACGGCTCGAACCCGCTTGAAATATATTATTAGTTTTATCGTAATAATAGTAACTTCCGACCTGATCGGTTTTTTTGTAAATATTTAAACCGGGGGATTCGTATTTATAGCCAAAGCGGTAATGTTGTCCGAGCTGGTGAATTCCGCCGAAGCCGGCAAAAAGGTGTCCGACTCTTTGTGAGATATCCCAATCATAACCGCGGGCAATGTTGCCATCGTTTGTAGTTTCAGTCATACGAATATTTTGTTCATTGATACGAAGACCAAGTTGAAAACCAAAAGGAAAATCTCTAAAGGCAAAAGAGTACAATAGATTGTACTGATCGGTTTTAAGATTTGTTGTTTTTACTCCGTCTTGAATAGGGGAAGATACGCGTGAGTCTACAGAAAGCTGGTTGACCAGTGAAAATTCATGAATATAAGAGTCAAAGGCATGAATGCTTGAGATATAATTCGGTGCAAATTTTGTCGAGCTCAATTCGTCAGTGCCATTCGAGGTTTTAAAAGAGTTCAGCGTTGTGCCTGTTAAGCTAAAATAGCTTTTTTGCTTTTCCGAAAGCAGTGCCGGATTGTAAAAAGAAGGAGCAGACGATTCGGTGATCGCTGCTCCGCTGTTTCCCAGTGCAGACTCTTTAAGTCCCACTGAGATTTGGGCATTTAAGGTTGAAGCGACTAAAAAACACAATAAAAAGAATATAACTTTGCGGCTCATACAGTCTCAATTGTTCATGAGATTGTATGCCTTAGGCAAATTAATATTAGCGCGCTCGATCTGCTGCTGTGCCACGATAAACATCGCCATTTGTACCTGTCGTTGTACAAGCCGTAATAAACGATGCCAGCAAGAAAGTTGCTGCTAAAAAAATCACACGTTTCATCATATAAACCTCCCTGTTTATGTTTTGATTTCGTCTTTGTTGTGCGACTCAAATTTTGAAAGTAACAGATATAAGCTTGGAACCACGAATAACGTAAAGATCGTAGAAACCAAAGTACCACCGATAATCACAAGACCCATCGGCGTTCTTGTTTCTTGCCCGATGCTATCGCCAATCACTAACGGTAACGCGGCGGCAATCGTTGCCACCGAAGTCATTAAGATCGGGCGTAAACGAATCGGACAGGCTTTGGTTAAAGCTTCTGAAATATTTTTTTCTCCTTCAGTACGAACATGGTTGGTAAATTCCACAAGTAGAATCGAATTCTTTTTAGCGATACCCATTAATACAACCAGACCGATGTAACTGAATAAATTCAGCGATTGGCCTGTACCCCAAAGAATCAACATCGCACCGGTCACACTGAACGGTAAAGTGGCTAAGATTGAAACAGGGTGAATGAATGAGTTGAACTGAACCGCTAAAATCATATACGCCACTAAAATTCCTAAAATAAGAGCCGTCGTTAGACTCTTAAAACTCTCTGTTAGACCCGCAGCGGCACCTTCTAGGTTAAAAGAATATCCTTCTGGTAAAATTTCTTTCGCAATAATTTCAGCGCGCTGTAAAACTTCGCCCTGACCATGGCCTGGAGCCGGTTGCCCGAAGACACCAATCGCTCTTTGACGGTTAAGACGGGTAATACTTTGGTAAGTTTCGTTATCTTCGGTTGTCACCAGTTCTGATAACGGAACACGTAAACCAAAACTATTTCTGACTTCGATTTTTTCAATGTCGCTCGCTTTTGTAACGCGATCTTCAGGAAGTTTTACGCGAATATCATATCTTCGGCCATCTGAGGTGATTTGGCTTGAACGAACTCCGGCCACAGTGGCCGTCAATGTTCGGGCGACAGAGTCAATCGCTACTCCTTTTGAGGCCATGGCTTCACGATCTGGGCGAATTAAAAATTCTGGTAAACCTAATTTAAAATCCGTATCAAGCTCAGCCGTTAAACCTTCGTCTTCAAGCTTTTTCATGATCTCTTTTGATTTTTCATTGAGCACATCAAGATTTGGTCCGCGTAAGTTAAATGAAATCGGATCTTGTCTTCCTGAAGTTAAACCGCGTGAAGAGTTATCGCGCATTGAAATACGCACTCCTTTAACAGCGGCTAGTTCTTTACGAAGTTCGGTCATAATATTAAGGTGAGTTTCTTTTCTGGTTTCGCGCGGTTTTAAATAAAGCGGCATCGAGATGCTGTTGACACCGCTGCTGCCAAAACCACTTCCCACCGATACGAAGAAACGATCGATGTGCTTATTTTTTTTAATAATATTTTCGATTTCTAAAGCTTTATCGTACGTGCGCTCAATCGAGGTTCCGGTCGGCGTTTGGCCGCTTAAAATAATAATGTTCTGATCTTGTTGTGGTACGAACTCTTGTTTTACATATTTCACCAGAAAAATCGAAACGATAAATAACAACGTCGATACTGTAAGAATCGTTTTTGAATACGCTAATGTTGTATGCAAGATTTTTTGATAACCTTGCGAAATTTTGTGAAACAGATCTTCTAAGTAAATTTCAAAACGCGTAGTTTTCGGTCCGGTTCTCATAAAAAGCGCGGCACGCATAGGTGTGATCGTGACCGCTTCAAGAAGTGATAATAAAACCGCTGCTGACATGGTCACACCGAATTGAAAAAAGAATTTTCCCGTAATACCGCTCATAAAAACAACCGGTAAGAACACGGCGACAACGGCTAAGGTGGCAGCGGTTGCTGCGGGTAAGATTTCCATCGAACCATCGTAAGCGGCCTGCGCTGCGGATTTTCCCATACGGTAATGCCGCACGATATTTTCTAAAAGCATGATCGCATCATCGACCACAATAGATATTGAAAGTGTTAACGCTAACAATGTGAATAGATTTAGCGTAAAGCCTGAAAAATATAAAATCGTAAGCGTTCCGATAATAGAAGTCGGAATCGAGAATAAAATATTAACAGCCGCTTGAATGCTTCCTAAGAATAAAAAACACACTAAGATTGTCACAATCGCAGCGATTATCAACTTATGCACAGTTGTATCCACAACGGCTTTTGTTGATTCGGTGAAATCGATATTAACAATTAAGTTATATTCTTTAGGTAAAGTCTGTTTTAGCTTTTCAACTTGGGCTCTGACTTTTTCACTTAATTCAACTTCGTTACTGCCACGTTGTTTACGAACAGCAATCGTGATCGCTTCTTTACCATCGGCTTTAGCACGACGGCGAATATCGCTTAAGCCATCTTCGATCATGGCCACGTCTTTTAATTGGTACGTGCGGTCTTGAATAAGTTGGCCGCCGCGACGAAGAACACGGATGTTTCCTACCTCTTGTGCAGTGGTCGCTTCTCCTAGCCAACGCACACGGTATTCTTTTTTATCATCCGCAAACTGCCCGGCGGCCGATTCTAAGTGCTGTGATTGAATGGTATCTAAAATATCAACGACTGTGAGATCAGCTCGTTTTAATTTTTCTAAATCAGGCCATACACGTAAGTTACGTGAACTAAATCCACCGACATCAACTTCACCGATACCGGGAATAAAACGAAATTGGTCTAATAAATAACTTTCAACCCACTGTAATGATTCACGTAAGGGTTTTTCTGTTGTGACGGCAATAAACATAATCGGTGATTCTTCAGGATTACGTTTACGAATCACCGGAGGATCAACATCTTCAGGTAAACGTACTTGGCTGATGGCGGTTTGTACTTCTTGTAAAGCCACATCGACGTTTCTGTTAATATCAAAATTTAAAGTAATGCTTCCGCTTCCTTGGCGGGCCGAAGCACGCATTTCTTCGATCCCTTCGATAGACAATAAAGCCTGCTCGATCGGATCAAGAATTTCAGCTTCAACAACTTCTGGAGAAGCACCTTCGTAGCCTACAGAAACACTTAAGACCGGAAAATCCACATCGGGCATTTGGCTTACGCCTAAACGGTTAAAGCTGATGGCTCCAAAAATAATTAACGCTGACATCACAACCCAGGCAAAAACCGGGCGGCGGATTGAAAGACTAATTAAATTCATAAATCACTTCCTGCAGATACGAATAATCTGAACTGGCTGGCCAGTTTCTGTTGTTGTGATAAAAGACGGTATAAACGCAGTTCGCTTTCAGCGGCGTCAATTTCAAATGTGGTCATTTGCAGGGTTGTAGTGCGGCCCTGCTGAAATCTTTGTTGTTCGGCTTTTAGTTTTTGCGATTGGATATCGAATAAATTTTTAGCGATTTTAATCTGCTCGCCAATATTTTCAAAATTGCGGGCTAATTCATCCCACGAGTTTTCAGATTCACGGTTTAAAGCTTGCGCCCGGTATTTTGCTGCTTCTGAAGCTTTGGCAGAGGCTTTTTGCTGTTGTGATTTGCCTTCGCTGTCTAAAAGCAGGGTTAAAGTTAAACCTACTTTTTGCTCAGAATGATTTTCTTCGATGGCACGATCCCAAGCGGGATCAAACTTTTCAGCAATGCCGTTTTGGGTGTAGCTGGCAAAAACACTTAAGTCGGGGCTTAAACTATCTTCATCGCGTAAGGCTTCAAAAGAATTTTGCTGGGCCCGTTGTTCTTGCGCGTAGGCATCCAGGCGCAGCTTTTTATTTTTAAATTGCTCTGTATAGTTTGATTTTACATCACCCATTTTTTCGGCGACAAAATCAGTGGATTTATATTCTAAACCGGGAACAAGTTGTTCTAAGTTTTTTTGCTTATTGGTTAAATCATTTTCGACAATGGCTAAATCCAGTTTACGTTGCGCTAACAAGGCTTGTACTTGTAATAGATCAGTTTTTTCAGCGGCAAACTGGCGCATACGGCGAGAAGTCCAGGCCTCTAAAGTTTGGCTGCGTTTAACGTTATCTTTGCGAATCGCTAGTTCTTTTTCAACTAAGACTAAATCCCAGTACGCGTTTTCAACGCGGATTAAAAAGTTCTGACGTTCAAATTCTAAAGAGGCTTTGCGGCTTTTTAATTCAGCCTCTTCAGCCTGATGGCGAAGGCGGGTGCTGCGGCCAAAAGAGTTTTGCCATAATGATTGTGAAAGCTGCACTTGCCACTGGGCTGTGTTGCGTTCTGGGTAGGTATCGTCTTTTCCCAGTAGCGTGTGATCGGTGGCTACTAATAATTCGGTTCCTGAAGAAAAAGGTTTTACGACAGTTAAACCAAATACACCCGATGTACCTTCGCGGGGAATAGTGCCAAAAACTTCGCGTTTATCTGTGTATGCCGAAAGTTCAGCACTTAGCCGTGATGATAATTCAAGATCACGCGCTTTGATTTCGCTTTCTAAACTTTCAAGCGAAGCTTTTAAGCTTTTAAGTGTTTCAGATTTATTAGCCGCTTGAGCCACGATATTTTCTACATTTGAAACGTGGCTTGTTGTGGGTGCGGGCGGCTGAGCCTGGGCAAAAACTAGGGAGGGAGCGACAAGTGAAACAATAAGATAAATCCGAAGGTTTTTCATATATGCGTTTGACGACGCAGACTTTGAAAAAGTTCAGATAAATCGTATTAAAATCCGGCCAAAGTTAAGTACTCTTCACCAATGTCCAGAGTGGGAACACTGGCTTCGGTGTATTCGTCATCTTCTTCAATAGAAATGGGCTGCGAAGGTGCTGCCGCGGCTGTAGTTGCAACAGGTGGCTCCGTGATTGTGGGAGCTACCGTTAAAAAATGAAACATAAATAAACTGGCAGCAAGGCCCGTTGATAACCATAACCAAGTTGTGTTTGTAGATGATTCTGGTTGTTTAAATTTTAATTGGCGCATTAAAGAATGTAATTCACCAGCATCAGCTTTCGGCGCTTGCGGTTGATTTTCTTTAATAAAAGATTTTAGTTCATCATCATTCATTTTATTAAAACGATTCATAACGTCCTCTTTTTCTCTGACAACTCAGAAACAAATTGTCGCAAATGTTCTTTGGCATAATGCAGTCTTGATTTTACGGTTCCTTCTGAAAGTTCTAAAACCTGCGCAATTTCTGCCAAAGATAGTTCGTGGATTAACGATAAAACAATCACCGTTCGGTGTTCTGTGCTTAACGCCATTAAACTTTCAGAAACGAGTTCGCGGTTAGCTAATTCTTGTTCTAAATCGCGGCCATCATTTTTAAACTCAAGAACAGAATCGCTCGATGTGGGATGTCTTTTTTCACTGCGTAAATGATCTAGAGCGATATTTACAGCAATGCGGTAAATCCACGATGAAATTTCTGATTCTTTTCTAAACTCAGGCAACTTGCCCCAGACGCGGATAAAAGTTTCTTGTACCAAATCACTTAAATGCGAAGGGCCAGCAATTTGAAAAATCACTGATCGCACCAGTTTTTGGTATTTGTTATAAAGATCAGAAAACTGCTCAGATTCGCTTTTCTCTGATCTGGTAAACAAATTCGTTAAAGAAACAACCGCCGAGTTTAACTTCATTCTTTATTATTCTTTTCCGATCATATTTTTAAATTTAGTGCGCTGTTCAGGAGTTAAGATCGAACGAATATGCAAGATTCGTTCAAAGCGCGTTTTGGCAAATTCCTCTTGGATTTTTTGCAGAGCCGCAAATTTTTCGCGAACTTTTTCGTCACTGGTATCACTTTTTAGAAGTTCTTCTAAATCTTTTTGCACCTGTTCCATTTCGTGGTGCTTTTTCTTCATAGCTTCTTTGCCGTAAGTGGCCTGCATATCTTGAAGTTTATTTTTTTGCTCTTCAGTCAGGTCTAGTTTGGCTTTAATTTTTTTCAAAGAACCATAGAATTGTTTTTCTTTTTCATGACACCCATGGGGCATATCTTTTTTACCAGCAAGAGCAAAATTTGAGAGTAAAAATGCCACCGAAAACACGGCTAATACAGCTGGTTTTTTTAGAGAAATTTGCAAGTTCGAGGGCATAACTAAGCTCCTTTAAAGTTAATTTTGACCATTAGACGACCCAGGGGTCCAAAAGGTTCAAATGTTTATTAAATATTTTTATTACTACAGGTGTCGAGGGCTTAAACAGGGTGTCTCATAATATGTCTATTAGCTCAAATAGGGGCCATTACCGCCCTCTGAAGGTGGCCCAGGACTTGTATATAAACTAAGTATGGTGATCAAAGCCGTTTTAGCAGTTTTTACAGTGTTCTTAAGTCTGAGTTTGGGCTCTTTATGCCAAGCTAAGGTAAACGTTGCAAAGACGAAAAAACTTGTGCTTCCTGAAAAGACCGGTGCTGAGTCACTGGCTGATATTTTTACCGCTGAAATCTTACCAGATAAAGTTGCCTCTAATGAAACAACACAATCATTTTTAACAAAAATGGCTGACAATAGCTTATCACTTTATTGGAAACATTCACCATTACGTCATTCAGCGGCTGGTAAAGCCGTTGAAACAGCCGAGAAAAAATTAAACGTAGAAGCTGTTTACCAAGACGATAATAAGGTAAATCACCGTTTTAACTTTAAAGTTTTAGCGATTCAAGCTTTAGCGAAAATCCAATACACAGGCTGGGTTAATGCCGCGTTAAATTACGATTTAAAAGCCGCGCGCGCCGAAGCTGAAGTGACAGAGCAACTTTCAGAAAAAAATGATTTAGTGGTGTCTCACCAAGTTTCTAATACCGAACAAAAGTCTGCTGTATCGCTTAAATGGAAATGGTAATTTTGGGTGCCAGGCCTTTTTCGCTACGCTTAAATTTGATTTAGATTCAGTGCTTATTGCCATCCTTTTAAAATCACGCCATCATAATTTCCATGGAAAAAATTTATCTAGTTTCGGGAAAGAGAACTGCCTTTGGATCATTCGGAGGCGGATTAAAAGACGTATCTGCGACAGACTTAACTGTAGCTGCAGGTAAAGCCACACTTGAAGCTGCGGGTATCTCTGCAGATAAAATCGATCAAACTATTATCGGAAACGTTGTGCAAAGCGGGGCTGATGCGGCCTATGTGGCTCGTCATGTGGGC
This sequence comes from Pseudobdellovibrio sp., assembly GCA_023701385.1. Lineage (GTDB taxonomy): Bacteria > Bdellovibrionota > Bdellovibrionia > Bdellovibrionales > Bdellovibrionaceae > Pseudobdellovibrio. The sequence goes on from JAMPXC010000002.1 coordinate 94,593, forward strand.
CTTAAATTAGGAGTGCCTGTTGATCGTGGCGCCTACATCGTGAATCGTTTATGCGGTTCTGGTTTTCAAGCGATCGCTAATGCGGCTGAAATGATTTTAATGGGTCATGCTCAATGTGTTCTTGCCGGTGGTGTTGAGCAGATGTCGCAAATTCCTTATGTTGCCAGAAAAGTCAGATTTGATGGCATGCGCATGGGTAACTTTGAATTAGAAGATGCGATGACTTCAGCCTTAACTGATGCGTACACGGGAACTCCGATGGCGATCACAGCCGAAAATCTTGGTGAAATGTACGGAATCACTCGCCAGCAATGTGATGAGTATTCTATTTTAACTCAGCAGAAATACAAAAAAGCTTTAGATGCTGGATTGTTTAAAGATGAAATTACAGCAGTTAAAGTTGTTACTAAAAAAGGTGAGATCATCATTGATAAAGATGAACATCCAAAACCAGATGTAACGTTAGAAAAAATTTCGGCGATGAAAGCCATGTTTAAAAAAGATGGTTTAGTAACGGCGGCAACGGCTTCAGGTATCGTTGATGGCGCAGCTACTTCGTTAATTGCGAGTGAATCTTTTGTTAAAGCGAACGGTTTAAAACCAATGGCGCGCATTTTATCTTGGGCGGCAGTAGGGTGTGATCCTAAAGTTATGGGTATTGGTCCAGCACCGGCAGCTCGTAAAGCACTAGAGCGCGCAGGTCTTACACTTGATCAAATGGATCTAGTAGAAGTGAATGAAGCATTTGCGGCTCAGTACTTAGCTGTAGAAAAAGAATTAAAATTAAATAAAGAAAAAACCAATGTGCGTGGTGGAGCGATCGCTGTAGGTCACCCATTGGGCGCTTCAGGAACACGCATCATGAACTTATTAGCTTACGAATTACAAAAACGTAATGCGAAGTACGCTTTAGGTTCAGCCTGCATCGGTGGCGGTCAAGGTATCGCTATGGTGATCGAACGCGTTTAGAGGGTGCCAGGCCTTTTTTGCTACGGTTTTATTTGATTTGAAGACTGGTTTATTTGTGAAGGGAATTTTATGCGAAAAATTATATCTTTATATATAGTAGCATTGAGTTTTTCGGCTCATGGCCAGTCCGGTCCAACACCTGATAAAAGCATTTGGTATTCTTGTTCGAAAGATTCCGACTGTATAAGTGCCGAAGGGGCATGTGGACCGGAATCAATTAATAGAAAATATAAAGCACCTTTTGAGAAGCATGCAAAAGAGATTATGCCTTATGTGGATTGCATGCCGATTGATAGAAGAGTGCGTAAGTCGATCTGTTATAAAAAAATCTGTAAGTTTAAATAGGTGTGGATCCGTTAGCCGGATCATTCAATCATTAAAAAATCGAAAATTTAGTTTTAAGAGCGGCTTTCGTGTTGCTTCACCAGCTAATGTGGCGCGCGCTAAAGCAATTCTTCAGTCTGAATTTCCTTATACTATATCAGCTCGTTGTATTAACAAGGAATGGTTCAATGTTCCTTTGGAAAAAGTATGGCAAATCTTCTGTGATAACCTAACTTTGACTCACGAAACACATGGTTTGCAAATTCACAGTTTTGTTATGATGAGTAATCATTTCCATTTATTAGCATCGACTCCGAATGCAAATATAAGTCAATGTATGCTTCATTTCATGACCAGATCAAGCAAAGCCTTAACCAAAGCGGGTAACCGCATTAACGAAACTTTTGCAGGTCGACATTATAAATGTGTTTTGAGTGAGTATAATTATTTTTTGAACGCTTACAAATACAACTATAGAAATCCTGTTGCAGCAGGACTTTGTGAAAGAGTCGAAGATTACGCCTATAGTACTTTGCCGATGAAACTCGGTTTACTAGAAAAGAAAATTCCTTTGAATGAAGATACTTTATTAAATGAAGATCGTGAAGGAATTTTAAAATGGTTAAATACAGCTCCTGATCCAGAACTATTAGAGGCAGCAAGAACTGCATTTAAAAGACCATTTTTTAAATCGAAAAACAAAAGGGATAGTGGTCAGCCAATTCTCGGTCCAAAAGATCTGATTTGAAATCAAATATAACCGTAGCGAAAAAGGCCTGGCACCCTAGTATTTTTGTTCTGCTAGGATTTTTTTGGCCTGATCGAAGTTTTCTGGAGCTACGTAGACACGGTCGATCATGCGGGAACCTTCATATTTTTGAAAGATCTGAGTCGCATTATTGATCGGAGATGGTTTATCCCACTTGTCGTACTGATCCACCACATAGATGTTCATATCGTTTTCAGAAATCGTTTGATGGTATTTTGATAAACGAACCTGCGAGCTGGCCCAGATCGAGTGAATTTGTGCGTCTGTTAATAGACGGCGAACATTTTCAACACGACCATTGTCTTGGTTATGTAATTCGATCGCTACACGATAGGGTTTACGTTCAGAAATACGTTTAGCCCACTCGTTTGTAGTGACCGTATCTAAATGTTCATAAAGTTTATAATCTGTGTAAGGAATATATTTTTCAATCTCAGCCGGAATTTTAAACGCGGCTTCTTTAGAACCTAAGTACAGGTTCAGCATCTCATCGTAAATAATGCTCTTATGGTGGAAGTAAACCATGAGGTACATGTGATGGCGTGAAATCAAAAAATCATCAAAAGCATAAAGCGCACGGCGGTTTAAAGCTAAATACGCGTTATGGTCTTTAATATGTAAAGTTAAGTTTTGCACTAACCAGTCACGGTCGATTTTGCCGTAGTTAATTCCGCAAAAGTAAGAATCACGCTCTAAGTAATCCATTCTGTCTGCGTCTAGTTCGCTGGATACGATTTGGCTTAATAAAGGTCTGAAATTAATAATACCGTCAGTAAAAACATCTGGATTACATTTTAATTCTTTATCAATAAGACAAGCGACATGTAGCGGATCAATATCAGAATAATATTTTTTAATGATATCTGCGATATGAGAATCAGTTACAAATTTAATGGTATAATCTTCGTGATTTGCTTGGCGGTTTTGATCAACGCCTTGTTCTTGGTAAATTTTGATATTTAATTTTGATAACTCGGGCATCACTTGTTCAGTGGTGTGAGATAACGGGCCGTGACCCACATCATGAAGTAAAGCAGCTAACTTTACCATCTGACGAAAGCGATTTCTATTCGAAGCCTTTAACGGATACGCTCTGAAAATACTGTCAAAAACTAATCCCGCGACGTAGCTCACACCGATGGAGTGAATGAATCTATTGTGAGTGGCTCCTGGAAAACTGAATTCTGAAAAACCTAATTGTTTGATTTCTCTGAGACGTTGAAACTCAACTGATTCGATGATCGCTTCTTCTCCGTCTGAGAGATAAATACTACCGTGAATGGGATCGCGTATTTCCATAGAGGCAAAATATAACGTCCTAATGGGCTCAGGCAATAAAAAACAGTCAAAATAGGGGGTCTACAGGGGTCTAACTTTAGACCTGAATTTTGAAAACTTTTTGTTCAGGACGTGTTTAATTCGATTACAGGACAGTCCTAAGGCTAGAAATGACTTTTCTTGATACGAACGTCTCAAGTTTTCTCAGGATGATCCGAAAAAGTGTACAAGAGTAATACGATTCTGAGAATTCAAGGATGGATTCTCAAATTAAACCGCCTCGGTGTGGGACGAAGTGAGACAGGAGTTTCACAAAGTAGTTAAACCCCGGACAACTTCATGGAGGAAGTTATGGGATTAAGAATTGGTACAAATGTTACGGCATTGAATGCACAAAAATCGTTGTATGGTACGAAGAATAAAATGGATACAGCGATGGCAAGGTTAGCTTCAGGAAACCGCATCAACAAATCAGCTGACGATGCAGCAGGTTTAGCGATTTCTGAAAACATTAAGGCCCAAATGAGAGGTCTTAAACAAGCTAACAGAAACGCTCAAGATGGTATCTCGCTGATTCAAACGGCTGAGGGCGCCTTGAACGAAGTAAGTAACATGCTCATTCGTTTACGTGAATTAGGGGTGCAAGCAGCATCAGATACGATTGGTGATCGCGAACGTGGTTTAGCAAATATCGAGTATTCTAATTTATTAGAAGAGATCGATCGCATCACCGGAAGTGCAGAGTTTAACGGAACTCCGTTATTAAATGGAACCGGCGGACTTTTAGACTTCCAAATTGGCGTAAGAAATTCGCCGCAGTTTGACCGCATTAGTTTTAATACGGCGCAAGCAGATGGCGGAACGACGGCTTTAGGACTGGATTTGACGAGCATATTAGATAAGTCTTCTGCACAGAATTCTTTAGCTAATATCGATTCGGCGATCAATCAAGTGAGCCAGCTGCGCGCAGGGTTTGGTGCGATTCAAAACCGATTGAACTCAACGGTTGAAGGATTGCAAACAAGCTTAGAGAACTTAGCAACAGCGAATTCACGTATCCGTGATGCGGATATTGCGGATGAAAGTACTGAGTTAGCGAAACAGAATATCCTTCTGCAAGCAGGTACTTCGGTGTTGTCACAAGCGAATCAACAACCCAACATCGCGTTGCAGTTGTTGAAGAGCTAGTAGAAGTTTTTGAATTTATTTTTTAGATTTTAGTTTTTGTAAGTTTAACTAGGCAGAACGGACTCTGCCTTACCAAGGAAAGGGACATTCACGGATGAATACATTACAAGGAGGATAAAATGGGATTGCGTATTGCAACCAACGTAGCCGCGATTAACGCAGGTAAAAACCTGTACTCGTTAGGCATTAAACAGAATACTTCGATGGCACGTCTATCATCGGGGTCAAGAATTAACCAAGCTGCAGATGATGCTGCAGGATTGGCGATTTCTGAAAATATTAAAGCGCAAGTGCGCGGCCTTAGACAAGCCAACAGAAATGCGAACGATGGTATCTCATTAGTTCAAGTTGCCGAAGGTAGCTTGGGTGAAATGGCTAACATGTTAGTTCGTTTACGTGAGCTGGGCGTACAAGCCGCTTCAGACACGATCAGCGATAAAGAGAGAATGTTGACAAACGTAGAGTATCAACAGCTCAAAGCCGAAATGGAACGTATCGCTCAGAGTACAAAATTTAACGGTACACCTCTGTTAAACGGACAAGGTGGAGTTCTGGATATCCAAATCGGTACTCAGAATGATCCGAGCTTAGACCGCATCAGCTTTAGAAGTGATGAATCTAATGCCACATTAGAAGCATTGCAGATAGTAGATGCAAACGTAGCCGACAAATTATCGGCGCAGAATAGCTTAGCGGCAGTCGATAATGCGATTGCCCAAGTGAACTCTTCGCGCGCAAATTTAGGTGCGTTTCAAAATAGATTACAATCGACTTCTCAGAACTTGGCGACAGCTGAGGAGAACTATGCAGCAGCGAACTCGCGCATCAGAGATGCGGATATCGCAGCCGAGTCGACAGATTTAGCGAAGAATAATGTTCTTATGCAAGCTGCGACTTCAGTGTTGGGTCAAGCTAACACACAAACTCAATTAGCTCTTAAGTTATTAGGCTAATTGATACGTCAGGAAACTGACTGAGTACGCAAAAAACATTTTTCCAAATCCTTGGGATGAGCAGGCCTTAAGAGGGCTTAGGGCCTGCGAGTCTTTCACACAAAAAGAAGTGACAAGGGTTGAGGCAATGAGTGTTTTTTATTATCAGCGATGTAAGTGCACTGGACTTAAGTACAGCGCGCGGTGTTTCTAAAAATTGATTATGCATACTTATGCATGATTTTTAAAAAATAGTCGTTTAAACTTTCTTGAGTTTTCTAAACTTCAAGGAGTACACAATGTTTAAAGCGACGTTATTAGTATCGTTTCTATTTCTTTCATCTGCTTTCGCAGCTAATCCGATTTATAAACTAAATATCAATCTAACTTTGAACGGCAAGCATGTCGCTTCTCAAGGTTTAATCGTTAATCATGGTGAAAAATCTGAAATTCAACAAAAGTCAGCTAATGGAACAGGTAGCTTTATCGAAGTAACTCCTGAAGAGATCGACGGCGAACTTAAAAAAGTTCATTTAAAATTCACAGTGGGTGTTATTGCTAAAGGTGTACGCCAAATTCTTTCAACACCAGAGATGATCGTTTCTGAAGGTAAAGAGGGATCAATCACGGTCGGCGATGATGATGGTCCTGAAAGTTTCACACTGACGGTTTTAGCTAACCGCCAGCCTGTAAAAAAATAAGTCTTATTTAAACGGTAAATTCACGAAAGTCGTAAGGCTTACGGCATTTACCGTGCTACCCAGGGCCGCTGGATGATCAATCTGGCCCTGTGATCTTAAAGTCAAAGTTGTATTGGTAACGACGGCTGTTGAACTGACTCCCACATAAAATGAGCGGCGATAATCACTGGAAAACAGCGAAGCATAATTCTGATTACAGAGATTATTATTGTAAATGCCTACATCCGGATGACCCACAGTAAATGTTAAAGCGATGATTCCATCAGTGACAATTGCGCCACCTTTTTCGTTTTCAACCAAAATCTGATACGGGCCAAAACAACCTGAAGTCGCCGCTGGAATAAATGGCGGTAATTCAGGTCGTAAGAATGTCGGATTATGCGAGCCACCCACAACTTGCACAGTATATTGAGAGGCTATCGCTGAGGCACTGGCCGTCGTTGGTGTTAACGAAATAAATGTTGAAGTGAAAGTATCCTGCGTAAAACGCATCGAAAAATCAAACTGCGTGCTTGGTGTGATCGAAAAAGCTGTGCCACTGGCAATCGCTGTGTTTGTGCAAAACTTCTCTGGAAAAATAGTTGATTCAAGATTTGCGTAAGACGGGGTGTAAGCTGATCCCGTTAAAGGATTCATGTCGGTCGTTTTAAAATTTCCGACCATGTTGTAACACATATCCGGAATCACCCGTCGTGTACCTAAAACTTCGATAGATGCGGTTCCTACCGGGGCAATTAAGAAAGTTTCTGAAATCGATTCAGGATACATTGATGCCGGAGCTGTAGTGCCAGGACGTACTTTAAATCTAAAACCAGAAACTGATGGCGAAGCTGAAGACGAAAAAAAGATCGGAAAATTTCTTGTGTTTGCTGGAACATTAAATTCAGTCGTTAACGAATTCGCGCAATTCGGATCAGTGAACATTGAAAATGAAGCGAAAGTTCCGAGAACGCCTGCTGTTGAGACTTCGGCGCGTTCAACAATAATATTTTGTCCGGCCACAGTGGGGCCATTGCGGCCGAAGTCGTCGACAAAATTAAGAGTTACGGCATTGCAAGTGCTATATTTAAGAACGTTGTACGGGAACTGATCTTTAACCACTTGCGTTTTGGTTGGTAAAATACGTCCAAGATTTGACGGAGAATCAGGGCCGCTACATTCCCCGATACGAGGGCTTCCGGTTGAAAAAGCAGTTCCTGAAGTTGGAAGTTTAATGGGAACATTGACCGTAGCACCTGGTTGTAAATCAATAGATGAAGATTCGCCGACAATAAATAACTGTGAAGTGTAATCTTGAGAGATGTTCGGATTCATGAAATCTAAACACGCCGAGAGAGGATTTGCTTTAACACCTAATAAAGTAAACTGGCGTTGTGGGCCTGCAGGAACTGGAAATGAAATGGTTCCACCACTTGGAACTAAACCTCTGACTAAACCAATTCTTTTCTGTGCTGAAATATTTGCTGAGGTTGAATCAACAACGGGGCAGCTTGTACGACTCATAAAAGGTTCAGGGCCTGACACCATCACCGCAAAACAATTCACTTCATCAATTGTTGCAGGAGCCGAAGCGGCTCGTTGGTAATAATTTTGTGTGCCGTGGCCTGAAAGATCAGGCATGGTGAAAGTGACGGTGGTTGTTTCACCAGTTTCTTTTTTTTGACAGCCGAAAAAAACAATCCAACTACAAACCAAAATAAGTGTAAATTTCATAGCCCTAATTATGACTTAGAATAAAGTCAGAAGACAAACTGACCCTTGGTCATGTCAAGCATCTAAGACTTTGGTCTAAAGAGAGATTTGTTTGGCACAGTGCTCTTTACGTACCCAGACTTTTATAGAGTGCTACCATTAAGGGTATGAAAACAGCAAATAACCAAGTTTATATTCTAGGAAGTTCTCGTATCCCTTTTGCCAAAAGCCAAACAGTGTATGCCGATGTCACTCGTAAAGAGTTAATGGTGGCAGCCCTTAATGGTTTGATTCGCAAAAACAATTTACAAGGTAAATTCATCGGTGACACCGCTTTAGGTTGTTTGATGAATAGCTCTGCGGATTGGAACTTGGCGCGTGAATGTGTTCTTGAAACTGAACTTGATCCAAATTCTCCGGCGTACAACACACAACGTGCTTGTGCGACAAGTTTAGATAACATCTGGCAGATCGCGATGAAAATTCACACAGGCGCAATTGAATTAGGTATTGCCGGTGGTGTTGATACGAACAGCGATTTTCCAATCGAAGTTTCTGATAAGTTCAGAAAATTTTTAATGAATATGAATAATGCCAAAACTTTTGGTGCCCGTATGAAAGCTTTATCAGGAGCTTCAATCGGTATGTTAAAACCAAGAGCGGCTTCGGTGACTGAGCCAAGAACTTTAATGTCGATGGGTCAGCACTGTGAATTAATGGCCAAAGAATGGAAAATTGCCCGCGAAGACCAAGATCAGGTGGCATTAGCCAGTCACTTAAATGGAGCGAAAGCTTACGATGCCGGTTTTTATGATGACCTAGTTATTCCATTTCACGGAATCACTCGTGATGCCACTTTACGTGCGGATACAAGTATTCAAAAATTAGCGAAATTAAAACCGTCATTTGATCCGGTGGGGGGAACATTAACTGCGGGAAATAGTTCTCCGTTAACAGACGGGGCGGCGACTGTTTTATTAGGAACTGAATCAGCAGCGCAAAAGTTAGGTTTGTTTCCAATGGCGAAAGTGATTGATGTGCAAGCGGCAGCGGTTGATTTCGTTCATGGCGCAGGTTTATTAATGGCGCCGACAAAAGCTGTTTCACAATTATTAACTCGCAATGAATTAACATTTAAAGATTTTGATTATTTTGAAATTCATGAAGCGTTCGCAGCTCAGGTTCTTTGTAACTTAAGAGCTTGGGAGTCACCTGAATACTGCAAAAATGTTTTAGGCTTAAAAGCTCCAATTGGATCTATCGACCGTTCAAAAATGAACGTGGTCGGAAGCTCAATTGCGATGGGACATCCTTTTGCGGCCACTGGCGCGCGTGTTACCGGAACATTAGCAAAACTTCTGGCGGGTGGCGGTAAAAAACGCGGCCTTGTTTCCATCTGTACAGCAGGTGGAATGGGTGTAGCCGCGATTTTAGAATCAGTGTAACTGGTTAGTGGAGTAATCCCATATTTTCTTTGGCATCAAACTTCGGCGTCTGATTAGATTCTTTTTCTGCCTTCTGCGCCGAAGATCTAAAGGGCTTAGTCAACAGCGAACGGTCAAACACTTCGCGTGACTGAGCTCCCGTTTTATATTCGCCCGATTGCCCTGACGGCAGTAAACGATTTAATAACACTAAAGTGTAAGCCACTAATTCCGGAAAGAATGTACCGAGACCAAAACGTAATTTCGCAGGTAAAAATGGCATCAATTCAAAACGTCGGTCGCGCGCGGCTTCGATAATGGCTTTGGCCGCATCTTGCACCGCTGTTGAAAATCCCGGGAGTACATCGGCTGATTGAAACCAGGCAAATTCTTTTTCATGTTCACCTTTAAACACCGCTTGAATCGGAGATCCAGTGCGCATCATTCCCGGGTAAACTGTGGTGACCGAAATATCTTCATCATAAAGTTCTGCGGCTAAACCTTGCGAAAATCCTGATAAGGCAAATTTTGAAGTGTCATACGGAAGCATATGTGGAATCGCCATACGCCCACCCATCGAACAAATATTTACAATGCGCCCACCACTTGTTTTTTGGCGCAAGAACGGAAGTGCCACGCGAATGGAATTCATAGCCGCATAAAGATGAATATTCATCTGTGCTTCGAAATCCTGTTGGGTCATGCTTTCCCAAGGGCCAACAACAATGGCTCCAGCATTGTTAATTAATAAATCAATGCCATCAAAAAGATCGGCGGCTTCGTGAATAGCAGAACTTAATTGAACGTTATCAGTAATATCGCAGGCGATGATATGCACTTGCCCACGATTTAATTTATCGAGTTGGGCTTTAGCACGTTTTAATTCATCTTCATCACGCGCCAGCAATGTCACATTACAATTTTCGTTCACCAGCTGGCGTGCTAACGCTAAACCTAAGCCACGCGAGCCTCCGGTGATAATAGCTGATTGACCGCGGAATGAATCTGGATTGCTTGATTCAACTAAGATACGCGTTAATAAATAACCGCTCGCTAAAGCGGGCAAAATGGCTAAACGTTTTCTGTTCGAACGCAGTAGGGCTAATGTCCCTAAACCACAAAGCATTAAAAGTTCGTTTTTGACTCTTGTTCTCATGAGCACCTCGTTATTTTAATTACGAGGTGAAAATAGCATTTTCTAGGCCGTACCGTGTGGAGTGTATTGGGCGTGGATTTCTTTGATCGTTGTTAATAACTTATCTAAAGCGATTGGCTTACGCACAAATTTAACAACCTGGTCGCGCGCTGTTTCTTCGATATCTGTGGCCGCTGATAATAAAATAATAGGTACCGGATTTTTTTGAAAAAGATCACGTTTTTTCATTTCGGCTAACATTTCATAGCCATTCATAATCGGCATCATTAAATCTAAAAGAATTAAAGAAGGTTTTCCCTCTTTTTGCATAAGTTCGATCGCTTGCTTACCGTTGGCTGCGGCAGCGACTTCGAAATTTTCCATTTCAAGAAAAGTTTTCAGGTTATCTTGAATATCAATGTCGTCTTCAATCAGAAGAATTTTGTTTTCGATGGAACTCATACGGTTTTTATTCTGCGGGAATATTTACGATAAAACAAGCCCCTTCATTTGGGGCACTTTGTACAATGATTGTTCCATGATGAGCCTGAACAATTTGTTGTGAAATGTATAACCCTAATCCAAGGCCACTGATGTTTTTTGCTGCTACCGCTCTTTCAAAGCGTGCAAAGATACGCTCTTGGTTTTCTTTCGCAATACCCATTCCTTGATCGCGCACCGAAAAAGAAACCTCGTTCCCGTACTTTGTTAAAGTGACGTTAACGGGCTTGCCTTCGCCGTATTTAATAGCATTCGTTAAAAGATTTGTTAAAACCTGCTCCATACGAAAGCGGTCAATGTTGGCTATGATGTTAGGTTCAAGATTGCAAATAATCTGATTACCACTTTGTTTGATCAAATCATTTAAAGATTCTAAAGTTTCTTCAACTAAAGAATTTAATGAGGTCGGTGCTTTTTCTAAAGACAGTTTTCCAAGAGAAATACGCGAAACATCTAGCATGTCTTCAATTAAATTGGTTAAACGATTGCCTTGTTTATCAACCTGGCTTACGAATTTTTTCATACGTTCCGGAGCGTAAGCTTGCGGATCGCCTTTGGCTGCAGCCATTTGGGTCATCTGGGTTTGCAGTTTAATACTTGTTAGCGGAGTTTTTAATTCGTGCGAAGCAATCGAAATAAATTCGTTACGAATTCTTAAAGCTTCTTGTGAGGCTTCAAATAGAATTTTAGTCTGTTCATTTTTTTTGCGGTCTGTAATGTCTTGAATCGCAGCTACGCGGCCAAGGACGCCGTCTTTGAGCATATGTTTTTTACCACGAATCTCGATGTGAAAACGTGAACCATCTTTACGAATACCAATAGCTTCATAAGCAGATTCAGCTTGCTGGGCGATGTGGGCCGCGGCCATTTGACCAGATTCCAGAGTGCACATGGTGTAAATACTTTTTCCGATCAATTCTTGGCGCGTGTAACCGAACATTTTAGCCATTGATTCGTTGATATCTAAAAGAAACTCACCGTCGTGTAAAGCTAGGCCTTCAAAAGTAGAATCTAACAAGCGGCGAATCTGCAAAGCGTTTTCACGAACTTGCATCGTCAGTTTTAAACGCGAACGAAGACCAATAAAGGCGACACCTAAAATTGTAAAAATCCCTGGTAAGAATAAAACTTGGCTTAGATTTGGGCTTACATAGTTTATGAAAATTGAAAGTGCAATAACATACATCACATAGGCAATCATAGACCGCATCGTTTGCATTAAAGCAGCAATCGTGATGACGGCCATGTAACAACCCCATACCCAAGTGATATCGATGCGGTTGTTATAAAATAAATAATAAATATGCAAAGTGGTCGTCCACGCGGCAAACGAAAACCAGAATTCTATATTCTTTCTAACTGAAGCAGAAAAAATACTCGCGGCGTAAACACCCCAGAAAGAAAGCACCGTTAAAAAACGTCCCCAGAATGGATTGTAAGAGCCCGGCAACAAAACTTCGACCACGAAATACCATGAAAGATAAAACGCACCGGCCGCTACCATGACGAGGCGATAGTAGGGGAGTGAGGTGTCGTCATCTAAATTGTAAGGCAGTTCCGCCTTTTTTTTCATGGCATTTTCCTTGCTCGATTAATTAAGGATTAATTTAACATTGTCTGTGATTAAAGTAGGAGAACTTTTTATGAAGATATTGATTAGTCTAGCTATTTTGATGTCGTTAACCGCAGTTACTACAGGCTGCACAACCACCGGATCAAATTATCGTACGGCGCATAATATGGGGCAGAAGGCGACCTGGGAAGTTTCAGGCGTGGTCTCACGTTTTATTACAACAGCCGAAGGGCAAGTCGATGGATTTATTCTTGAAGACGGGATGCAGATTCGTTTTCCGGTGCATATGTCGACGGCGATCACTCATGGAGTAGCGGTGGGTGATACAGTGATGGTAAAAGGTTTTGAAAGCCCAACAAATGCGATGCAAGCCACACAGATCGTGACGCCAAAAAATGCGAACGAGATTGTGATTGTTGAGCGCGCTAAAGGTAAACTTGTGGCTTCTAAAAAAGAACGTGAAAAAGCGTATAAAGAATTAGAAAGTATCTCAGTCGCGGGTGAAATCGACACATTGTTGCACGAACCTTCTGGGGAAGTGTCTGGATTTTTACTAACCGAAGGATCAGTGGTGCGTTTACCAGTCGATATTAGAACACCGACGCGGGCTTATGATGTTGGTCAATATGTTGAGGTGACTGGTTTTGGCAGTGAAAACAAATATGGTAAATCGGTCGAAGCCGCTACAGTCCAACGTCAGCCCTCTGAATACGAAACTGATTATGAGTAAATAAGAATCACTTCCTTGACGCACGTCATGGGATATGAGCAGATAGCTAAATGCAGATCAGGCCTTTGCATTTAGATGATTTAGCGCAAATCAAAACATTCACCGATGCGACCATCGGTGAAAACTATTTCACTTATGAAGAGCTTAAAGAGTGCTATCAAAAATCACTTTTAAATAACGTGATGTATTCTTTTGTTTTGGTTGATGAACACGGAAAAATTTATGGTCTGCGTTTATCGTACCCACCGGGCGCGTGGAGCAAAGGCAAAGGCTCTAAACTTCATCCAGAGCTTTGGAATGTTCCGCAAGACAAAGCCGGCTACTTTCAAAGCTTGTTTATCTCGCCTGAAGTGCAAGGTGGTGGCTGGGGTCCAAAACTTTCTGAGACGGCAATTGTTCGGTTAAAAGAAATCGGAACGCAGGCGATTGTCACTCACGCTTGGCAGGAATCTCCGAATAATTCTTCGATTCGCTATCTGACTAAATTTGGTTTTAAACCTGTAGCCACACATCCGAATTATTGGATGGATGTGGATTACGTTTGTACCCGCGACGGCAAACCTTGTCGTTGCACAGCTGTGGAGATGGTTAAATATTTATGACTCAGTCTTTCTGGCAGGATTTTAAATTAAATACTGAAACAACTAAATTACAAAATTACGATTACGTGATTATTGGTGGCGGTATTGCCGGATTATCAACGGCGTACTGGCTTTTGCAAAAAGATTCGAAATTAAAAATCGGTATTATTGAAAAAAATAAAATCGGTTTCGGGGCTTCTGGCAAAAACGCAGGCTTTGTGACTTGTGGTTCGACAGAGCACTTCATCAAACTGAAAGATCATTTTGGCTTAGCTAAAGCGACCGAGATTTGGAAATTTTCTGAAGACAACCGCAAACTTTTACAACAGCATATCATTCAAGATAATGCCGACAAAGTAGATTTCAAAAGTACCGGTTCATGCACAGTCGCGGCCAACAGCGAACGTTGGGCGTATTACCAAGAAATCGCTAAAGTGATGCGTGCTCAAAATATTGATGTGTATGAAGTAAACTCGCAGGAAATGGATCGTGATTTCGGAGTTGTTGGTTTTGAAGGCGGTATTGTCTACGCGGGCGATGGTTATGTGCACCCGATTAAGTTGTTGAGCCAGTTTTTAAATAAGATCAATGTGCACATTCACGAGCAAACTGCAGTTCAAAGCGTAAGCAAAAAAGCCAATGGCTTTACGATCAAAACTGATCAGGGCGAAATTTCTGCATCTTATGTCGTAACCACAGTGAATGCTTATCTGCCTTTAGTGAATCCAAAGTTTGCTTCTTTGATTGTTCCGGGGCGCGGTCAAATTCTTTTAACAAAACCTTTACAGCAATTTGTTAAAGGGCCTTGTTATCTGACCAAACATCTTTGTTACTTTCGTCAGTTGCCAACAGGAGAGCTTTTAATCGGTGGGTTTAGAAATCTAGATACAGAAACTGAAAAAACTCATGCTGATAATATCACCGATATCATTCAAAAAGCGTTATTTGATTTTGTAAAAAATCATTTTCGTTTGGGCGCTCAGGCTGAAATCGCTCGTCAGTGGTCAGGTATCATGGGCTATTCACCAGATGGGCAGATGCTGATCGGGGCACAACCTGAAGAGCCTGATTTATACTATATTGCCGGCTGCTCTGGGCATGGCATGGGACTTAGCTTTAATGCCGCAAAGACTTTGGTGGATGGAATCTACGGAAAAGCAATTCCAGAGCATCTCGATATTAAACGTTTTAAAGTTTAGTTAATAAAAATAAATAAAAATTTATTATGACGGAAAATGCCTACTTAAGGTCTAGTGTAAAAGATCTGTTTAAAAAATGTTAATTTTCAAGTATGATTACAGATGTAAACATAGCAAAAAGGAAGCACGCGATATGAAAGGCGATTTTCAAAATTTAGGTGTATATCTAAAAGAAAAAAGATTAAACGAAGGCTTTACTCAGACTGAACTTTCGCAGTCATTAAAAGTGCATGTGCAATTTGTTTCTAACTGGGAGCGTGGTTTATGTGCGCCTCCATCACACTGCTTTCATCATTTAATCGATGTTCTTAAGTTAAATCGTGAACATCTTGTGTCGGCGATGGTTTTAGATTCAAAGCGTTCTATCGAAGAAAAAGTTTTCAAGAAAAAGAAAAAAGCAAAAGCTGGCTAATTAGCTTTTCCAGCCGAAAGGGCGTTCGATGTCTTTAACGAGTCAGGCGGCAAAAGATCTTACAAATACGTTTGAAGAATTTTGCGCAACGACACTGCAAATGCACATGATCGCCGAAAAGCTTGATTCTACGTTCCGTGTTTTTTCTGACTTAGATAACATCAAACTTTCAAATTTACCCGAGTCAGAATTCAAATCGATCTCAAACCGTCTTAAAATCTATCGAGACGTGTTTCAAATGGCCTCTGAACAAAAAGAAATTTTTAATGCTGTTCAAGAAAAACAGTTATTATGGTTTGCTTTGCGTTCGCTGCGTTTAGCGCCGCCGTCTGAATTTTTTAATATTCTTCAAAATGATCATATCGTTGAAGTGTATGTGGGAAGCCGCCAGCTTTACCGTACATTTAATTACTATTCACTATGCAGTTATTCTTTAGATGAATTAGAAACTACGCCGTGGGATCAGTTATTTGCACGCAAAGATCCAAGTATTGTTGAAAAGATTTTTGCTGACGTTGCTGTAGCGTTAAAAGACCGCCGTATTGTTCATTCAGAAACTCCACCACACGCAGTGGTTGAAATCGCGTCAGCTTTGCAAAATGAGTTTATGTACAAGCTTGAGTATATTGTTCCGCTGACTGATTTAGATAACGATGCGCAAGACTGCTTTGCTGCGGTTTTATCAGCGCAATTAGTAAATACACCTTCTGAAACTGTTCGTCGTGAAAAACAAGAAGCTTACGAACTTAAACGTTTTGTTGAAAGGCAGTTTCTTTTAGGTAGTAAAAAAGTTCTAAAGCCTAATTAGTTCTAACGTTTCTTTTTATTCGTCTTTTTTAAATGATTTTCTAGCGCCGCTAACAACTGAACTGTATCAATCGGTTTTGTTAAGTGGCCGTCACAGCCGGCTTCGCGGGTTTTTGTGCGCTCTTCGGCCATAGCATGCGCGGTCAGAGCCAGAATAGGTTTGTTAAATCCACGCTGGCGTAAAAGCCGGGTGGCTTCGTAGCCGTCCATTTCAGGCATTTCGATATCCATAAGAATAATATCAAAATTTTGTTTCGGCGTTTGCTCAAGAACTTCGTGACCATTAGCCACGACAGAAACTGTTGCGCCGTGTTTGGTTAAGAATTTTTCGACGAAGTATTGGTTATCAACCGAGTCTTCGGCTAATAAAATATTAAATCCTGATAGCGGTACGAAATCCATTTGCTGCGATGATTTTTTAGTTTCAATTTTGATAGCTGTTGCTGTCGGAACATCTGCGGTTAACGTAAATGCGAACGTGCAGCCCATGTCTTTTTCGCTGTGCTCAATAATAAGTTGTCCGCCTAAAGCTTCAGCCAGGTGTTTTGAAAGTGCTAAGCCTAAGCCATTGCCACCGAATTTACGAGTTGTGCTTGGTTCAGCCTGTGAAAACGGTTGAAACAGGCGCTCTTTTTGATCTTCGGTTAAACCGATACCAGTATCAATTACACGAATTTGAATTTCAGCTTTAGATTGTTTTTTTGCATAAGCCTTAACCTGAACAATCACGCCGCCTTGGTCAGTAAACTTGATCGCATTGCTTAATAGATTTGTCAGAACCTGTTGAATACGAACACTGTCTGATAAAATCGTTTGTGGCAGCTCATTTTGAATATCAAGCAAGACGTAAATACCTTTCGCGCGGGCTTTACCTTTAAATTGGTGAACCACATCATGCAGAAGCTGTTGCGGTGACAGTTCAATTCTTTCTAACTCTAAGCAATTGGCTTCAACTTTAGATAAATCTAAAACGTCGTCGATAATTTTAATTAAAGCATTACCGTTACGGTTAATTGTTTCAGCGAACTGCGTTTTTTCGATGTCAGAAATAGGCCCGTCTTTAAGAAGATCAGCAAAACCTAAAATGGCCGTTAGTGGAGTACGAATTTCATGACTTACGTTAGCTAAGAAAACAGTTTTGTTTTTATAAGCGTTTTCAGCCAGAACCTGAGCTTGTTTGAGTTGAGCGACAGAAGCTTTAAGCTCATCAAGTTCTTGAGTCAGTTTTAATTTAGCTTCAACACGGTCAGTGATGTTTGTTGATGTGCCGGTAAAGCGAAACGGGTGGCCGTTAATATCTTTAATGTATTCGCCGCGGCCTTCGACCCAAACCATTGAACCATCAGGGCGAATCACGCGGTATTCGCAGTAATAAGGAACATTTTGTAATAGAGCCTTTTCAACAGCGGTCCAAATTTCGGCGCGGTCACTCGGATGGATGGCATTCATAATCTGATCTGAATGCACTGGATTTTTGGAATGATCAAAGCCCCAGTCTTTGGCCATCGTCGGACAAACGTAGCACATACCCGATACCGGATCAGCGTTCCAGAAGCCGATATGTTTTGTCAGCGATGATTCTCCTAAGCGGGCTTCGCTGTGTTCAAGATCAGCTTCTATCTTTTTCATGTAAGTGATATCATTCAGATAAATGATCTGAGTTAAATCGCCATCGCTATTTTTAACAGATTCATTTGAAGTTAAAAGAAAAGTCACCTGACGTTTTTTCTTTGAGATTAGGGTAAATTCTTCGCTGAAAATGGCTTGGCCACTAGTTAAGCGTGCGTAAGGCAAAAGAATTTCGTTGATTTCAATCGAATAGGCTTCCAGAAAATTTTTAAAGGCGTGATTTGTACGGGTGATTTCTTGATTGTTCAAATTGACAATACAGGCCGGCAAAGGAATCTGTTCGAAGATTCCCTCTTTCTGGTTATTAACAGCGTTTGCCATAAGCTGAACGCTTTTTACCTGCGGGCTTTGAATGATCATCAGCTTTTTACCCCTTAACAAGCGACGAGTCTCAATAAAAATCTATTTACGATATGCCGTAATTTAGAGATTCAGTCCAGAGAAAAGTCATAAAAAATAGAGGCTTAGTAGACTTTTTACACCCGGTGCGGCGGGTATTGTGCCCCATTTTACTGGAATTTTAACTCGAATATGTCTGTTGTTAAAAACTGTTAAAAAGATTTTAACAGTAAAGCAGCCAGGGAAAGGGAGTGACTTATTTTACCGCCAAATGTTTTGCGAATTCGCGAAGGAAACAAGAGCTGATTTTTTAAAAACTATAGTATCAAAAAAATTAATTCTCAGAAATAAAAAATGCAAAATTACACTCGAGTGAATTTAAAATAACGTTGTACGCAAAGACCTTTGCACAGATTTTCTTCGAAGACTTGGTGATTTCATCAATCACCCGTAACACTGGTACAACATGAAAAACGCAAAGGTAACAAACAAAAATTTACGAAATGCATTACTAACTTTAACCCTGACGAGCGTATTACAATCCTGTTTACTTTCGTCCTCTTCTGACAAACCTTATGCCTCAAACACGAATCAGGCGACAACTTGCGAAGCACGTACAACAGCTTCGAATATGTCTGCAGACGTAGACAACATGCAAAATAATGACGATCTTTTTCAAGACGTTAACGAACAAGAAGTTACAAACTTTTCTGCGAATACAAACTCTGATCAAGATGCCGATACGTTACAAAAACGTACAGTACGTATTAATGTTGCGCTGTTAAAACAGCGTATCTTAGAAAGACGTAGTAACAATTTCCACTTGCCCCTCCTGAATAACAAATCGGTGAATGTGGTGTTACAAGAAGTTCAGAAATATTCTGATAACAATATCGTAGCCACAGGAAGAATCGATAATGACCAATTAAGCAATGTAACAATCGTTATTAATAATGATGTGATGGTTGCTAACGTTGGCGAACAAGCGACTGATGAACATTATGAAATCCGCTTTGCTGGAAACGGCGTTCATACGGTTAAATCTGTAACTGATACCGACACTGAGTGTTTAACTGAAGAAGGTGGTGGTGCGAACACAGCAAACTTCGTTCAACCCTTAAACACACAACAAGATACTGAAATGGCAGCGATGGATGCTGTACCACAGATCGACGTGATGGTCGCCTATACACCGAACGCCCTTAAAAATGCCGGTGGTACAGATGCGATGAAAGCCTTAATCCAAATGGGTGTGGCCGATTCAAATAAGGCTTACCAATCAAGTGGTGCGAACCTATCGCTTCGTTTAGTAGGCACATTGGCCATGACACAAAATGAATCTTCATTTTCATCTGACTTATCAGCGCTAAAAGGTACAAGCGATGGTAAATGGGATGCTGTGCATGCTGAACGCCGCCGTGTGGGTGCCGATTTAGTTGCGTTAGTTGCGTACTATCCGAACTCATCAACAGCGGGTATCGGTTATGTGGGGTCGACTTATAGCTCAGGTTTTTCGATCACTAAAACAACAGCGTTTAAACAGTTCTCGTTTACGCATGAGTTAGGGCATAACATCGGTTTAAATCATAGCGATGGTTATGAAAACTCATCGGGCCGATTCAGAACGGTGATGGCTTACGGTACTTACACTCGTATTGCGCGCTTTTCTAATCCTGCACTTGATTACAATGGCTATGCGACGGGAACTTCGTCAAATAATAGTGCGAAGATCTTAAACGCTAATGGAGCTAAAGTAGCAGGCTTCTCAGCCTCAGTGTCACAATCAGAGAATCCAACGAACTCTGGTCCGATCACTACGCCAGCTGAACCTTGTTCAGATGGCGATACGCCTCCGGTGGCCAGCGAATAATATCGTTATCAAAATTAAAATAAAAAACCCGCTTTTTAGAGCGGGTTTTTTATTTTATCTGTTTGTTTATTTTAAGATGATTTTAAATGAGTTCTTTGATGAAGCTCATTGATCATTGATACCAGTTTATCTTCGCAAGAATAAAGCATATGGTGAAATTCAATACCTACCGCAAATTGCTCTGGTCCATGTGGGCGTACGTTTCTAATTACGCCTTGAAGCTGTAGTGAGCCTTCAGCGCCGTTAATTAACGTGGCATCGATTAAATCTTTAGACTGCAGAACAGTCTTTGGGGCATTCACGATAACCGAGCAACCATGTGAATTTAAATCAGACACCGAGCAATCTAATAAACACGCTTCTTCGTTTAAAGAACCGATGACTAATTTTAAATGTGTGTCAGGCGGAACTTTATAACGAACTGTTTGGCGGTTTTGCAGGTGAAATACCCGTTTTAAATTTAAAACAACATGGCCGTCTTCAAGAGCCGGTATTGTTTCAAACATATATTTTTCAGTATCAACCATAAAGTGAGCGGTGTAGTTTTCAGAATACGAAAAATCTAAATCAAGCTTTACGGCACCTTTGCAGTAAAATTTATTCTGCTCTTCTAAACGCGTTACTTTCAGTGGCAATGTGCGATCGTACTTATCTTTAAGTAGAAGAACGGCGTCGCCATTCATAAGTTTCATTAAAACTTTTTGTTTGAATGCAAAGTCGGTGATTTGTTTTAAAACTGTAATTTCTGCCATAGTGTTGAAGTTATCGGTCTTAACCGAAGCAAAGTGAATGGCCCAACGTCGAGGGCTTAACGCAAAACAAACAAACCTAAGACAGTACCGTAAACAGCTCGCGAAACTGTCTTAAAAAGTCGTACAGAAAAACTAGACTCGACTCAAAAGCCTTGATGGTAGCGGTTTTTAAGCTATTTAGTCCAAACTGCTTATCTATGAAGAAAAGGATAAAAACACAAAATCAATTCGCAAAAACAGTAACAATCTACACAGCCGCTTTTCTCTTAACAGGACTATTTTCAGGCTGTTTAAACCCAGACCTTACATCAAGCACTTCTTCAACGACGTCTGACGACAATAACTCCCAAGCAACTCCGACAACTTCGGGAACACCGACAGTGTCGCAACCGCCGGTCGTAATACCTACGCCGACGCCCACTCCAACACCTGCACCAGAACCACCCCCAACACCAGCTCCTAGCACGGGGTATACGGCCGCTATTAAAGATATTGCCGCGAAATCGTCGTGTTCCCAGTTTTCGTTTACGAGCCGTGGTAAGCCGCCTATGGCTTATTTAAAAGGGATGTCGTTAACTTATGCGCGAAGTCTTTGCCGTATTCGTGCAAACCCAGTTAAACCTGCAGCTTCAATTTTAAAATCAGCAAGTTCAGGCAATGCCGCAAAAGATGTTTTGGCTCACTACAGCAGTATCTTAGCTAATGCCGGTCTGCAAACAAGCCCAGCCGGTGATGAGCCCCTGCATTCAACTTATGTGATTGGTGTGGGATTGGGAATGCGTGAAAGTTCTGGCCGCTATTGTGTCGGTTGGGATACCGCTGCGGGATCTGATCGTTCGTCATCTGAAGGTGAAGCAGGTTTATTCCAGCAAAGTTACAATTCAATGGGAGCTTCAACAGAATTACGTAAACTTTATGACGAATACTTAGCTGATGAAAGCCGCTGTCATTTAGCGACGTTTAAAGAAAATGTGAGTTGTTCGGCGCAATCGGTTCTAGGATCGGGTGCAGGGGCTGATTACCAAGCGTTTTTAAAACGTTGTCCGGCTTTCGCTACAGAATATGCGATGACTTTGATTCGTATTTTACGTGCGCACTTTGGGCCGTTAAACCGCCAAGAAGCGCAAGTCGTACCAGCGTGTGATACGATGTTAAGCCAAGTGCAAAAACTTGTAGAATCAAATCCTGAAGCCGCTTGTGCAGAGCTATTTTAAATATTTTTAAGAACGAATATTACAGAGCTTGGTTTGCCATTCAAATCGGGCTCTGTTGTTTTAATTAAATCAAATTTACAGTCATTAAATAATAACTGCCACGATTCAAGCGTGCGTCCATACCACGGCATTTTTCCGTTAAAGGGAATCGTCATTGTTTTAAAATCTTCTTCGTTCCAGCCATCGTGTTGAACGGCTCTAATTATAAGTACCTTTAAATTTTGAAAATTAAAAATCGCGAGTTAATTTTTTGATACCTTTGATGATAGACGCCGTCGTTGCTTTTTCGCGTTCGATTTCTTGTGGAATTAAAGCCCAGCTACGTGAATAGATATCACGCTCAATAGCACTTAATTCATCATCTTTAAGTAAGTTTTCAATATTTGAACGTTGTGTTTCAAGAGCATGGATACGTGATTTCATGTCGTCTTCCATAAAAGCTACACCAAAAGCTGAATCAGCTTTGTTGATCTTTTGTTTTAAACCTGAACACGCTAATATCTGCACCATTTTAACTGAATATGCACTTTGCAATAGAACTGAACGTTCGCCTTCGCTTAAGCCTTCGACTTTTGCGATTCTTTCTTTTTCAGTAAGGATATCTGTTGTTACACACTTTTCTTTGGCAAAAGCTGTTAAAGAAATCGACACTAGACTTAAAAGGGCTATTAAATTTCTCATAAGACTTCCTTTATTAGGGTTTAAAATGTTCCAGATGAACTATTTCAAGTTTAATGCCGTGATCTGGTCTGAGGTCTAGTACAGTCCAGTCTGGCAAACACCGAAGAGAAGAGTGATGAAAAAGATTAATCTGATCTTCTTATTAGGAAGTATAGCTTTAACTTGGGGATGCGCCCAAGCACCTGTGGCTATTTCTGAAAAGACGATTTATTCAGATCTTTTTCCACAACACGAAACGCGTACCGGCTATTACAGAGATGTGGGGCTTGGTTATTTAAATGATAATAACTATGACAAAGCCGTTGAGTATTTTAAGTTATCATTACTGCATGATCCTGCAAATGATGATGCTCGTTATTGGTTAAGTGTTTCTTTTCATAAGAAAAATCAAAATAACTTAGCGTTAATTGAATTAGAAAAGTTAAGCGATGTAAGCCAGTTTGAATACGCACGCTTAAAATTAGTTTCAGATATTTATGAATCGGCTGAATCTTTTGAAAAAGTCATTGCGATCAACGAAAAACTTTATGATCTAAAAAAAGAAAATTTTCCCTTATGGAAAATCTATCAAATGAATTTAAATATGAACCGTTTGGATAAGGCATCGGCTAATTTAGCAGCATTAGAAAAAAACAGTGAAGAGGCTTACCGCGTGCATTTAGGCCGCTTTGAAGTGTTTGAAAGACAAAATCAATTTGAACAAGCGTTGAGCGAATTGCAATTAGCTGAAAAGGCAAAACCATTTGATGTATTAACCATGAAGAAAATGACGGCGATTCAGTATGATCTGCGTAAATGGCAAGATCTGTACACGCTGGGTACGAAATTCTCGAAGTATCATCCGTATGATTTAGATGTGTCTGAGCGTTTATCGCAAGCCTGTATCCGTATTGGTGCTTATGACGATGCAATTGCCGAATTAAAAAAGCAAAAAGAAATGTACCCAGATTCAGTGGGTATTGAATTTAAAATTGCCCATGTTCTTTTCTTAAAGCGTGATTTCGCGAATGCGGAAGAGTTGTATCAAGAATTGTATGAAATTACAAAATCTGACCAATCAGTATTCTTTATTTCACAAATCCACTTAGCCCAAAACGACATTGATGAAGCCACAAATAGCTTAGAAAATTTAGCTTCGTGGTCTGAGTATTATCCGGCAGCGCAAGTTCAGCTAGCGCGCTTGGAATGGAAAAATAGCCAAACAGACTTAGCCTTAAACCGTTTACGCCGTGCTCATCAACTGCGCCCTGATTCTTTAGAGCTTTATCAAGAGTACGGCCAGTTTATGATTTGGAAAAAACGCTACGTTGAATCTATCGCGCTTGTTGAGCAAGGCATTAGATCGTTTCCAAAAGATGATAAGTTACGAATTCTTGCGGCGTACATTCATTTTAAATTGAACAATATGAAAGGCTTTCAGCACCAAATCGAACTGGCGAAAAAGCTGAACCCAGAAAATTCAGAAATTTATTCAGTGTTAGCAGAGCTTTGGTATGAAAAGAAAAAACCTTATTCTGAACTAGAGTTTTTGGCGGCAAAGGCTTTGGAACTTAAAACGAGAAATAAGAATATTAAGCCGTTACTGGCATGGGCCTTATTACAACAAGATAAGATGGCTGATGCAGTAAAAATGTTTGAAGAGTTCTATGATGCCGAACCTAACGAGCTTTTCTATGCGGAATCGTTAGCTGATATTTACCAGCGAAATGTTTTGACGTCGAAAAATCAAGAGTTTCAAAAGAAGGCTGCCGCCTTACAAGCTGATGCTAAAATTAAGTCAGAACTTGACTATTTTAGATTCCAATCACAGCAAGAACGCTTAAAAACTGATGGTGATGGAAATCGACTTCCGGCTAGTCTAGAAGAGCCATAATCATAAGATCGTTTGATTAATCCTAAAATGTTATCAAATAATTAAGGTATGCGAAGTATCAATTTCATCCTTTGGGTTTTCCTTGGGGGCTTGTTTTCTGCGGTTGTGGCCGCAGCCGCACCACTTAACAGGGTTGAGGCTTCGCCTCAAAACAAGGCTTGTTCGCCAGTTGTTAAAATAACAAAATACAAAATTTCAAAAGGTGAGCATGCCGCTGCGGTCCTTCGTAAATTCGGTCTTGAGCCTGTGTTTGGCAATAAAGGCTCGATGAATGATCTTCTTAAAGTTAATAACTTTCAAAATCCAGATGTGATTTCTCCGGGCACGATCATCACTTTACCTTTTCATTGTGAAGAAGAAGTAAAGCCTTACAAAATTATTCAAGACGAAAAAGAATTTCGTATGGTTTCGACAGAAATTGTAAAATCGGAGCCGATCGTTCTCGCTCCACCGGTTTCTGCGGCGGTTGCAGTAAAGCCTGTTGATAAATTCAGTGAAATCGTGGCAAAGCCTGCTGACCAGCAAATTCAAGATGTCGAAGCGGCTGAGAAATCTCAGGATAATATTTCAGAAGCTTTACGTTACCGTATGATCTGTGAAGGTGAATGGACGGGATCAGAATGTATCACACGTTATTCGGCGATCTTTGCAAACATCGGTGGGTACAATAATAGATATGATGGTGTGGATTCAAATGCCTTACCTGGCGCACAAAAAGATGGTTTGCTACTTTCAAAATTAAATTTAGCAGCCGGTTTTGGCTGGAACAATTATTGGAATGAAAATGTTAAAACAGTTTTGTATGCCGAATTGCAGGACAATCAAATGCTACCGGATATTAAAAGCGTTCCGATCGAAGGTGGCGATCGTTTGTTGACAAGTTTGCAAGCCGAGGCCCGCTATGAAAAAGGCAATTGGGGTTTCGGTCTGGGCTTTCGTCAGTTTGATAAATTGTACTATGTTTTTAGCTTTCAAAACCTAATTTTAGGCAGCATTTGTACGGTAAACGATGTGTCGCTTTGCGGAGTACGGGTATATTCAGCGAATATTTCTTCATTGTTTTTTGATATCAGTTATCTGCTCTATCAAGCCGGTAAATTTAGATTTGAAACCGAGCTTAAATATTTCACTTTAGCTGCGACTAAAGTCAGTAATGTAGACGTGCAAGCAGGTTCGGGTCAAAGTATCGAGTTTTCAGTCACGCATGATCGCATAGAAGAGTATTTAAAAGGAACTCTTCGTTACGCAATGGCGTCGCAGGATACATCCATTGAAACACAAAATGCGAAAGAATTAGCGTTGTTTTTTACATACTCTTGGAAGTTAAAAGACTGGTCAGAGGCTGCAATCAAAGCGGACAAGCCATAATAATAAAAAATTTTATCCGAAAAATCTTAACAAAAAATTCACTGAAACGCTTAAACCAAAAGTCCAAAACATGTCTAGTCCTGTTGTGCGAACGTCTTGAAACAAGACAAAATGTTAGTAGGTAAGATTACAAGCGGCGCTGAGGTTTTTAAAAAATGGTCATAAGCTAAATTATGGTAATATTTAAGGAAGCGCGATTTGTGGCACGTAGTAGGAGACGAATACGTTTTGAATAAAATGAAAAACATTTCATTTTTATTTCACAATTTCGGGCGCAATAAAGTTGCGCTTGTTGTCTCATTTTGTGTTCTGGTGCAAATATTCTTTTTTTCGGGTTGTAATTTTAATTTACTGGGTGGAAAGAATTCTAAAATTTCTGCCGGGTATAACCCGGGTCTGCGTACTGAGTCTTCTCCGCCGTCAATTAGTCCTATGACAGATCGTGAAATGGATGAGAACGATGTTGTCAGTTTATCATTTCAAATTTCAGATCCTGATACGTTTTTATTTTGCAGTGCGATCAATATAGCAGCCCGCTCGTCTGATCACGGTGTGGTCGACCCGAAAAACATGTCGGTATCGGGAACTTATCCTAACTGTGTGTTAACGATTCGTTCAAGTTCAGTAACAGAATCAAAACAAATTACAATCTCCGTAGATCTTTTCGACTACTGGACAACAGTCAGCACAAGTTTTTTGTTAACTGTTCGCCGTGTAGAAAAACCAGGTCCATTTAAAATCACAAGCACTGAAGGGTTGAGAAAATCTATTTTAGTAAATTGGACAAAAGCAGATTACATGGATGGAACTTCGGCTCGGTACACTTTATATTACAAAAAAATTGCCGACCAAAACTTACAACCATCGACATTTAACGGTATTATGCCGGTTTACCAAGCTTCACCATCTGCTTCGCAAGGCACATTTATCGAAGTTGTAGGTGCAACAAGTCCTTACTGGATCACAGCTCCTGACCATACTTTAGATGACAGCACGATTTATGAAGTTTATATCACTGCCAGAAACGGTTTTAATAATAAAAATCCAGACGTGCCACCTGAAGAAACAAAACATGTGTTCGTTAGAACTTTAGATCGCTTTCAATTTAAAGTACGCGAGTTTGTGGCCGGTAGCCAACAGGAATTTAAACCACCGGCAGTGCACGCAGCGGCTTGCACCGGCGGCGGTAATGTTCCTCTGTCTCCTGCTTTTGAATTTTGCACTGATTCAGACAGATATTTTACGCAAGCTACTTTTGCCAGCCCGATGGAGCGCACATCGGTGCTCACCGGATCTTCTAGGTATCGCGTGTACTTGAACGGTCAGGGTTTAATGTATGGAGAGTCTCCATGATTAAACTAACAGCTAAATGTCTGGCCCGCCTGGTGGCTCTTTTATTGTTTTTAGCTCCATTTATCGCAAATGCACAGGCGTTCGGACCGCAATTAACTTATCATGGCCGCATCTTAGATACAGCGAACTCAAATGCTCCAGTCAGTGGATCTGTTCAGTTCTTAATGCAAGTGGTGCATCCTGATGTTCCGACTTGCGTTCTCTATCAAGAAACACAAACACAGAATTTAACGGCAGCTGATGGTAACTTCACTTTAACAGTTAACGGTGGCAGCTCGACTTTACCGGCGGCTTTATTAAATCCATTCGCAGATATTTTCATTACTGATCCAACAAGAACTATTAATTGTATTAACGGTGGTACTGTTCCAGGTACGGCGAATTCACGTCGATTAAATGTGTACTTCGTTCCGCCGGGTGGATCAGCTTATGAACCTCTTCCTTCGCAAGCGATTAACTACGTGCCATTAGCTATCGAAGCCTTAAATGCTGGTACTATTGGTGGCTTTGGGGCTTCAAGTTTATTAAGAGTTGTTGAGATTAACGGGTTCGGTGTTCCGGTTCCGTATGCAGTTCCTGCGATGACTCGTCCTTTATATGAAGAATTAGATAATGTTGTAAAAGGTCAAAGTTCTTACTATGTAACATCACAGGGAACTGTGGCGAATTTTTCAAACCCGCTTCAAGGCGAGGTTACAGGTTCGCAATCAGGCACTGTTGTTAGCCGAATTTTTGGCCGTCCGTTAACAACAGTGGGTTCAACATTTGTCGGTGGAGAAGTTTTATATTACGACGGTACAAATTGGATTTCTCGCCAAGGCAGTAAAGGTACTGTGCAGTCGATTATTTCGGCGAATCCTTATCTTGGTGTAACTGGCGCTCCGCCATCGAATGATCCGACAGTTGATGCGATGTTAACACTTAATGTGGGTACAGTCGCAAATACTGTAGCCGCGGGTAATGATCCGCGTATCGTTAACGCGTTTCAAATAACAACCCCATTATTAGGTGATGTGACGGGCACAGTTTCGGCCACAGTTGTTTCAACAGTGGGCGGAAAAACTTCAGTGCAAATTTCACAAAGTGTATCTGATACGCAAGCAGCTACTTCAGCCAATACGGCAAGCACAATCGTTAAACGTGATGGTTCGGGTAATGTAGCTGTAAATACATTGTCAGCGACAAATTCTTCAATTAGAAATTTATTACTTTATAATGTAGCTAATACGCAGGCTGTAACAGTTAACGCTCCAGCGGCTTTAGCGGTTAGTTATGTTTTAACTTTACCTTCAACAATGCCGGTCAGCGGCTTTGTTTTAGCAACAGATGCTTCTGGAAATACATCGTGGATTTCTCCAACGACAGGCAATGTAACAAATGTTGCAGCGACGGCGCCGCTAGCTTCAACTGGCGGACAAACGCCTACGATTTCAATCACGCGAGCATCAACAACAGTTGATGGTTATTTGGCAGCAACAGACTTTGCAACTTTTAATAATAAAGTGGCTTCAGTTACGACGACAGCTCCGATTACTTTAGGCGGAACTTCACAAACGCCTACTATTGGTTTACAAGATAGCGGAGTCATTGCTGGAACATATACGAAATTTATCGTAGATATCAAAGGTCTTATTACAAGTGCGACTACTTTACTGGCTTCTGATATTCCGAATTTAGACACTTCAAAAATTACAACAGGAACATTTCCGATTGCCCGGGGTGGTACAGGCGCAAGTTCATTAGCTGGCAGCGGTTTTGTAGCAGTGGATGCCAGTGGTTCAGCTTTAACAAGTACAGTTTGTGCTTCTGATGAAGTTCCTTTCTTTAACGGCACAACTTGGACATGTAAGTTAGCTTCGTCAGCAAATTCAAGTGCGACGCTAGTTATGCGCGATGCGAACGGCAACTTTACCGCGAATAATATCACGACTGTTCAAGATATGACTGTGCAACGTAATTTACGTGTGCAAGATGGAATGGTCGGCGGTTATATCGGTTTAACTACACCAGTCGGTGTAGGAAGTTATGATATCGTATTACCAAACAATGCTGTACCGCCAAATGTGGGACAAGTAATGGCGGTAACTTCTGCAAGCTCTGCAACAGTAGCTACAACTTGGATTACCGCTTTAACAGATGTATTAGCTAGCGGACACATCATTGTGGGTAATGCTTCGGGCACAGCCACGCCGGTTCTGATGAGCGGTGATGCAACACTATCTAATACAGGAAACTTACAATTAATTTCAATGGGTGCTGGTGTTGTTTCTGGCACTGAATACACGAAAGTCACTGTTGATGGCAAAGGTCGTGTAACATCCGGCTCACAATTAAATAATGCAGATGTTGTGGCTGGTTTAGGTTATGTGCCGATGAATTCAGTTTCAGCGGTAGCACCGATTATGTTAACAGGCGGTGCTTCAAATCCAGTATTTAGTTTAGCTTTCAGCGGTGTCTCTTCAGGAGCCTATGGTTCAAATACTTTAATTCCAAATTTTGTTGTTGATGAATGGGGAAGAATTACTTCAGCAACAATGTCGACTTATGCTGATGCTACGAATGTAACAAAAGGTATTGTACAGGTTGGAGCTAACATCACGGTAACCGCAGGTACGATTTCGGTTACAAGTGCCAATGTGGTAGCCGCGATGGGTTCATTAAGTGGCGATGTTTCAGGTACATTAGATAATACAGTTGTTCAAACTGTAGGTGGAAAAACGGCTGCACAAATTTCACAAAGTGTGAGCGATACTCTTGCAGCAACTGATTTAAACTCAAGCGGAACTATTGTTAAACGTGATAACAATGGTAACTTTACCGCGAATAATATCACAACTGTTCAAGATATGACTGTACAACGTAATTTACGTGTACAAAATGGTATGGCGAATTACATCGGTATTACGACGCCGATCGCGACACCAAGTTACGATATCGTATTGCCGAACAACGCCGTGGCTCCCAATGTGGGCCAAGTGTTGTCGGTAGCAACTGGTTCCACCTCATCAGTTATCGCAACAACGTGGATTAATGCTTTAACAGACACACTAGCTCCAGGTTTCGTATTCGTTGGTAATGCTTCTGGTACTGCAACGGGTGTTGCCATGAATGGTGATGCGACAATGTCTGATACAGGTAACTTGCAATTAATTTCTGTAGGTGCGGGAGTTACATCAGGATCACAGTACACGAAAGTTACAGTTGATGGTAAAGGCCGCGTGACATCAGGGGCGCAGTTAAATAATGCTGATGTTGTTTCTGGTTTAGGTTATGTGCCGGTGAACTCGGTTTCTACAACAACGCCAATTTCTTTAAGTGGTGGTGCTTCGAATCCGGTGATTGGTTTAAATGCGAGTGGTGTGGTTTCTGGTGCTTACGGTTCAAATACTTTAATTCCAAATTTTGTTGTTGATGAATGGGGAAGAATTACTTCAGCCACAATGTCGACTTATGCTGATGCTACGAATGTAACAAAAGGTATTGTACAGGTTGGAGCTAACATTACTGTCACTGCTGGCACAATTTCGGTAACAAGCGCTAACGTTGTTGCTGCTATGGGAGCATTAGGTGGTGATGTATCCGGAACTCTTGATGCGACTGTAGTTCAAACTGTTGGCGGAAAAACAGCTGTACAGATTTCTCAATCAGTATCAGACACGATTACTGCAACTCATTTAAATTCGAGCGGTACAATTGTTAAACGCGATAATAACGGTAACTTTACCGCGAACAATATCACAACAGTTCAAGATATGACTGTACAACGTAACCTGCGAGTACAAGATGGCTCTGTCGGTGGTTATATTGGTATTACCACGCCGATCGGTATAACAAGTTATGATATCGTATTACCAAATAATACTGTCGCTCCGAACGTTGGCCAAGTGTTGTCGGTAGCAACTGGTTCTACCTCATCGGTTATTGCTACAAGATGGATTAACGCTCTAACAGATTCTTTAGCACCAGGTTTTGTATTTGTGGGTAATGCATCAGGTACGGCAACTGGCGTTGCGATGACTGGTGATGCAACAATGTCGAATACTGGTGACTTACAATTAATTTCGGTAGGTTCAGGAGTGACTTCAGGATCACAGTACACAAAAGTGACTGTTGATGGAAAAGGCCGTGTAATTTCTGGTGCGCAATTAGCATCGAGTGATGTAACTACAGCTTTAGGCTACACGCCAACGAATATCGTTTCTTCAACAGCGCCGATTACAGTTTCAGGTGGAGTTTCTAATCCGGTGATTGGTTTAGCGAACTCTGGTGTGGCTTCGGGCGTATATCCGAAAGTCACGGTTGATCTTTGGGGCCGTGTTACAAGTGGTTCAGTGTTAGACAATACAGATGTGGTGACGGGTTTAGGTTATGTGCCGATGAATTCGGTTTCATCAACAGCGCCGATCACATTAACAGGCGGTGCTTCAAATCCAACAATCGGTTTAGCAAACTCTGGTGTTGCTGCGGGCACATATCCGAAAGTTACAGTTGATCTTTGGGGGCGCGTAACAAGTGGTACAGGATTAGATTTTGCTGATGTTACTGCCGGTTTAGGTTATTCACCAGTCGCTTCGGTTTCTGTCGCGGCACCGATCTTGTTAACAGGTACTGCTTCAAACCCAACAATCTCATTAGCGACGAGCGGAGTCGTTTCTGGCGTTTACGGGTCAAATGCATTAATTCCAAGTTTTACTGTTGATGCTTACGGTAGAATCACTTCTGTAACAACTGTTGTTTACGCTGATGCAACGGCAGGTTCTAAAGGTATCGTGCAAGTTGGTTCAAACATTACGGTTACAGCAGGCGTAATTTCGGTGACAAGTGCGAATGTCATTGCTGCCATGGGAACATTAGGCGGCGATGTTTCTGGTACATTAGATAATACAGTCGTTCAAACTGTCGGCGGAAAAACTTCTGCGCAAATTTCGCAATCAGTATCTGATACGATTGCTGCGACTCACTTAAATTCAAGTGGCACTATTGTTCGTCGTGATGCGAACGGCGATTTTACGGCCAGAAATATTACAACTGTTCAAGACATGACGGTGCAACGTAACTTACGAATTCAAGATGGATCTGTGGGTGGTTACATCGGTCTTACAACGCCAGTGGGGGTAGCAAATTACGATATCGTGTTGCCAGCTAATGGGGCTCCGGCAGTAGGCCAAGTGTTATCGGTAGCTACAGGTTCAACTTCAGCAGTGATCGCGACAAAATGGATTAATGCTTTAACAGACACACTAGCTTCAGGTTTCGTATTCGTAGGTAACGCTTCTGGTACTGCAACGGGCGTTGCAATGACTGGTGACGCGACAATGTCTAATACGGGTAACTTGCAATTGATTTCTGTAGGTACAGGAATTACTTCTGGTACGCAGTATACGAAGGTTACTGTTGATGGCAAAGGTCGCATTACTTCAGGAGCGCAATTAGCTTCATCAGATGTAACAACTGCCTTAGGTTATACGCCGGCTGATGATGCTGTGTCTGGAACTTATTTACGCAAAGCTAATAACTTAAGTGATTTAACTTCATCGGCAACAGCTCGTACTAATTTAGGCTTAGGAACTTTCGCCACAGCAAACACTGTTGATTTAGGTTCAGCAAGTGCAACGGGTATTATCGCTGATGCAAGACTACAAGATTTTACAAATGTAACTAGTGGTACACAATATACGAAAGTCACAGTTGACGGTAAAGGCCGTGTTACATCAGGCGCACAACTATCTTCTGCCGACGTTACAACGGCATTAGGTTATACACCAACAAATCTTGTTTCAACGACGGCTCCGTTATCAATTACCGGCAGTGTTTCAAACCCTGTAATTAGTTTAGATGTTTCAGGTGTAACGTCAGGAACTTATCCAAAAGTGACTGTTGATATTTGGGGCCGTGTCACCAACGGTACAGGATTAAATTTTATAGATGTAACTTCTGGTTTAGGTTATACGCCAGTTGCTTCAGTTTCGGTGGCTACTCCACTTTTAATAACAGGTGCGGCTTCAAATCCAACAATTTCATTGGCAAATAGTGGTGTGACATCAGGGGCTTATGGTTCGAACACATTAATTCCAAATTTCACGGTCGACGCCTTCGGAAGAATCACTTCAGCAACAGCGGTGGCTTACGCCGATGCGACAGCGGCCGCAAAAGGTATTGTTCAGATTGGTTCGAATATTACAGTCACTGCGGGAACTATTTCGGTCACAAGTGCTAACGTGATCGCAGCAGTTGGTTCTTTAGGTGGAGATGTTTCGGGAACACTTGATGCCACAGTTGTTCAAACAGTTGGTGGTAGAACTGCTGCTAATATCGCAACGACTGTTGATGCGGTAGCTTCTGCCACAGCAGATAACTCAAGCGGTACAATCGTTCGCCGTGACACAAACGGTGATTTCACTGCAAGAAATATCACGACAGTTCAAGATGTGACTGTGCAACGTAACTTGCGCATTCAAGATGGTTCGGTGGGTGGCTATATCGGCCTTACTGCACCAGTAGGTATAACAAATTATGATATCGTGTTGCCGGGTAATGGAACTCCAACGTTGGGTCAGGTGTTATCGGTAGCTTCGGGTACAACAGCCACGCTTATTAAGACACGTTGGGTAAATGCCTTAACTGATGTGCTTTCTCCGGGGTACTTACTTGTAGGTAATGCATCAGGTACGGCAGAGGGTGTTGCGATGACTGGCGATGCAACGATGTCTAATGCCGGAGATCTACAATTAATTTCTGTCGGTGCAGGTGTTACTTCAGGTACGCAATACACGAAAGTGACAGTTGATGGCAAAGGCCGCGTCACATCGGGTGCGCAATTAAATTCTTCAGATGTGGTTGCAGCGTTAGGATTTACTCCGGCAGATGATGCGGTTTCTGGAACGTACTTAAGAAAAGCCAACAACTTAAGTGATCTGGCTTCATCGGCAACAGCTCGTACTAATTTAGGCTTAGGAACATTCGCAACAGCGAGTTCATTAGATTTAGGTTCAGCAAGTGCAACAGGTATTATTGCTGATGCGAGATTACAAGATTTTGCAAATGTAACTTCAGGCACGCAATACACAAAAGTGACTGTTGACGGTAAAGGCCGAGTGACAAGTGGTGCACAGTTATCATCTGCTGATGTAACAGTAGCCTTAGGATATACACCGACAAATCTAGTTTCAGCAGCAACTCCTTTATCAATCACGGGTGGAGCTTCAAATCCTGTGATCAGTTTAGACACGACTGGTGTTACTGCCGGAACTTATCCAAAAGTGACTGTTGATATTTGGGGCCGCATTACAAGTGGTACAGGTTTAAATTTTACAGATGTCACTTCTGGTTTAGGTTATACTCCGGTGGCTTCAATTTCTGTAACTGCGCCGATCGTATTAACCGGTGGCGCTTCAAATCCAACCATTTCATTGGCAAATAGTGGTGTGACATCAGGGGCCTATGGTTCAAATACATTAATTCCTAATTTTGTCGTCGATGCTTTTGGGCGAATTACTTCTGCTACAATGACAGCTTATGCAGATGCCACAAACGTGACCAAAGGTATCGTGCAAATCGGTTCAAACATTACACTTAGTTCGGGAATAATTTCAGTAACAAGTGGCAATGTTATCGCAGCTGTGGGCACATTAGGTGGAGACGTTTCAGGAACTCTTGATGCCACTGTTGTTCAAACAGTTGGTGGCAAAACTTCTGCGCAAGTTTCACAATCAGTGAGTGATACAATCGCTGCTACACCAAATAACTCAAGTGGAACAATTGTTCGTCGTGATGCGAACGGTGATTTCGCAGCCAGAAATATTACTACTGTTCAAGACATGACTGTGCAACGTAACTTGCGTATTCAAGATGGTTCAGTAGGTGGACATATCGGCCTTACAACACCAGTGGGTGTGGCAGATTACGATATCGTGTTACCGAACAATGGCGCTCCGGTCATTGGCCAAATTTTATCAGTAGCTCCAGGTTCAACATCAGCAACGATTTTAACCCGTTGGGTGAGCACACTATCAGATGCATTAACAGCAGGGCATATCTATGTAGGTAATGCATCCGGTACGGCAACTGACGTTGCGTTGACAGGCGATGCGACCATCTCAGATACGGGTAATTTACAATTAATTTCTGTAGGTAGTGGTGTAACTTCTGGTACTCAATACACGAAAGTCACTGTTGATGGTAAAGGTCGTGTAACATCAGGAGCGCAATTAGCTTCATCTGACGTTATAACAGCCTTAGGTTACACTCCGGCGGATAACGCTGCTTCGGGAACTTACTTAAGAAGAGCCAACGACTTAAGTGATTTAGCTTCAGTATCAACAGCACGTACTAATTTAGGTTTAGGAACTTTTGCAACGGCGAACTTTTTAGATTTAAGTTCAGCAAGTGCAACAGGTATTATCGCTGATGCCCGTTTACTTGATTTCGCAAATGTAACTTCAGGTACGCAATACACGAAAGTGACAGTCGATGGCAAAGGCCGCGTAACTTCGGGCGCGCAGTTAGCATCATCAGATGTTATTACAGCGTTAGGTTATACACCGGCTGACGATTCAGTGTCGGGAACATACTTAAGAAAAGCGAATAACTTAAGCGATCTTGCATCAATTCCAACAGCACGTACTAATTTAGGTTTAGGAACTTTTGCAACGGCAAACTTTTTAGATTTAGGTTCGGCAAGTGCAACAGGTATTATCGCTGATGCCCGTTTACTTGATTTCGCAAATGTAACTTCAGGTACGCAATACACGAAAGTGACAGTCGATGGCAAAGGCCGCATAACTTCAGGCGCACAGCTTTCAAACGCTGATATCAACACAGCATTGGGTTATGTGCCGATGGCTTCTGTTGTAACAACATCGCCAATCACATTAACGGGTGGCGCTTCAAATCCGACAATCGGTTTGGCGTTCAGCGGAGTTACTTCTGGTACATATCCAAAAGTTTCAGTTGATGACTGGGGTCGCGTAACAAGCGGTACCGGATTAAATTTTGTAGATGTCACTTCAGGTTTAGGTTATACGCCGACGAACTTAGTTTCAGCTGTTGCCCCGTTGGCAATTTCTGGTGGCGCTTCAAATCCGGTATTAAGTTTAAATGTTTCAGGAGTTACCTCTGGTACCTATCCAAAAGTTTCAGTTGATGATTGGGGCCGCGTAACAAGCGGTACCGGATTGAATTTTACAGATGTCACTTCTGGTTTAGGTTACACACCGATGGCTTCTGTTTCTGTAGCTTCACCATTAGCACTGACTGGTGGCGCTTCGAATCCGACAATTTCAATTGCAAATAGTGGTGTGACTGCCGGATCGTATGGATCGAATACACTGATTCCGAATTTTACTGTGGATGCATTTGGCCGAATTACTTCTGCAACTGCGGTGGCTTACGCCGATGCGACAGCAGGATCAAAAGGTATTGTGCAAATTGGTTCAAATATTACTGTTACTGCCGGTACAATCTCAGTCACAAGTGCTAACGTGATTGCGGCCGTTGGCACATTAGGTGGAGATGTTTCGGGAACTCTTGATGCCACAGTTGTTCAAACTGTCGGTGGAAAAACTTCGGCGCAAATTTCTCAATCAGTTTCAGATACATTGGCAGCCACAGCTAATAACTCAAGTGGAACAATTGTTCGCCGTGATGCTAACGGTGATTTCACTGCAAGAAATATCACAACAGTTCAAGACATAACTGTACAACGCAACTTACGCATTCAAGATGGATCAGTTGGTGGTTATATCGGTCTTACAACGCCAGTCGGTGTTACAGATTATGATATCGTGTTACCGAGTAACGGAACTCCAACAGTGGGTCAGGTATTAGCTGTTGCTTCCGGTTCAACAGCGACACGTATTAGTACACATTGGGTAAGTGCGCTAACAGATTATTTAGCTAACGGCCAAATCTACATGGGAAGTGCTTCAAATACAGCGACAGGTGTCACGGTGACTGGTGATGCAGCTATCTCGAATTCAGGTGTTTTAACATTATCTTCGGTGGGCGCTGGTGTAATTTCAGGAACGCAGTACACGAAAGTGACAGTCGATGGTAAAGGCCGCGTAACATCGGGAACGCAATTAGCGTCATCGGATGTTATTACGGCTTTAGGATTTACTCCAGCTGATGATGCGGTTTCTGGAACGTATTTAAGAAAAGCCAACAACTTAAGTGATCTGGCATCAGTATCAACAGCTCGTACTAATTTAGGCTTAGGAACTTTCGCCACAGCAAACACTGTTGATTTAGGATCAGCAAGTGCAACAGGTATTATCGCTGATGCGAGATTACAATATTTTGCAAATGTAACTTCAGGCACGCAATACACCAAAGTGACTGTTGATGGCAAAGGCCGTGTTACATCAGGCGCGCAAT
>JAMPXC010000084.1 GCA_023701385.1 Pseudobdellovibrio sp.
AACTTAGGTGCTTTACAAAATCGTTTAACTTCAACAACTGACGTTATCGGTACAATGGTTGAATCTATGTCTGCTGCGAACTCTCGTCTACGTGATGCTGATATCGCTGCAACAACTTCTGAATTAGCTCGTAACCAAGTGTTACTACAAGGTACTACTTCTGTATTATCTCAAGCTAATCAGCAGCCACAAATGGCTCTTAAATTAATCGGTTAATTATAATTGAATAAATGGTTGGGCGGGGTGCGACCTCGCCCTGCTCAACAATTTAAATATGGTTTGGCGGGCTGGGTAATCACCAAGTCCGCCTTTTTTATTTTGGTTTTTCTGTAATTATGGGGAAATTGTTGCTGGTTTTGATTTGCCTCCGGCAAACCCTATTCTGAAGGGCCGACCTCCTGGTCGTCCTTCTGGTCGTCCTAGTGCTAAATTCGTCTTTTTGTCATTTTGCTTACTTTGCGTTCATCAATATCTTTTCATTTGGCTAAACAAAGGCGCATAAGCTTGTTGCTGCGAAGCAGAAGTCGTTATGGTGGCTGTTCTTGATAGTGAAAGGAATAATCATGTTCAAAAAAAGTTTTTTAGTTCTATCAGTTATCGCTTCGACGTTGTCAGCTTTTGCTGCTGAAATTGCGGCTCCAAAAGTTGCAGCAATTAAACCTCCAGAAAAAGAATTAGTGATCTATTCGGCTCGTAAAGAAGAGTTGATCAAGCCGTTATTGGATCAATTTACGGCTAAGACGGGTATTCCAGTTAAAATGCTTTCTGATGATGCGCCAAAATTATTGGCTCGTATTGAATCAGAAGGTGCTCAATCTCCAGCAGATGTTTTAATCACTGTAGATGTGGCGAATTTAACAATCGCTAAAGATAAAGGTTTATTCACTAAGTTAAACTCTAAAACATTAAATAAAAATGTTCCGGCATTATACCGTGATAAAGACGGTGAATGGTTTGGTTTAAGTAAACGTATCCGCGCGGTTTTCTACAATAAAGAAAAAGTAAAACCAGAAGAATTATCAACTTACGAAGACCTTGCGAATGAAAAATGGAAAGGTTCAATCGTAGCCCGTTCATCTTCTCATCCGTACAACCAATCTTTATTTGCTCACTTAATTAAAGTTCATGGCGAAGAAAAAGCGACGACTTGGGCTAAAGGTTTTGTCTCTAATTTAGCGCGTCCTCCACAAGGTGGCGATTCTGATCAATTACGTGCGGTAGCTTCTGGTGAAGCAAAACTTGCGATCTCTAACAGCTACTACTTTGGAAAAATGTTAACTTCAGAATTACCTGAAGATAAATTAGTGGCGCAAAAAGTGGGTATATTTTTCCCGAATCAAAAATCGGCTAAAGGTGAATTAAACGGTGTGCACGTAAATATCAGCGGTGGTGCGGTTCTTAAAGCTTCTAAAAATGCGAAAAATGCACAAAAACTTTTAGAATTCTTAAGCTCAGCTGAAGCACAAGATCTATACGCAAGTTTAAATAAAGAATTTCCTGTATTAACAACAGCGAAATCTGATTCTGTATTAGCTTCTTGGGGTCCTTTTAAAGAAGATAAAACTTTATTAGGTGCTTGGGCACCTCACTCTAAACAAGCGACTTTAATTTCTGATAAAGTAGGCTGGAAGTAATTCCATGCTTCGAGCGGCGGCGCTGTTATTAGCCGCTTTATGTATAGCGCCGTTTTTGGTGATAGCCTTCGCATGGTTAATGCGAATTTCTCCAGAGACGGCGGCTGCCTGGCAACATGTGGTTCAGTTTTTATTAACTGACTACATTATCGAAACGTTGTTGCTGGGAATCGGTGTAGCTTTCACGGCTGTAGTCGTGGGAGTTACAACGGCGTGGGTTTCTTCGCGCTTTTCTTTCTTCGGACAATCTATTTTACAATTTGCCATGATTTTACCGTTAGCAGTTCCTGCTTACGTGTCGGCCTACGCTTATGGTTGGCTTTTTGAGTACGCAGGTCCTTTGCAAACCTTACTGCGTGAATTTACCGGTTGGGAAAAAGGTGATTATTATTTCCCGCAGTTCAGAAATTTAGGCGGAGCGATTATCGTTATCGGGTTTTCGACAGTGCCCTATGTGTACTTGTTAGCACGTACCGCTTTTTTAACTCAACCTTTAGAGTGGTGGCAGGCAGCTTCATCGATGGGTTCGTACCCTCGTCATTTTTTCTGGCGTGTAGCGCTTACAGCTGCTCGCCCTTTTATTTTTGCTGGTGGCTTAATGGCTTTGATGGAAGCCTTAGCTGATATCGGAACTGTGTCGATTATGGGCGTACAAAGTTTCGGTGCAGGCATTTATCGCAGTTGGTTTTATCTAGGTGAACCGTTAGTGGCAGCACGCTTAGCGGTGGTTCTTTTAGTTTTTGTATTTTTTCTGATGGCTGTTGAGGCGTTTAACCGACGCCGTCAGCGCTTCTCAGCTATTCTTCAGAATACTGAAATTAAAAAAATTAAGCTTTCATCGGTTAAAAACTTTTTAGCATTTTTAGTTTGTCTGTTTCCGGTGCTGGTTGGTTTTATTATTCCAGTTTTAGTTTTATTCAGACTTCTCATGTATAACAAAGTGTTTTCACTGGCGATGTTAGATGTGAATTTTATCTGGCAAACACTGCGCCTGGGTGGCTTAAGCGGATTGATCGTCGCGGTGGTAGCTCTTGTTATGGCGTTAGCTGAAAGATTTCATCCGAAAGGGTGGCTTCGCTATTTTACTGGTTTAGCGAACGTCGGCTATGCCATTCCAGGGGCGGTATTGGCAGTAGGGCTGATGTTACTTTTTGGTTTTCTGCAAAAAAATTTATTTCCCAATTCTTTTATTA
This sequence comes from Pseudobdellovibrio sp., assembly GCA_023701385.1. Classification (GTDB taxonomy): domain Bacteria; phylum Bdellovibrionota; class Bdellovibrionia; order Bdellovibrionales; family Bdellovibrionaceae; genus Pseudobdellovibrio. The sequence goes on from JAMPXC010000084.1 coordinate 2,828, forward strand.
CCGGAACAATTGTGGCCTTATTAGTTGCTTATGTCGTGCGTTTTGTGGCGACAGCTTATCATCCGCTACATAGCGGGTTTACGCGTATTCCAAAAGAGTATGATCAAGCTTCGGCCGCTTTAGGGAAAAATAAATTTGTAACTTTCTGGCGGGTGCAGTTACCGTTATTATGGCTTCCGCTTTGTGTGGCCTTCTTAGTTGTGTTTTTAGATACGGTTAAAGAATTATCTGCGACACTGATTTTGCGTCCGTTTGATGTAAAGAATTTAGCGATTGTCGCATTTGAATTTGCCAGTGATGACCGCCATGTTGAAGCGGCTCCGTATGCTTTAACGTTAATTGGTTTAAGCACTGTCGCTGTGATTATTTTATTTCGCTTATATGATAAGTTAAAGGTGTACCGATGAGTGTAAGATTAACTAACGTAACTTATAAATATCCTGCTGCTAATCGCGGTGTTAACGATGTTTCATTCACCCTTGAAAGTGGCAAGATTGCCTGTTTACTTGGACCATCGGGTGCCGGTAAATCCACGTTGTTAAAAATAGTGGCTGGCTTTGTTACGCCTGATGGTGGAGAAGTTTTCATTCATGATAAAAAAGTAGCGACGGGTAAAAAAGATTTAGTGCCTGTGCAAAAACGTGAAATCGGAATTGTATTTCAGCAGCACGCCCTTTTTCCGCATATGACAGTGGCTGAAAATATTTTGTACGGCTGCCGTAGACCAAAATCAGAACGTAAAGATTTTTTATTACAGCTTTTAAATGAATTTCAAATCGAAATTCACAAAGATAAATACCCGCATGAAATTTCAGGTGGTGAGGCCCAGCGTGTCGCTGTAGCCCGGGCGATTGCTTCAGAGCCACGTGTGCTTTTAATGGATGAACCCTTTTCGAGTTTAGATCAAAATTTGCGCGCGCAAGTTGAACAGCAGTGTTTAAATATCATTCGTGAAAGAAAACTAACGGCTTTGATTGTGACTCATGACGAAGCTAGCGCCCAAACTATGGGTGATTTAATTATCCGCATCTAGACCGACGTCTTAATTCAAGATTTTTTAATAATTCGCCGATACGAAGTGTATGAATGTAAAAAATCTTGCCGGTAACGCCATCATTAATACATTGCCATCAACTCAGCAGCAGCCTGAAACGAAGGCTATTAAGTCTGAGAATACGCATGACCGTGATGCCAACGGGCAACAGTTGTATCAAAAACAGCAAAAGAAAAAAGAAAAAATGACACGCGAGCAGGCTGAAAAGGCCATAGCCAATTTAAACGCGAAACATTTTATGCTGGATATGAAATGGGTGGCTGTTTTAGTCGACGACGAAGGTTATTTTTACGCTGAAGTAAAAGATCAAAGCCAAAATCTTATTCGGAAAATCGCAGAGCACGATCTGTGGGAAGTGTTTGAAACTCCGGCTAACGAAACTTCGCAAAAAGGCAATTTGCTGAAGCGTACTGCCTAGTTATTTTTTTGCGGCTTTGATTCCTAGATTAGTAATGATCATTTTTTCGTACTCTTTCATCAGAAAATTAAACATCTGACGTTCTGGAATATCATAGAGCTTAATCAGCTTCTTTAAGATATCCCATGGGGGCGAGCATTTGCCGCGTTCCCAGTTAGAAACAAACTGCGACTTGCACTGACAGGCTTTTGCGACGTCAATTTGCGTGAGATTTTGACTCTCGCGTTTTTCTTTTAGGTATTCACCCAGCTTACCAAAGTGTTGTTTCAGGGCTGTTTTGTTTTCCATAGGTCTTGAGATTACTTAAAAAACGCTGTCTTCGTCTAGCTATGCTGCCTCTATCCAGAGTAAAGTCTGTGGGTCATTTTTGCCCACTCGTCCGAGGGCTAAACTTGGTCCAATGACAAACCATTGACTCACAAAATATCGACGAACTCTGTCATACTGTTTCTAGAGCTGAATTGTTTTTCATGGAGGAAATACAGTGCCAGTACGCATTAGCGGTTTATCAGGAGGATTGCCCCCGAATCTGGTCGATCAAGTGATCGAAGCAGAGCGTATGCCGTTAAAGAAAATGGAAGAAGATAAAGGCAAAGTCCAAGACAAAGTAAAGCTCGTTACTGAATTCGAAACAAAAATTAATGATATTCTAAAAAATTTAAATACCCTTGTTGGTTCTCGTGGTTTCAGCGATATGAAATTTATGTCAGGTTTTCCTGATATCGTTGATGGAACTGTAGATGCTTCGGTGGCCGAATCAGGTGACTGGACATTAGAAGTCATGCAGTTAGCGACAAAACCTTCGATCGTTTCAAATGGTATTTCTGATAAAGACAAATCTTCAATCGGCGTAGGCTATATTAAATTTGATACTCCAGAGGGTACGCAAGAAGTTTACATCGACGAAGATAATTCAACACTAGATAAAGTTGCCGCAAAAATTAATGCCTCTAACGTAGGTGTTAAGGCCACAGTTATTAACGATAGAAAAGATTCTGTTGATTGTTACCGTTTACAATTAACAGGTGCAAAAACCGGTAACGACCATTCGGTTGAATTTCCGACAGTGTACATGGTTGACGGGGATTTCGACTTTGAATTTTCAGAGCAGTTAGCCGCTAAAAATGCGCGTTACAAATTAAACGGCCATGAGTTCGAAGCGGCTGAAAATAAAATTACTGATGCTATTCCAGGTGTAACTTTAGATTTAAAACAGGCGCGCGAAGGTACTCCGGTTAAATTAACTGTGACTGAAAACTTTGATGTGATCGGTGAAAAAGTTAAAACATTCGTTGATGCTTATAACGGCGCTTTAAGCTTTATCCAAACTCAGAATAAATTAACCGAAACTAAAGATGGTATGCAGCGCTTAGGCCCATTAGGTGGCGATAGTATGCTGCGTATGACTGAGGGTCGTTTACGCCGTATTATTCAGGACGTTCAGCAAACGAACAGTTCTTATGAGCGTATTTTAGAATTAGGTATCGAATTTAACCGTAACGGTACTTTAGAGTATAAAGCCGATAAATTTAAAAAAGCCGTCGCTGAAGATCCACGTGATGTGATCGAATTTTTACGTGGTGATTTAAATAATACTGGATTCATCACAAGCATGCGTAAGCGTATTCGTGAAATCACAGATCCACAAACTGGTGCAGTGGGTACTCGTAAGAACAGTATGCAAAACCAGGTCAAACTTATAGATCAAAAAATTGATAGAAAAGAAAAACAGCTCGAAAAGCGAGAAGAGTCTTTACGTCGCCAATTCGCAAATATGGAAGAGGCTATGTCAAAGATGAATTCGCAGGGCGCAGCCTTAGGAAAGGGACAAGGGTAGAATATGGCAGCTAATCCATATCAGAAGTACAAACAGACATCGATAACGAGTGCTCCTCGTGAGCAGATCTTATTGATGTTATACGAAGGCGCAATCAAGTTTACAAAACTTGCTATGCAAGCCGCAGAACAAAAGAAGGTCGCTGAGCGCGGAACAAATTTAATGCGTGCTTACGATATCATTATGGAACTTCAAGTGTCGCTGGACCACAAAGTTGGGGGCGATATCGCGAAACAACTAGATCAGTTGTATACGTTTATCCTGGATCAATACACCAAAGCCAATGTCTCTGGTGAAGTTGAACCGTTAAAAAACGCTTTAAAAGTTATTGAGAATCTATACGAGGGCTGGAAAGGCGCCGTAGAAAAATATAAAAAAGAACAAGACGCCAAAGGGGGCACAGCATGATCCGCTTAGTTCAATTAATGACAGAGAAAAACCACTTTCTTGAGAAGTTTTATACTTTGAATGAACAACAGATCATTAAGCTTGAAAGCGGTCATTACGAAGAAATCGAAGCGTTTTACAATAAACGCGAAGATTTAATCAATATTCTTAAATATATTGATACAGAAATTAATAAAGCTCATATGCAGCACAAAGATATTAACGGTGTGTTTACTGAAACAGATAAGCGCGCGTTACGTGAGTGCATGCGTGCTAAAGAAATGTTTGTATCGCGTATTTTAGATCAAGACATGCAAGTGTTAGCTTTAATCGATGAAGCTAAAACTAAGATCATTCGCGAGCTACAAGACGTTCGATTGGCTAAAAAAGCCATGAACAGCTACAAGTCGGCATAGGAGCAAAAGCTTCCTAGCCTTTTTGTTGGCCAGTCAGTAAATTGACTTGGTTGTCATAAAAAAACGAATGCTTAATTTGAATGGGAGCGAAAGCTCCCATTTTATTTGATTAAGCGTCTTGGCATTCACCTTGCTTTATAAAATCTTGTAGAAACCGCTAAGGACTAGCGGTCCAGTTAACTGCTCGGAGGCAAGGAATGCTACATACGAACAGCCAGTTTCAAACGGCTCAAGAACTTTTTAAAAACGGTCAATACAAAAAATCATTTTTAAACTTGATCAAAATTTCGACTGAATTTTCTAATGAACCTGAATTTTTAAGGCTATTATCGCAAGTGCAAATGTCTTTAAAAGATTTCACGGGCCAATTAAAAACTTTGCAAGTGCTGTCGCGCAAGAGCACACACATTGAGGATAAAGTTAAATACATGATGGCGTTGCTTTCGCAAGGTCAGCGTAACGAATCATTAGATGAAGCTTTAAAACTATTAACTATGCCACTTACAAAAACTGAAAAAGTTTTTGTTTTTAAGGCCCTAATCAGAATCTACTCTGTAGAAAATGACTTTGAAGGTTTAGAGGATGTTTGCCGCGAACTTGGCACTTTAGGTATTAATGATGCCGAAGTCAGCTATTCACACGCCTTAGTCGAAGCTGCAAAAGGTGAGTTAGACCAGGCTATCGAACATTTACGCCAAGCGGTTGTTGATAACCCTTCGTTTGATACCGGTTGGGCGGCCTTAGGTTTATATCATTACAAAAAAGGTGATATCGAATTAGCAAAAGCTAACTTAGAAA
>JAMPXC010000003.1 GCA_023701385.1 Pseudobdellovibrio sp.
GCATAGTATTTTTATAGCCTAAATGGTTCGCATAAACTAGACCTTTTATATATTCTGGTATTCAAAAATTAACTTACTGTTTATGCTATAGGCATGAATAATACACCGGAAGCATCTTTGAAGAAACCTCTCGGCGTTTACGCCATGGCCATCCTGTTCATCTTAGCCCCTTTAGGAAACATCTTAATCAGCTTTTTAGGCTCGGGCCTGGCAAACTGGTACGAACCACCGATCTTTATGGCTTTGTTAAAAACAATTTCTGTTTTTGATTGGATTTGGTTAGGTCTTCTGATCTTAACTGGGGTTCTATTGTTCATTCAGCACAAACTTTCATGGACTATGGCTATTATGTCTTTAGTCGTGGTGCTTGGTATCAATGCTTTTAGACTTTTTCAGGCAGATCCGAACTCGATTGAGCCTAACTTTCTTAAAATATTTTCGATTTTAGCGGTGGTAACAACTTTAGGGGTTCTGGTAATCGCATTCTACTTCAAATTTCCATACATCGACCGCCGCACTAAGTGGACCTCGACTGAACATAATCCAGACCGAAGAATTGAAGAGCGTGATTCTGAACGTCGGAAAAAATAGCCTTAGGGTGTCTCATTTTAGATCGTAACATAATGATTTAAGTTATTAAAAAGAGACACCGATAAGGGACTGTATTTGTATAGAAATTAAAACGGATTTTTTTGAGATACATTTTAAGGATTAAGACAGGAGACAGTCATGAGCTTAAGGCTTTCTATGAGAAATGTTTTTAAATCACTAGCTGCAACAGGCTCGGTTTTAACGATGGTTTTTGCACCAGTGGCTCACGGGTATCAAGCTGAAGATACTTTTAAAAAACAAATCGAATCTTTCATGACAGAGACTCAACTTAGTAAGCGTATTACTTATAAAGAGTTCTGGAATAAAACTAAACACTTATACTCAGGCCAAGTTTACGCTGATGTTGAGCGCTACTTAATGTCTTCTCCGAATGAATTAATGCCTGAGTTTACTTTAAAAGAATCAGTAAGCTCTACAGGAGAAAAAATCCCAACTCTTACGATCAGCGAAAAAGGTAAATCATACCAAATGCAAATCTTTGGTGAAAAAACCAAGTTTGCTAAGTTTAACAATGTTGTTTTAACTGAAAATGACTTGATGTTAATTACGCCGGCGATGAAACGTATTATGGCGTCTGACATCAAAATCAAAAAAGCCCACGATAAAAATTTAATTAAAGCTAACTCTGAAAAATTCTCTGGCACGCCAAAAATCACTCGTGAAATGTGGAAAAAACTAAGCCCTATGCAGCGCGCTCAGTTTATGCTGAATTTAAGACTTCTTTATTCAGGTGCTGCAGATGTTATGAATGCTAAAGAAACTTTAGATCTTAAAAAGAGCGTAGATCCTAAAAAAGGTAAAAAAACTTCTTCACTAGAAGGTGGAACGGCTTCGCCATTACAAAAATGGAACAACTTCTTTGCTTTATTAAATGGTGAAGTCGAAGCTTTCGGTGTTGGTTCTGATTGCGTAGTTGCCGGTTACATCGGTAAATACGGCCCTGATAAAAAATGTAAATACCCTTCAGAAGCGCTTTCTGCGGCAAAATCACAAAACTGTTCGATGCCATGTAATCCGACTATCTATGGTTACAATAATGGCGGCTTATTTTGTTTAACAAACAGTGCTGAATTGCAAACGGCTACTCATCGTAACCAAGGTTGTGACATTAAAATGCCGTTAACTGCTGTAGTAGATGCATTGCCAAAATCAAATGATCCAACTCATGGATCTAAGCGTTACGAAGGTGTGGCTGAAAGAAATAAAAGCGAAGCGAAAGCTGAATTTGAAAAAAACAAGAAAGTTCAAGAGCTTTCACAAAACTACTTAGCGAGTATGCTTAAAGAACCACAAAAAACGGCTTTCATGAGTGGTAATATTGATGATGCTCTTTTAGCTGAACTTCAAAAAATTCAAAAAAACTTTGATGATACTATTGGCGCTGCACGTACAGCTTGTGCTGCTGCAGCTGATAACAAAGAACAATATGATAAAAATTTTGAAGGGGCTTGTGATCAGCTACACAGACGTTTCTTATTTGTAGCTGAGTCGTTAGCAGTTAAACCAGGTTGTCCAGGTAGCAAAGCTATTAATCCAGAAACATTAAAATGTTCTTGTGAGGGTGGTGAAGTTCTTCCTGGTACACCATCTTGTCCTGTAGTTTCTTCTCCGACTGAACAAGAAGTCGTAGCAAGTGGTACAACTGAAGTTATTGAAGAAAAATTACAGTGTACGAACGGAACTGTTGAAAAAGAAGGTTCATGCGTTTGTGAAGACGGTAAAGAGCCATCGGGTAAAGATAAAAAATGTGGATCTGGATTTAACTGGAAACCATGGTTGATCGGTGCTGGTGTCATCGGTGGTGCAGCTTTACTTTACTTCTTATTTAAGAAAAAGAAAAAAGATAAGCCAGATACTCCCGTAGTGACGCCTCCACAAGGTTGTACAAATGTTTGTGCGGCTAACACAACTTTAAATCCTACAACATGTGCTTGTGATCCTATCGTTCAACAGCCAACATGTCAGGCGCCACAAGTGTTAACAAATGGCGCGTGTGCGTGCCCTGCGGTGAATGCATGTACTCCGGGTCAGCAAGTGTATAACTTAAGTACTTGCCAATGTGATACTGTAGTTCAGCAAGGAATTTGTCCGGATGGAGTAACTCAATACTTCACACCTCCGGGACCAGCAACTTGCCCTGCGCCGACTCAATGCCAAAACGGAACGCAAGTTTATCCACCTAATGTTTGTCCGCCAGTTACTGAAGGTGGAAGTGGCAATAACTGCCCAAGCGGAAACTGCAGCGGCGGCGTACCGAGCGCGAACTAAAATTTTTAGTTGGATTTTTAAAGGATAATTATGATGAACACGATCTTAAAAAAAATTAACGGTTTGTTGGTAACAGTTTCAATGGCTACCATGGTTTTCAGCCCGGTAGCTATGGGTAAACAAGCTCAAGCTGAAGCTGAAAAAATCTCTAAAGCGCAACTGGAACAGTTCGTGCAAGAGTTCGGTTTAAATAAGTCAATGACAGTGGGTGAGTTCTATAAAAAGAACAAAGATCAATTTCCTCCACGTATTCAAAAAATGATCGAGCCGTTAATGACTCAATTTAAAAACGAAGCGATGCCGCAATTTGAAGTAACACAAGCGAAGAACTCGCAAGGTGAAATGGTTGCGACTCTTCGTATTACTGGTAAAGATCAGCTATCAAGTATCCAATTCTTAGGTGAAAAAGGTAAATTTGTAAAATTTGATAATACGAATTTAACTTTGGAAGACGTTGCAAACTTTGATGATATGTTTGCAAAACTTTATTTCGGAGATGCTTCTCACCGTAAAGGAATGGGCGATGCCTATACGTCTCCGAAAACAATGAAAAAACAAACTAAAACAACGGCTAAAGCTGTTGTTCCGGCTAAATTCTCTGGCACGCCAAAAATCACTCGTGAAATGTGGAAAAAAATGACGCCAATGGAGCGTGCCCAATTCATGATGAATATGAGAATGCTTTGGTCGGGCGCTCAAGATGTTCTTGATGCTAAAGAACTGCGTAAAAAAGGTAAAAAGACTTCTTCATTAGACAAATGGAATAATTTCTTTTCTATGCTTGATGAAGCACAAGCGGCTGATACGAAGTGCGTAGTAGCAGGTTATATCGGTACTTACGGTACTGGCAAACGTTGTAATTACCCAGCTGGTGCGAAAACTGGTGGTTGTAACTTCCCATGTAATCCAACGATCTACGGTTTTGATTCAAGCGGTAAACAATTTTGCTTATCGAGCTCAAACGAATTGCAAACAGCTACTCACTATAATAAAGGTTGTGATGCAAAAATGCCTTTAACATCGGTTGAGCTACCTTTGCCAGCGCAAGCTGCCGGTAAAGATGCTTCTCGTTACCAAGGTATTTTAGAAGCGAATAAAGCTCAGGCTTTAAAAGATCCAGCAGCTCTTGCGAACACAAAAAAATACTTAGAAAGTATGTTAAATGGTTCGTCTCCAGAATTAAAAGATGCTTTTGCAAAAGGTAATATCACAGCAGAACTTTTAGCTAAGCTTCAAGAGATTCAAACTAACTTTGATTCTACAATCACAGCGGCCCGTAATGATTGTGCGGCAGCGGCTGGTGAAACTCAGTATGACCGCGAATTCTGGGGTGCTTGTGACCAATTACACAAACGTTTCTTATTTGTTGCTGCTTACTTAGAAAAAAATCCTGGTTGTAAAGACGGCGGTAAAGTTGATGAATCAACATTAACTTGTTCTTGTGTAAGTGGTCCAGCAGTAGCTCCGGGTGCGGTTTGCGCAACTCTTCCTACACCAACACCTGAACCTCCGACGTCTGGAACTCCAGTGGTTGAACCTCCATCTGATGGTGGTGGTCAATGTGATCCAAAATGTTCTGGCGGTGAAGTTTGTCAAAAAACAGCTTCAGCAGGTGATAATGATGTTTGGGAATGTGTAAAACCTGGTGGCGATAAACCAGATAAAGATAAAAAAGGTGGCTTCTGGTCGGGCTTATGGAATGGCGTTAAAAAAGTAGCTCCATGGGTTATCGGTGGTGCGGCTTTATGGTTGTTATATAGCAAGTTCTTAAAACCGAAAAAGCCTGCATTAAAATCAGCAGGCGATGCATGTCCTAACGGAACAATTCCTCCATGTGGTCAAACATGTACAGCACCTCAAGCCATGCTTTCAAGCGGTGTTTGCGGATGTCCAGCGTGCCCTCCAGGCCAAACTATGACAAATGCTTCTTCGTGTTTATGTGAAAACACAACAGTAACAACGACACTTTATGTTTGTGCTGATGGTGTTACACAAGTCAGTGATTTAGCAAACTGTCCGGCGACACAACTTCTTTGTCCGGGTACAACAGACACGTATGTGACGAATTTACTGAATTGTCCAGAGACGACAACGACGACTCCGACAACAACTAAACCAGTGGATTCTACGCGCTAATGATTATTGAAAAAAATCAATCGCATAACGAAATCGAAAAAACCAGAGTTCCTAAAAAAGACTCTGGCCGCGGAGCTGACTTAACCAAGTCAGCTCTTTTTCGTGATCAGCATATTGATTTTGATCTTGGTTTTTTAGGTGGTCCGCAAAAACGTACAGGGTTTAGATTGTCAATCTGGATGTGGTTAGCAGCTACGATTGATACTTTAGTTGTTTTATCTGTTAGTTGTTTTTTTATGTTATGTTACTCGTTAATGATGAAGCTAGGTCTTCGTTCCGCACTTGGTTTTACTTTGTCACATGAAAATGTTGTTATGACTTTTTCAGTTTTCTTTTTATTCAGTGGCTGGATGTATTTCATCGCCATGCGCGCCTTAACCGGATCTTCAATCGGTGAAAAAACGTGTTCGTTGCGCTTAGGGCAGCCTCATGAACGCGTAAAAAGATCTTATCTTGCACGCGTTGTAATTCGCACCACGTTGACTTTGTTTACAGGTATTATCACACTTCCGTTATTATCATTGGCTTTTAAGACGGATATCGTAGGCCATATTACAGGCTTAAATATTTATTCTCTCAAATAACATCACAACTTCAAAATGACTCGTTTGCGGAAACTGATCCACGATGTGGGTTTTGGTAATCTTGTAGTTATGTTGCAAGAAAATTTCGCTATCAGCTCGAAGTGATTCTGGATAGCAAGAAACATAAATAATTTTATTAGGATTGGCTGCAATCACATTTTGCGTAAAACTTTTTAATCCTGACTTAGGTGGGTTTACCAGAACTGTATCAGGGGTAGTCTGTGTAATTGTTTGTGGTCTTTGAAAGTCGCCGGCGTTGATCGTAAGATTTTCTGTTAAGTTATTTTCTTTGGCCGTAATTTTTACGCTTTCAAGAGCGAAGTCATCGTTTTCAAATACACTGACTTTGTGGCCAAGGCTTAAAAGCGGAAAAGTGTATTGCCCAATGCCACAGCCAAATTCCCAGATGTTTTCAGTTTTGCCAGACATCCATTCGGCAATAATATCAGTCATAAGTTTTGCTGTAGCAGCAGAAGGTTGTGTGAAGCTGCTAACTGCGCAGTTTAGATTTAGTGGAGTGTTTGTTTTGTAGTTGCAGGTATGAAACCAGTGCTGCATTTTGGGACCAGCTAATTTGATTTGTTCTTTATCAAAACTAGCTTCATCCAAGCATTTTTTCTTTTGCCCAACTTCGATAAAAAAATCTTTTGAAAGTTTTTGTAAAACAGTTTTTTCGACAAGCAAGTTTTTAATATCGTTATTAGCAAAATCTAACCAGAGGCCATATTTAGAGATCTGATTACGGCTAGAAACACGCAGCCTGATCGTACCAATACGAATATTGAACTTAGTCTGTGTGAGTAAATCAAAAGCCTCTTGAAGCTTTGGTGTAAGTTGTAGGCATTTATTGATCGGAATAAAATTTCGTTCTTTATCTATAAGACCTATTTTATTTTCTTTAATGATAAAATCAAAACGCTCGCGAAGACCATATTCACCGGCTGAATGAGAGCGAGACCTGTTAGGCGCAAGATGGCCTTGGAATAATTGCTCCAAACGTTTTGTTTTTTCAAGAAGTTGATCGTTATAAGAAACTCCCCATAACGAGCACCCCGGGCATGTCGTGGCTAGCTCACAAACTTTCATTAAAGTAGATGTTGTAGTTTTTGCGGACAAGATTTTGGATCTTTAACTACGCCTTGTTCAAAGTGTAAATCTTTTTCAGTAAATCCTAAAGTAATGTGCGGGTAAAACAGCTCTGAGTTAAAATTATCTACGCCGTATTTGTTCTTTAAAAACATGCGAAAGCCTTTAATTTCAGGTGCATGCACTACGATGTAGTAAGTTTTAAAAACTTTATTTTTCTCTTTTAACGAACCTTCGCCAAGACATACTTTATCAAATATTTTTGCAGACCAGTTTTCCCATTCTTGATGAATTACTTCTGGAGAAATTTTTTCTGATAAAGTTTTAAACTCAGGCGGGGTTATGACTGTAATATGGGCTTCACCACGGTTAACAAGCTTTATGCTTAAAAATGTATCAAGTCTATCTAGTGTGGCTTTGTATTCAGGGTATTCTAGATCAAGAGAGACGTAGTTCTTAATTGAAGCTGGTTTTTTATCACTCGCCACTGGCTGATTTTTGCAGCCCGCAGCGAAAAGCAAAGCATAAAGTAATACCCATTTCATAAAAATCCTCATACAGTTTTTTATATCTTAAGGACTACAGTTTATATGAAGAATTTAAAAAATCTAATCAGAATTTCAATTTTACCATTGGCAGCGTGTGTTTATTTAGGTGTAGACGCTTTAAGCGAAGATCCAAAACTAATTTCAAACAGTAAACAGATCACCTTTGTCGGACCTAAATCGGGCGAAGGTTATTTTAGTGCTGATGGTAAGAAGATGGTTTTTCAATCTGAGCGTGAACCGAATAATCCATTTTACCAAATGTTTATTCTGGATCTTGAATCAGGAAAAGTTCAGCGTTTATCTCCAGGAGCTGGTAAAACGACATGTGGCTGGGTTCATCCAAATATGCAAAAAGTGATGTGGTCATCCACTCACTTAGATAAACAAATTCCGGCTAAAGTGAAAGAAGAATACGCTTTACGCGCTAATCCTGTGAAGGGCCGTTATTCTTGGAGCTTTGATGAGTACTTCGATATTTTTGAATCTGATCTTGAGGGTAAAAAAACAAAACGCCTGACTAAAGAAATGGGTTATGATGCTGAAGGTTCATATTCACCTGATGGAAAATACATTGCTTTTGCTTCAAACCGCATAGCTTATGATCACAAATTAACACCTGATGAAGAAAAAAAGTTTAAACAAGATCCTTCGCATTTCATGGAAATCTACATCATGAAAGCCGATGGCACTGATGTTAAACGCTTAACATCAAGTCCTGGTTACGATGGGGGCCCGTTCTTTTCAGCAGATGGTAAAAAGATCACTTGGCGCAGATTTTCTGAGTCGGGAGCATCGGCAGAAATTTTCACAATGGATGTTGATGGTAAAAACCAAAAACAAATCACGCGTTTAAATTCGATGTCATGGGCTCCGTTTTTTCATCCGAGCGGGGATTATATCATTTTCAACACGACAGTGGGTGGTTATTCAAACTTTGAATTATTCATCGTTGATAGCGAAGGTTTAAAAGAACCAAAACGTGTGACATTTGCTGAAGGTTTTGATGGTCTAGCGACCTTCTCGCCGGATGCGAAGAAAATTACTTGGTCACATAAAAATGAAAAAGGCGAAAGTCAGATTTACATTGGCGACTGGGATGATGCTAAAGCCAGAAAACTTTTAGGTTTACCAGAAGCTAAGCCTGAAGCGAAAGTTCAGTTAACAGATCTGGCTTCGCAAATTCGTGAAGAAGATACGAAATCAATCGTTTCTTACTTGGCCAGCGAAGAATTTAAAGGTCGCTTTACGGGGTCTGAAGAAGAAAAAATCTACACACAAAAAATTGCTGATCTTTTTAAGTCTTGGGGATTAGTTCCGGCCAATGGAAAAGATTTTATCCAAACTTTTGAATTTGTTTCTGGCGTTGTGGCCGGTGAAAAAAATAAAGCTGAGTTTAAAGGCCGCCTTGGGCAAGGTTTAAAGTTAGGTGAAGATTATCAGTTAATTTCTTATTCAAAGACTGGTGCTTTTGCAGCGGCCCCGGTTGTATTTGCCGGGTTTGGTATTAAAGCTCCGGCGCATAGCGAGTTTGCTGGTTTTGATTCTTATAAAGATTTAGATGTTAAAGGTAAGTGGGTCGTTATCTTAGATGAAGCTCCGAAACCTTCTAAAAAAGAATTTTCTAAACACACGTATTTATTATCTTTCTCTCGCTTGCAACATAAGATTACGGTAGCTAAAAATGCCGGTGCGTTTGGTGTTGTCTTAGTTGAAGAAGGAAAAGATAAAAACAAAGTCAGTGATTTAAAATTCGCTGGAAGTCTTTCTGATTCGCAACTTCCGATCGTTAAAATTTCTGTTGGTGTTTTTGAAAAACTTATTAAAAATACTTCTGATAACAAAGATTTAGCCACTTATGATCAAGTTAAATCAACCTATGATACTTATGATTCAGTTAAAGGATTTAATCTAACTTCTCAATATTTTACGGCAAATATTGATTTGTTAACTAAAAAATCTGTGGGCCGCAACGTGATTGCTAAACTTGAACCGACTAAAGCTTCGAAAGCAAAAGCTGTTTTAATCGGGGCCCACGGCGATCATTTAGGTCTTGGTTTAGCCGGTTCATCTTTAGCCACTAACAAAGATAAAGATAAAATTCATTACGGTGCTGATGATAATGCCTCAGGTGTAGCTGGAGTTTTAGAGTTAGCTAACTATTATTCTCAAAGCTCGCAAAGAAAAGAACTAAAGCGTCCGCTTTATTTCGCAGTTTGGTCTGGTGAAGAAATCGGTGTTCTTGGTTCGCATCATTATGTTAATCAGTTTAAAAAATTAAGTGATGTGTTTGTAGCAGGTCTTAATATGGATATGATTGGCCGTTTACGTGATAGCTTAAATATCCAAGGTGTTGGATCGGCTGAAGGTTTTAGAGCGTTGGCTGAATCGGCTACAGTTAAAACTGGCGTTCCATTAAATCTAACTTCAGATCCGTATTTACCAACAGATTCAATGTCGATCTACTTAGCTGGTGTGCCTTCAATTTCTTTCTTTACCGGCGCGCACAGTGAATACCACACGCCAAACGATAAGCCTGAAACGATTAACCACAAAGGTTTAAAAGATACAATTCAGGTTGTTCAGTACTTTGCTGACGCGATTGCGATGAATGAAAAAGATGTACTTAAGTACGAAAAAGTTGAAAGCGATCAAGGTAAGCGCCTTGAAGGTAGAAGCTTTAGAATTTTCTTAGGAACAATTCCTGATTATACGCAAGAAGGTGTGAAAGGCGTTCGCATAACGGGAGTTGCGAAAAATTCACCAGCCGAAAAAGCAGGTCTAGTTAATGGCGATATTATCACTGAATTCGATCAAACAAAGATCGAAAATATTTACGATTACGTCTACACGCTACAATCTGTTAAGCCAGACGTAAAAACTAAGATCATGGTTTTACGCAATGGCAAGACTGAAGCGCTAGACATCACACCAACGCTAAAAGACTAACGTCCAGATTAGGGTAGGTCTAGGGGACGCCTCCGATCATTATTGTTACGATATTAAGTAATCAATTAATGGTTGGAGGATCTATGCACGGATCTTTAAAAGTTGTACAAGGGATTGTCTTACTTAGTTTCGTAGGATTGATGTTTTCATCCTGCGGCGGCTCGCAAACTACGTTAAGTAGCGAAACGACTTCGGGCACAACAACTGTAAATCCGACACCGACTTCTTCGGAAAGTGAATCGATTGAAGAAGAAGAAAAAAACGCAACTATTCCATCAGGATATAGCGCTTCAAATATTTTTGTGACTGTTCCGGATACGGAAGATTATACCACGTTTACAAGCATAACAGGAGCACCCTCTCAGCGCTGTTCAATGACAGCATCGCCAGTACCTAATGATATTACTTGTAATATTGAGATTGGCGAATTGGCTTTATTTTATAACGGAATTAAATTTCAGTATAATGTTCCTGCTAACGCATGCAAATACATTCTGACTTATCCTTATTGGTATTATAATTACGAAGTTGGGGTTGGACCGGAATCTGTTTCTATGACAGTTGTGAAAAATGCAAGTGGAACCGTAGTTAGTAGTCTTTGTCAGGTAACTAATGCCGGAGTAAGCAGTTCTGTAGTAGCTTGTGGAAGTTCTACGTCTAATGCTGATTTTAATGACGTGACCTTCGATCTCAGTGATGAACCAACTGTATCGTGTAACTATGATACTTCTAACGAAGATGGCGGTAGAAATTGTTGTTTTGGCAAATATGATTTTACAAAAAAAATCATTAATGATGGTGTTGAGACTAACACTTTTGAGCGTGGTAAAGATTGGGGTGGATCTGTTGCTTCATGTATCGGCGGCCCAGGCGTGACAAGTTGGGAAAAATTTGATCAAAAAGGGTATCCGGTGCCATTACTTGAAAAAATGACAACAAACGTGGCGCGCACAAAAATTTACAAGGTGAAAAATGTTGGTGATTCAGTGAATGGAGCTAAGCATAACTTTGTAATTGCCAATCATTTTACTCTCGGTGATCACAATCACGTAGGTTATAATACTGCTGCAGCTTCTTCTTCCGTGTTACCTTATTTTGTGCACCCTATTAGCGATCGATCTGGTACTCCTATCGGTTATGATCCTTATGATCCTATGCCAGGAGGCAATCCTTATTATTATTTTGATTGTTTGGATGAAGCATTTGAAACAAATTTACGTATTCGAATGGTTATTCAAGAATGGGATACAGTGGATGCGTTAGCGACTTATATGGCAACAGGTGTGTCTGCTGTAGGCCCTGACGTAAATGGTACGGCGCCAGCTAACTGTTCAGGACAAACAGGGGAGACCTGCAATCAAGCCGCTGATAGTGATGATTTTGTTTTAAGAAACGGTAATATTCCTACTCAAACTTATAGTACGGCAGTTCCAGCTCGCAGAAAATACTATTTTCCACGAAGCTCTTACTAGTTCTTAAAATTCAATCTTTCGTTCAAAATGGCAGGTATATCCTGCCGGATTTTTTACTAAATAATCTTGATGATAATCTTCAGCTTTTGTCCATTTTGAGCTTGGAGTGACCTCGGTTACAATCGGTTTTTTCCACGCTTTAGATTTGTTCACTTTGGCGATCGTATCTTGTGCAGTGGTGCGCTGTTTATCTGACGTGTAGAAAATCACGCTTCTGTACTGGCGGCCTTTGTCATTACCTTGTTGATTCATTGTTGTTGGATCATGAATCTTAAAAAAATAAAGAAGCAGCTTTTCGTAAGATAATTTCTTCGAATCAAAATCAATTTTCACCGTTTCGGCATATTCAGTTTTGCCAGTTTTAACTAATTCATAATTTGCATTCTTTTCTTCGCCACCCATGTAGCCCACTTCGGTGTGCGTAACTCCTGGGTATTTACGAATTAAATCTTGAACGCCCCAAAAACATCCTCCACCTAAGTAGGCGGTTTCTGCCAAAGCTGCCACGCTGAAAAAATTAATAGTTAAAAAACTAACTGCTAAAAAACTTAAAGTGAATTTTTGTGTGAACTTCATAGGTTATTATCCTGTTCCGGCGTGTTTTTAACGGCCGATTTTTGTGAGCTTGTAATATAACGTTTCACTTCTGATTCGGGGATTCTTCGGTGTCCGCCTTCAGTGGTGTAACAAATGATTTTCCCTCGATTTATCTCTCTTCTTAAAGTGTTTTCGCTGACTGTTATATGTTTTTGTACGGCACGGCAAAACTCAGGAAGACTATAATCTTTCTCAGGCGTTTTTAGCTGCGTCTTGATTTGCGATGCGTTGGGGATCCATTTTTTTGTTTCAAGGTGTGAAACCGAATCTCCCAAAACTTCCGCGAAGATTTTCCAGATAATTTCTTTGTTTTGCTCTAAGTTTTTCGTTTTAAAAAAATCATTCGACAGGGCGACCTTGGCATCAATTCCTAAATCCGGAACGGAAACCGTTAAAAAACCATGTATATGCTTGAAGATGATCGGATAAGTAAAATCAGTGATGTTATTTTTCATAGGCCTAATCTTCCAAAACTTCCATCTTTAAATCAAGCTTTAAAACGAAAATTCAAAAACTTTCGAGTTAACATAAGTTTAGTTTTGTTAACCTATTGCTTTTTATATTATATATGACAAAATTAAATATATGAAAAAAATGTTGATTAAGGTCAAGAAAATGCAGGATTTTATCGATTTATTCGCAGGTCTTTCAAAGCAGCGCCTAGAGCTGCTTTGGCAGATTAAAAGCCTTCGCCCGGGATCAGTTTATGAGCTCGCAAATGCGCTTCAAAAATCTCAACCTTACATCCAAAAAGAGGTCAATTTTCTTGCTGAAAAGGGGTTGTTGACGCTAAAAAAGACCAAGTCAGACGGGCGCAACCGCGTTAAACCCGAAGTTAATTACCAGGTTCTGTCATTAGAAATGGATTTTGTCAGTGCTGGAAGTTCTGCCGGAGGTAAAGAATGAGTCGCGATCTAATTATTATTCAAGAGAACAACTTCTTTTCTGATAAAACTCAGCTATCGACAAACCTTCAGTCAGAAGAATCAATTCAGATTTGGGCTTGGCTTAATCAGGGTCATTTTTCTGACCGCACGAAAAAGACGTATATTCGTATCGTAAAAGACTTTTTAACGTTTAACTGGCATTTAGGCTTAAAACAGATCACCCCAGCCTTGGTGACACTATATCTTCGAAAAAAAGATAAGGTGGCAGCTTCTACGCGAAATTTACATCGCAATTGTTTGTCGTCGCTATTTCAATATTTAGAAAACGTAGGCTACATTCAAAAAAGTCCAGTCAAAGTCGTAAAACAAGAAAAGGTCACTGAAGCATTTCACTACAAAGTTTTATCGATCGAACAAATTAAACGTATGACTGAAAAAGTAGGAAGCTCGCGCGATCGTTTAATTCTGCAAATTCTCTACTTCACAGGTCTTCGTGTCAGCGAGCTATCAACGATTAAAGTAAAAGACTTTTCAGTTTCATCGCAAAAACGTAACACCCAAGGCGCTTATTTAACAGTGATCGGTAAGGGGAGTAAGATTCGCACAGTTTTAACGGGAACTTATCTGTGGAAAGAGATTAAAAAATATATCAAAAAAACTAATCTTCAGCCGAACGATTATATTTTTAATTTCGAAGGTGCCCCACTTTCAAGAATCACAATTTTTAAGATTATTAAAAAGGCCACGCAAGTAGCGGGGGTAAAAGTCCCGGGCGGAAAAACTCCATCTCCTCACTGGTTCAGACATACTTCTGCGATTCATGCCCTTGAAAACGGAGCTGATATTCATGTGGTGCAAACAACCTTAGGACATGCGTCACTGGCGACAACGGGACAGTATTTAAAATCCCGTCCGGTAAAAAGTAACGCTAGTTATTTGAAAAAGGTTTAAAGCGAATATATTGACCGGAGATCGACTAAATCCCACTCGAAAATCGGAAATATTTTTGGAACATCATTTGGAACGCTTACAGCAGAAAACACACGTATAAGAATTTTGTGTTTTTTGACAACGACACAAAATTTAACTTGTTTGGTCAAATTCTAGTTTAATATAGTTGCTTCATGACAGAAGCCAATTTCGCGACATTTTTAAATAGTGAACTTGTAAGAAGACAAACAACGAACACGAGCTATTCATTACGTGCCTTTGCTCGTGACTTGAATATTGAACCGTCGCTGTTATCAAAAATTCTACGTAAAAAAATTCCTGTAACTTTAAAAATGTTAGAGCGTTTAGCTCCGTCAGCCGGCCTACTTGAACCAGCTTTGGCAGCGTACCGAGAATACGTAAAAAGTGCTGAAGGTATGAAGCATTTTGATAGTCTTCAAGATAAACAAATCCGTCACGAAGAATTCAAACTAATCCAAGACTGGTATCATATTACAATCGTTGAGCTGACGCTTCTTTCAGATTTTAAACCAACAGCTGCATGGATTTCAAAGAAACTAGGAATCAGTGAATCGGAAGCCTCAATGGCCGTTGAAAGATTAATTACCTTAGGATTTTTAGAAAAAACTGATGATGGAAATTTTAAAAAGTCAGGTCACGGCAGTCCCGGACTAAGAATCGTTTCTGATGATTATCCGTCTTACATCAAAGCCTTACGTCAATCGATTCACCAGTTTGGCGATAAAGCGATGGAAGCTATGCATGAAATTTCTCCTTCGCATCGGGCAAACACAACACTAACGGTAGCAATTGATTCCTCATTAGTGGCTGAGGCAAAAAAGAAAATCATTAATTTCACACGTTCTTTAGTGGATGAGCTAGAAAAGAAAAGCAAAACCAAAAACCATGTGTATGAGTTAATGGTTTCGTTCTTTCCTTTAACTAAAGACTAGACTCCCTATTTACGACCTTCGCTGATCGTGCAAACTTCTTTTTAAGTAAGTTTGGATGCACTTAAAAGAGCATTTACTAGTCCGCAGGCGAGCCAGGGCGATTTAATTAGATGTGAGCATAAGAAAGAGTCTGTATTTCTTAAAACCAAGAATTTTAATAGAAAATACCGCAAAAAACAGATACTTAAAGCTTTATGTTCGAGCGTATTTATATTGAAATCAGCAATATCTGTAACCTGCAGTGTACGTTTTGCCCTGAGGTTGTGCGCGACAAAAAAGTGATTTCAGTTGAAGAATTCAGAGCTCACGCAATTCAAGCTAAACCGCTGGCAAAGCAAGTTTGTCTGCATTTAATGGGAGAGCCATTAGGTCATCCACAGTTTGCTGAAATTGTTAAAATCTGTGACGAGTTAGAGTTGAAAATATTTTTAACAACGAATGGCACTTTAATTAAACGTCATTCAGAAACTATTTTAAACTGGAAACATTTAGAACAAATTAATTTTTCAGTTCATTCGTATTTTGCAAATACATCACGTCAGATCTTAGAGCAGTATCTAAGTCCAATCTTAGATTTCTGCGAGAAATCATTAGAAAAGAAAAATGATTTTTATATCAACCTTCGCCTTTGGAATTTAGCTTCTGTAAACGCACAGTTAGATCAAAATCTGCAAGTTTATGATTTAGTCGAGAAGCGCTTTAATGTTTCATTAAATGAAAACGTCGATGTTCGCGTGCAGAAATCGAAGAAGGTTAAAGATAAATTGTACTTACACTTTGATACTGAATTTGAATGGCCTACTTTAAAACGAGAAGTGCTTTCAACTAAGGGAACTTGCTACGGTATGCGAAAACAGCTCGCCATTCATGCCAACGGTGACGTAGTCCCATGCTGTTTAGATAAAGAAGCCGTATTAAAGCTCGGATCAATTAAAAACGGCGATTCACTTCGCGATATTATGAAGTCAGACCGCGCCCAGAAAATTAAATCAGGATTTGAGCGCGGTGAGCTTTTAGAAGAGCTTTGTCAGAAGTGCCAGTACGTTGAACGATTTAGTTAGAATTTAAGATCAAGTTCTTTTAAAAACGGTGTTCTGACTTCAACATCTAAAAGTGACAAAATACCGATAATCGCCGCTGGAAATGCAAAGCTTGGAAGCGAGAATAAAAGTACGCTTAATGCTGAAACCCAGGCCCATAGTTTTTGTTTTTTTAAGCCATCGATAATGAATACTGTAAAGATACTGATACCGACTGATAGAAAAAGTGCTCCAGCTAACACACCGGTTAGATCACTTGTTAAGCTATTAAAGCTTAGTGATGACATAGTAGCTATAGTGTATAGAGCGGCAGCCAATCTAATACCACACATTGCATATAAGCACAGATTTACACGATTTAATTTTTGCGAGTTCATTTTGATTCCCCTTTGTTATGTGAATCTGCATTTCACGAACGGGGCCAGCTTTAAAATTTGATTTTAAGGCGAGAAGTTCGATGTACGGAAGTTCGGACCGGTTTGAAGATAATGCGGTTTCGTAATGTTATGAGATCCTGCGTGGGAGCAGTTTTTGGAGCATTATGTGATCAATAAGGTAATCTAGAGCTCGTATTACGTCATTAATAGACCATGGTCTAGTTAACTGAAATTAAGTATATGTCGAAAACTAAACATAGAGGTGCATCCTATGAGTAGTCTAGATAAGCAAATTCGTTCGCGTCGTTTTAAAGTTAAAAATGATTCAGCTTTAAAGTTAGTTGTTGATTATATCAACGGTGATCAAGTTGAGTTTTCAGTTGTTGAGTGTTCTCAAACAGGTCTTAAGTGTCACACTACTTATGCATTCTCTGAAGAAGATAAAAACAATCCTGGGCAAATAGTTTCGGCCTCAAAATTAGTATGGGACTCTAAAGAATACGGATTGGGTCGTATGGTTATTAGACGTATACAGGCAGATGGTTCTGGCGCTTCTGTAGCGTTTTCAACGATTGATATTAAAGTACCAGTTAACTCACATTTAACTAAAGTTTTAGATATTCGCCTAGAAGTAGAAGACGATGCTAAAACAGAAGAATTGAGTTCGGACAAATTTTCGTTAGCTCACTTTGTAGAAAGCGAATATTCGAATGTGGATCTTTTTGATCGAATGAGAAAATTTGATGTGTTTCGCGCTGAATGGGAACGCAACAAAAAATATGGTTATAAAACGGTACGTGAATCTTCTAAGGGTGAAAGAGTTAATTTATCACGAGCTAGAAAAGGCAATCGTAAAGATTATATCGTAATGGGCTCTAATGACTATTTAGGGCTTGGTGCTCATCCTGAGGTTGTTAAGGCAGCCCAAAATGCAATGAATGAATATGGATTCGGCTCTACAGGATCGCCAGTTACGACTGGAACAACTGATTTACATCTTGAACTTTGCGATCAAATTGCGAAAATTCACAAAAAAGAAGCTGCTATTTTATTTAACTCTGGTTACGCAGCAAATATTGGTATTATTTCTGCCGTGACTGCTCCGAATGATTTAATTGTTGCGGACATGTTATGTCATGCATCTATTCAAGATGCGATGCAAATGTCAAAAGCAACATCACGTTTTTTCAAGCATAATGATGTAGCTCATCTAGAGGCGATTCTTCAAAAAGAAAGACAAAACTATAATGGTTGTCTAGTGATTACTGAAGGTGTTTTTTCGATGGATGGAGACACTGCAAAACTAGACGAAATTTTCTATGTAGCGCGCAAGTATAATTGCCGTATTATGGTAGATCAAGCTCATTGCTTTGGAGTCGTTGGGCCTAACGGTTTCGGAATCTGCGAAAAGTTTAACTTACTTAAAGAGACTGATATTATTATGGGAACATTTTCTAAAATTTGCGGGGGTATCGGAGGATTTGCTACTGGTTCAACTGAACTAATAGAATGGCTTCGTGCATTTAGTCGTGCACAAGTTTTCTCTGTAAGTTTGCCACCGTCAACGGTTGCGGCGGTCAGCAAATCCCTAGACATTTTTGTTAACGATAAAGATCTAGTAAAGCGCCTACACTCAAACATTCAGCATTTTGTTAAAAATTTAGAATCAATTGGCTACAAATTTAAAGATACTCAAGAAAGCGCAGTAGTTCCAGTAGTTGTTGGAGATGAAAAAAAACTGGGAGAAATGTATCAAAGTTTATTAGATGACGGCGTACTTTGTATTCCAATTGTCTATCCGGCGGTGAGTAGAAAAAATTGCCGCTTCAGATTTACAGTGATGGCAACGCATTCGAAATCGGATCTGGACTATGCTACGGCGTGTTTGGAAAAAGCAATGTTAAAGGCTGGTTTTTCGTTCTCTCAAGCAGAGAAAGAAGAGCCAAAGAAAAAAGCAGCGTAGATAATGCACGAGTTTTTGGTTTCACTTTTACTAAGCTTCTCTAGCTTTTTAGGTATTCAGGCGGTACCCGCGAATACTGACGGCTGGAGTATAAGTAAAATGTGGAACCAAGTCGGAGAAAAATGGGAATTTTCAGCTTCTAGCTCTGAAGTAGCTAACGCTTGTGGGGAAGGAAAGTCTTTAATTTTTCCACAAGTTGTACATGGAATTCATACAATTCACATTAATAACGAATTATTTCTACAAACTGGGGATGATTCGTTTTCTAAAACTTCTGCGTTTTATTCAAGAGCTGTAGTAGATTGTAAGTATATTAAAAAGAATGCTAAAGTAGATTGGCATGTCATTACGTATTCAAAATACTTTGCAAGAATTGATAAATTTCCTTCTGTAGAGAAGACTACGGCTAAATACTATTTTTTCGACGTTATTTTAAATATTTTATCAGCAGGCTGCTTATTAATTTTAGCCATGTTCTCTCTATTTATTTTTTCTCGTCGCGTAGAGAATAAATATGTTTTAAGTCTCTTTACAGGCTCTGTTTCGTTTGCAGCTTATTCGGTATTAACGACAGCAAATATTTTTGATTTTGATATTAGAATGATATATGCGCACAAAGCAGCAGATATATTCGTGTGGATAGGTTCGTTCAGTTACATTTATTTTTTTCATAAATATGGTTATTTAGGTAAAATTGAGCTTCGATCATTCATAGCTGCCTTCGCCTTGGGTGAATCTTTAATTATTTTCGGTGGAAGCCCAGATGTTGTTCAGCTAGGTACAACAATTCCCATTCCATTTGCTTTTATTTGTCTTTCATCTTTTTTAATTCATTCTATAAATGAAGGATTTAAAAAAGGGTTTGATCGAAACATTAAATTGGGGATTTTTTCAATTTCTATTTTTGTTTTAGCCGGAATGAATGATTTACTGCATATTACTGGTCTAATTGATTCGTACATGATTATGCCATTAGGATCAGTTGCCGGAGTTTTCTTCCTTGCGGCTGCGGTAAATCAAAATATCGAAGTAACTTACGTAGAGCGTGATGAGCTTTTAGTTAATCTTGAGAATAAAGTAGTTGAAAAGACGAAGCATCTAGAAGAGGCATTAACTACTTTAAAATCGACACAAGCAGAGCTTGTGCAGTCAGCTAAATTAGCATCTCTTGGTACGGTTAGTGCCGGAATAGCCCATGAAATCAATAATTCTATTAATTACGTTAGTGGTGCAATTATTCCGCTCGAGAAAAAAGTTTATGCCATGATACCTGAAACTGCTGATCGAAAAATGATAGAAAAACTGTTCGGCGCAATTAAAGAAGGCACTTCGTTGACGGTGGATATCGTTAAAAGTTTAAGGAATTTTACAGGTTTAAATCAGGCAGAATTTAAAGAAATTAGAATTCAGGATTCGGTTTACTCTATTCAAACCATTTTAAAAAGTAAGCTTAGAGGAATTGATTTTAAATATGAATTTTCGGCAGATTGTATAATTCATGGGAATTTAGTTGGTCTTAATCAAGTATTTATGAATTTAATTTCTAACGGTCTTGATGCGTTAGATAAAAATGAAAAATTTATACATATTAAAGGTACTGTTGACGGTAACCAGATTGTTATTTCAGTCAAAGATAATGGTAAAGGCATAAAGCCAGAAATTCTTAATAGAATTTTTGATCCGTTTTTTACGACAAAAGATGTTGGTAAAGGAACCGGCCTGGGACTGCATATCGTTTCTAAAGAGATTGAGCGACATGGTGGTCAAATTAAAGTTTTTTCAGAATTAAACGTGGGAACAGAATTTTTAATTACACTTCCTGCATTAGTCGATTCCAACAAGATAAGGGAGGCCGCATGAAGCCCTTAGTAGTGTATGTAGATGATGAACCTATGAATCTAACAGTTTTCGAAGCTGCAATGCCCGAAGACTGGGAAATACAAGTATTTGATAGTCCACTGAAAGCTCTTGATGCTCTTACTAAACTAAATCCTTGTATTGTTGTATCTGATCAAAAAATGCCAGGAATGGTCGGTGTTAATTTTTTAGAAATAGTAAAAAGAACTCACCCGTCAACAAAAAGAGTAATTGCTACCGGTTATTCAGAAGAAGATTTAGTGGTAGATTCAATCAGAAAGGCCGGAGTACATGATTATATCAAAAAACCGTGGGATGTAGAAGACCTTCTCCATAGACTAAAATCAGTCATGGAGACGTATAACTTAGAAAAAGAGTTATTCGAGAAAAATAGTTTGTTAGAAAAACAGAATCATGAACTTCAAAAGATGACTGAAGATTTAAAAAAAGCTAAAGCAATTGAAGAGCAAGCACGTAAAGAACTTGAAGCGTGGGCGCCGCCGTTTGTGCTATCAGCTATCCAAAGTAATTCTCTAAAGTTTCCAATGAGAAGAGATTTGGCCTTAATATGTTTTGATATTATTAACTCTTCTGAAACTCACGATATCACAATTGATGGGGCATCAGTTAGGTCTGTTATCTTAAAAGGATTCTCTGAGTCGGTATTGCGTCAAGGTGGTTGGCGCGAGTCACACGCTGGAGATTCGGCGTATGCTCACTTTGGATTACTTGAATCAACTTCTAATCCTGTAGAGTCTGCATTAGCTACCGCAACAGAGTTTAGAAGTTTTTTAAGAGCATTAAATTTAAAATATGGTTTAAAAATTGAATGTGGGATTGGATTACATCTGGCAAAAGACGTATCTATTAACCTGCATGAAATTGAAATTCAAACCCTTCGTGGAACTATCAAGCAGAAGTCATTTGACTCAACATCGCCAGATGTTGATCTAGTTCACCGTTTAGAAAGCTTTACTCATCAGTTACCAGGTTCAAATGTTGCGATTTCGGAGTCATTTGCAAAAGTAATTATTGATAAATTACCACAAGCTAAAGATCTTGGTAATTTTCAGCTAAAAGGTCAAAAAGCACTTACAAAAATTTATTTAAAGCCAAGCGATCAAGTCACTGAACAGCAAATTATTGAAATTAAGGAAAAGTCTGCAGCAAGTGGTGACTCTCTTGATAAAAAGACCGCATAATTGTTAAATGACCCAGCACGAAGCCGAACTAGAAAAATTTAAAACGCTCCATAACCGGTTTCGTGTGCAGCCGGGATATCAGTCTATCGATCTTCACGGCTTTACGATGTCAGAAAAAC
This sequence comes from Pseudobdellovibrio sp., assembly GCA_023701385.1. Taxonomy (GTDB): domain Bacteria; phylum Bdellovibrionota; class Bdellovibrionia; order Bdellovibrionales; family Bdellovibrionaceae; genus Pseudobdellovibrio. Next base: position 21,599 of record JAMPXC010000003.1, read on the forward strand.
CAGACATTCTTTTTACAGCACTTGTTCATGGTAACGAAGTGATCGGTCTTCAAGTGTTAAATCTCTTTTTAGAAAAAACACTTAAATCAAATCACAAAGCACCGTATACGTTTGCGGTTCTTTTATGTAACGTTCCGGCTTACGATAAAAATCAACGCTTTATAAATAAAGATTTAAATCGTAGTTTTCAGGCACCTATCGATACTCCTAAAATTGAAAAAGGGCAGGAATACTACCGAGCACAACAGGTTGAAGACGTGATACAAAATTTAAAGCCACGTTTTATCATCGATCTTCACCAGACTACGGAGCCAACTTTGTCGCCGTTTTTTATGTTACCAGAAGAAGAATCTCTGGTCAGGTCGGCATCAGTGATCAGCAAAGAATGGCCTATTATTACTTTTGATCCGTCTGGATTTTCGAAAGACGGGAAGACCTTAATGGAATTTGCTAGGGGAGAGAAGATCCCTGCCCTAGTTATTGAGATCAGTCAGAATGGATTTGATTTAAACCTGGCTAAATTGATCTGTGAACAGCTTTTCTATTTAAATGCTGAACTTATCATAGCCCCACCGAAAAAAGATGACGTAAGCTATTTTAAGATCACTCAGCATCTCACTAAATTTATTGTGGGCTCAGAGCTTATGCCTGGTTTTCAAAATCTGCAGTCAGTAAAAGAAAATGATATTTTAGGAATCACTCCGGCCGGCAATGAATACTTTTGTCCAGCTGACGGCGTATTTATTTTTCCTAAGTACGGCAGTCAGGCCGAAGTGTCGACTGAACTTGGGTTAATTGCGACACCCCGTAATCTTTTACAATTAAAAGCTGATAGTTAGATCTAATTGTGAAAGTACAATCTTTGTTGGAAGCGTACTTACAGTTTTTTCTGCATTATAAACAGAATAATTTACGACTGCATTTTTATTCATCTTATAACCTGCTTGCAAAATGTGACCGCGGCTATCTGTTTGTCCGTTGGCAAAATCTGAGTTTGTATAGATAGCAAGCACCGCATCGCTTTCTACTTTTTGGTTCATATACGCGATACTAAATTTATCATAACCAAGCGCAAGACCTGTTACTGTGGCTTTGTTTGAATTATCTGCGGCTGAATTTTCGATAAGTTCAGTAAAAAGTAAAATCTCATAAGGCTTGCTAGCCCATTTTAATTCTAAGAATTTTTGCGAAATTTCGTAGTTATAGGCATAGTTTGATAAAAGATCAGAAGTATTACCTTTAAAATCCGGTGCCGACTGAACGGTATAGTCATTCGGTTTTCCATCTTTAATCGCTGTGTAACTATATAATCCCAGACCAACATTCGCCGAATAATCTGAATGGAATTTATAATTCACGGCTGCTTGGGCCACATTTAAAAATGAATCAGTTTGGTCTTCGCCAAAGGTATCGTCATATTTTTCACGAACCCATAAGCTCGCTAAATTGAATGTTCCATCTAAAACTTTTTCAATAAAGACATACTTGTATTGAGCTCCGAAACCTTCAGGTGAAATATCGCGGTCTAAGATAATTTGGTTTTTTCCTGCTGACTGAAAAAACTGTGGCATTTTTCCTAAAAATAACGACAAATCTTTTTCTGGTACATAAGTTACAAACGCGTGATCCACACCAATGCCATAACGGGGAGAGCCCTGTGTTTTTCCCGCTTCAGCGATCGAGGTATTTCCGCCATTGTTTGCAGTGCCTGTCAATAAACGATAAGTGAATTTTAGATCTGGCTGAATCTGAAATGTTTGGCCGATACGAAGCATAATACGATGAACACGGCGCTTTTCTTTTTGATTGTCTTTTGTTTCTTGGTGGCGATAACGAAAATCTCCAGAGAACTTGCTTGAAGGACTGAATTCAAGAGTCGGTGTAGTTCCTACAGCTGTCGCTGATACAACCGCAGTTTCTGAAACCTGTGCGTGAGCGCAAAGACCAGAAAGATTGAGTAAGATAATGATGCTAAGTAAACGTTTCATAAGAAAACCCCTGTTACATGTATATGTGGAAATTCAATTCGAATTTCTGTACTGGGTTATTATTTAACATTGAATCATCAGTTTTCGAATAGATTACGCTGAGCAGTCCTTGTGGGAATAAAAGATACTCGCTTTTCCAGTCCGTAGAGAATCGTTCGTGTTTTTTTAAGGTTAGCCAGGCTAACCTGATGTTTATCATGAATGTAAGAAAATTCACTTTGTTGAAAGCTGGTCACTTTTATTTTCGCAAAATCCCATCGCTTTGCTGACTATTTAAATGAATTATTATGAGTCAGGGCAGCAGGGGAAGGGTTCTTGATTATTTACGGTAGTAGCAATTTAATTTTGATTTCGTGCATTTTTTCTGTCAATTTTTTTACGGGGCCGCTTTTTGGGAAGTAAGCATTACGGGAAAGAGACCATTTTAGAATTCTGATAAGTTATATTATGTTGCATTGGGTTTGTATCACAATACAACAGTCTAGGATTTAAAGTAATATATTAGTCGCCGTTATGAATTTGTTGTTGCGGATATTCGTTTTCGTCTTCATCAGCAGAAGCTTTATTTAATTCATCGATTGTGCGGCAAGCTCTAGGAATTCTCCAATTATCACGCTTTTTGATACACATTTCTAGCTCAGTTAACATCGAATCAAGCTTATTATAGGTATTATCAACGTATTTTTCGACTTCTTCCATGGCATCGTTTTGTAAATCACCCGCTGGAACAAATGGTAAACCGAAATTAGCCATAATTAACTCTTGAATACCACGTGAAGTACGACCATTTCCATCAGCGAAAGGATGTGTGCTTACAAACCATTTTTGAACAACCGCAGCTAATTCAATCGGTGCTAAAACCGGTGCGCCACGTTGGTAAGCTTCAAGATTCGATTTAATAAAGATACGAATCCATTCGATTTGATCGCCCACATGGTTTGATGGGCTATAACCAATAAAAACACCATTTCCATTACGGCAAGTGGCTGATGAAACAAACATCCCCGACTTTAGGTCGGCGCGACGGGGATTAGGGCCATTTTCTTTTTTTACGATATCTGAAAACTCAACACCTAATAAAGACTCCCAGCGCTTTTGAAAACGCTCCATTGAATCTTCAGAGCGTTTGATACCCTGACGATAGTTATTTTCATTTTCATTACCCGCGCAAAATCCTACACCTTTATCGCTATTCGCGCGAAATTCACCAGGCTTTTTACTTTGATCTGTGATTTTATCTTTAATACTGGTTGCGCCATCAGTTAATAAAACCGTATTAATATGTGCAAAAGTATATTTATCAATCGGTTGGCTAAATAAGATATTTTGATTCTGTTTATTTCTAAATAAAGAATCAATTCCGCGCTCCCATACGCGCCAAGTCGCCGGAGCTGGATCATAAATTTCTAGGGGAGCCTTTTTAAATGTTTTGGCTTTTTCCCAAGAGTTACGATCGATAAAACGAAGTACTTTGTACTCCCCGATTTCGTCAACATCGACACCGATTTTAGCGTATTCTTCACGAATTTTAGCCATACGATCCTGCATCCAGCAGTCGCGCGAAAACTTTTCGATAACAGCATCACAAGCTAAAGCTTGTTGTGCACTTAAGAAAATGATGATCGTGGCTAAAAGCTTTTTCATAAAAAATCCTTACTACTATTTAATGCAGTCGAAAGTTTTTGAACGAAGATCTAATAATTCATTTTGGTCTACATATGTGCTGTTAATAACATTTTTGATTTCAGAGTAAGTTGATTTCATCAATGTTTTGTCTTTTGAATTGTAAGCTGTTTGATATTGTTTTTCTAATGGACGTAATGGTTGTAAAATACTAACTAATTTTCTATTACGAGATAAAGCTTCTGTTTCTTGGGCGTCGAACTCAACACCAGCGGCATCGTTCCAGTAAACCATAGTAACTGATTTGATTGCCGTCGTTGTTTGCGCGCCACCTACATAAACTAAAGCCGAGTGGTGAATTTTACCACCGTTAGTAGCTGTATTACAGAACATTGAAGTCCCCGCTTGCCAGCCATATTCAGTCATCGCGATACCTTGTTGATTAAAGATATTGTGAACGATCTTTCTAAAAGCTGTGTTTTGCGCTTCGGCCATATATTGTAAAGTGTCGCGCCAGAAACCCTTTTTCTTAGCTTGAAATAATTTAGCTACATCAGCCTGTTTCATTCCTGTTTCAGAAATAATGGTTTGTAATGTTTCAGGGCGTAACGTTACCGAATCAATTAAATCTAAATAGCGAGTACCTGCATTGAAAGTCACTTCAATCATCGTTGAGCCAAAGTTAGCGCCAGTATCAGCGGCAGCGGCCGGAGATGAAGCAAATGGATCAACCGCGAAATACACACCAAGACCTGCGTTAGCTAAGTATGTTGTATTATTTTTTAAATCCCAAAAGCTTGCGGCCATTTGTTTTACGCGGTTATTAACCATGTCGTAACGAGCGGCAGATTTTTTTAAAGATGTATTTTTAAGTTGGTTACCATTTAAATTGATACCGAAATAATGATAAAGACGCGTTTCGCGCGGAAGAGTTTTAATAGCTGGCTGTAGATCTTCAGTTAATAATTGCTGAGCCGAAGCCGCAAAAGCATTTGATGACAGCGTTAAAGCAAAACCTAGGGTAAAGGCCTTTAATAGACGTGAAGATGACATAATAGCTCCTCTTGGTTTTTGTAACCAAGAGGCTATTTTGCGATACCAAGGCCAAGCTAAAAACCACCCTATTTGAGCTGGCAAACAAGACCTGTATAACTGTTTTACAATGAAACGTTCTAGGCTGGCAGGGTGACTTCCCCGCCTTTAAGGATTAGTTATTCTTCCACTTTTTAAAGCCAAGTTTCTCGGCTTTTGCGAAATCAGATTCGTTGATTTCAAAGACATTGCAGTTACCTGTAGGCGCTCCGCAAACTTGAATACGGATTAAACCATCGTGTTTATTTTCAGCCGAATAAACCTTGATATCACCCAGTTGTTTTTGCATTTCTTCTGGCTTAGTTCCCGTGCCTTGTTCGCACTGAACAGAGCCATCAGCTTTATAAACTTTAATTTTTTTAATCTGGTTTGTCATATTAGTCGTTGGAGAAATTGTTGTCTCGCCAGCAACAGGCTGACTAACTTTAGCCGTATTATCTTGCGAAGAGATTGTTTCGTTGGGTTTACATGTTCTTGTCGAACAAGAGGATAAAATTCCAAAAAATGCTAATGCTAAAATCAATTTCATAAATAATTTACCTATTCAATGAACGAAAAATTAGAATTTTTATTCGTGTATTCAACCATTAAGCCGTACACATTGGCCTCGCCAGAAATAAAATAAACACGTTTGTTTTTATCTGTCGTTAAACGACCTAAAACCCCACGTCCTGGATCAAAAGTCGACTTTAATTGGCCATTCATCAAATCATAAAATAAAACTGCTCCTTGCGATTCACCCACAACGATTAAACCTTTGTGCGCAATCGGTTCAGTGCTGATACCTTGAAGATTTGAAACTTTCCAAATTAATTCACCAGCTTTTTTAGTCACAACCATTAAGTGACCTTTTGAAGAGGAATAAACTAAACGATCAGAGAAAACTAGCGGCGGAGTGGCTCCCCCGAAATCAGATTTCCATAAAATCGACCCTGTCGATTTTGAAACCGCATATAATTTATCATCGTAACTATTGATATAGATTGTATCGCCATCAATAACAGCTGACGCATCAATATCTTTAAATTTTGTATTACGATTTAATAAAACTTCCCAATTAGGAGTTCCCGTTTTTGCGTTTAACGAAACTAAAGAACCGTCGCTAAAGCCTTGATAAATTTGCCCAGCTGAATACGAAGGTTTCGCTCCCCCACGAATTGTCATTTGAGCTGATGTATCTTGGCGGTTGTAAACCCAGATTTGACGGCCGTTAGTGGCATCTAAGCAGTATAAAATATTAGAACCACTTACAAAGAAAACATGACCGTCCTGAATTAACGGTTCAGCTACAACTTCAGATCGAGTGTCAAATTCCCAAACGATTTTTGCCGTATCTAAATCAATTGAATAGAATACGCCGTTTAATCCACCAATAAATAAACGTGAGTTAATCACAGCGCCCGGAGCTTCTACCCCTTTAGGAATCGCAATAGACCATTTTTTTGATTTATCGAGAATATCGTAGGCCACTAAGCCTTCAAGACCATTGGCGACGATGATCAGGTCTTTATAAAGAATAGGAGCAAACCGATTAATCTTACGATAACCTACGTTCGGCTCTTTTAAAGTGTCCTGAATCCAGAAGGCACTTACCTTTAGATCCTTTTTTTCACCGTTGTTTTTTTCAAGATGTTGGCAACTGGTTAGACCCAGTACTAAAAAGATAAGTGCAGATTTTAACATACAAATATTATGTTCCAAAAGATTTGTTAAATTGAATTACGCGCAAGATTCTTTCAGCTTCACGATTTGATTGACCAGTTTCATCCGCTTTATCGTTTTTAACTTGGTTTAAAATCTCTTCAGCTTTAGCTAGATCATTCATTTTTTTGTAGCAAAGAGCTTGGTTAATTTTTGCCTCTGCATGTAAGTAAGAAGTTGCTTTTGAACCTAAAACTTTACCCCAGATGATTAAAGCATCAGAACATCTGTCTTGATCAGCAAAGCTTTGAGCGATTTTCATGCGCACTAAAACGTTAGATAATAAGTCAGACTTAGTTTCTACTTTTTGAAGCAATGCTAAAGCGTCTGTGCCTTTATTTTCTGATGTTAAGATATCAGCTAATTCAAGACCTGCGATTTGCGCGGCTACTGTGCCAGTGTTTTCATTAACGAAAGCTTCAAGCTCGGCTTTTAAAGCGTTTACCTCAACAGGAACAGAAGCCACTTCTTTTTTTTCAGCCGATTTATCAGCGGCTTTAAATTTATCTTCTTTATATTTTTTAACTTTAGCATCGATCGCAAAGAATTTTTCCTGAGTGGCTTTTTCTTTTCTGATCGAGTTCTGAGTTACAAGTGTACCGATAAGGCCAGCAACTACTACAAGCCCTGCAATACCTAAAATTCCTTTTGCGTTTTTCTCTAAAAATTCCATTTTAATTTCTCTTTCTTTCTCAAGATGCAATAATTATCTGTTGTTAACTTCTTTTAATGTCGTAAATGCACGGAACGATTTACCAGGGTGACGCTGTTTAAGTTTACCAATTGTATTAATACGTTCTTCAGCCATACGATCAGCCGCAGTGTGAGTTCCGATATTGTCGCGTTTTGCGATTTCAAATACTTTTTTAACATTGTCATAAACTTTACGAGTTTTTTCAAACGCGCGGTCTGGAGAATAGCCTTCAAGTTCTACGAATACGTTCATTAAACCACCGGCATTAACCACGTAATCTGGAGCGTATAAAATACCTAACTCACGTAAGTGATCACCGTGACGGGCTTCAGCTAATTGATTGTTAGCTCCACCAGCAATAACTTTACATTTAAATTTAGAGATTGTTTGGTCATTAACCACAGCGCCTAAAGCACATGGAGCCTGAATATCACAATCAACCGCTAAGATTTCATCAACAGCGACAGCTTTTACGCCGTATTGGTTAACGATTTTAGCCACGCGGGCTTGATCGATATCAGCTACAGTAATGTGAGCGCCTTCTTCAGTTAAGTATTTAACTAAGTTAGAACCAACATTTCCAAGACCTTGAACCGCAACGCGCATTCCTTTTAAAGCATCAGTGCCGAACTTTTCATGAGCGGCTGCTTTGATACCCATTAATACACCGTGAGCTGTATATGGAGATGGATCGCCTGAGCCACCGAAATCTTTAGGAATACCAGTTACCCATGGAGTTTCCATGTAGATGTATTCCATATCTTTTTCGCCAGTACCAACGTCTTCAGCTGTGATGTATTTACCATTTAAAGAATTTACGAAGTGACCAAAAGCACGGAATAAACCTTCAGTTTTTTGTGTTTTAGGGTCACCGATAATAACCGCTTTACCGCCACCTAAGTTAAGGCCAGCAGCTGAAGCTTTGTAAGTCATACCTTTAGATAAACGTAATACGTCAGTTAAGGCTTCGTCTTCGTTTTTGTAGTTCCACATACGTGTACCGCCAAGAGCCGGGCCTAACGCCGTGTTATGGATAGCGATGATAGCTTTAAGACCAACATCTTTATCGTGGCAAAATAAAATCTCTTCGTGTTCACCGTGTTTTGCGATCATTTCAAAAGTACCCAAACGAAACTCCTTCGATATCTTGGTATATGTCCAATTTATGTGAAGTAGTTTTGCCATTTTAGACTCAAATGACAACCGATAATCGCTGCGCCTATCGCTTAGCGCCAATTACAGACTAAGTTCTTTAATTTTAAGCACTGCTTGAGGCTGATCTTTGTGAAGAAAAATGACTTTGAAAAACGACTGATAATCTTTAACGGGAATTAAAATACGGCCGATTTTAGATTTAATTTTTTGATCGTTTTGGCCACTATTTGAGCTACAGTTAAACTCAAGAAAAGCAGCAATATATTGCTTTACGCCAAGAGTGAGAACTTCGAATTGCCCAGAACATTCACATTTAAAATCTGTGGAATTCTTAACATCACCAGATAGCAAAGTTTTCTGCTCGCCATCAAATGATACGGTATTTAAAAGTTCTTTATTTTTGCCGAGGGTTTCAAAAGAAACAGCCAGATTTACTGGCTGCCTTTGGGTCTGTTTTTTAGCTGTGTTAGCTGCAAAACTAGATAGTGAAAATGTTAAAATAAAGGCGAACAGTTTATGAGTTTGCACCCATTTATTATTCTAAATCTTTGAACTCTTGCGCAAGTCTTTTATCGTTTTGTTGCTGAGAAGCTGCACTGTGCTTTTTCTCTTTAGCAAAAGTTAACATGTCTTTTTTAGTTCTAACATGAACTGTTTGTGCGTTATCAGCGATAACTTGTGAACCGGTATCCGGCGTTTGAGCTGCAATACGGCTTGTTTCAACAGTTTCTTTGATTTGCTTATGTAATTGAGTTTGAGCTTGTGAGTTTTCTTTAATGATTGCATCGAAATCTACTGAGTCAGCAGCATAAGCTTGTGAGCCTAAAACTAACATAGATACTAAAGCTAAAGATTTTAATGTTTTCATATAAACTCCTTATTTACAGGTTGTTATTGCAACCGTTGGACCCATTCTCAGGTCTCAACTTGAGACAACTTAAGGGTTCAGATCGGTTAAAACCAATTAGGAATTTTTATGAGCTGTAAAATAATTTTACATAGGCCAAAAAGCGCTTACATATTAGGGGCTTATACCGTAAATATGACTTTCTATGATACAAGCCTTCGTAACTCAAATTTACAATAAACCCTTGGCTGCGCCCAAAATCCTCCGTCCTTTAAGTAACAAATTACTCGAAGACGTGGAAAACCTATTAGCGTCGGACGAAGTCGGTCATAAATGGTCAGATAAAAATTATGTTTCAGGGTATACAAGTTACGGGTCGGTCGATAAGCTTCATTTAGTATTACCGAACTTCAAAAAACTAGAGCAAACCCTTGAAATTCATCTGAAAAATTACTTAAGCTCGCTTGAATATGACATTAAAGCTTCAGATCTATATTTAAGTCATTGCTGGGTGAATGTTATGCCAGAAGGGGCACAGCATTCAGCCCATATCCACCCGCTTTCTGTGATTAGCGGAACGGTTTATCTTCAATTACCTAAAGGTTCTAGCCCGATTAAATTTGAAGATCCGCGTTTGGGGTTCTTTATGAACTCACCGCTGCCAAAGGAAAGCGCTAAAATGGCCAACAAACGCTTTTTATCTTTAAAACCTAAAGAAGGTGACGTGGTGCTATTTGAAAGCTGGTTACGCCACGAAGTGCCTCAAAACACCACGCAAGAACCGCGCATCAGCGTAAGTTTCAATTACGGCTGGAAAAAAGACTAAATTAGCTATATAAGGACATCGCTATGAAAATCAAATTACATGAAATCCCAGAAGAAGGCCGCGAATATATTTACAACCGCAATACAGGCGAACTAAACGCCGTATTAGCTGATTTAATCCAGGATGCGCCCTACGAAGCTAAAATCTTTATCCGCCCGTTAAATACAAAGAATTACGACGTTGCGGGCTATATTAAAAGCGAAACACCCGAGTTATGTTCTCAGTGCGGAGAAAACTTTAAATATAAAGCTGAAGCGAAAATCCATGAGATCTTAATTCCAGGCGCTGAAGAAATTAAAAACAGCCAATTTGCTAAATCAAACCATGTTTCAGAACTTAATGAAGATGGTCCTGGGGTGTCAGAATACTTTGGCGACCAATTCGATATGGGCGAGTTCTTACACGAAGCTATTGCGTTTTCTATTCCTTTTAACCCACGCCATGAAGCTGGCGATCCTGCTTGCAAAACAAGCTTTAAATCAGCTGACGGTGATGCTTTTATTTATGATGAAAAAATGGGCGAAGAGAAAAAGAATAATGCCTTTAATGTACTCAAAGGGCTTAAGTTAAATTAATTGGCTTAAAGCTTGCCTTTTGCGCCGCTATCGTACATAAATTAAAACCTTATTTTATTAATCCTCGTATATACGGAAACGAAATACGAGTTACTAGGAGTTAGAAATGCCTACACCGAAGAAGAAAACGTCGAAATCACGCCGTGATATGAGAAGATCGCACGATGCTTTAGAAGCACCTGCAATGGCAATTGATAAAAAATCTGGAGAGTTAGTACGTCCTCACCGCGCTTTTAAAGCTGCTGACGGCGCTTTTTACTACAAAGGTAAACAAATCAGCGCTCCTAAAGCTAAGAAGTAGTTTTTAGCCACTACTATGTCTACAACCAGTCAGTTTAAAACAAGAATTGCAGGGGTAGGTTCTTACCTACCTGAACAAGTTTTAACAAATTACGACCTTGAAAAAATGGTCGAAACTTCGCACGACTGGATCGTTCAAAGAACAGGCATCGTTCACCGTCACAAGGTCGCCGAAGGCGAAAGTACGTCAGATTTAGTTGTTAAAGCTGCTGAACGTGCATTGAAAGATGCCAATCTTACCGCTCAAGATTTAGATTTAATTATCGTAGCTACTGTTTCTGGCGACTACCGTATGCCTGCAACAGCTTGTCTTGTTCAGACAAAACTAGGCGCTAAAAACGTTATGGCTTTTGACTTAGCTGCAGCCTGCACGGGCTTTGTTTACGCCCTTAATGTAGCTGATCAATTTATTAAAACTGGCGTTTATAAAAATATCTTAATTGCTGGCGCCGAAAATCTAACTAAATTAGTTAACTATAAAGACCGCGAAACTTGCATTCTGTTCGGCGATGGCGCCGGAGCCATGGTTTTATCACGCGCAAGCAACAATGATGAAAACACGCTGATCTCAACACATTGTCATGCAGAAGGTGCTCACGCTGAATTACTATGGTTCGAAGCTGGTGGAACGAAAACTCCATTCAGCCAAGAAGTTTTAGATTCAGGAAAACACTTCATGAAAATGAAGGGGAAAGAAATCTTCAAACATGCAACACGCACAATGGCTGCCGCTTGTTATGAAGCTTTAGATGCTGGTGGTAAAACTCCGGCAGATCTAGACTGGATTGTTCCTCACCAAGCAAATCAACGCATTACTGAAGCTGTGGCGAACCAATTCGAATTCCCGATGGAAAAAATTGTTTCTACAGTTCACGAAACAGGAAACACATCTGCGGCTTCTATTCCGATTGCCTTTGATATGGCTTATCGTGATGGAAGAATTAAACGCGGACAGTTAATCCTTCTCACCGCCTTTGGATCTGGTTTAACTTCAGGTTCAGCACTATTAAGATTTTAATCTTAAATTTTAAATATTTTATTTATTAAAAGTAACAAGGAGAATTGTTATGTCGTTTTCTTTTATTTATCCAGGTCAAGGAAGTCAAAGCCCAGGAATGGGAAAATTCTTATTCGACGAATTCCAAGTCGCGCGTACAACTTACGAAGAAGCTTCTGACGCTTTATCGATTGATCTTAAAAAATTATGTTTTTCAGGAACTGAGCAAGAACTTGCGTTAACTGAAAACACACAGCCAGCATTACTTACTACATCTGTTGCCACAGCCCGTGTTTTAAATACAACTTTTGGAATTAAACCTACAGCAACGGCGGGGCATTCAATTGGCGAATACTCGTCATTTGTTGCAGGCGGCGTTTTTAAATTCGCTGATGCGGTTCGCGCTGTGCGCTCTCGTGGTCAATACATGCAGTCAGCAGTTCCTGTTGGTGAAGGTGGAATGACCGCCACTTTAGGTCTGGATGAAGCACAAGCTTTGTTTCTATGTAAATGGACTGAAGAACAATCTGGCTTCAAACCAGTTAATCCAGCGAATTTTAACTGCGACGGACAAATTGTTATCAGCGGAAGTTTAAAAGCTTTAAACTGGTTAAAAGATAATTTTAAATCAGAAATCTTCACACAAAACGGCTTGCCTGAACCACGCAGAGCGAAATTAATTCCGTTAGCGGTATCAGCTCCATTTCACTGTGATTTAATGAAACCCGCTGAAGAGAAAATGCGTGCGTTTTTAAACGGCATTGAATTCAAAAACTCATCACTTCCTATTTTTCAAAACTTTCACGCTAAAGCTGAAACAGATGCTGCAGTGTTAAAAGAAAACCTAATCAAACAAGTTTCGGGATCAGTCAAATGGACACAAAGTATGCTGGCTATGAAGCAAGCCGGAGCTAAGCGTTTTATCGAATGCGGCCATGGAACTGTTTTAAAGGGATTATTAAAGAAAATTGACGCTGAATTCGAAGTGTTTTCTACACAAAATTTAGACGATTTAAAGCTTATTGAAGCAGCGCAAAAGTAACCTAAAAAAGTCCTTGAGCAATAGCTCTAGTTCGGTCAGGTTATACATCAGGAGTCACAAGTGGATTTAAAAGGTAAAAATATTTTTATCACTGGCGGAAGCCGTGGTATCGGAGCCGGTATCGCAAAAAAATGTGCTGAGTTAGGTGCGCGTGTTGCATTTACTTATTCAAGCGCAGAGGCTCAAGCCCAAGCGGTTTTGGCATCATTACCAGGCCAAGGCCACTTAACTTTTAAAATGAATGTAACTTCAAAAGAAGAAGTTGATTCTGTTTGTGGAAGAGTGATTGAGGCCTTCGGTGAAGTTCACGGCGTTGTTAACAACGCCGGTATCACAAAAGATCAATTGATCCTTCGTATGAAAGATGAAGACTTTGACGCTGTTTTAAAGGCGAATCTTTACGGTCCATATTATGTCAGTAAAGCGTTTGCAAAAAACTTGTTAAGAACTAAAAACGCATCTGTTGTAAATATCTCATCTGTGATTGGCTCTAGCGGTAATGCTGGCCAAGCTAACTACGCAGCGTCTAAAGCCGGTATCGAAGGTTTTACTCGTTCATTAGCACTTGAATTAGGCTCTAGAAACGTCCGTTTTAACGCTGTAGCACCGGGCTATATCAAATCAGATATGACAGATGCTTTAGGAGAAGATCAGCTTAAGTTTTTCTCTGAGAAAATTCCATTAGGCAGAGCTGGTGAAGCTCATGAAGTGGCGCAAACAGTTGCTTTCTTATTAAGCGATGCTTCTTCATACATCACGGGTCAAACCATTCACGTAAATGGTGGACTTTATTTAAACTAGAATTTAGATTTAATTTTTAAATTTAATATAATTTAAAACGACTGAAAAAAAGAACTACAAGGAGATTCCCACATGTCAGTACAAGCTAAAGTAAAAGATATCATCGTTGACCAATTAGGCGTTGATCCAGAGAAAGTAAAACTTGAATCAAAATTCATTGAAGACTTAGGCGCTGACAGCTTAGATATCGTTGAATTAGTTATGGCAATGGAAGAAGAATTCGACATCGAAATTCCAGACGAAGATGCTGAAAAATTAAAAACAGTTAACGACGTTCAAAGCTACCTAGTTTCTAAAGGTAAAGCTTAGTCTTAATATGTCTATTTCTTTCACTCGCAAAGGCGGACAGCAAAGAGTTGTAGTAACAGGCATGGGAGTTGTCTCCCCGCTTGGTAATTCACTAACTGACACTTGGAATAACGCTTTAAACGGCGTTTCAGGTATCGCTAACATCACAAAGTTTGATGCTAGTAAATTTGATGTTCGTTTTGCCGGTGAAGTAAAAAACTTTAATCCAGATACGTACGTTGATAAAAAAGAGCAAAAGAAGATGGATACTTTTATCCAGTACGCGATTGCTTGTGCAAAAATGGCGTTTGATCAATCTGGATTAGTTGTATCTGATGAAATGGCTCCACGAGTTGGCGCCATTATCGGATCTGGTATGGGTGGTCTTCCGGTTATCGAAGAACAACATACAAAAGTTATGGAGCGCGGTCCTTCGCGTGTGTCTCCATTCTTTATCCCTGCAGCCATTACAAATTTAGCGGCTGGCTGGGTAACTATGAATCACAACCTAAAAGGTCCAAGCTACAGTTTAGCGTCTGCTTGTGCTTCTGGGGTGCATTCATTAGGCGAAGCTTACAATTACATTCGCTTTGGAATGGCCGATGCCATGGTTGCTGGGGGAACTGAATCTACAGTTTGTCCGCTGGCAATCGCTGGTTTTGGCAACATGCGAGCCTTATCGACTCGTAATGATGATCCAACTAAAGCCTCTCGTCCGTGGGATAAAGACCGTGATGGTTTTGTTCTTGGCGAAGGTTGTGCGATTTTCGTTGTTGAATCTTTAGAATCAGCCATGAAACGTAATGCGAATATTCTTTGCGAAATCACAGGTTACGGCGCAAGCTCAGATGCCTACCACATCACTTCACCAGATCCTAACGGCTCAGGTTTTGTTTTAGCGATGAATAACGCTTTAAATGACGCTGGCATTGCAAAAGATAAAGTAAATTATATTAACGCTCACGGAACATCGACTCCGATGGGTGATCCAATTGAATCTAACGCAGTAAAAACTGTTCTTGGCGAACATGCTAAAAAAGTTTGGGTTTCTTCAACGAAATCTATGACTGGCCACTTATTAGGGGCTGCAGGCGCTTTGGAATCTGCTTTATGTATTCAGTCTATCGTTTCACAAACAGTTGCTCCTACGATCAATTTAGAGAACGTAAGCCCTGATTGTGACCTTGATTATGTTCCAAACACGGCGCGCAAAGGAGTTATTAATCACGTGATGAATAATTCTTTTGGATTCGGTGGGACAAACAGCTGTTTAGTTTTCTCAAAATTCGAAAAATAACGTACCGTATACGGTATGAAGAAGATTTTAATTGCTGGCGACCACGCTGCGGTCGACCTAAAAGCGGCTATTGTTACAAATTTAAAAGCACAAGGTTTTACAGTTGAAGACTTCGGTCCATTCACGACTGAGTCTGTAGACTTTCCTGATTTCGCCAACAAGGTCTGCGAAAAGTTAAAACCTGAAGATCCTGATACTGTGGGTATTTTGGTTTGCGGTTCTGGCCAAGGTATGGCTATGCGTGCGAATAAGTTCAAACACATCCGCGCAGCTTTGGTTTATTCAGATGAAATCGCCAAACTTGCCAAAGAACATAACAATGCTAACGTAATTTGCATGGGCTCAAGATTTGCGACTACTGAACAAGCTAACAAATGGATCAAAATCTTTATGGATGCGAAATTCAGCGAAGGCCGTCACACCGCGCGTGTTGCAAAAATCGGTGAAAATCCGTCATACTGCTAATACAGCAACGCGCTAACGAAAAAACCGAGGTCACATCATAATGAGCACAAATGTTTTTCCTAATTTTAATGATTCAGAAGTTTTTAACTTAATCGAACAAGAATCAACTCGCCAAAAATTTGGTTTAGAGATGATTGCTTCTGAAAACTATACCTCGCCGCAAGTTATGAAAGCGCAAGGTTCAATTCTTACTAACAAATACGCTGAAGGCTACCCTGGTAAACGCTATTACGGCGGCTGCCAATTCGTTGATGGTGTTGAATCTATCGCGATCGAACGCGCTAAAAAACTTTTCAACGTTAAATTTGCCAACGTACAACCACACGCGGGCTCACAAGCGAACATGGCTGTGTATTTAGCGGCTTGTAAAGCTGGTGATACAATCTTAGGTATGGATTTATCTCATGGCGGCCATTTAACTCACGGATCGCCGGTTAACTTTTCGGGTTTATTATTTAAAGCCGCTAGCTACAAACTTGATCCAACAACTGGATTAATTAACTACGATACAATCAGAAACACCGCTCGCGAAGTAAAACCAAGAATGATTATCGCAGGTTATTCGGCTTATTCTCGTCATTTAGATTTTGCTAAATTTCGTGAAATCGCGAGTGAAGTTGGCGCTGATTTAATGGTGGATATGGCTCACTTTGCGGGTCTTGTGGCTTCTGGCCATCACCAGTCTCCTTCGGAGTATGCAGATTTTATCACTTCAACAACACACAAAACATTACGTGGTCCGCGCGGTGGTATTATTTTAACTAACAACGAAGAAAAGGCTAAAGCTTTAAATTCAAGAATCTTTCCTGGTATTCAAGGTGGACCTCTTGAGCATATTATCGCAGCCAAAGCTGTAGCTTTCGGTGAAGCTCTTCAACCAGAGTTTAAAACATACATTGATCAGGTTTTAAAAAACGCTAAAGTTCTAGCTGAAGAAATGAAATCTCAAGACTTTAACTTAGTTACAGGTGGAACTGATAACCACTTAATCTTAGTCGATTTAAAACAATCACAAGTGGCTGACACTGTGACTGGAAAAATCGCCGAAAGCATTTTAGATCATGCAGGCATTACTGTGAATAAAAATACAGTACCAAACGAAACTCGTTCTCCTTTTGTAACAAGTGGTATCCGCATCGGAACGCCGGCTCTTACAACTCGTGGAATGAAAGAAAAAGAAATGAAAGTCATTGCTAACTGGATTTCTCAAGTTTTAAAAAATCCAGAAAACACAGATTTGCACCAAAGAATACACAACGAAGTGAAAGAGCTATGCAAAAATTTTCCAATTTACTAATTTTACCGCTTTTATTAACAACATTACTTTTTGAATCAGGCTGCGTGAGTCATCAGACGGCCCCATCAACTAATCACGAAAATGGCGATGAAGTAAAAGTTGAAATTGATAAAGGTACAAACTCGTTCAAAAAAAGCAGACCATCGCGTATGAAAGAAAAACCTTTTTTTGACTGGCCAGTGGTTGAAGCGCGTATGTCGCGTGGCTTTTTACCTAAAGTGACGCGCAAGCGTAAGCGTCCACATAAAGGGATTGATTTAGCCGCCCAACGTGGAACAGCTGTTATGGCTTCACACGATGGTATGGTGATTTATACGGGTAAAGAGTTTAAAGGTTACGGCAAAATGCTGATGATTGAAAAAGATGGCTGGGCCACGTTGTATGGCCACTTAGATAAAATTATCGTTTACGAAGGTCAAAAAGTAAAACAAGGTGATGTGGTAGGTGCTCTAGGCAACACGGGAAGATCATCAGGGCCGCACTTACATTTTGAAATCAGAAAAGCTGACGGACCAATTGATCCCCTACCGTATTTACCTGCCGGCGAAGCTCTTACAAATGACGTAGATAACGGAGCTGAGGAGTACTAGTTACTTCTCGCTCTAATCAATTTCTTCAAGATTTAAAATATCTTTACAGATCTGCATTTGGCGATCGATCTCTCGTAAAGCATTACGAAGCTTTAAGCGTTCACGATCGTCCAAATCGGCCTCCATAGCTTGCTTTACAAAGTTATGCTTCTTAAGCCACTGGCCGTAGCGGCCAGCATAGGTTTCAGGAATACCGACCCTTAAGGCTGCACCTCTAGCGCTTCCGTCTTCCATGAATTCAGAGATAAATTTTAATGTTTCTAAAGTTAAAAGATGCTTGTGGGCTTTAAGCTTCGATGAAAATCCCATTTGTCTGATACGCATAGATATATCAGAAACGCAAAAAGCCGGTTTTTCAACCGGCTTTTTGTTAATTGTAGTACTAAAACTAAAATTATAAAGAAATAGCTGTTACGAAAGCGTAGTAGATATTTTCTTTGTTGTATAATTTTTGGCTTTTTGCAGCTACGCCACCAGATTTTAATGGAGTCGTGACGCTAACTTCTGGATTTAAGTTTAATTTACCACCGAAGAAGCTGAATGAAGCACCAGCCGCTGATAAGTAAGAATCACTTGTAGAAGTTAGGTTACCAGTAGTCATTTTGTGGTCAAAACCTACGTTAGCGTATAATTGAGTAGCATCAGAAACATTGTAGTATACGTATCCGTAGTGGATTAAGCGAGAAGTCGCTTCGAAAGTTGATTCTTTACCGCTAGCTGTCGTGTAAGTCTCTTTAGAACCTAAAGTTTGACGTGGATTCATGTAGTAAGAAACAGACCATTTTGGATTTAATGTCCAAGCGATTTCAGCATCAGCACGTAGGATACCAGCAAAACCATCTAAGTCTGCACCGAAGTTTGTTTCTTCAGCTGTATGACCTGGCATATAGTACCATAATACTGGAGCGATATCTTCAGAACCTAAGATACCTTTCGCTTTAGTAGAGATTGTCGCTACTGTGAAAGATTGGTTGATGTCTGAAGTTTCAAATTCTTTTTCAGATTTTGGATCATAATCGTAAGTGTAGTATTGACGTAAACCAACTTTTTCAGTGCCAGTGATTTTGTAAGAAGCGCCGATGTAGTTGATTGTTTCAAGAACTGAATTACCTAAATCTTTACCAGCTTGGTAAGAAGCATCGATTTCATTAAGTAATGTTACGCCCCATTTTTTAGCTGGAGCTTGAGCTGCAGGAGCTGCTGCTGTTGATGTAGCTGCTGCTGGAGCTACTTGAGCTGCAGGAGCTGTTGTAGCTGGAGCTACTTGAGCGCTATCTTTTTTCTCTTCTTTTTTAGCTGCTGCTTTTTTCTTAGCTTTTTTTACTGCTTTTGTTGCAGTAGCTTCAGTAGGAGCCGCTGTAGTTGTTGTTGTTGTCGTTGTCGTTGTTTCTGAAGCCGCAGTAGCTACAGATGCGCATAATAATAATGCCGCGATGATATTTAGTTTCACTTAATTCCCCCTTAAGTATTGTTTGCTAAACTTTAAAAAACCTAGCCTTTTGAACAGGTTTCATCGCAAACATAGTGCCATTAATTGGAGTCAATTCAACCCTAATTTAGTGTAAAAACCTTAAATTGTGCTTAGTTTATAAACTTTTCACGAATGTTTTCTTAATTAGACCCAATAAAAATGGGGCCAAAGAAAGCCCAACGATGGCCATAACTAATACCGTGAAGTTCTTCTGAACAAAGGGAATTTGGCCAAAAAGATAGCCCGCGGTTGTAAAAATAGAAACCCAGGCCACAGAGCCTAATAAAGACATCCTAAAGAACATCTTATAAGACATTCTAGTAAGCCCCGCTACGAAGGGAGCAAAAGTTCTGATAATTGGGAAAAAGCGAGCCAAAGACACAGCCCATAGTCCCTTCTTATTATAGAATTCCTCAGTGGCTTTAAGGTATTTGGGTGAAAACATAAAGCTTAACTTATGCTTAGTTTCAAAAGCTTTACGCCCAAACCTAAGACCTACATAATAGTTCAAACTATCCCCGATCAGCGAAGCACAAATTAACAGGGGAATTAAAAGTTCAATGCGTAAATCGACAGGATTAATCGCGCACAAAGCCCCGGCAGCGAATAATAAAGAATCGCCCGGTAAAAACGGCATAATCACTAAGCCCGTTTCAGCAAAGATAATCAAAAAAAGCACCAGGTAAACACCTGGGCCGTACATTTGAAGCCAAAGATTTAGAGTTTGATCAAGATGCAAAATGGAATGGATTAGTTCAGCCATTCCACAAGCTTATAGATTTATTTTAAATTCGACAATTAATTTGAAGGTTGTAAATCAGCGTGTTGCGCTAAAACCTCATCAACATTTCTATACATTGTAGCTACACGGTAATTTCTTTGTTCAGAGTAGAAAAAATCATCATTTGCAAAAGAAATCGCCGCCATCTGATGATAAGCATAGCCATTTTTTACGACAGTGATTAATAAAACATACTTTTCACAACCTTCGCCAATACAACGAGCACGAATGTCTAATTTAGTACCTTGAGTTGGATCATCATAAACACCGTATGTGTCTTGATTTAAAGAGTGAGTTGTATCAATCGGAATATAGTTTACTGCGCGGCTGATGATTTCAGAAGTCACTGTGTTTGTGCCGTTGCCGTTATCTTGCGGAGTACTTACTGAGTTTAATGAGTAACTGATATTATCTTGTGTATCAGCTTGTTGAATCGACTGATTTGTGATTTGTGGGTTCATCACTTGTTGACTTGTTTTTGCGCCGCGAATTTTAGATTGTTTCTTAGCGCAAGACAGACCCGAAAAAGCTAATGCAGCCATCGCTAATACTAAGATCATTTTTTTAGATTTTAAGTTTTTCATAAAAACCTCGCTTTTTCTTTTTAAACTTAGAGTTCAACAAAGGTGCCAGATTTCTCTCTTAAAATGAGACAGTTTCTGTATCACGCTGAGGCTTTTTCTGTCTCACAGTGAGAGCGGTGACAACCACCGCTTTACGGGTCCGAAGTCTAGTCAATAAAACGCGCTACTGACAAAGGGCTTAGGAACTTGCGACACTATATTTAGTATGAATAAGAACACAGCTTTAGTTTTATCTGGCGGCGGTGCCAGAGGTGCCTACCAAGTCGGAGTTTTACAAGGACTCTCTGAAATTTTAAAAAAAGAAAAAATCGAGCCGCCCTTTCGCATTTTATCTGGCACAAGTGCCGGGGCGATTAATACAGCAAAGTTAGCATCAACAAACGGTGATTTTCATACGGCTGTAAATGAACTTGTTCAGCTTTGGTCGAAAATTAAAACCGATCAGGTTTTTAAAGCGGATATTATTTCTTTAAACACTTTGGGATTAGGTGCACTTTTAGGCGGAAAACAAAAAAAATTTAATTCTATCTTGGACACGGAGCCTCTTAAAAATTTAATCGATAAAAACTGTGATTTTAAAAACGTTCAAAACAATCTTGAAAAAGGTTTGTTTGATAGCGTAATCATCACAGCGAATAACTATTCTCGTAATAGCGCCGTAAGCTTTATTCAGACAGCGTCTCGTGTAAACGAAAAGCTTTTAAAATGGAAAGAATTAAGAAGAAAAGCCGTTCACGCCCAGCTTCAGTCAGAACATATTTTAGCTTCGTCAGCGATTCCGATGTTGTTTCCCCCGATTCAAATTACCGGTGAACCTTATGGTGACGGTTGTGTTCGCAATAACACCCCTTGTAGCCCTTCTATCCGTATGGGAGCTAACAAGCTCCTTGTGATCGGCGTAAGATCAGCCAATAGCACTGGTGGAGCTCCGCTAAAAGAAGATTCAAGAGCTATTCACGAAGCTTCGATGGTTAGAATTTTAAATACTTTGTTAAACGCTGTAATGCTTGATTCTGTTGAGCAAGATGTTCATCGCATTCAAAGATTAAATGCGCTTTATGATGAAGCAACTACTCACAATATGCACTTCAAAGCCACTTCACTTAAAAAACTACCGGCAATTTGTATTTCTCCAAGCCAAGATATCGGAGAATTAGCGCGCACTAAAGCCCATCACGTGCCACGTATTTTACGCATGACAATCAGTGCATTTGGTGAATTAGATGAAGCCAGCGAAATTTTAAGTTACCTTTTATTTGATAGCGATTTTTGCAAAAGTTTAATTGATATGGGTCACAAAGACTGCTTGAACCAGAAAAAAGAAATTCTTAATTTTTTAAACGAGGAAGCTTATGACTAAATGGTTTGTAAATTCAAATAACTACATCAGAGGTCCTTTTTCAACTGAAGAAGTTAAAGAACAAATGGCTGGGTTTAGCGATCAAATGCACACGACTTTTTTATGGTCACGCGGCCATGCTGAGTGGATCAGAGCTGACAAATGGAACCCAGAAGCCAACATACAGCAATTTCAACCGACTATGACTCAGTCGATGGCTGAAGAAAAAACATTCACGCCACAGGCGAAAAATATTTTTGAAAAGCCAACAAACCGTGCTTCAAAAGCTGAGGTGATTGAAGACATCAAATCTTCAATGGTTGAAAAATTCCGTGTTCAGTATGACTTTGTTGATAAAGGCGAAATGACTAAAGAAGAATTAATCGCTTTTACGGCGAAACAAGAAGACGTTTCAAAAATTTCGATCTTTGATAAAAAAGACCGCGAATGGAAAGAAATCTATTCAATGCCAGATATCGTTCAACGCCTTGGCATTTCGCGCAGAGAAAATCAACGCGTGCCGATCTTAGCGCAATTTTCAGGTACCCACTTAGGAACGAACGAACGATTTAATGGCCGAGTTATTACCATCAGCGAAGGTGGCATCGGCATTACGGATAATTTCGATTTAAAGTTGGGGGAAACTATTCAGGGTCAACTAACAAGCCCCCATTTTTACTCTCCCGTGAATATGACAGCTGAAGTAACTTACTCAGGCCTTGATGGTTATGTAGGTTTAAAATTCGTGAATATGAATGATGAAACAAAAGCTTTAGTGATGGATTATATTAAACGCTTTGGAAAAGATAGCGAAGAGCAATAAATTCTCCGCGCAGAGCTAACGTGGCATCTCTTTTTCCGCTAAATCCCGGGCGCTTAATGAATAAAAAACCATTTCTTTGAAGCGCTCTTTTTAAATTTCCCGTACAAGCGTAAGTGGCAAACACACAATCTTTAGCGCATAACTGAGTTAAAAAGAAATCTAAAAATTCATCGGTCCATAAAGGACCATCGGTAAACTGGCTAAAAGCATCGTAAGCGATAAAATGAAATGGTTGTAAAATGGAAGTTTCGGCAGTTAATTCACCTAACTTTTTCCAATCTAACAAACGGGAATAATTTTGAATCTTGTTTTTATCGGCAGATAGCTTTTCGCAAATCAAATCGTAGGTTTTATTTTCTTTTCCATTTAACCAGGCTGTAAAAGCTTCGACTAATTCGGCTTCTTTTTCAAAACTAGTCAGATTGGCAGAAATGGCAGGATTTGCTGCCAGATTTTGTAAAACAGAAAGTTCGATATAGCCTAAACCAAGCCCTACAACGCCCACAGAGAGCTGATTTTGTTTAAGCTCTGATAACGCCTGCAAAGTATTTTTAAACGGCCCTGTGTAGATATAAAGAGTTTCAGCCGCAGCTCCGCCGGAATGATGCATAGATTCTGGCATTTTTTCGGGATGTAAAGCATTTGAACTTTTAAGCCGTAGTGTAGGACTTCCATCGGCGGTTAATTCAATGACAAAAGATTTTAAGTCCACTATAAATCCCCTATGGAAAAAGGCTGGCGGGGCTTACCCTATCACAGTATTGCAGAACACTACAAAAGAATCTTCGGCGAGAAGGTTTACAAGATTCCTGTCACTGTAGTGGATGATTGCCCGAATCGTATGGGTTTAAAAGGCATGAAAACCTGCAGCTTTTGCGACGTTTGGGGATCAGCCGCCCGCGAAGAATCTTTTCAAATGGGCTTACGCGAACAGATTGAAAAATACCAAGTTCAAATAGGTGAAGAGTATAATTCTAAAAAATTCTTAGTTTATTTCCAGGCTTATACAAATACCTTCACAAAAGTTTCAGCTTTACGTGAAAATTTCGATACGGCTTTGTCGTACCCGTTTGTTAAAGGCTTTGTTGTCGGCACCCGTCCTGATTGTTTATCTCCGGCCGTATTAAACCTTTGGCAAGAATACTATCAAAAATCATTCGTGGCTGTAGAACTTGGGGTTCAAAGCTTTTTTGACCATCATTTAGAATTCATGCAACGGGGCCACACAGGCACTGATTCACTTAAAGCGATTGATAAAATCGCTAACTCTACAGCGGTGGACTTAGGAATTCATTTAATCATTGGCTCTCCGAATGAAACTGAAGAAGAAATTAAGCAGCAAGCTTTAATCTGCAACGACTTACCAATCACCAATGTGAAACTTCACAACCTGCATGTTCTAACGAATACCGAACTTGCTAAGTGGTACGCCGAAGGCAAATTCACGCCGATTGAACGTGAACAGTACACTGAGCGCGTAAAACTGTTTATGTCGTACCTTCATCCGCGCATTGCGGTTCACAGATTAGCCGCTTTTGCGTCTCGCTGGGATGAATTGATCGCGCCGAAGTGGACTTCTGATAAAATGGGAACTCATCAATACATTGTCGATCGTTTTCGTGAATCGAAAACCTACCAGGGATGCTGCCTTATCAATCAAAACGAAAATGACAACGTTTTATTTGAAAACATGCGGCTAAGAGTTGAGCGAATTTAGATCATTTCAGAATCTTAAATTTTATCGTTACACAAACTCCAAAAAAAAGACGAAAATTTACTATTGACACCATTTCTCGAGAGAGAAAACCTTTGAAGTTTAGTTTTATACAGCTTCACTTTTCGCATAGCGCATGCCCAAAAGTCCAGCAAGACCTTTAAAAATAATTTAAAAAATCGAAGAATTTTATTTGCAATCGATTCAAATTTAATTGAACCTTATTTTAAGAACAAACACAGCTTATAGGATATGAGCTGGCATTCGCACCACTAGATATAGTGATTTGGCAGTTATGTTGAATCCATACTCGAAGGGCCTGCGAGTTGACCATGAACGGTCAACAAAAAATTTGATTGATACATTTTTACTAGACTAATTTAATCGTTGTTTTTCCGAGGGGGAAAAACAAAGGGTGCTTTTTACTGTCTTTCGGATGGGGATCTGAAAGATTTAAGAACGAGGGGTATTGTCATGACGACAACTAATACAATGACAGCAGGAACATCTAACAACAGCTCATCACACATGATGAGAGTTAAAAAACGTGACGGCACTTTAGAGCCAGTTGACGTGACTAAAATCGTAGAGCGCGTAAACCGTAACGCTCAAGGTTTACAACAAATCGATCCATTACGTGTAGCTACGAAAGCAATTTCTGGCTTATACGATGGCGCTACAACTAAAGAATTAGATAATTTATGTATTCAAACAGCTTCATTGTTAATTGGTGAAGATCCAGAATACTCTCGTTTAGCAGCTCGTTTATTATCTACATATATTGATGAAGAAGTTAAATCGCAAAAAATCGGCTCTTTCGCTGATTCAGTAGCGTTTGGCTTTAACAACGGATTATTATCTGAAGACACCTACAAATTCGTTATGGCTCACAAAGCTGAATTATGTGCCGCAATCGAACACTACAAAACAGATCGTTTTGAGTACTTCGGATTACGTACAGTTTATGACCGTTACTTATTAAAAAACCCAACTTCACGCCAAGTTTTCGAAACTCCTCAGTACTTCTTTATGCGTGTAGCTTGCGGTCTTTCAACTAACCCGGTTGAAGCTATTGAATTTTACAAATTAATCTCATCTCACGATTATATGCCGTCAACTCCGACGTTATTTAACTCTGGAACTATGCGCCCTCAAATGAGTTCTTGTTACTTATTAGATTCTCCAGATGATGATTTAAAAGCTATTTACCAAAAATACGCAGACATCGCTATGTTATCTAAATTTGCAGGCGGTATCGGTGTATCTTACTCACGTGTTCGTAGCCGTGGTTCCTTAATCAAAGGAACAAACGGTCACTCTAACGGTATCATCCCATGGTTAAAAACTATGGATTCATCTGTAGCGGCTGTTAACCAAGGTGGTAAACGTAAAGGTGCTGCGTGTGTGTACTTAGAGACATGGCATGCTGACGTTGAAGAATTCCTTGAGTTACGTGACAACACGGGTGATGACCAAAAACGTACTCACAACTTAAACATGGCTAACTGGGTTCCAGATTTATTCATGAAACGTGTTGAAGCTGATGCTATGTGGTCTTTATTTGACCCACGCGTGGTTCCTCACTTCGTAGACACTTATGGTCCTGAATTCGAAAAAGCTTATGCTGAAGCTGAAGAGAAAAAATTATTCGTTAAACAATTAAAAGCTCGTGATCTTTACGCTCGCATGATGAAGACATTAGCTCAAACTGGCAACGGTTGGATGACTTTCAAAGATGCTTCAAACATGAAAGCGAATCAAACTGGTAAACCTGAAAATGTGATTCACTTATCAAATCTTTGCACAGAGATTTTAGAAGTGACTTCAAACAAAGAAACAGCCGTTTGTAACTTAGGTTCTGTGAACTTAGGCCGTCACATTGTTAATGGCCAATTTGATTTCGAAAAATTAGCTAAAACTGTTCAAACAGCAGTTAAATACTTAGACCGCGTAGTTGATATCAACTTCTACCCGATCGATACAGCTAAAGATTCAAATCACAAATGGCGTCCAGTTGGTTTAGGTATCATGGGTCTTCAAGATGCTTTCTTCCAATTAAAATATGCTTTCGACTCTGAAGCGGCTCAAAAATTATCGGCTCGCATTCAAGAAGAAATCTACTTCCATGCTTTAACAGCTTCGGCTGAATTAGCTGAGAAGCACGGCGCGCACACAGCATTTGCTGATACAAAAGCAGCATCTGGTTTATTACAATTCGACCTTTGGGGTGTAAAACCAACTGACGAAACTCGCTGGAATGCTTTAAAAGCAAAAATTAAAAAAACTGGTTTACGTAACTCATTAATGATCGCGATTGCACCAACTGCAACTATTGCATCTATCGTTGGCTGTTACGAAGCCACTGAACCACAAGTTTCTAACTTATTTAAACGTGAAACACTTTCTGGTGAATTCATGCAAGTTAACCGTTACTTAGTAGCTGATTTAAAACAACGTGGTCTTTGGAATGAAGAATTACGTAACGAAATCAAATTAAGTGAAGGTTCGATCCAAGGCCTAGCCTCAATTCCTGCTGACGTTCAAGAACTTTACCGCACAGTTTGGGAAGTTCCAATGAAAGCGTTAATTGATATGGGTGCTGATCGTGGTGCGTTTATCGACCAATCACAATCATTAAATTTATTCTCTGAATCGCCAACGATCGGAAAATTATCTTCAATGTACATGTACGCTTGGAAACGCGGAATCAAAACGACTTACTATTTACGCTCTCGTCCAGCGACTTCAATCGCTAAAACGACTGTGACTAAGTCTTCATCTAGCAAAACTGAAACTTCTGTAATTCCAGCAATGGATGCGGCATCTGCAGCTCCAGCTAAAAAAGAATACACAGAATCAGAAGTGATTGCTTGTAGTTTAGAAAACCCAGAAGCATGCGAAGCGTGCCAATAGAGAATAGATAAGGATAATTTTATGATTTTAGACCCAGGTTTTGATTTAAATTTACGCCCAATGAAATACCCGCTTTTCTACGAAATGTACAAAAACGGTATTAAAAACACTTGGACTGTTGAAGAAGTTGATTTTTCAACTGACTTAGTTGATTTACACTCGAAAATGACAGCTTCAGAAAAGCACTTAATCCACAGATTAGTAGCTTTCTTTGCAACTGGCGACTCTATCGTTGGTAACAACTTAGTATTAAACCTTTACAAACACATCAACTCTCCTGAAGCGCGTTTATACTTATCACGCCAACTTTATGAAGAGGCTTTACATGTACAATTCTATCTAACTTTATTAGATAATTACATCCCACATCCGGATGAGCGTGCGAAAGCATTTGCTGCGGTTGAAAACATTCCATCTATCAAAAAGAAAGCTGAATTTGCTTTCAAATGGATTGATTCAATCAATGATTTAGATAAATTAGAGACAACTGAAGATCGTAGAAAATTCGTAATGAACCTAATCTGCTTTGCAACTTGCATCGAAGGTCTATTCTTCTTCGCAGCTTTTGCTTACGTTTACTTCTTACGTTCTAAAGGTTTATTAGCAGGTCTTGCTTCTGGAACTAACTGGGTATTCCGTGACGAGAGCATGCACATGGCTTTTGCGATGGAAGTTATCAATACAGTTCGTAAAGAAGATCCAGGTTTATTCAATGAACAAATGCAAGAGATGGTTGTTCAAATGTTAGAAGATGCTATCGAATGCGAGATGACTTTCGCTGAAGATCTTTTAACTCACGGTATTGCAGGCTTATCAGTCACTGATATGCGCCAGTACTTAGAGTACATCGCTGACCAACGTTTAGAGATGTTAAGCATTCCTAAACGTTACAACGCCAAAAATCCATTCTCTTTCATGGAATTACAAGACATGCAAGAACTTGCAAACTTCTTCGAGCGCCGTGTATCGGCTTATCAAATGGGAGTTTCTGGGCAAGTTGCTTTTGATGAGACTTTCTAGTTAGGCGACGAACACTGTTCTTATCGCCTCTTGTTTTGATCTGTCTCCGACAGACCTTATTCTAAAGGGAGTGCTAGCGCACTCCTGATAAATAAAAAAGGCTTACTGTTTTAAGTAAGCCTTTTTTATTTTGAGCATTTATATTTTTAACTGCTATTGCACTGGGAATGTGTTGAATCTGCAAACATGATTGTAATCCTCTGTACCCGTAGCTTTTGTATCCGGAGACCAATCGCCGGCTAACTGATCTATACCTGGATCATACTGACTGTTGCCGTTACTATCTCTGTAGTGGCGAGCTGCAAAGTAATATTGAACATTCGGTTTAAATGATTGCGTAACGCCTGCGGCATCAATATATGTGGTCGCCGATGACGAGCCCGCAAAGGTCGCTGGATCACGATCGCCATGCACAACACATGTTGAAAGTCCGCGGCAGTTTGTAAACGAATCCGCACCCACAGAAACTAAAAAACCAGAATTTGGATTTGTAATCATCCATGTTGGAGATGTATCTGATACACGCCATTCAAGGCTATAACCACGCGTATTGTAACCCGCAAGTTCAAGAGTACATGAATTTGGAGTACCATTTCCACCGTTATTCAGAGTGCGCTTAGCTATATAAGCCGGCGACATCGTACAAGAAATGTCACCAGACATCGGACTAAGTTCATTAATACCCGCGCCGAATTGAGTTTCATAATCTGTGGTCGTAGGGGCTGCTGTATTCTTAAACGATGTGTCTGTAGTTTGCATACGGTACGTGTAAGTCACCCCTGGCATCAGGCCAATCAATGGATCAAGAGGTTCTCCGAAGTGATAAAATTTCTCAATCGTAGTTCCATCACCTAGAGGTGGAAACGTGGGTGATTTATCAACATACACAGGCCCTGACACCACATTTGTCATAGAGCCTGAAGCAGCCCAAGTTGGGCCAGTCCATGTTGTGTAAAGCGAATATTTAATGTCGCGAAACTTTGAAGGGTTAAAGTTAATTTCACAACGATCGCTATCTTTGTTTGGTGTGACTGAAAATGTCGGCGTTGCTAAAGCACGGTTAACGTACATGCTTGTAGCACCAGAATCAGCTGTTACACCGTCTGTTGTACGTAGCTTTAATTTTACTAAATAACGAACTTTTGGATTTGTATCATTTGACTGGTCAGTTGTTACCAGATCACGACGAATGATACGACCCATGCGTAATTGAAAACTAAAGCGGCCGTTAAAGCATTGTGGAAACTGTGATGTTGTACCGCCAGAATCCGCTAAACCAATACCCTGAGAAATTAATAAACATGTTGTGCCACCACGAAGTGATGTTGTTGTGATGTCTTCTTGGCAATTAACTCCGATAGAGTTATCGATGATCGGCATTACCGCATCGTTTTCGCCTTCGTAAACCTGCACCAGAATGCGGTTAGCTTTACGGCCTAAATCTTTACAAGTTCCTGCGATTTCAACTAAATCAGAACCTTCTGGAGAAGCGAAAATTTCTCCTTCATCCGGAAGAATTGTTAAATCACCAGAGATTGTACCTGGTGTACTTGTTGAACAGTTTTCAGTGCAAGGTGTATTTTCAGACAGAAGTGATTTGGCATTCATAGCGCCAGTACAACTGTACAAAACAAACATAGAAATTAAAGCCAATAAACGAAGAAGCATACCCTTTATTTATCGGAAATTTTTGGAAAATTCTTAAGGGTTCTAAAGACTTATAAGCTTTTGGAAGCGCACTGGAAGCGCTTTTTCCATGAACTGTCTCAGATTGGTACGATAGCTGAATAAAACGTAAGTCGAGATCATTACAAGCGAGAACGACATAAGTCCTAAAAGCACGCCAATCATCAAATGAAAAAGAACTCCTAAACACAGCCATAGAAAACGTGTGCGTTTGATTGAAACCATTACCCAAAAATAAACTTCAAAAATAATCGTAACAAAAGTTCCAATCGCGAAAAAAGTAGGAAAGTTTTTTAAAAACAATAAATCAAACGAAGTGAATTGGGGATTTACTAAAACCGTCCAAAGAGCAGTTCCATCCCACCAAGTTTGGCCCTTTAGTTTTTCAAAACCTGTATAGGCGTAAATTGTAAAAAGCTGTAATTGTAAAAGTCTGAAAAACACTGTGCTTAACTGATCTGACCAAGAGTTTTGATTATAAACGACTTTCTTTTTGCGAAAAAATCCACGCAAAGAAAAATACTCATTACAGCGAGTAAAGCTTAAGAAAAATAAAAATAACGTACCAATAACATCAGCACCGAACAGGACGGAAAAGTTTCTTTGAATAAAACCTTGAGCAATCACCCACGTTAAAATCATCAATACCCGATTTGACAAACCCACTGTGGCTAAACCTAACAGGCCGATATAAATCCAGTGCACTGTTGAAGCTAACGTGTCTGGCCAGAAAAATAATTTTAAGTACGGTTTGTAAAATTCACTAAAAACATCAAACGCATTAGCTGCAGGAATTAAAGAATTAGGGCCATACTGATCAACATTCAGTTGGCGCCAGCAAGCGATGTAAAACATCACTCCGCAAAGTAAAAAACGAAACACACCAAGACGTTCAAAATGACCTTCGCCAAAAAGAAAATCGTTCACCAATTTTTGAAAGTTTTTAACTTGGTTTTTGGCAGCTATAAACATTTTGATTTAACTCTTCAGTGGTTAATAGATCACTATAAGGTGTATCTTTAAGAGTAATAACCTTATCTAAACTTGGAATACGATTTAAAATTAAAGCAAACTGAACCTTAGTAGATCCAGGATTTTGTTTACAAACCCAGGGCACAAAAAACTGCGCCACACGTGTCGGATCAATAATCATAAAGCGCATCATATAATTATGACGACGCACATTCATCGCAAAGTTAGATCCATCTTTTTGTTCAGGATAGAAATACTCTTTAGGGTCTTTGCTTGGATTTCCGTAATCGTCTTCAAAATGCACAATGTAGTGAACATACATTATGTGAGCTGGATCCGGAGAAAAGAAATTCCAAGTCGTATTTACTCCCGTAGTATTGGCTACGGGAAAATAATACTGGCCTAAATAGCGGCCTAAAAACGAGGAGCCGTTCCCCATGACAATCATCATAGAAACAAAATAAAGAAAGACTCCGGTTAAAATTGCACGGCTTATACTAATTCTCCGTCGATCGAACCTTCGCCGTCGTCATCAGCTTCTTCAAACATTGGAAGTTCATCTGACATTTCATCATCTTCAGAGTCTTCAACGTCTTCAGAAGCAAGCATTGCTCCCTCACCCGCTTCGATTTGATCGATGTTTTGTTCAGTCACTTGCAAATCTTCAGCGTTTTGCGCATCTTCTACGAAATCAGCAGGCACATTGGCACCTTGTTCAGCTAAAGCTAAAGCTTCTTCGTATTTTTTTAACCAGTTAACATCACGACGAGGAACATCTTCACCCATCACCATAGCATCACGGATGTCTTGAGCTTTTTCAGCATCACGTTTTTGCTTTTGGCGAATTTTTTCTTGTTCAAAGAAATCCGAAGACGTCGTAATAGTTTCTAAATCAGCTTCGATTAAACCTAATTCTTCTTCACCTTGAGAGTAAGAAACTTCTTTAACTTCAGTCGACATTGAATCTGTCACCATAGATAAAGTTGGTTTTTCTTCTTCCTCTTCACCGATACCTTCAGGTAATAATTCGTCGATTTGAGAAAGTGTTGGAAGTTCTTTTAAGTTACGAAGACCGAAGATCTCTAAGAATCTTCTTGTTGTTCCATATTGCATTGGACGGCCCGGTAAGTTTTCTGCCTTACCTTCGAAATTACATAGACCTTTTTCCATTAAAGCGCGCAATAAGTGACCTGATTCAACGCCACGGATTTGATCGATTTCATTTTTAACAACCGGCTGCTTGTAAGCCACGATTGCTAAGGTTTCTAAAGCTGGACCTGACAATTTAAACGAACGAGCTTTGATCGTACGTCTGATGAAATTCATATTATCGATTTTAGTACGTAATTGGTAACCAGCAGTGATTTCTTCTAAAGTGACTCCACGAGCTCCACTTGCGTATTCTACAGCTAAATTATCTAAGATACGTTTGATTTTGTCTTTACGTACGTTTGTTCCTTTAAATACTTCTCTGATTG
Organism: Pseudobdellovibrio sp.; assembly: GCA_023701385.1. Classification (GTDB taxonomy): domain Bacteria; phylum Bdellovibrionota; class Bdellovibrionia; order Bdellovibrionales; family Bdellovibrionaceae; genus Pseudobdellovibrio. The sequence continues at coordinate 53,958 of JAMPXC010000003.1, forward strand.
AAGCTAAAGAAACCGGACGGTCAGACGCAAATAAAATACTTTCAACGATACTTTGCGCTTGTTCGTCTTCAACGAATTCAACTTCGTCGATTTGTGCTGATTCAAAACCATCAAGCTCTGAACCTTCTAAATCTACATCAGAACCTTCAGCCATCATTTCATCAGCTTCGGTTTCTTCTTCATCAGAAGCTTCTGGTAAAAAACCTTCAGCTTCGGCTTCTTCTGACTGAAATAAGTTTGTAGAAATTTCGATGTCACCGCCCAAATCTGCAGATAAATCTTCGGCTAAAGCTTCAGCTTCGTTTGAGGCTGCTTCAAGAGCAGTAGCTTCTTGGTTGGCTGTTTCTTCGTTTTGAATTTCTAAGTTTTGTTCTTCAACTTTTTTAGACTTTTTAGATTTTTTAGCCATAACTACACTTGCCCTTCTGGTTCACGATTAAATTCAGAAAATTTCTCTACAACTTCTTGTTGTTGTGCTTCTGTGATTGGTTCTTGAGGTTCTTCATTAAATGATTCGAAAGCTTGAATAGCATTAGCTACCAGACTTTCTGCTACAGAAGATTCTGGTTGTTCTAAAATCACAACCGGCTCTTCTGTTAACTGTTCTTCAGCTTGCGTTTCAACTACTGGTTCATTTTCAGCGATTTGCTCAGTCGTATTTTCAAAATCTTCAGCAAATTGAACTGATTCTTCGATTTGTGGTTCAAACGATAATTCGTTAGTTGTTAAAGATTCTTCTGTAGTAAAATTAACAGCATTTAAATCTAGCGCGATTTCAGCAGAATCGATTTCCATTTCAGCTGCTAAAATCTCGTCATCCGAAGCCATATCTTCAGATAAAGATAAGTTTTCGCCTTCAGTTAAGTTAGCTGCAAAAGTTTGCTCAAACGATAATTGCTCAGTTTGTGCATTGACGTCGCCATCTTGTAAAACGAAGTTCGATGGCTCTTGATCGATATTTTCAAGTTCTTCTTCAGTAATAACGTTTGTTTTTTGGAATAAATTATCAGCCACTTGGTCAGCGTTGATATTACCGTACTCTTCAACTTTAGATAAAACGTCACCTTCAATAGATTTTTTAGGATTTACATAAATATCGCCGTAGTTTTCTGTTTGATAAACAGAAACATAACCGATTTTACCAAGCTCTAATAAAGATAAGAAAGTGATTAGTTTATTACGTGAACGTTCTTTTAAATCTTCAATTGAGTGATTTAAAAGTTCGAACATCGTGATTTGACGACCAGGGATTAGCATATCTTTCATTTCTAAGATACGGCTACCGATCGATTGAAGCTTAACTGTCACCTTATGAATACGTTTAAGCGATGCTTTAACCATCTTACGGTATGAACCGATAAGAGAGAATAAAGCATTATCTTCTAATTCAATTTCGTCTTCTTTTTCATCCATTTTTTCACGGAAACCACGAGGCCATTGGTCGCGGTTTAATAATGGACGTTCATATAAAGCTTTCGCAGCTTCTTTGAATTTTTCGTACTCTAATAATTTTTGAACTAATTCTTTACGCGGATCTTCTGCACCCTCAACGATTTCACCGTTTTCGTCGTACTGAGGTAAAAGCATGCGTGACTTGATTTGAATTAACGTTGAAGCCATAGCGATAAAATCGCCGGCCACTTCGATGTCAAATTCTTTCATTAATTTAATGAATTCAAGATATTGCTTCGTGATCTCAGTAACATTGATATTAAAAATATCCATCTCGTCTTTGCGGATAAGATATAATAATAAATCTAAGGGTCCTTCAAACTGTTGAAGCTGAACGCGTATACTCATGCTGCATTAAACCTTATTAGGTAAGTTCGTCTTCGACGAAACAATTTAATTAAAACTTATTTTTCTCGCATCCTACGAGGTATTACGCATCCAGCACTGATAATTGAAGCAAGCGTTTTTGGGTTATTCAACAACTTTCTTATGAATTGCCCAAAGATTAACGCAATAAAAATCTGATTAGAAAATGGACATTACTGACGTCACAATCAGACGATATAAGAAATCCATGGGAATATAAAGAATCTTCATCAACACGCCTGAAAATAAAAGACCTAACAAAATAATGCCTGAGATTTGCTCGTGCTGCTCAAGTTTGTAGTTAAGTGAGGCAGGTAAAAAACGAGCCAAAACTTTTCCACCATCCAAGGGATGCAGTGGCACCATATTAAAAACAGCTAATAAAATATTAGTGCCGATAAATGTCGTCGCAAACATTTGAATACCTTGCGAATATTCAGCAAATAGCTGGAACTTTAAAATCAAAGCCCAAATAAATGTCGTCACGATTGCTAAAAAAATATTCGAAAGTGGCCCAGCTAGCGCAATCCAAAACATATCGGTGCGCACATTTTTTAAATTTCTAGATTCAACGGGAACTGGTTTTGCCCAACCAAAAATAATCGGCGAAGCCATTCCACTTGTCATAAGAATTGAGACGATCGGAAACACGAATGTTCCCATCAGATCGGCGTGGGCCATTGGATTCATCGTTAAACGCCCCATGCGTTCAGCTGTGTTATCACCGCGCCATTTAGCAACTAATCCGTGAGCAAACTCGTGAAAACAAAGAGCAAATAATAAAGGACCAAAGAAAATAACCAATTTTTGAACAATAGTAGAATCCATTTCTTTATCGTCTGCTTTACAGGAACAAAAAACACTATCTGACACCAAGTGTTACTTGCCTAGATCGATATTAGACAATAAGTTAATGAGCGAAATTTAAATTACCTTATCTCTCAAGGAGTACACGATGATTGAAAATGCACGTCCCGCTTTAACTATGTGGTCAGAAGATGAAGTTGCTTTCCGCGAAGCTGTTAGATCTTTTGCTGAATCTGAAATTAAACCACATGTCACGCAAATGGACGAACAAGCTCAAATGAAACCAGAAATCGTTTCTAAACTTTTTGAAATGGGTTTAATGGGCATCGAATCTCCTGAGCAATACGGCGGCGCAGGCTCATCAATCACTATGGCTTGTATCGCGATTGAAGAATTAGGCCGTATTGATGGTTCTGTGTCAGTTCTTTGCGACGTACAAAATACATTAGTAACAAATGCAATTATCCGTTACGGATCTCCTGGCTTAAAAGAAAAATATTTACCTAAATTAGCTCGTGAATGGGTTGGTGCTTACTGCTTATCTGAATCATCGTCTGGTTCTGATGCGTTTGCTTTAAAATGCCGTGCTGAGAAAAAAGATGGCAAATGGGTTTTAAACGGCCACAAACTTTGGATCACAAATGGTAAAGAAGCTTCTTTCTTTATCGTATTTGCTAACATGGACCCATCAAAAGGTTACAAAGGCATTACAGCGTTTATCGTTGAAAAAGGTTTCAAAGGTTTCACTGTTGGTAAAAAAGAAGATAAACTTGGTATCCGCGCATCATCTACTTGTGAATTAGTTTTTGAAAACTGCGAGGTTCCTGAAGAAAACGTATTAGGCGAAGTTGGTAAAGGTTATAAAATCGCCATCGAAACTTTAAATGAAGGCCGCATCGGTATCGGCGCTCAAATGGTGGGTATCGCTCAAGGTGCTTACGAAGCCACACTTAATTACATCAAAGGCCGTGAACAATTCGGTAAAGCGATTGGCCAATTCCAAGGTGTTCAATTTCAATTAGCGCAAATGCGTATCGAACTAGAAGCTTCTCGTTTAATGGTTTACAATGCCGCTCGTTTAAAAGACGCTGGTCAGGATTTTATTGAATCCGCAGCTATGGCAAAATATTACTCTTCTAAAGTAGCTGAGAAAGTAACTTCTATGGCTATCGATTTATTCGGTGGTAACGGCTTTACTAAAGAATACCCTGTAGAAAAATTCTGGCGCGATGCTAAAATCGGCCAAATCTATGAAGGTACTTCAAATATGCAATTACAAACAATTGCAAAAATTGAAATGGACAAAGCATAGATGCAAGAAGCTGTAGTTATCACTGGCGCAAGTAGCGGAATCGGCGAAGCTGCAGCTTACAAGTTCGCAAGCGAAGGCTTTGACTTACTTTTAATCGGAAGATCTTCTGAAAAATTAGAAAAAGTTAAAGCCCAAGCACAATCTCGTAATATCAATGTTAAAATCGAAACACTAGCGATGGATTTAAAAAACTTCGACAGCGTTAAACTTCAAAATTCTTTATCAAAAATTTCTAAGCCGACAATTCTAGTTAATAACGCCGGTGTTTATACACAAAACAAACCTGACGATGCGACTTTGGATGTCTGGAAAGAAATGTTTGAAGTTAATCTTTTTGGTTCAGTAAAAATCACCCAGGCTTTATGGCCGATCTTTAAAGCTAACAAACGCGGTTCAATTGTTAACGTAGCATCGACAACAGCTGTAAAGCCTACACCAAATACATCAGCATACTCAGCATCAAAGGCCGCGATGGTGAACTGGACAATTTGCTTAGCACAAGAAGGCGGAGAATTTAATATCCGTGCAAATGCAGTTTGCCCTGGAATTGTCGAAACTCCACTTCATGGTTTTTATAATGCTCCGGCTAGCGCAAAAGATAAAATTCACAGCGGCATTACAGATCTACAATTGCTTAAAAAAATTGGTCGCCCTGAATATATCGCCGAGAGCATTTTCTTTATTGGCTCAGAACAATCAACATGGACCACCGGCGCGGTTCATAATATCGACGGCGGGATAAATATCAAATAATGGCTGATCCTATTAGACTCTCTAAATTAATGTCTGAACGCGGCATCTGCTCTCGCAGAGAAGCTGATGATTATATTGCCAAAGGTTATGTTTCTGTTAACGGACAAGTTGTTAAAGAACTTGGAACTAAAGTTTTACCTGATGTGAAAATCACGCTTTCAGCTGAAGCGATGAAAAACCAAAATAACTTAATAACTATTATGTTAAATAAGCCAATTGGTTACGTATCCGCACAACCTGAGCCTGGCTACGAACCAGCGATCAGGCTGATCACTTCAGAAAATCAGTTTAAAGATCATCCAACTTACAAACAACGTTTGAAAATGGGTGATTTAAAAAACATCGCAGTGACTGGTCGTTTAGATATCGACTCGCAAGGATTATTACTTTTCACACAAGATGGCCGTATTGCTAAAAAAATTATCGGTGAAAATTCATCGATTGAAAAAGAATATATCGTGCGTGTGAAATATCTGGGCTCAGAAGGAAAACTTCCAGCTGCTAAATTAAAACTATTAAACCATGGCCTTGAACTTGATGGTGAAAAATTAAAGCCAGCCAAAGTTGAATGGATCAATGAAGATCAATTACGTTTTATCTTAACTGAAGGCAAAAAACGCCAAATCAGAAGAATGTGCGAGCTAGTTAACTTAAAAGTTAATGGTTTAAAGCGCGTTCGCACAGGCAAATTAATGTTAGGCGATCTGCCTGAAGGCCAATGGCGTTTTGTGACTGATAAAGAACAAATTTAAACTTCATTTTCCGACACTCGTGTTTTCGGTTTACACTTTAGCTCTGAAGTTAGCGTCATCCACGCGGTTTAAAGTGTAAACCAAAAACACGAGTCAAATAAAAGCTTAAGGCTTAACAGGCTTTGAGTGTTTCTCTAAAAAAGACTCGCGCAGATCTTGTAAATACTTAAGCTCTAAATCCGTAAAACCTGCTTTTTTACGAAGGTCGATATTAATCGGCTCCATGCGTTTTGGTAGCGACCAACGAAGATCACGCATACGTGTTGGATAATCTTTTTCTGGATCAAGCTCTTCTAAACCACAGACTTTAACGTACCACTCAGAACCGAACAGCACATGACCGACTTCTTCTCTGTTGATTCTTTCAACCGCCATTAAAACTGTTTTTGCGCCAACGCCTTTTAATCTGCGAATTAAAGTATCTCCGGCATCAAGGCCTGAGCCTTCAAGATAGCGATGCACAATCAGAATTCGGTCTAACAATGAATCTTTACTGCTTGTACAATCCCATAACGCTGTATGTGCTGGCCAATCGCCCCACTTAAAACCCAATTTTTCGATTTCAATTAAACACATTTCCAAATGGTCAGCTTCAGATTGAGTAACCGCGAACAATTCCTCTTTAAAAGTCTGTGGAGCGTCTTTAAAATCGCAAAGTGTGCGAAGCCCCAGCTCCATAGCCTGAAGTTCAATGTTGGCTAAATCATGAAGCATACGGGCCTGGCCTTCGTTTGTTGATAGCCCTTTTTTATCAGGATGAAATCGTAAAGGCATTACGGGAACATCACGGGCCGGAGCCATACCTTCAGTTGATAACTGAACAATATTCTCTAAGTTGGTCATATTTCTGACCATTTCAATTTTCTTAAAGATGTTTTTTTCAGCAAATGCCCACATACCAACCCACCAGATACCCATTGAAATAGTCCAAATTCGCCTCTTGCGCAAGTCCATCTCTAGACAAACCCCCAACCCCAGATCTAACATAGTCTCTTAAATTACTTTCTATAGAAGTCGTGTTAAAAACACGCAAGGGATAGCAACATGGGAAAAGGTTGGAAAGCCGCCGGCAAATCAGAAAACGCTCAGAAAAAAGGGCAAATGTTCACTAAAGCTGCGAGAGAGATCGCGGTAGCTGCAAAAGCTGGTGGCCCTAACCCCGACATGAATGCCCGCCTTCGTTTAGCGATTGATATGGCTAAAAAAATCTCTTGCCCGAATGATACGATTGATCGCGCGATCAAAAAAGGCGCTGGTCTTTTAGATGACGGTAAAATTATCGAAGAATTAACATACGAAGGCTATGCCCCCCACGGTGTCGGCGTTATCGTTGAATGCCAAACGGATAACAAACACAGAACAGCCCCTGAAATGCGTGCCGTATTTAAAAAGCACGATGGTAACCTAGGCGAATCTGGATCAGTAGCTTGGATGTTTACTCACTGCGGATTTATCGTAGCTTCAAAAGCCGGCGCTTTTGATATCGATGAAGAAGCAATTGAATCAGGTGCTGATGATGTTTCTAAAAATGATGATGGCTCGTATGAATTTATCACATCAACTGACAACTTAGCGGCGGTTGGCGACACACTAAAAGGTCGCGGCTGGACAATCACTGAGTCTTATTTAGGTTACAAATCTAACAACACAACTGAGTTATCAGACGATCAACGCAAAGAAGTTCAAGAGTTCTTAGAAGCTGTTGACGATCTTGACGACACCCATAAAGTGTACGCAACTATCTAGTGAAAATACGGATTGTCGCCACCTTTTGTTTGTTTTTTTCTTTAAATCAAAACTGCGTAAGCGCTTCGACTCCTCTTGAAAAAAAACCTTTGATTGTAAAAGTTGGCGTAGTTCATTTTCCGCCCTATATTGAACTTGAAGACAATGGTAAAATAGGCGGCATCGTCATGGAGCTTCTAGACTATATGAACTCTATTCAGAGCTCATATAAATTCAAGCCGGTTCATACATCGAGTATGCGAAAAATCCGCGACTTTAATAATCACTCTTTTGATGTGGGTTTTTTCGACAATCTAAAATGGGGTTGGGATAAAACCGCTGTGGACGCTTCTCAAGTTTATATGCGAGGAAAAGAAATCTACATCGCCAAAAAAAAGCAAGGGCGCAACGAACACTACTTTGATGATTTCACGGGCAAGTCCATGGTTGGAATGTTAGGCTACCATTACAGCTTTGCAAACTTCAATTCAGATGCCGCTTACTTGCGAAAAAACTATAACATGCAGACCTCAACCAGTAATGAGGGAAGCATTAAAATGATTCTTCATGGTCGTGGGGATATCGCCATCGTGTCGGATGCATTTTTACATCGTTACTTCACTATGCATCCTGAAACTCGGGCTAAAATTTTGATCTCAAACAAAGTCGATCAACATTACTTACTCTCTGCGATTGTGAGAAAAAATATTCGGCCTTCAGTGCAAGAAATCAATGATTTGCTCGCCAAATTCAAACAATCAGAGCAATTCAAATCTATGCAAAAACGCTACGGCATTACTCCCTGAGACGTGGTAAGTCGAAATAAAAAGTACTTCCATGACCTTCTTCGCTGCTTAGGCCTATGGCCCCGCCGTGCATTTCAATGATTGTACGACTGATGTAAAGACCTAATCCAAGTCCTGGATGAATGGCTGACTCGCTTGAGACAACCCTGAAAAAGCGTGTGAATAATTTGTTTTGAAGTTGCTTTGAAATCCCCGGCCCGTAATCCTTGATAGACACTCTGACCATTGCGGGAGTTGCCGCAATCGATACTTCTATCGGACTTCCTGCCGGTGAATAGTGAATAGCGTTATTTAAAAGATTTCCAAGCACTTGATTAATTCTTTCAGGGTCACAATCAAGAATAATTTCAGCGTCAGGTTTTGTAAAAATAAAAGCGCGGGAAGGCACCTGGTTTCTGTAATCATCCACACTTTCACTGACTAAAGCTAATATATCAGTGCGAACCGGCCGCACCACAAGAAAACCTCTTTCCATTCGCGACACATCTAAAAGATCTTCCAGAAGAGTTTTAAGACGATTTGTCTGTTTTTTAATTTTCTCAAGCTCTGTCTTACCAAGTGGCATGCCTTTACTCACGTAAACATTGGCCATATCAATCAATAGGGTAAGGGCTGTAACTGGAGTCTTCAGTTCATGAGCGGCAATATCCAAAAATTGGCTTTTAATATTACCTGTCAGTTCTGCATCTGATTTGGCTTTAATCAATTGGGTCACCATATCCTCGATAGAAACTGAAAGACTTCGAAATTCAGTTAAAAAATACCCGTCCATTTGCAACTGAGGAACTGCTCCAGCAGAACTCACCGCCACCGCATAGCGCTCGATTTCGGTTAATGGCTTCAGCACATTACGGCTTAAAAGAAAGTAAAGAAGTAGAACGAGAACCAAATCAAGAACGAACGTAAAGAATACGATTCTAATAACAATTCCCATGAGTTCTTGTTGTATAAACTTTGAGGTAACATAGACCTGAACAGAACCAATAACTTCGTTTTTAAAAACAATCTCTTTCTCTTCTTTAAATTCTGAGGTCATCGGTGGAACTGTTTTACTCGTTACAATCTGCCAATTAGAGTCTCGAATTCGAATACTCTTTTCTTCATCACCAACATCAACAACAACAGCACTGATGTTATTATCTAATAAAAAGCTATCGATAATTCTGTCTACTCCGTAATTATCAAGATTCCAGCCTGGTAGTGCCAGCGCAATCGATAGCTGACTTGTTTGGATTGAAAGATTTTTTTTCAGACTATCAATACGACTATTTTTGATTTCTGAATAATTAAGAAAACCATATACGCCTAGAGCTAGCGTCACAGTAACCACGAGTAGCGTACTAACGTAAAATACTATTGACCTGACAACTGGCAATTTCATACACGCTCATTTATATGGGAAGATATTTTTTAACCATGGCTTGAAACTCTGTGATTTCAAAGGGCTTAGCCAGGCAGTCATTAGCCTTAACTTCTTTTGCTCTTTGCTTACTGTCAGCCGCAGCTGTCATAACGACGATTGGTACAGTATGTCCATATAAGGAATAAAATGTTTCAGCAAAGCTCCAACCATTCATAACAGGCATCTGCATATCGAGAAATATCAATTGAAAAGGACCTTCACTTTTAATCAAATCAAGTGCAACTTGGCCGTTTTCTGCAGTCAACACAACATAACCATCCAACTCGATCATTGTTTTTAATACAAATGCGATATCACTATCGTCCTCTATGATTAAAATTTTTCCTGAAGCTTTTGATATCATGGTCATCACCCAAAATATGACTTTATGTCACAAAACAGCCTCGCATCAATATTTATTGTTTAAAAAAGAAAAAACAAAAAAACCTACACTGACGTTCGGTTAAAAGTCTGTGAAATTGCAGAAAGATCGGGGCAATTTGCCCAGCCATTGCGCAATACTCAATTTGCGAAAATAGTAAATCATGGAAGACTAGTTTATATTCTCAACGTGAAAACATTTTTTACTTTCATAATTTTCATTTACGTTCTGGCCCCCCACTTAATTGCGGACGCACGCACTGCCAATATCAAATTCGGAATTGATGCGAGTCATGCCCCACCTCTTTTATACCAGTTTGAAGATCCTAACTTTTCGCTGGCAACGGGAGGACTTGTTTATGAAATAACTGTGACCATCGCAGAGGCCTTAAATCAAAGTTACTCAGTTTCAGCCCTGCCGGAAGCAAGAATGATTCGGGATTTAAAGCAAGGCCATATTGATCTTGTCTGCTACATCAGTCCAGAATGGAATCGCGACTCCAAAGATGATTTCTTATGGAGTGATCCTCTTTATACCTATGTAAACGTTTTAGTTGGCAAAAAAGAAATCCCATTTAAAAGCTTTAATCAGTTATCAAATATCTCAATTGGTACTGTCGAAAACTATTACTATCATGAAGTAGAAGATAAATTTAAGAGTAAGGTTTTACAAAGAGATGACTCTTCTTCGATTATAGGAGGTCTTAAAAAACTTCTAGATAATCGCCTTGAGTATGTGGTCATGACTGAAATTGAATATAATTTATATAAAATGACTTATCCTCAGCTACAGAAAAGTTCGTTTACCGTAGACAAAACAGACGTCTTATGTTCGCTTTCTAAAAATTCTTCCTTGTCTTTAAAAAATCTTAACAAAACGATAGCCCAACTTAAAAATAAAAAAGAATTTAAAAAAATATATACCAGATACTCAAATTCAAAAACGATGCCCCGACCGATTGCTTATGGGATGAATGATTCTAACTCTCCACCGTTTTTACAAATTGATAATAACACAGAAACCCCAATCATTCAGGGCGGGATTTTTTTCGATTTAGGCCTTGAAATCGGGAGAAAGCTTAAACGACCTATTCACTTTATGTTATCCCCCAGAAAGCGCCTGGACTCAGGACTTGCGGAAGGTGACATTGAACTTGTTTGTTATAACACAGAAGCCTGGGCCGGAAGTTATGCGAAAGATTACAACTGGAGTGTTCCAATTTTTGAACAGACTAATCTTGTGGTTGGATTAAAAACAAATATGAAGAATGTGTCTCTTAATTCTTTGAAGGATTTAAAAGGAAAGACGCTCGGCACCAATCTTGGTTTCGTCTACCCAGCACTGACTCCTTATTTTAAAGATGGCACTATTAAGCGTGAAGACGCCCTATCAGGGATGGATAATATTGAAAAACTTCATTCTGGGCGAGTTCAATATATTGTCTTGAATAATCTCGAATATAATTTTTATCGAAAGCAATATACAGATTTAAAGGAAGCTCCATTTGTAATTGATCCAATTGATGTAAAATGTGCTTCATCGAAAAAATCGGATTTGAAAATTTCTGACATCAATGCAGCAGTCAAAGAGTTAAAAAAATCTGGCCGGCTGCAAAAGGTTTTTTTGAATTGAGGTTTAGCAATGTTAAAAAGAATTTTACCTACGTTATGCCTTACACTTTGTCTTCTCTACAGCCATCGAAGCTTTGCTGCTGACTATTCTGATAACATTCATAAAAACGATAATAAGTGGCTTCAGTTCAACCTCTTACACAGTGAGAAGAACAAACTTCCTTTCAATAACCAAAATGATACTTTTTTTGAATTGGAGTTTGGAGGGCGGTCTGGGATTTTCGATCTCTATGGTTTCTTGGATGTGCTGGATATTTTCGATACTTCCAAAAGTGATCTTCATAACGAAGATAATCTTTTTTTAAAGTTTGCTCTTAAGCTTTCTCTTGATGCAGTTACCGGAAATGATCTGTCGATGGGCTCAATTTCAGAATGGTATATTGCGACTCAAACAAATGTCGGAGACCGGTCTATATTTGAACACTTCATTGGCCTTGGAACTGACGTGCAAGCGCCATGGTTTGGCAAAGTAACCCCTAAATTAATGGCCCGTTATGTTCGAGAGAATTTTGGCGCGGACAATGAAAGAAAGTTTGATGGATATTTATTTACGATGGCCTGGTTTAAACCTTTTTACGTTCTCAATGATAAAAGTTTTGTAACTTATCAAGGCTTTCTAGATTATACGTTTGGCGCCAATGAAATTTCAGATGATATAAACCGTACTAACAGCTCACTTGCCTGGTACAACGGTTTATATTGGCATTCGGATCGTTATGCTGCCGGTTACGGTCTTAAAGTCTACAAAGATATGGCTCTGCTAAAAGATGGCGGATTCGGAGGAAACACCTCGGGATTGGGCCACTATTTTGTTTTAACGTATAAATACTAAGCTTTAGAGCGAGAGTTACTTGCAACTCTACGCTTAGACTTGGAACGTGATTTCTTTTTAGATTCGCACTTTGGAAGTTCTAATTTATCTGTGGCTTGCATTTCACCAAGTTCACAATCATCTAAACTGATTTTCAAGAACTGATACTGGTTGTCTGCCTTCATGTACGGATAAAGTGCATTTCTTTGCTCATCGATATAAAATGTATATTTTGATAAATCACCAAATGATTGCCATTTATTTGTTGGCCATTGGCAGATCTTTTTTCCTAAATCATTTACTATAGAAATATCGTTTTCTAAAATAACGCTGTTTCTTAACGTGCCGAAAATACGTTTATTGCCACGAGATAAAAGCTTATCTTCTTCCATCACTGAACATACTTTTGGGGCATCTTTAACTTTGCGCATGCGGATTCTTCCTGCCTCTGCTGCAAAAGTAAACGAAATCACTATCCATAGCGATAATATAAGTCTCATATAATTTATGGTAGGGGCTATTGTTTAGAAAGTAAATAGGCAAATGCAGTGGCGTAGTATTTAATCTGTTTTATCATCGAATATAAGCCATTTGTACGAGAAGGAGACAGTCCGGAATCAAGACCAATATCCTTTAAAAAGGAAGCGTCATATTTCATGATATCTGAGGGAGTTTGCCCCGAATACACAGACAAAACTAGAGCTACTAACCCACGAACAATAATCGCATCGCTGTCACCGATGAAGTAAGCTTTTCCATCTTTAAGTTCTGCTTTAATCCAAACTTGTGACTGACAACCTTTAACTTTTAAATCTTCAGTTTTTAATTCTTCTGGAATACCAGGCCAAGCTTTTCCAAGCTCAATTAATTTTTCGTATTTCTGTTCCCAGTCAGTGATATTAGAAAATTTCGCAACCATTTCTTGGGCTTTTACTTCGATAGACATGCGTACCCTTGTAACACTCTTTTTTCTAAATTCAACCCTTGTTCGCTTAAAATTTCCTTAAATGAAGCACGTGTTTGTTTTTGAACAAGCGCATAGCAAGAAAGATAAAATTCTTTGGGATCTGCATACCCGTTCCAGTAAGATTTTAGCTCTTTAGGCGCAATTGTGGTTTGTGTTTTTTCACTCTTGGTAAAGTCTTTTTTATTCAAAAATACGAGCTGATCAGAGATATCTCGAGGAGAAAAATCTTTCATCACAAGACAGTCTTCAGCTAACGCCATTTCAACATAACTTAAATAATTATTCATTTCGGTCCAAAGATTTTGGCCCGATTTTCCGTAATCACTGCGGCAGAAAAATGTGGTGCAAACTACCCCACGAAATTCCCAAATGCCGCAGCGGTTTTTTTCTTTGTCGTAGTAATGACATAACAAATCTTCGCGATTACCAAAATCTTTTTGTTTTTTATGGGTAAAGCGGTACTGATAATCAAAATCCGGAAAAATTCCTAAAGGCAAAGCAAAGCGATTTTCATCAATTATTTTCTCAATGACTTTATGACCCTCTAATTTTTCTTTTAAAATTCCGCCCACTGCAAAATTCGGCAGAAACGGAACAAAGGTGCAACACTTAAGATTGGCTTTATAAGTATAAGGAAATCTTTTATCTCTGGCGCGCAGACAATTATCACAAGTGGCTTTTGTTTCACTGATCTCTAAATTTAAAATTTTTCGGTCTAAAAAATTTTGATAGACCTTAGGTAAAACCTGTTTAAAAGCCATTTCTCACTTTGAGACGGGTGTTCGTCACTCTTTTGCACCTGTTATTAAACTAACACCCCAGAATCGTCAAAGCCACCCTATTCACCATAACTGGATCAGGGTGAAGCACTAGCTTGGCACACGGATTTCATAGGTATTTATGTATACGCTTACTCTTAAACAAAAGGAGCACTTATGAAAACAGCTTTATTAACTATCGCCCTAGTATCAGCTTTAGGTTCAACTTCATTTGCGGCTTCTAAACAATGGACTTTCACTTATAAACCAAAAGCTAAAGACTCATTTGCGCTTACATTTAATGCAGAAACTAAACAAGAGGCCTTTAAGGTTGCGTCAAAAGCATGCTTTCATAAGCTAACAAATGGCCAATACCCAGGTGAAGAAAAAGGTCTAGAGTACATTGATATTTGCGCTAATCCAAAAATGTAGTTACTATAAGCTCATTAACGGAGATTCCTAATGGGTATTTTAAAAACAATCGGCGATGTATTATTCGGTAAAGATCCTGAAATTTTCGACGACAAAGGCAATGTAGTTCATAAACTTCCTAAACGTAAATGGGATGACTGGGCTAACCGCTACATCAAAGGTGACGAATACAACTGGCGCACTCACGTAGGAACTAAAGCCGGGGCTAAGAACGAACAAGCTCCGAAGAACGCTAAGAACTAATTTAAAAATTAAATTTAAAACTAAAAGAGCAGCTCTAAAAAGCTGCTCTTTTTTTTGAAATGTGAGCTACAGTGTTAAAAAACAAAAGTGTAAACCGAAAACAGGAGCGAATTCTAATTCAACTGCTCTTGCCATTTAGCAATTTGATTTAACGCCTGTAAAGGTGATGTATTTGAGATCGAAAGCTGTTTTAGCTCATTCATCAGCGCTTCAGCTTTTGGATCAATGGCAGGCTTATCAAACAGCGATAACTGGTTTGTAGCTTTCACTGGTTTTTCAGTTTTTAGCGAAACTGCACCCGTTGGTTGATTCACCGGTGCACCTAACACAACTTTTTTATTTTCTAAATTCACTAATAACGATTTTGCACGTTCAGTGATTGATTTAGGTAATCCCGCAAGCTCTGCCACTTGAACCCCGTAACTTTGCCCTGCCGGACCAAAATTTAAGATATGCAAGAATTCAATATTACCACCGTGATCGTGAATTTTCATATGCACGTTTTTAACTTGGGTAAAAACTTGATCCATCGAAGTTAACTCGTGGTAGTGAGTCGCAAAGAAAACCTGAGATTTCACGTTATTTAAAATATGTTCTAAAATACTCTGCGCTAAACAAAGACCATCAAACGTAGCTGTGCCACGACCGACTTCATCTAAGATTAATAGTGAATTAGGCGTAGCTTGTTTTAACATTAAAGCCGTTTCAGTCATCTCAACCATGAATGTTGATAGACCTTCACTTAATTGATCACTCGCCCCGATACGCGTAAAGATAGAATCGTATAACGGAAGCGTGGCTTCTGTAGCTGGAACATATGATCCCATTTGCGCAAGTAACGCCGTTAAAGCCACTTGGCGCATTAATGTCGACTTACCGGCCATATTCGGACCAGTAATTAAATAACAATCATTTTTATCAAGCGTGATGTTATTAGCGACGAATTTTCCGCGCTGGAATTGCTCAACAACCGGATGACGAGATTGAATTAATTTTAATTCACCTGCGCCAGTAAATGCAGGACGACAGTAGCTTTCTTCTAGAGATAACCACGAAAGACCGCTTAATACGTCTAGCTCAGAACAGTAGCTGGCAAGCTTTAATAATTCACTCGCTGTATTTAACACTTTAGTTCTTAAAGCATCAAAGATCGCAAATTCTAAATCATTACGTTTAGTTTGCGCCGAAAGTACTTTTTTCTCAAGTTCAATCAATTCATCAGTACAAAAACGTTCAGCATTCGCCAGAGTTTGTTTACGCTGATAATGGCTGGGCACTTTATCTTTATGTAAATGAGTAATTTCGATGTAATAACCAAACACATTATTATAACGAATTTTAAGCGAATTAATACCCGTCGCTTCTTTTTCTTTAGCTTCTAATTTTTCAATATGCGATTGAGCATTTGTTGATAACTCAATTAACTCATCAAGTTCTGGTGATACACCTTTTTGAATAATAAAACCTTGTTTTAAAGTTAATGGTGCATCTTCTAAAACTGTTGTTTTAATTTCATTAACTAAAGCATTTAACACATCGGTGTTAACCTTAGAACCTAAGATGTTTTTAGATTTTTCAAAAGCGTCTAAAGCATAACCCACTGAAGTCGCAAGACTTGTTAAATCACGCGCATTACATTGCGGTTGAGCAATCTTAGACATACGACGTTCGATATCGCCCATACCAGATAAGATTTCGCGAAGTTTTTTAAGCAAGTACATATCTTCACGAAAGAAATGAATCAGATCTAAACGCTTTTCAATCGCTTGTTTGTTACGTAACGGAAATAAAATCCACTGACGTAATAAACGTGCACCTGAAGAAGTTTTTGTTCGGTTAATCGCTTGAAATAAAGAACCCTGATCATCACCCTTGTAGGTTGAGAAAATTTCTAAGTGACGAAGCGTTTGTGATGAAAGATTTAGTCTGTGTTCAGTTTCACGTTGTACAAACGGCTGTAAAACTTTTTGAATTTTATCATCAGCAAGACTTAAGACATATTGCTGTAATAAATCAGCTGACGCTGGTACATCGCTTAAAACTTTTTGACCGGCTTTAAAGTTTGTAACTAGTGCTACATACTTTTTGATCGTTTCAAGTTGTTCTGCATTGTATTTTGATTCATCAAGTACAAGTTCAGCGACCGGAAGGATTTGAATTAATTTTAATTGCGCGGCCAAATCACCCACTAAAAAGTAAAACGCTTCACCTGTTGTTGAATCAATAAAGCTTAACGATTCGGAATCAAGACCTGTGATGTAATGGCTTTGTGAAGCCTCTAACGTATCAGAATCATAAACCATACCTGGCGTTAAGATACGAGTGACCGCGCGTTTTACTAATCCCTTAGCTAATTTAGGATCTTCAACCTGATCACAGATGGCAATCTTAAGACCTGAAGCTAAAAGTTTATTAATAGGGCCTGAGATTGAATGGTGAGGCACACCACACATTGGTGTTTGATCTTCAGATTTTTTATTTCTTTGAGTTAACGTAATTCCTAAAATCGGTGCAGCCTTAACAGCATCGTCATAAAACATTTCAAAAAAATCACCCATACGGAAAAGCAAAATCTTATCCTGATGAAGAGATTTAATATCCCAAAACTGTTTCATTAGTGGGGTATGTTGCTTCTGCAACTGCGTTGTCAAGTCGCCGTCTTTTTTAGCCACGTTTTACCTCTGAAAAAATACCAATAATTAGGTGTAAAAAAGGGTATACGAAGTTTCAATTTAATTAGACGTATTTAAGCGGTTTTTTGCTATGCGTATTTTAAGTGCTTATTTTAAAGGCTTAATCATCTCAACTTGCTGAGGAATAAAGCCTAATTTCACATTAAAATTGATCATTTTTTGGTTTGAATAATAGACCTGAGTGCTGATAAGTTTTGCGCCTTGGCTTTTGGCCCATTCTTCGCCCCGTTTTTTAAGCTCAGAGCCGATGCCATTTTTACGGTAATCATCGTGAACCCAAAGCGAATCAATATTGGCGCGCAGTTGATTAAATTTTTCTTCTAGCTTTAGCCAGTGAAGACCGATCACTTCTTGCTTTTGGTTTTTAGCCACCATGATCCAGGCTTTATTTCCTAAAGATAGATTTTTTAAATAATCTACCCAAAATAAAACACGCTCATCGGTGACTTTGTAGTGTGGGTCCCAATTAAGTGGCGCACTTTCATGAATGTACGCGGCAGATCTTAACTCGGCCTCATCATTGATGTTTAAAAGCGAGTACTTAATATCTTTCAAAGATTATCTACCCCAAAGCGGCAAAAAGCTTTTGATAAATTCCGTCAAAACCACCATTCGACATAATTAAAATCACATCTTTTGGTTTTGCTGTTTGTTTTAAGTATTTAACGATCTCATCAGCAGATGCCATCACATGGGCAGGTTTATTTTTCTTTTTTAAATCATCAACTAATTCAGCTGAAGAAAAACGATCTGTTTCAGAAATCTTACCTTGATCAAACGCTTCAGCGATAATGATTTCATGACTTTCCGAAAACGCATCCACGTAATCTTTTTGAAACACTTTACGACGAGACGTCGCTGAGCGTGGTTCAAATACCGAAAACACTTTTCTAGTTTTATATTTATTCTGAATCGCCATAACTGTTTCTTTAACAGCTGTTGGGTGATGCGCGAAATCTTCGATCACTAAAATTCCGCCGGGTTCACCTAAGATATCCTGGCGGCGCTTAACACCGGCAAAAGTCGATAGACCTTTCATTACGCCATCTAATGGAATTTGATTTGCGTAAGCTTGGACTACAACCGCTGTGGCATTTAAAATATTATAACGGCCCGTCATCGTCGTCACAAAGTCAGCTAATTTTTCGCCGTTATGAGTGACTGAAAACTTCGTGTAACCTTCAGTTTCTTCTATAATTTCACAGACAAAACTATTTGATTTACCAAAGCCATATGAAAATTTATTTTTAATTTTGCAGTGATCAGCCACTTCGCAAACGTTTTTATCATCACCCCAGAAAACGAAATTTCCATTCTCAGGAATAAGCTTCATTAAACGTAAGAACGCAGCTTTAACCGCTGCGAAATCTGCATAGATATCAGCATGGTCAAACTCAACCGAAGTTAAAATCACATTACGTGGACGGTAGTGAATAAATTTAGGAACTTTATCAAAGTAGGCTGTATCGTATTCGTCACCTTCAATAACAAACACATTCTGCTTTGGATTTCTAAAACTTTGTGAAAAGTTTTTAGCAATACCACCAATTAAAAACCCTGGTTCAAAACCTGCTTGATCTAAAACCCAAGACATAAGTGATGTCGTCGTGGTTTTTCCGTGCGTTCCAGAAATGACGTACGAAATGCGATCATCAATGATAAACTCGCCCATCGCTTGTGGCAGTGAACAAAACGGAATATCAAGTTTAACCATCTCTTGCGCTTCTTCGTTGTTGGCTGAAATAACGTTACCAACAATCACGAAGTCTGGCTTAGTTGTTAAATTGTTTTTGCTGTAAGGTTTTTGAATCTGAATGCCTAAGCTTTCTAATTGTGTCGACATCGGAGGATAAGGATTTGAATCACTTCCAGTAACTTTATAACCTTTATCTTTTAATAAACCAGCTAACGATGCCATAGCTGTTCCGCAGATTCCCATTAAATGAACATGAGAACCCGGCTTGATTGATTTTAAACTTGATTGAGCCATATCTAAATCCTTTTAGATGAGTTGTATGTAAAAACTAAATTGTACGTTTAATCGCTTCGTAAATCCAAGAGTGGATTTGCGGTCTAAGCTGAACATAAGCGCGGTTTTCGCGGCCGTAGTTAACGCGATTACTTAAAGCTACTACTAATAAATCTTGGCGTGGATCATACCAGAACGAAGTTCCCGTAAATCCCGTGTGGCCAATAGAATGAATCGAGAAGTGGGGTCCGCAGCTGGCATTTTCAATTGATGGCATCATGTATCCCATCGCCCAATCACCCGCTTCCTGATCGATGGCGCGCGCTGCAAATAGCTGAGCTGTCTTTTGTTTGATTTTATATCGAGCAATACCGTGAAGCTGTGAACGTAAATTTAAACCAAAAGCGGCCACATCATCGATTGACCCGAAAAGACCTGCATGCGATGAAATACCACCTAAAGCCCACGTGTTTTCATCGTGAACTTCACCGCGCATCACTTTGTGACGGAACGGGCATTCTTCTGTCGGTGCGTACTGCGAAATATCATTCAATGGCACATTATCGATATGAAAATCCATTGAAGTTGTTGGGTAAAAATCGTTTTTAGCATCTTGCCAAACCTGAAGAAGATCTTTTTTATAAAACGCTTCAAGTAAAAAACCTAAAGTCATAAAACCAAGATCTGAATAGACAGCTTTACCCGTTTGTTTTAATTCAGTTTTATTAATTTCACGGAACAACCACAAACGTTTCGTCTGCCAAGTGTCGTTTAAGCGAATGTCTTTATAAAAAGGTCTCCACCACTCAAGACCAGAGGTGTGAGTTAAAAGCTCAGTGATTTTTATTTGATCAAAAGCAAAATCAGGTAAAATGTCTTTTACTTTGGTTTCTAAATTCCAAAGCCCTTGATCATAGGCACGCATAATACTTTGCTGCGTGAAGATCACTTTCGTTAAAGACGCTAAATCATAAATCGGATAAGTCTGACCAACTTGCACGTCACAGATCATACGCCCGTGATGATAAGCCCGCACAACAACTCCAGGAGTCACGTCCTGAATAGCGGTTTGTAGTTTTTCAATTAAAGCTCGTTCAATACTGTTATGGCGCATATGGTGAATACACTATCATGTTAGGGTTTTTGTCACAAGTTAGCACTGCTTTAGAGTTAAAAAATAATGGACGCTGGATGACTCCGTGCCCAGTTTCTACTCCTGCAAAAACCGGAATTTTTGTTTGCTTAGCAAAGCGCATAAGGGTTTCTTGCACTAGGCTTTGCCCGTTAGATTCTAATCCATCAACAAAATCACCAAAGACAACAGCTGCTACATTTTTAAAAGCGTCAGCCTGACTTAAGTGCTGTAAAAAGCGATCAACTTTATAACCGCGCTCGCCGATATCCTCAAAAAATAAAATCACATTATCTTTTTTCTGATATTTCGGCTGAAGTTTAGTTCCGATTGAAACCATAAATGTGCATAAGTTTCCGCCGCGAACTGTGCCCTTGATCACCTTTTTCTTCGAAGCCTGGGCGTTCATTGGTGTTAAATTAGCAAACGAAACGGCGTTTTTCTCGCCAGTAATGACTTGAACAAGTTCCTGTTCAACATCAGCTGGAAGTTTATTTTGCCCCACACGATCTAACAAAGAGGCATGAAGCGTTGGCCAGCCCCATTTTTGATTTAAGAACTGGTGCATACTTGTGATATCACTTAAGCCGATAAAAACTTTAGGCGGTGCTTTTTTAGAAAGTTTTAATAATTCTGGCCAAAGACGAAAACTGCCATAACCACCACGCAAACACCAAATCGCTTTTGAATCTTTAGCATAAAGAGCTTTTTTTAAATCCTGAAAACGAAACGAATCTGAATTTGAAAGATACAAATCCGGCTGCAAAAGATGAGCATTAAAGCGTGGTTTAAATCCCATACTTTCAATCCATTTTACACCCATGCGAAAATGCTCTTCAGAACAAGCTGAGGCAGGAGCTACGATATCAACGATATCACCTCTTCTAAGAAAAAAGGCTTCTGATTTTGATGACTTACGAGATATTTTTTTCATATTTCTTTAATCTTTTTTGAATCGCATCAACGTAGCGATCACCAGAAAATAATGTTTTTAAATCTTTTTCAGTAAAATATTTTTTAAGCGATTTATCTTTGGCAATAGCTTCCTTAAGATGCCCACCGTCTGTTAAACCGTGCGCTAGTTTTTGCACAATCGCATACGCCTCTTCGCGAGAAAGATTATGTTTCTCAACCAAATGAAGTAGCAAATGCGAACTGTAAAGAACTCCACCTAACAAGTGAGAATTGTGAAGCATTTTATCAGTGTTTATATAAAGACCTGATAAAAGCGTATTCATGCGGCGAACGATGTAATGGCACGCTGTAAAACTATCAGCAAAGATCACGCGTTCATTTGATGAGTGCGAAATATCGCGTTCATGCCAAAGTGGAATGTTTTCAAATGCTGTCCACGCATAGCCTTTTACTAAACGAGCCAGACCCGTGATATTCTCGGCACTGATCGGGTTTTTTTTATGCGGCATAGCCGAAGAGCCTTTTTGCCCAGGAGTAAACCCTTCAATCACTTCAGAAACTTCACTGCGCTGCAAATGACGTAACTCAATCGCTAAACGTTCTAAGCTTGCGGCCATATACGCCAATGACATAAAAACTTCAGCATGGCGGTCACGTGGGATAACTTGGGTTGCAAAAGGCTCTACCGTTAAACCTAATTTTTTAGCGACTTGAGCCTCGATTTCCATATCGAATGAAGCAGATGTTCCAACAGCACCTGATAATTTACAAATTTTGAATTGCCCGTGCGCGCGCTTAATACGTTCTTCAGCGCGTGTTACTTCAGAAAGAAAGCCAGCTAATTTAAAACCAAAAGTTGTAATCTCGGCAAAAATACCGTGCGTACGACCCGGACAAACTGTTTTCTCGTGTTTTTTAACAAGTTTTTTCATTGTGGCTTTTAGAAGCTTAACTTCCGCTTCCAAAATCTTAAAAGCGTCAGACATCTGTAAACTTAAAGCTGTATCTAACACATCAGAACTTGTAAGACCGAAGTGAATAAAGCGGCCATTAGGCCCCACTGTTTCTGCCACCTGGCTTACAAAAGCGATCACGTCATGTTTTGTCGTTTTTTCGATTTCCAAAATACGGTTTAAGTTGATCTGACTTTTTTTCTTAATATCTTGGTAAGCTTTAACTGGAATAAGGCCTTTTTGACTTTGCACCTCGGCCACAACCGTTTCAACCTGCAACATGTAGTGAAATCTATTTTCTTCTAGAAAAATATTTTTCATTTCTTCGGTTTGATAGCGACTAATCATGACCTATACCCTTTGATCTGCATTTTTAATTTTATGCTTTTTATTAAATTCTTTTGAAAACTGGCTAAACCATTCAAGGACGTTTTCTTCTGAGTAAAAACTAAAACACGGAAAGCCTGACACACGGTTATTTTCATCAACCGTCATCTTTTGGCTATTCATTAAATGAACTGTTAGCTCGCTGACGCTTAAAAAAGAAAGGCTGATAAAACCAAACTTAGCTTCGATTTTTTTACGAAGACGCTCTTGAAAGTCGTTGTGAAACTGTTGGTTTAAGTACTGATGATCAGGTATTAAAGCCCAGGCACTCAGTTCATTTTTGCGTGGCTGAAGATAAAAACAATTGTCAAAAACAGATTGATAGTTGCTGTTTTCTAAAAACCAGAAATCTTCACGCGAAAAATCAGATGAAAGTTTATAATTATAACAAGCCCAGATCAAATCCGACCTGTTACGTTCTTTGACCAACAAAGCTGATTTAGTTTTAATAAAATCTAAGCAAGAATCAGTCTGTTCGGCAAATAGGTGGTCAAAACTGATAAGCCCTTTATTTTTGATTTCAAGCTGAATATTTTTAAGATTTTTATTGTACTTAAGATCGACAATATCTTCTTTATCGAAAAACTGAATGGGGGCACTTGAATCGTTCACAACCAAGTTTTGTGTCGCTGGCTTTTTAGAACGTAAATCCTCTAAGAAATAATTTTTTAATCGCTGGCAGAACATTTCAGTTTGCTGATAATTTTCTTTATGAGCTGGCAATGTGTTGTCATTAGGATTTAGGTAATGAACCACGCCTTGATGGTACATACGATGATCGTTAAAAGGAACAAAGTTCGTATTTTTAGCGTGATCCAGAATAAGAAACGAAACCTCAACACCGAGGGCTCTAAAAAGCGAGCTAAATTTTACAGCAGTTGAGCTAGATGAAATTACCAGTGAGCTGAGCATAGTAAAAATTAAACCAGCCAAGCCCATTTTGCACAATTGAAGAATTGAAAATCTAACGCCTCAAGACTTAACCCTTGTAAAACACTGGGCACGCCCTTAGGATTAAGAAAGCCCATGAAAAAACAGCTTTTGAGCCACATCTTAAGATTCATTTTTGCATTCGTTTTAGTCACAGCAAGTGCACTTATTCCGACGAAGTCTTTTGCCCAGACAACAACACCAGAAGCCGATGATTCTTTTGACCCTTTTTCAGATTACAATGAGTTCGAACAAGAGACTGACGAAGAAGCTGATATCCATTTTTTACGCAATGGCCGTTACCTGACTTTAGGGTTATTAGCCGGTTACCGTGGTTTTACAAAAGGCTTCGCTGAAGGTTACGATCCTTCGTTGGATTACGGCGTTCAGTTCAGCTATTTTTTCGATTTAAACTTAGCTGCAGCTTTAAGTTATACGACAGCAGATCACGCTGTGTTCTTTCAAAGTTACGATAGTTTACAAAACAACGATGTCAGCCAAACTTATTCGGGAACAGTTAATATTCAAATTTTTGATATTCACTTAAAGTATTACATTAACACTGACAACGTCACAAAAGGTCTGGCTGATCTAAACCCTTACCTTCTTGTGGGAACGGGTATGTTTGTCAGAACTTACAACTTAGATGAAAGTTTTGCGAATGATCCTGATAAAGTTGTGGGTTTTCGTTTAGGTGGCGGTATTGAGATTCCGATGGTGCAGCGCCGTTTTTATATCGGAGCTCAAGCGCTATATAACTTCGTGCAATTCCCCGACGAGAATAATCACTTTATTGACGAAGGCGGATCTGGAACACCAAACCCGAAAGAAGTTTCACCTCACTTAGATGGTGATATCTTTGAAGTAAATCTGATTCTCGGAACTAATTTCTAGCTTCGCAGAAGCTGAAACTAACTTCTGACTAAAGCGATAATCTGAAGGATAATTCCCGCTGCGATAAGAATCGGAGCTGCGAATTTTAAAATCGCCTGCCAGTAATTAATTAACGCATAACTTGATTCGGTTTTCTCATCTAAGAAAAGATCTTTTT
Source organism: Pseudobdellovibrio sp. (assembly GCA_023701385.1). Lineage (GTDB taxonomy): Bacteria > Bdellovibrionota > Bdellovibrionia > Bdellovibrionales > Bdellovibrionaceae > Pseudobdellovibrio. Next base: position 78,587 of record JAMPXC010000003.1, read on the forward strand.
GATCCGCTAAAGGCAAAGCTTTAAAGAATAAAAAAGCCATTCCAAGACCTGAAACAGGAAGTAAATAGTTAATTAAGAATGAATCGATATTCTCTAATAATGTTTGATCAAAGAGTTTTACATCTTTTAAGGCTGAGCCCGAAAAAGCCGGAATAATCGTAAAACCTAAAGTGATCACCGTAATTAACCAAATTGAATTTTTTCGATCAGATTTTAAATATCTTTCAGAATAATTTGAAGCGAGTGTTTCAAGTAAACCCACGCTGGCATTTAAAGCGGCAGCCCATAAACAGATAAAAAATCCCAATCCAAATAGCGCCCCAAACTGGATTTTCATAAATAGTCTTGGCAGGGCTTCAAATAATAAACTTGGATCAGTTAATGGTTTTTCACCAATACTAAAGGCAATCGGAAATACTAATAAGACCGAAAATAATGAGATCATCACATCGACCATCATCACGCGAAAACCCACTTTAGGAAGATGATCTTCGGCTTTAAAATACGATCCAAAAGTAACCAAAGCCCCTACCCCGATAGATAATGTGAAAAACACGTGACCGATCGCATGCCCTAAAGAGCGTAAATTAAGTTTTGAAAAATCTGGATAAAAGATAAAGCGTAATACTTCAGGCGTTGAATCAAGCGACAATGAACGCACTAATAACATCGCAAATAAAAATACAAACACCGGAATAATAAAAGTCGTAAGAATCTTCTCAAAACGATTAGTAATACGCTGGCCAACGATAAGCCCCGCCACAATCAAATGCACCGAAGCTAAAGCAAACTGAAGCCAACCGTTATCGGTTAAAACCTTCATATTTAACGATGAAATATACTGTAAGGTATCTCCGCGAAAAAATCCCACAACGAACTGAGTGATATAGTGAAGAACCCAACCGCTGATCACCGAATAGTACGATAAGATCACTAGCGTAATAAACAACGTTAAACGCGAAATCCAAAAATATGGCTTTTTATGAGTTGTCGATACGCGGCGAGTGATTTTTAAAAGACTGGCTTCTGATTTTTTACCTAACATCAGTTCAGCGATCAGAATCGACACACCCACAGTAAAAGCTAACAATAAATAAAGCAGGATAAACGCCCCGCCTCCGTTTTCACCGGCCACGTAAGGAAAGCGCCAAATATTACCAAGACCACACGCAGAACCCACGGCCAGTAGATAGAAGGCGAATCTATTACGCCACAAAATTTTTCCGGTGAATTTGTTAGCTGGCATTATAAGTTACTTTCACCGCCACGACGTGACTTCATACAGAAAATTCTAATAGGAATTCCGTGTAAATCAAAACGCTCTTTCATGTTTTTAATTAAGAAACGGCGGTATGAGTTATCAACACCTTCTGGATGATTACAGAAGGCGATAAATGCCGGGGGCTTTTGGTACGTTTGAGTTAAGTAGTAAAACTTAACGTTCGTGTGACCCCAAACCGGAGCTGGTGCTTTACGGATAGTTTCAAAAAAGAAATCATTAAGTTCAGACGTTGAGATTTTAAGACCACGTTTATCAGCCACGCGTTCGATCTCATCGAATAAATCTTTAATACCGTGAGATTTCGTCGCACTCGTAAATACTAAAGGAACGTCTACGAAGAAGTGAAATACACGTTCGATTTGCGCGCGGAATGTTTCGCGGTATCTTTCAACTTCTTCCTGACCTAAGTCAGATTTATTCGCCACAACGATCACACCTTTGTGGTCATCTAAAATGGCTTGCATGATCTTGGCATCTTGCTCTGATGGACCTAATACGCCATCAATAACTAATAATACCACATCTGCTCTGCGGATTGATTCTTGTGATTTAAACGCTGAAATGATTTCGATATCTTCTTCACGTTTTGATTGGCGGCGAAGACCAGCTGTATCAACTAACATATAATCACGGTCATTGTAATGAAATGGAGCATCGACTGAATCGATAGTTGTTCCAGCCACGTCACTTACTAACATGCGGTTTTGTTTTAATAAGCAGTTACAAAGAGAAGATTTACCTACGTTTGGTTTACCCACCATTGCAATACGTAACGATTTACCAATTTCTTTAGGAACTTCTGGAACCATTTTTACGATCCATTCCAATACGTCACCAACACCACGGCGTTGTTCAAAGCTGGCATCGATCACATCAAGACCGAATTCATAGAAGTCAGCTTTTTGTAAATCGGCTTCATGGGCGCGATCAACTTTATTGATCACAAGCAACATCGGCTTACCCGTTTGTTTTGCGATTTTGATAATATCACGATCTTCAGGAACAAGCCCTGCACGACCATCCATTACACATACGATGTAATCAACCGAGAATAAAAATTCAGTCACTTGCTCTTTAATAAGTCTTGAGAATAAGTCACTGGCTTCTGTTACCCCGCCCGTGTCGATAAGATCAAATTTCTTACCCCACACATCAACTGGTTGGATTAAAATATCACGAGTTACACCTGGTTGGTTTTTCACCACGGCTTTACGTGAGTCTGTTAAAATATTAAATAACGTAGATTTACCTACATTCGGGCGACCAATGATGGCTACCTTTGGCGAATCTACAAAACCCTCATCTCCACTATTCTGAATCAACGACATACTTCAACTCTTTCAGGGTTTGTTTATTCTCAAACCAATTTTCTTTAACTGTTACATTTAATTCTAAATACACTTTTTCACCCATTAACGCTTCGATCTCTTTACGTGAAATCTGACCGATTTGTTTAATCACAGATGCACCTTTGCCAATGATAATTGGTTTGTGCGATTCTTTACCCACCATAATGTCGGCGTAAATTTTTGGACATGGCTTAGCGTTTTCATCAAATTTTCTGATTTGCACCGCTAATTGGTACGGAATTTCGTGATTTAATACTTCAAAGCATTTTTCACGGATAATTTCTTCAGCTAAATCGCGTACATTTTCAGTCGTAAACATTTCTGGGTCATACAATGGTTTTTCTGACTCAGGTAAGATCTTAACTAATTCTTTTAACAATTCTTGGCGATCAGCTTCACCGTGTTTTTTATTTGAAACTGTTAACGCTTTACCACCAAATTTTTCAACTAGGCCGCGTAAGATCATCACACGGTGTTCAGTTTCTTTAAGATCGATTTTAGTAATCACTGCAATCCACGGTTTTCTAGATTTAGAAACTAGTTCTAATATTTCTTCATTTCTTTCAGCTGTATCTTCGGCCACTGATAAAACAGCAACGATTGCATCTGAAGATTTAATCACATCATGAGCTTCTTTTTCTAAGAATGTGTTTAATCCTGATGTTGATTTCACTAAACCCGGAGCATCGATAAATACGATTTGCCCTTCAGGAGTTGTGTGAAGACCTGTAATACGACGGCGAGTCGTTTGTGGTTTTGGAGTAACGATCGATACTTTTTCTTTAACCAAAAAATTTAATAACGAACTTTTACCTGCATTGGGTTGTCCGATAAGACCTAAAAATCCGGCTCTGAATGGTGATTTTGCCATGTTATACACTTTTCCTTTTAACTTGCTCAGTTTCTAATGATTGAATTAATTGCTGAGCGGCACTCTGCTCGGCAGCTTTTTTACTTTTTCCTGTCGCGCGGAATTTCTCCACGGGCTTGCCGTTTTCATTAAGATAAATTCCTACTAAAAACTCTGGATTATGCGACGGGCCTTCTGATCCAATTAATTGGTACTCAGGTGTGCCTAATTTTAATTTTTGAGTCAGCTCTTGAAGACGTGTTTTATAGTCACGCTCAAATTCAAGGTCTGGTTTAATTTGTTCAATATCAGCTTTGAACTCTTTTTGAACCCAAGCTTTAATTTGCGCGTAATCTGAATCTAAATACACCGCGCCCAAAACAGCTTCGTAGACTGAACATAAAATTCTTGGTTTTAAATTTGATTCTTGTTCTTTTTCGCCTGGACCCATAATAAGCAAGCTGTCTAACTTATAGCTCAAAGCTTTTTTAGCCAGAACATCTTGATTCACCAAACTTGCACGCTTTTTTGAAAGTAAACCTTCATTGTCTTGCGGAAAGATCTGCATCAACTGTTCAGCCAATACAAAACCTAGAATCGCATCACCTAAGAACTCTAAACGCTCATTGTGCGATTGTTTCTTCTTTTCATTAATGCAGTAACTTTTGTGTGTTAATGCCTCAACAAGAAGATTACGATTTTTAAATTTGTAGCCGATCACTTGCTCTAAACTTTGTTGAATCATAAAATGACTCCTTCAAGCTGGCCTTCGCCAGTTTCAAAGTTTACGCCGGTGATTTTAACTTGCACTTCGCGGCCTGAGAGCTCTTTTAATTTTTCTTCAGATAAATTTAAACGCACCGGCCAGTAATTACGTGTTAAACCTTCAGCTTTTCTAGAGGCTTTATTTAAGATTAATGTTTGGTGAACATTACCCACTTGTTTTAAGGCTTCAGCCTGAAAACGGTGTAAACTTAATTCACGTAAACGTGCGGCACGTTCTTTACGAACGTGATGAGGAACTTGATCCATAATCGCCGCACGCGTACCTGAACGCTCGCTATAAGGAAACACATGCAGTCTTGTCCATGGAGTTTCAGATAAACGTTTATAAGTATTTTCGAACTGCTCTTCAGTTTCAGATGGGAATCCTGCGATCACATCCATTCCGACAAACACATCTTTAACTTTAGAAATCTTATGTAACGCAGCTTCAACTTCGTTTTCAGAATATTTACGTTTCATCTGATGAAGTGTTTCAGTATCCGCTGCTTGAATGCTCATATGAAAGTGCGCACATAAACGTGGGTTTTCATACATTGCTAACAAACGATCAGAAATTTCGATGGGCTCTAATGATGATAAACGAACACGAGAAATCGTAGTACGAGCTAAAACAGCTTCAACAAGATCATCCATATTTTTACCGTTATCTTCGTAATCACCGATATGAACGCCGGTAAGAACAACTTCTTTCTTACCTTCAGCGACTACTTGGTTCACTTTTTCTACGATATGAGCAATTGAAATTGAACGGCTCTTACCACGCGCATAAGGAATAATGCAGAACGAACAAAACGAATTACAGCCGTCTTGAATTTTTAAAAATGTTCTTGTGTGTGAAGCCTCTTCGCCACCATCAGCTTCAAGTTCTTCTTTTTTAAAAATATTTGATTTAAAGGTCTTTTGTTGAAGCTCACCACGGAAATGCTTTTTTAATAAATCAGGAAGCAAACCTTTGTGCGAGTTAGCGATAACTAAATCGGCTCCCGGTAAGTTTTCAAAAGCTCCCGTATCAACTTGGGCTGCGCAGCCAGTGACAACGATTGTTGAAAACGGTTGTTGCGCTTTGATTTTACGAATTGTCTTAACAGCTTCTTTCGTGGCTTCAGCGGTAACAGCGCATGTGTTTAAAATATGGATCTGCGTTTTCGCTTTATCTAGATTATCCAGACTTAAGCGACTAATCCCCAATTTAAAACCATTCGTTGCCATATTCTTTTGAATAAGGCCGCCGTCATAAGTGTTTACCTTACAACCAAACGTATGCACCACGAAATCATTCTGTTGAGAGGTCACTAGATTTTGATCCATCCGCCTCCTAATAGAACTTTCTCTTGAGAATAGAACACAGCCGCCTGACCTGGAGTGATCGCGCGTTGTGGTTCTTTGAATTTTAATTTGTAACCTGTTGAAGACTTTGAAACTTTGGCAATTGAGCCTTTGTGTTGATATCTGATCTTAACTGATAACTCTTCGCCATCGTTAAACTGGCTGATGATATGTGGTTCGATCACATCGACTTCATCATGGAATAAGTATTTCTCTTCGCCCACCCAAACCGTGTTATCAGTAGCATCGATCTTTAGCACGAATAGTTTTTCGTGATAAGTCATGCCTAAGCCTTTTGATTGGCCGATTGTGTAGTGATGAATACCATCATGCTGTGCCATAACTTCGTTTGAAGGGTAACGTTTAATCACGCCACGTTTTGTTTTTAACACCGCCTCAGATACTTGGCCTTTAATGAAATTATCGTAGCCCATATTCCCCACAAAGCAGATACCTTGTGAATCTTTTTTCTTAGCTACAACTAGACCTTGCTGCTCAGCAATTTGTCTAACTTCAGGCTTTTTTAAATGACCCACGGGAAATAATAATTTTGGAACAATCGCTGGATCAATCGTGAATAAGAAATAAGTTTGATCTTTCCAATCATCTTCAGATGTTTTGATTTGGTATTCACCACGATCATTCTGGATAACTTGCGCGTAATGGCCTGTGGCTAAGTAATCACACTCAAGCTCTTTCATTTTTTTAACTAAGTGGTCAAATTTTAAATACGTATTGCAGTTTACACACGGAAGTGGGGTTTGACCTTGAAGGTACGCATTTACAAAAGGATCAATAACCGAAGCCTTAAATTTTGCTTCGCAATTTAAAACATAAAAAGGAATATCTAACTTATCAGCTACCGATCTGGCATCATCCACATCAAGTGATGAACAGCAAGTCCCGTTACCTTCAGTGATATCGCAGTTTGTATAATCCCAAACCTGCATCGTGGCGCCTACAACATCGTACCCTTGTTCTTTTAAAAGAGCCGCTGCCACAGAAGAGTCAACTCCCCCGCTCATGGCCACTAATACTTTTTTCTTTTTTGCCGTATTAGACATTTGTGCTTTCCATTTCGTTAACGCTTCTTAAGTGCGCAACAATTTCAACTAATTGGTGAATAAATAAATCAACATGCTCTTGCATAGTCGTCCAACCAAAACTTACACGCAGTGAGTTCTGCGCTTCTTGGCGAGTAAGGCCCACCGCCAATAACACTGGACTGGGCTCTGGGTTACCGCTTGAACAAGCAGCTCCTGTGCTCACCGCAAAACCTTTTAGATCTAAAGAAACCAAAAGCGTTTCGCCATCTACACCTGCAATCACTAAGCTTGATGTATTAGCTAAACGTTTGGAATTTTCGCAAGTGATAGAAACGTTTGGAATTTGGGATTTAATTTCTGTTTCAAAATAATCACGCAGTTTTTTTAATTCAGTTTCTTTTTGAGATACTTCTGACAGCTGGTCTAACATTACACCAAGTGATGCAATGCCTAAGATATTTTCTGTACCACCACGACGAGCGCGCTCTTGCCCGCCCCCATGAACCAGATTGATGTAAGGCGCGTTTTTACGAACAAACAATACACCACAACCTTTAAGAGCGTAAAACTTATGAGCTGAGATTGTGGCGTAATCAACGCCTAGCTCAGCTAATGTGAAATCAGTCTTACCAAAAGCTTGTACGCAATCTGAATGCACTAAAACATTTTTAGTTTTTGCTATCGCTACGATTTCTTTAATCGGAAACACTGTACCTGTTTCGTTATTGGCAAACATGCAGCTGATCAGCGCCGTACGCTCAGAGAGTTTTTCTTTGATAAAGTTTAAATCTAAGTCGCCTTCGCGATTCACCGGAATCCAGTGAACAATAGCGCCTTCAGATTCTAAGAACTGTGCGGTCTTTGTGATGCTTGGATGCTCAACTGAAGAAATTAAAAACTCATTTTTAACAGTATGGCCAAAATGATTGCCTGGGCGATAAGTATTCCACACCGATTTTAAAACCGTGTTGTTACCTTCACTGGCACCCGAATTAAAAATAATTTCTAAAGCCGATACTTTTAAATAATCTGCTAATTTTTTTCGAGTTTCGCGCAAGATTGTTTTGGGGCCGCGAGATGCTAAATGGATTGACGACGGATTACCCCACAGTTCTAGCAACTGTGGCATGGAGGTAATCACTTTTTGCGCTAGCGGTGCTGTCGCATTAAAGTCTAAGTAAATTGGCGCTTTTAGCATGGCTAAAGACTTTTACACGATATTGAAAAAAATGAAAAGGACTTGCGCCTTTTCCATAAAGATTATCTATGTAAAATTAACCAGTTAGAATGAAACAATAAGAAATTTTAAGAGCTGTTTAATTAAGCCATTCTCGTCGAACGAGTATAAGGCTTTTTCTTGAGTGGAGGATAAACAGGTCTAGGTTCATTCTTAGACGGCTTATCCTCAACGACCGGTGCCTTATATTCGTTATATTGGACTTCACGGTTTTGCACCATAACAAAAGCCATCATTCCAACAAAACTTGCGACCGAAAACCACTGGATAAGTGTTGTAATCATAGTTTCCTCCTGAAACTACTAATTAGACACTGACCGTCCGGACCAAGGTTAATGATGACGTCAAAAATATCGACATTTTTGTAGAAATTACCCTAGTTAGAGCTGGACTGCGCAAAACGAATTCCTTGTTTAGCCTAAATTTCACGAGGCAAAGGTCCGATATTAAAAACATGGGATTTGAGCAAAACTGGGAACATTTTTTTCCTGACGCAATTTTATCAGTCGAAGAACTTTTAACTTCGGGTGATCCCGGGCTTTTGCAAAAATCAAAATTAAAAATCGCACTCGAAAATAAATTTCTAACTTGGAATGATTATAAAGCCTGGGCTTCAAATTTTTACGGCGTTCCGGTTCTTGAAAAATTAGACGAACAATCAATTACAAAACTACGCAAGCAGCATTTAGAACTTGTTGAAGGTTACAGCCAATACACGGTTTTAAATTCTGAATTAATTCCTCTGCAAACTTGGGACGGTCATCTGTTAGTAGCAGGTCTTGAATACGATGCGGATAAATTTCAAACTTTACCACAGGCTATTTTCTTTTTATGTTCACCGGAAAATTTATCTTTTATTTCGAAAACACCAGTGCGTAAGGTTCTAGAACCTATACAACCTGTTGCCGCAGTTGTGGCACCGCAACCTGTCGCAGCCCAGCCTACTCCCCTTCACGCTGTTTCTGAATCTGGAATGACCGGCAATCATGTTTGGCAAAACTTAGAAACTCAACACGGAAGCTTTTCTGAAATAGCCCGTAAAAATTTCGATGCTTATGTGGTTTTAAGAGTGAATCCTTCGAATAATAAAACTGAGCTTTATAAAATGGATGAAGATCTTGAAAAAGAAGATTTAGACCGCATGCTTTTTTCTTACGATCTCAATGAAGATAATCCTTTTACTAACGTTTATAAAAATCATTTCACTGAGCAATTTAACATCAATCAGTTAGGTCTTAAAATTTTAGATTTCAAATACGCTTGTATTTCAGCAATCAAATTAGGGCCAAAAGTTGTAGGCTTTTTAGTGGGCTTTAAAACAACTCACCTTTCACAAGACGACATCACAACATTAGAATCTATCTCGGAAAAAGCAGTTTAGCTTTTAATTCTATTACGCTACAGTTTCTATTAAAACTTCGCGCTCTGTCTCTGAAATTTTATTGATCGTAATTTTAGTGATATCCCAATCCAGCGGCCATAGATCATCTGAAATTTTTGACGACCATTCGACAAAAACCATCGAATCTTCATCTTCAAAGATTTCCCAAAAGCCCGTGGCGTCGATTTCTTCCATGCTTTCTAAACGGTATAGATCAACATGAATCAGATTTTTATGCTGTGAAATTAACGAAAAAGTGGGTGAAGCCACCATCGGAATATTTAGTTTTTTAGCGATAAGACCAACTAATGTGGTCTTACCAGCTCCTAAATTTCCCTCGAGTAAAAATAGGTTTTTTCCTCGTAATTTTGCAGATAAAGCAGAAACTACTTTATCCCAATCAGACATTGACTGAACTACGATAGAGTCACGCGACATTAGTTAAGAGCTTTCACCATTTTTTGCACTGACATTTTTAAACCATCAGTTAATGAATAACAAATTAAGCTGTGGCCAATATTGGCTTCAACTAAATGCGGAAGTGATTTGATCATTTTCGCGTGAGCATAATCAAGACCGTGACCTACATGTACACGCAAACCTAAACGGTTAGCTTCAATAGCTGCTTCAACTAGGCGTTTATATTCAGCTTTCTTTTTTGCGCCTTTAAGTAAAACCCAGTGGCCCGTGTGAAACTCAACAGCGTGAGCTCCGCAAAGCGCTGAAGCTTCAACTTGAGCAATCGATGGCTCGATAAACATTGAAACTTTAATTTTAGCTTTGGCTAATCTATGAGTGATTGATTCTAAAGTTTTAAAACCTTTTAAAACGTTTAACCCACCTTCAGTTGTAAGTTCGGCTCTTTTTTCAGGAACCATACAAACCCAAGTTGGCTTATTTTTTAAAGCGATCTTCGTCATTTCTTCAGTCGCACCCATTTCTAGATTGATTTCTAAAGAAGCTTTTTTACATAGAGAAATCACATCGTAATCTTGAATATGACGTCTGTCTTCACGAAGGTGGATAGTGATTTGTTTGGCGCCACCAGCTTTCGCTAGCTTAACCATTTCTAACATATTTGGGTAAGGAGTTGTTGCGCCACGAACTTGTCTTAATGTGGCCGCGTGATCAATATTTACACCTAATCGAACTTTATTTTTCATAATAAAAACTTTCTAATTAACTTAATTCTTTTTCTAAAAACGAAGCGATCTCTTCAGCGATAGCTGAGATTTTCTCTTTACTTGAACCTTCAGCTAAAATTCTGATTAACGGCTCTGTTCCTGAAAAACGGATAAATAAACGGCCATCGCCATTTAATTCTTTTTCTTTTTCAGCGATTAATTCTTTATAACCTTTGATTTCATCTAAAGCTTTACGATTACGCACTCGGCAGTTGATAAGAACTTGTGGCATCTCTTCAAAGATTTTTGCTAAGTCACTTAATTTTTTACCTGATTCTCTCATAACTGATAAAACATTAAGAGCGGCTACTGTTCCATCACCTGTTGTAGAATGATTTAAGAAAATAATGTGGCCCGATTGTTCACCACCTAAATTGTAATGATTTTTTCTCATCTCTTCGACAACGTATTTATCACCTACGTTTGTCTTAATCGTTTTAATTCCAAGCTCAGTCATTTTCTTTTCTAAGCCGAAGTTACTCATTTGAGTTACAACAATCGTGTTATTTTTTAATTCGCCCTTTTGTTTCATATGCAGAGCGCAGATCGCGATAATTTTATCGCCGTTTACGATTTGACCATTATCATCAACCATAACGATACGATCGGCATCCCCGTCTAAACCGATACCCACATCAGCGCGGTATTGGCGAACAGCGTTTGCGATATTTGCTGGATGCAAAGCCCCTGATTTATCATTGATGTTTGTGCCATTAGGTTGCGAACCTAAGTGAATCACTTCCGCGCCAAGCTCTTCAAAAATCGCAGGACTTACTTTATAAGCGGCCCCGTGAGCTGTATCTAAAACGATACGCATACCTTCAAGAGTGTATTCAAGAGGGAAGGTGCTTTTAGCGTGAACGATATAACGACCTTGGGCATCTTCGATACGGCGAGTGCGACCTACTTCGTTTGACGGCGGAAGAAGAGATAATAAGTTATCTTCGGAAACTAAACGTTCGATTTCTTTTTCTAATGAATCATCTAATTTAAAACCATCTGGCCCAAAAATTTTAATACCGTTATCTTGGTAAGCATTATGCGAAGCTGAGATCACAATCCCTGCCACCGCACGCATAGTACGTGTCAAATAACCGATACCTGGAGTTGGAAGCGGACCTACAAGCTGAACGTAAATTCCCATCGAATTTAAACCACTCGATAAAGCTTGTTCGATCATGTAACCAGAAAGACGTGTATCTTTTCCGATCACGACTTTCATGTTTTTTGAAGTTGAAGAAATTCTTCCGGTACGGATTAAATAGCCAATCGCTTGACCAACTTTAACGACCACATCTGGCACCATGGGAAATTGATTAGCTGTTCCACGGATACCGTCTGTACCAAATAGCTTAGTAATTTTTTTGTCTGTTACTTTTTTTTCTGTGATTTTATTCGTCTCTGACATAACGTCAGATTCTAGTTTTTAATCTTGGCTATTTCAACACGAATTACATTGGGCTTAACGTTTAGAACCTTAACTCCCTCTGGAACATCAATGCGATTGTTAGGCACATCAATCTCAACCAAACCTTCACCGCTGTCAGATAGATCAAAAACGACTTTTTTGAAACTATCTTTATACTTTTTAAGCACCGGTTGAGCGCCTGAAATCTTAACACGAAGTTTATCATGGCTTTGGCCTACGACCATGTAGCCTGGAGGCAACACTAATTGAACACTCATCTCTTTAGTGGTTACGAAATCACGGCGTCCTAGAATCGAAATCCAAAGAATTAAAGCCACAAACAGAGAAACAACCTTATAACTAAGATTATCTAAGAAAAATGATTTAAAAACCTGAGATCTGTCGATTTGCGGCTTCATGTTGCACTCTCATGGTGAAGAACTTTGTATTTTAAACCAAAAGCATCATAAAGAGCTTTGCGAACATCTATAAGTTCAACGTTTGGTCGCATATGACCACTTGTTACGATACTGATTGATTTTGTCTCTTCAGAAACAACTAAAACTAAAGCATCAGTTTCTTCTGTTAACCCGATCGCAGCTCTGTGACGAGTTCCTAAGTTTTTATCTAAAGCTGGATTTTTACTTAATGGTAAAAAACACCCCGCATAGGCAATTTTACCAGAACGGATCAACACTGCTCCATCATGCATAGGTGCCTGTGGATGAAAAATCGACTGAATTAATTCAGCAGATACGCGCGAATCCATTTCAGTTCCGATTTCAATATGGTAATCAACCATGATGTCTTTTTCGATCACCAAAAGAGCGCCGTAACCCTTTTCAGCTGCGGTAATTACGCCTTTAGCGATTTCTTCAACCATATGAGTTTCCATCACCGCTGACACATCAGAGAATAATGGATGACTTCCGATTTGTGCAAGCGCACGACGAATCTCGGCCTGGAATAACACCACGATAATAACGAATAAATTCGAGAAGAATTTATCTAAGAGCCAATTCATCGTGAATAGCTCAAACCAAATTGTCATGATGTAAGTGATGGCTAAAATACCCAGTCCAGAAAGAATCTGAACCGTGCCCGTACGACGAATAATCATCAGCACGCGGTAAATAACTAACCAGACAAGCAGGATGTCAAAAACATCCTGAAGTCTCAGGTGTGAACTAATAAAGATCAAGTTTTCCCAGAATGTTTGAAAATATGTCATCTAATACAAATCATTCTTGGCTTTACGATACAGGGACTGGTTTTTTACCAGTTGGAATCGGTGTTGTATTATCCGGATCGATAATCATACCTTGATTGCCGCCACCAGATGACGATGATGAGCTAGATTCTTTTTTATTAGCGCGCACTTTATGAATCTCAGAAACTGCAGCACCTTTAACAAGCATATCTACTTCTGAACCATCAATCGTTTCAAACTCTAATAGAGCTTGTGTGATTTTCTCTAAAGCCTCACGGTGATCTTTTAAAATCTTAACTGCTACCGCGTAACCGTTATTGATGATTTTAGAAATCTCAGCATCAATCTCTTGAGCTTTCGCTTCAGAGTAATGTTTTTGTTGATTTCCGTGTCCCATTCCTAAGAATACAGGACCATCATTTTTTTCAAAACCAATTGGACCTAACGGAGACATACCCCATTCAGTCACCATTTTGCGAGCCATACCTGTAGCGCGTTCAATATCGTTTGCAGCACCAGTTGTGTAATCAGTAAAAATTAATTCTTCAGCCGCACGGCCACCGAACGCAAATGCGATCCAGTTTTCAGCTTGGCGTTTAGAGAATGATACGGCGTCTTTTTCAGGTAACGTTTGAGTTAAACCTAAAGCCATACCACGCGGGATAATAGTTACTTTATGAATAGGATCTAAACCTGGAAGCATAATACCCACAAGAGTATGACCGGCTTCATGGTAGGCTGTATTCTTACGGTCTTCTTCCGAGATAACCATAGATTTACGTTCAGCACCCATGATGACTTTATCTTTCGCTTTTTCGAAATCTTCCATCTCAAGGTATTTTTTATCTGCACGAGCTGCCACTAAGGCTGCTTCATTCACTAAGTTTTCTAAATCAGCTCCAGAAAAGCCTGGAGTACCACGAGCAATTTTTGAAGCATCAACATCAGGTCCTAACGGCGTTTTTTTCATGTGAACTGATAAGATTTGTTCACGGCCTTTAAGATCTGGTTTACCCACAACAACACGACGATCGAAACGACCTGGGCGTAGTAAAGCTGGATCTAAAACGTCAGGTCTGTTTGTCGCAGCAATAAGGATTACACCTTCTGTTGATTCAAAACCATCCATCTCAACTAACAATTGATTTAGAGTTTGCTCACGCTCATCGTGACCGCCACCCATACCAGCGCCACGGTGGCGACCTACAGCATCGATCTCATCGATAAAGATTAAGCATGGAGCATTTTTCTTACCTTGTTCAAATAAATCACGAACGCGGCTTGCGCCCACACCCACGAACATTTCAACGAAGTCAGAACCAGAGATTGTAAAAAACGGCGCGCCGGCTTCACCAGCCACAGCACGTGCTAATAAAGTTTTACCAGTTCCCGGAGGACCTACTAATAAAACCCCTTTAGGAATACGACCACCAAGTTTAGTGAATTTTTTCGGGTCTTTTAAGAAGTGAACGATTTCCTGTAAATCATCTTTAGCTTCATCAACACCAGCAACGTCTTTAAACGTTACGCGGTTTTTGTTTTCAACTAAACGCGCACGCGATTTACCAAACGACATGGCTTTACCGCCACCCGCTTGAATTTGGCGCATGATAAAAATAAACATACCTACAATAAGTAGTAACGGTAACCAGTTAATAAAAAATGAAGATAGAAAACTTTCTGATTGAGCGTTTTCGTATTTCGGGATGTAACCGAATTTTTTAATTTCTTCGTAGGCTTTATCTGTGTCGCCAGAAAATTCAAATCTGTGACCAGAGTAACGTTTTTCAAACTCAGGTTTAATTTCACCGCGGATTACTTTCGCATCCGGCATGAAAATAACCGAGTCGTCTTTAACTTCTTTTAATTCAACTGCCTTTAAAAATTTTGGATAATCAAAATCTACAATTGTTTTTTGGCGTTTAATTTCCCAAGCCTGGAAAACAAAAATCGACATAATTAAAATAAAAAACCATAGGGCTAGTGTTTTTTGATTCGTCTTCATCTTTAAAGTCCTTTTTTGTGAAGTCTGCTTACATTAATTCTAGCATAACTTGCTGCGCGTTAATAAACCAATTAACGCCTGCTACAGAAAATATGATGTCTTTTTGATTTTTGTCGAGGCGCTTAATGATTTCTTCTAGTTGACCTTGAGAAAAGTCACGTTGCCCGATGCCCTTTAAGGCCGTCGCAAGCGTTTTAAACTGGTCTGAGTGACTCAATTGCAGAAATTCTGTGCGATCAAAGTAGGCTTTAGTCTGGGGGTTGTTTTTTGAAGACTCATAGCTAATAGCAATCGTCTCATCATCTTTTTGAATTTCATCGACCAAACGTTGCAACGAACTGGTCAAATTCCCAAGTGAGCCGGGAACTTTATTCGCCAAACTTTGCAGCCACTCATTGCGAAGCCAATTGCGCAGATAGTCGTTTTGCTGATTCGTCGGATCTTCTAACCAAGTTAAACCTTCTGCTTTAGCGTATTCGACAAGTTCAGCTTTAGTGAAAGTTAAAAGTGGTCTTAGCGTTTGGCCATTCCAGAATTTAAAATTTTCTAAACCTTCAGGACCTGTTCCGCGAATCATTTTCAGTAACCAGGTTTCTAAAAGATCATCTTTGTGGTGAGCCGTTGTTAAAATGCTTTCAGAAAAATCACCTTTAATTTGCGAAAAAAACTTTAAACGTTGCTGCCTGAAGGCCTCTTCGCTCGTTAGTTTTTCGAGTGATTTTCCAGAGTAGAAAGATAAATTCAAAGCCTCAGCCGAAGCTTTCACCATACTTAAAGCTTGATCGCGGTAAGTTTGAATTTCTTTGATTTCACTATCACCGTGGTGAAAGTGCGCTACGATCAATTGCGCTTTTGGTTTTAGTGTTTTTAAAGCATGAAGCAGAACCATTGAATCAAGCCCGCCAGAAACCGCTAAAATAAAAGACTCACGGTCTTCTAAACCGTGTTTTTTAAGCTCTTTCCAGATCGAATGTTCGAAATCGTTCCATGACATAAATAACTTTTATGTAAATCTAGTCGTGCTGACAACTTGAATGTCAGTAAACTCTGTAAAACCATGAGCGCCAAGCTCACGGCCGATTCCCGACGATTTAACGCCCCCAAAAGGAAGCATCGCATTTGAAGCCACAGCATCGTTAATAGCTACAAAGCCCGATTCAAAACGTAAAGCCACCTCTTGGGCGTGCTGGATACTTTCTGAATACACTGAGCCACCAAGACCAAAATTCGTGTGATTCACCAAATTTAAACCTTCTTCAAGGTTATTCACTTCAAACACCAACAATGTCGGCGAGAAAAACTCTGTGGTTTTTAAATATTTTAAAAACTCATCGGTTAATTTTCTAACTTTTAAAATACGAATCGGCACAAACGCTTGGCGTGAAGGTTCTACACCTAAGGATTTAACAATGTTTTCATCAGGCTGACGTTCATAAACCACTTCGCAGAAATTTTTAGCGTAAGCTAAGCGCGCTTCATCTTCAGGCTTAAAACGCACTGAAGCTAAGGGACCTAGAGTGGTGTTTTTATCTAAAACATCACCCCAAACGTATTTATCAAAATTAATAATCAATTGATCTATTAAGGCTTTTGAAACTTTCTGATCAACAACCACACGTTTGGCAGCGATACAGCTTTGCCCTGTGTTTTGCAGACGAGATTTAGCAATGTTAAACGCTGACTTTTCAATATTCGCATCGCTTAAAACTAAATGCGCATCACTGCCACCTAATTCAAACACTCCGCGCTTCATGTATTTACCCGCATATTCTGAAAGTAAATACCCAGCTTTTACAGAACCCGTAAGACTTACTCCGCCGACCCGGCTATCAGCAATGATAGACTCAGTTAAGCTATGATCAAAAATTAAATGATCGAAAATATTTTTAACTTCAACTTGTGAAATAATTCTTTTAATTAAATTTCCTGTCGAAGGCGTATTTTCAGAGTGCTTTAGTAAAACTGTATTTCCTGCTAAAAGTGCTGGAAAAATCATACGCACCGACTGCCAAAATGGAAAATTCCACGGCATTACACCTAAAATAACACCTTTAGGTTTGTGATAAATCTGATGACTTACTTTTTCTGAATCCGAAAAAGTTTTAACTGGTTTAACATCAAGCTCAGGACACGGAGCTGTGCACATGTATTCTAACGACTGAAGCGATTTATCAATTTCAGATAAACTTTGAGCGTAGGGTTTACCCATCTCTTCAGTGATCATTTTGGCTAATTCATCTTTAGCTTGATTAAACAATCCAACTGCAGGACGTAAAACTTTCTGCCTTTCAGCAAAAGATAACGTGCTCCAGCGTTTAAAGCCAAGATGCAGATTCTCTAAAGCTTTTGAAACATCCGTAGCCGTTGCAAACGGATATTCATGCAAAAATTTTCCCGTAGCGGGATTGTAGGTTTTAAATGTAGCCATAGGATCATCTCCTAAGATTTAGAATCGTCTTTCTTCATGATTTCGATTTCAGCCGTCACTTTAAATTTGTGATTTTCAGCAAATTTCGAAAATTCTTTTACGAAATCGATTTTTTGAATCAAAGAAATCATTTCATTAGTCGCTTTCAACGTGATGTCGTCTTTAGTTTTTAAAACCTGGCCAACAACTGTCGTTAAAAGCTCTTTAGAAATGTCTGTGGGAGACCCTGCCGTTAAGATTTTCTTAATAGCATCGGTGATCTTTGGATCTTTTTTGTCGTTATCTCCGTTACTCACTGACTTATTTCCCGTAAACTGTTTTGATTCGTTTTTTGAAATTATTGATCATAATTGGCAGATTCACACTGACCAGCGTGTTAGCCATTGGACCCGGAACTAACATCCCAAAAGTGGCCTCAACCGAGTAGTTGACCTTACATTTGTCAGCACCTTCTGGGGCAATTTGCCAAGAACCCTTCATCGTTTTGAACACATCGCCGCCGATAAAGTGAAAATCAACTTTTGAAGGAGAGTTTTCTGTCGATTGAAGTTTGTATTTAAACGTCTTAACTAAAGAAACGCTATATTCCATTTCTTTAACGTTGCCGTCATTTTTCGTGATTTTTACAGATTTAACTTCAGGTAAAAATTCTGGGTATTTTTCGAAATCAGATACGATTTTGAAAAATTCTTCCGGAGTACAATTGAAAACTTCCGATGTTTGAGCCGTTGCCATGATAAAATATCCTTTCTTCCTTGATATTCTTTTAATTAACTTTTTTTAAATAGAGCTTCTGCTGCTGCTTTTAGTTTTGCTTTTTCATCCACCGCCGGGCCTTTGCCTGAGGGTTGGAAAAAATCACAGAAGTTAAATTTTTCTTTATCGCGTACAACATCTGCTGATGGTTCACGGCATTCGTTATACGCCTTTGGATCATAGAACTGACAGTTCTTACAAACATGCAAATCTGCTCGGCAGTGTAAACACTCTTCGCGGTAACCGACTTTAGCGTCGACCTTATTTGCTTTTTGGCATTTAAAACAAATCAGTTCCATCAATAATTAAACCTGAGGTTTGATTGAGAAATCGTGATAAGTTTCTACGTTTCTGATTGTACCGGTTTGTGAACGCATCACCACAGAGTGAGTGCGTGCTTTACGGCCTGGGTAAACTTTCACACCTTTTAGGAGTGGGCCATCAGTTACACCCGTCGCACAGAACATCACATTGCCTGAGGCCAGTTCATTTAACGTATATTTTTTATTTAAATCTTTAACACCCATACGAAGTGCGCGTTCTTTTTCTTCTTCGTTTCTGAATTTTAGACGGCCTTGAAAGTCGCCACCTAAACAGCGCATCGCTGCAGCTGAGATAACACCTTCAGGTGCTCCACCGATACCAAATAACACGTCAATTCCTGAATCTGGCCAAGCGGCCGCAACAGCGGCTGACACGTCACCATCGCCGATTAAGTGAATACGTGCGCCAGCTTTTCTAACTTCAGCAATTAAAGCTTCATGACGAGGGCGTTGCAAAATAACCGCTGTGATTTCGTTCACTGGTTTTTTTAAAGCTTCAGAAATACGGTTTAAATTTTCAGTCGCTGATTTATCAATATCAATACAGCCTTTAGCTGCCGGACCAACTGCGATTTTATCCATGTAAGTGTCTGGTGCATGTAAAAAACCACCGCGTTCAGCCATCGCCATTACAGAGATTGAACCTACTCCACCTGTAGCACAGATTGTTGTTCCTTCTAAAGGATCAAGTGCAATATCAATTGCTGGAGCGTCGTCAGTCTTGTTACCTACTTTTTCACCGATATATAACATCGGAGCTTCATCACGCTCGCCTTCACCGATAACTACAGTTCCATCCATACGAACAGAATCGAACGCCTTTCTCATAGCATCAACAGCGGCTTGGTCAGCGGCTTTTTCTTGGCCCGAGCCAATCCATTTTGCTGAGGCAATGGCTGCTGCTTCGGTAATACGTACAAATTCTAAAGCCAGGTTTCTGTCCATGGGGTATCCTTTTTGACTGCGTCGATATATTTAGGCGCCAGACGCTTTGGTTTTAACTTTTCATTTACACTACAGTGGGTTGTTTCAGCAATGGCACAAATGTTTGTGTCATTTAAAACTTTGTATTGAAATCGCAAAATGATGCCATCAATTTGAGCCTGCATTTCGACACGCATATTGTCGGAATACTTAATCGGGGCCTTATGTTTCACGCGCGTTTCAACCACTGTTAAATCAAAGATGTTTTGATGCTCAAAATCGAAATCGCTCGGTACGTGGGCAACAAACTTTCTGCACCATTCAACCCGCGCTTCTTCCAAAATGCGTAAGTAATTAGAATGGTGAACAATACCCATTAAATCCGTCTCATAAACGTGAATAATTCGCGAAAAAGTGAACATCGACATATCTTGACATAAGGGGCCCTGCTCACTCAAGATCAAAGCGATGAAGAAACTTCCTCTGATTCTTACGGTGGCCCGCATCTTTGCTACGATTCCTGTGGCTGTTCTATTGCTCTATAGCGATAGTTACCCCGAATTTTATTTTGATTGGATTGCGGTAGTTCTTTTTTACGCAGCCTCTATTACTGATTACTACGATGGTTACTTCGCCCGCAAATACAATGCAGTCACTAATCTTGGAAAATTCTTAGATCCTGTCGCTGATAAAATTTTAGTCATGGCAATCTTAGTGATCTTACTGAAGCAGGGCTTAGTTGATCCGTGGATGGTGATTTTATTCTTAACGCGTGACACTTTAGTGGGCGGAATTAGAGCTGCCGCTTCAGCCGATGGCTTAGTTATTCCTGCTCAAACTACAGGCAAATGGAAGGCCGCTTTACAAATGATAGCCGTTCCTTTCATGATGGTGAACGAAATACATCCCTATTTCCCTAACCAAATAATCGGATATGGACTTCTTTGGTTCAGTGTTTTATTAAGCCTCATCAGCGGTTGGGATTATTTTAAACTCTACTTAGACGAGAAAAAGTCTTAAAAGGGAATGTCATGCTTCACTATATGCAAATGAGAAATTGGTTTATCGTGTTTATGGCGTTAACTTTGACGTACATGATCCACCAACGCATGAACCAAAACAGAAGCTCAGCATCTACTTTACGCGCTCAAGCTATTGTTACTTCTATTTTTCGCTAGTTTCTAAGAATTAAACGAAGCGCAAACAACTTCGTTTTCGATAAGATCAAATTCTCTACAAAAAATCTACCCTCAAACGACCATCTGGAATTGCAAAGCAATTCCAGATGCACCAAGCCGCCCAAGAATTTATTTATATTCCAAGACTATTTCGGCGCGGTAGCTATGTTGAGATCTTTAGACTTATAACAAAAAGAAGAACTTTAACCAGCTAAAAAAACCCTCATCTTGAGGTACGTCAGCGCAGTTAGTAAAATTTTGTAATAAACGGGCATTTTTATCCGTCATACCTTTAGACAACTGCCATGGTGGGTAAGGAAAAAACGCAGCCACTACACAGTTGCCGGCTTGAACAGCACCCCATTTACGGTCTTCACTTGAAGCCATGTGGATTTCGTTAGTGCGAAGATCTTTAATCGCAACAGAAAAAGAAAAAACCTGAGGGTTAAATGGCTGATTATTAGTAATCACGGCTTGCGGTGACACGTGCTCAATTTTTTGCACTTCACCGACTACTTTTGATTTAAAAACAAAAGAGAAATTCCAAATAAACACCCAGAATAAGAAGAAGAAAATAACAAAACCAATAACCGCTTTTTTTGCTGTCGATAATATTTTTAACCACATTCTTATTTTGTACCACATAACGCAGGACGTTCACAAAAGAAAACCTTCAAGTGTGTATCCCTAAAAGATAGAATTTACAGATTGTGTTTACGTCGTTAGAGAAAAAAATATTAACTGTCTTAGCTTTTGTTCAATTCAATCACATCGTGGATTTCATGATTATCATGCCGATGGGAACTCAATTGATGCGTTTATTTAATATCGAAGCGCAACAGTTCAGCCTTTTAGTTTCAAGTTATACATTTTTTGCCGGCCTTTCTGGTTTTCTAGCTTCGTTTTATATGGATCGTTTTGACCGCAAAAGAAGTTTACTACTTTTATTTACCGGATTTACCTTAGCGACAATTTTTTGCGGATTAGCACGCGACTACCACAGTCTGCTGATCGCGCGCGCGCTGACTGGATTTTTTGGCGGCGTGATGAATTCAATTATTCTTTCGATCACGTCAGACCTCATTGATTACAAACGCCGTGGCATGGCCATGGGATTTTTAGCGACAGCTTTTTCTGCCGCTTCGATTATGGGTGTTCCGTTTTCAATTTTCTTATCACAATCTTTAGTGTGGTATGCCCCATTTATTTTCTTAGCTCTTTTATGCTTAGTTATTTTAGTGGGTATTCACAAATACGTTCCAAGCATTAACCAGCACTTAAATGAACAACCGATGCAGTATGTGCCTCGCACGACTTTCTGGCAACCCGTTGTTTCTGTTCTGCAATCACCCGTTCAACGTGTGTCTTTGATTTTTATGTTTTTCGTGATGTTTTCGCATTTTAGCATCATTCCGTTTATTGCCACTTCTCAGGTTGTAAATGCTGGCTTAAGCGAGCAGCAATTAACATGGATCTATTTGATCGGCGGCATCTGTTCTTTCTTTAGTGCACCGATTGTGGGTCGTATGTCGGACAGTTACGGTAAAGCTAAGGTTTATTTTTACTCGATTATGTTTTCGATTGTGCCCATTATTCTTATCACCCATCAAGGTCGTGATGGTCTTTGGTTGATCTTATTGTATGCGGGATTATTTTTTATCTCGGCAGGTTCTCGCATGATTCCAGCGCAAGCTTTAGTGTCTGCGGCGGTTTCATCACAGCAGCGCGGAACATTTATGAGCTTACTGAGCTGCCTTCAATCCTTAGCGATGGCCGCTGGAGCTTATATCGCGGGATTAATTGTAACAATTGATCCAAAAGATGGACGTTTATTAAATTACCCAACAGTTGGTTATATGGCCATTGGTGTTGGATTATTCACATTAGTGATTTTACAAAAATTAAAATATTTAGATCAGCCGACAGCTACCGATCATGAAGCGATGGTAGAGGCTGAAGTTCAGGGACAAATTTAAGTATGAGTTTAGATGTCGTTTTAAATTTTATTATCGGGTTAGTATTTGGTGGCGGAGTTATCTTTGCTATTTCTCGCGCTGTTCAACGTATGGTTCTTAAAGAAGCCAAAGAAGAAGCGGCTGATATCGTTAAAGAAGCTCAAGATCAGTTCCAGCTTGAAGAAGACGAACGCAACGAAGTGATTCAAGAGATTGAATTAACAGCGTGGGGAAAAGTCGAAGAGGCGCATTTATTAATGGAAGGCCGTTGTTCTGATTTAGAACAACAAATCGCTGACCGTAAAAAAACGCACGAAGAAACTGACAAAGGTAATCGCGCCGGTTTATTTAAACTTGAAACTGATCTTCGTGATCTTTCAATGCGTTTAACAGACCAACAAAAATCATTTCAGATTTTCGTTGATAAATTAAACCAGCTTAAACAGAACTACCAAACTCAATTACAAAATAAAACTCAGCTTAAAGAAACTGATGTAATTCGCGATATCACAACTCAGCTCATCACTGAAGCAAATCAAGATTTCGAAAATTACATTAATTTTGCCGAAGAAGAACATAAGGAATTCGGCGAATCCAAAGCTAAGCGCATTTTAGGTTTATGTATCGACCGGTTCACAAAAGAAATGAGCACGGAAAGAAATATCGCTTCAAGTTACTTTCCTGATGAAAGAGTACGTGGTCTTTTCTGCCAAAACTTAAAAGACAATATTGCAGCCGTTGAAGAAGTTACGGGCTGTGATATCTTTATCGATGAAAAACCAGATCCAGAAAGAATGTTAAATATTCAAGTGATCGGTTACGATCCGGTACGCCGCGAATTAACTCGCCGTCTGTTTGAAAAAATGTTTAAAGACATTGAAAAACACAATAAGCCAACAACGCCTGAACACATCCGTAAGACCGGCGAAAATTTAAAAAATGAATTGTTAAAACAAATCAAAAAAGATGGAGATCTTCAAGCTAAAGAACTTGGCATGCAGAACCTTCACCCCGAAGTTCGCCAAGTTATGGGTTCACTTCGTTACCGTTATTCGTACACGCAAAACCAATACTTTCACTGTGCCGAAGTGGGTTGGTTTGCTTCGCTTCTTGCTGCTGAAATTAAAGCGGATATTAAAAAATCAAAACGTGCAGGCTTACTTCACGATTTAGGTAAAGCTTTAGATCACCAATTTGATGGTTCACACGCCGTTATCGGTGCGGATTTTATCGAAGCTCGCGGCGAAGACCCTGAAGTAGTTCACGCGGTTCGCGCCCATCACTATGACGTACAACCAGAAGCTGATATGGATTTCTTAGTGATCGCAGCCGATGCGATTTCTGGTGGACGCCCAGGTGCCCGCCGTTCAACGATGGAAACCTACACACAAAAAGTCACAGGCCTTCAAGAGATTTCTAAACGCTTCCAAGGCGTTACAGACGTGTTTGTATTAAACGGTGGACGTGAATGCCGTGTCTTAGTGAATTCTCGCCAGGTGGATGATTTGGGCGCTTTACAGATCGCTGAGAAAATCGCAAAAACGATCGAAGAAGAGATGCAGTACCCAGGACAAATCAAAGTTGTTGTGGTTCGTGAAACGATCGCTTCCGAATCTCGCCAAGGTCATGGCCACCAAGGTGGGGGCAATCATGGCAAACACGAAAATCACAGAGAGCGTAACCGTTAATCTTTCTCAGGGAATTTAGCCCCGAAAACCTCTTATTATCCTAAGAACAAAATTTGCATCAGGTTCCCCGAATCTTGGGGGACTTGGGTGAAAAAACTTATTCTATTTTTATCGCTACTTTTAATGACTCAGCTGACGGCGGCAACGATCAGTCGCTACAACCTCTGTCGTGTGTGGTATTCTTTCGATATTTTTCAGACTTACCTTAATTTATCGGTAGACCTTAAAGGGCCTACTTTAATTATGGATCAACACATTCCCTACGGGATTCGCCCTATGAGAAATGACATTACCCAGATTTCTTGTGACCACGAGACCACAACCCTTCAAATTTCTGCAAAGAACGGCTTTAATCAGGATATTCGCTTTGGGTTCAAGTCCCAAGGAGAGTATCAAACCCAGTCAGGCACCGTAACCTATCTAGATCCTAAGGGAAATCCCTCAAACTCTAAAGACTGGGAATGCTCTCTGGATGCGGTTAAGAAGCTGTGCCTGGAATTATAGACTTAAGAGAGGACCGTCCAATTTTTGTACGTTCCATGAAATGAATTCTCTATAAGCATATTTTCATTTATAGAACCCCTTAAATTTGAGAAAACCTAAACCTACGAAAAAAATAACGAAAACCTAACGTATTTTTGAGGCTTATCCATGTTTGATTTCGGCGTTTTAAACTCAACCACAACCCATCTCAGCGAATTCTCGATTCTTTTTGCCTTCTGCTTATCATTCGTCATGGGCTGTATGATTGCCTTTACCTACATTAAAACTTTTCGTGGCCTTTCGTATTCACGTAACTTTATTCACTCCTTAATCCTAAGCCCGATCGTCACAGCGATTGCCATGCAGGCCATTGGCGATAACGTTGCCCGCGGTATCGGTATGATGGGGGCGGTTTCATTACTGCGCTTTAGAACTAATATTAAAGACCCGCGCGATATGTTTTTTATCTTCGCTTCGCTGGCATTGGGTCTGGCAGCGGGTGCGCACTCATACATTATCGCTGTCTTTGGAACCATCGCGTTTGCCGTTGT
This sequence comes from Pseudobdellovibrio sp., assembly GCA_023701385.1. Taxonomy (GTDB): domain Bacteria; phylum Bdellovibrionota; class Bdellovibrionia; order Bdellovibrionales; family Bdellovibrionaceae; genus Pseudobdellovibrio. Next base: position 103,937 of record JAMPXC010000003.1, read on the forward strand.
GGCTGTGATTCTTCACAAAACACCTTTTGCTAACGAGACTTATTTTGATGGTCTTTTAAGACTTAACTTGGATAAAAGCGGCGACGATGTGCGTGCTTTAGAAAAGCTTTTAAGCGATAGTTGTTCGAATTTTTACTTACTTAACGTGCGTGAAGTCGCTCAGGGTGACCGCGTAGACTACACTTACCAAATTAAATTTAAACCAGGAAAAACATCACACGAGCTTGTTGTTCAAGTTCAAAAACTTCCATCGGCTAAAGCTGTCAATGTGATGATGCAAGAAACCGTTGTGGATTTATAGGATGTAATATGAAACAAGTCACAAGCAAGAATCATAATTTAATTTTCGCATCGATTATCGGGGCTATTGTCATCTGCGCTTTGCTGTACAATTCAATCCGCGTAGAAAGAATCGGTTTTTTAGGAATCGCCGATTCAAAAGAGTTACAAATCAACTTTGAATACCCGGTTGAAGTTAAACGTATTCACGTGATTCAAGGTCAGAACGTGCGTAAAGGCGATTTACTTTTAGAACTTGATCAATCCGAGCTAAACACAAAAATTCGCGAAGTCGAGTTCAACATGAACCGTCTTTCGTCAGAGATTAAATTACGTAAGCAATTTGCCCGCATTATTCCTAAGTCTTCTAAAGCAGCCTTTAAAAACGCTGGCGAATTCACTAACCCGTTACAATCTGAATACGACGATTTAGTTAAAGAAAAAGATTACTTAGAAAAAAAGAAGAAAAACCTTTATGTCTTCTCACCGGCTGATGGTGTTGTTGGACAAATCAATTTTAAGGTTGGCGAAAAAGTTGGTGGCTTTGCCACTTTAATGACTTTAGCTAACAGTTCTCCGACATTTGTTACCGGCTTCATTAATGAAAGTCTTGATGTGACTTTAACTGAAGGCCAACAAGTTAAAGTTCGCTCAGCCGCTCGTCCTGATGTTACCGCAACAGCCGTCGTTAAAAGCATCGGCCGCAGAACTGTTGAAATGCCGTTACGTTTATTAAAATACCAGAATGTAACGGCTTACGGCCGCGAAGTAACTTTAGCATTGAGTGAAAGCAATCAGTTCTTGATAGGTGAAAAAGTGGTCGTTGATCCGTCTAAGCCGATCTTAAGTTTTATGGCGATGGCTAAAGCGTCTAAAGGCGAATTACTTTCTAGCTTTGAAACTTCAACCCAGTTTTCATTAAAGAAAATGGATATCCCTAATTCACTTTATGAATTAACTAAGTTTGAACCCTCTGGAGCTATTTGGCTTGCGGACTTAAATAAGTACTTAGTGATCAGCGACGATACCGATGACACGCATTCGCCGCTTTTATTTTTAATGAACCGCGATGGCAGCATTGATAGCGCTCCGTTAAAAGTGTCTGGTCTTTCTGAAATTATGGATATCGAATCAATCGCCCAAGACGGTCAATTTATCTATCTACTGTCTTCACAATCTCGCAACTCGAGTGGTGATGTTAAAAATAACCGTAGTTTAATCGTTAAGGTTAAACGTGTAGGTTTAGAATTAACTGCTGTATCAAGCTTTCAATTACGCCCGCTTTTAATGGAGGCTTTAAGTAAATCTAAAAACACAGAATTAAATACTTTAGCTTTAACTATTCAATCTGGCACTGTTAAAAACGGAGACCTTGATATCGAAGGTATGACTTTGGTTGGAAACGATATCTTAATCGCTTTAAAATCTCCGCACAATTCGTCAGATGAAAGCTACATCCTACGTTTAGCGAATAAAGACTATATTTTTACGAACAAATACTTTCATGCATCACAAGTGTCGGTTGAGGCTAAATTAAACTTTCATGGTAAAACTGAAACTGATGAAAGTAATAAAATGGGCTTAAGTGATTTAGTTTACGCTAATGGCATATACTACCTTTCTACAACATGCAAAAAAGCCAACTGTTCTGCACTATGGAAAACTTCAAAGCTTGATAGCGACCACCTTAAACTTTTAAAAACGTTTCCGGTTAACCAGCTAGAGGGTATTGCCCTTGGGCATGCTAACGAAATCCTTGGTGTCTTCGATGAAGGTAAGAGCGAACCTTATTATTTTATCAATGAAACACACTAAACTACTTCTTACACTTCTAAGTTTAGTCGCGGTTAAAGCTTATGGCTTTCAATCACCGTTTAAAGATGCGCAATTAAGCGTTGCGAATAAAGACTTAGAAGGCCAAACTTACGAATACGCCTTAAAATTTAAACTTTTTGGCTATGAAGAATACCAAAAATGGGGAAAAGTGCGTGAGATCGACTTGCGCTTTAAATCCCTCAATAGCCAGTTTATCAATTCAGAAACAGATCTTAATAACATTAAAAGCTACATTCAGGCATTAGATGTAAAACAAAAGCAAAAACAATTTCAAGACTACAATAAATGGATGAGTAAGTTTCGCGATACACTGACGGCAACTTATGAAAATTCAGATACCGATGTAAGCACAGTCATGAAAATCATCGCTCAAGACGAAGAAAAACAAATCATGGGTCTTGAGCTCAATGAACAGAAAAACGAACTAGTTCCATTACTTGCACAAATGCGGATGACTTGGGAGCAAGTTCCTGGCGAAGCGGCTCTTAATGTTAAAAATATTCATAATCTGATCGATTCATTTAGCACGAATTATTTAGCAACCCAGTCAGCGAAATCTTACGATCTGTATTCAAAATTAGCTATGGCCGAATACGAATACAACCGCGTTGAAGACACCGCGATTTTTGATGGCTTTGAAGTAGTTTATGAAAAAGACTACGAAAAAGATAACGACAAAGGCGCTTACGGCATTAAGGCGGTATTTAATTTAAATTTCTTACGTGAATCTAAAACGTTGTATTATTCTGACCGATACAACCTGCAAAGAAAGCTATTAACTGAAAGAACAAATACACAAACGCGAGCTAACGAACTTAAAAACATTAAAGAAACTCTTAAACACGATATCGAACTTGTACAAGAGCTGCAAAAATCCAGCTTTAAAGAAGATAAGTTCTTAAACAATAAAAAGAACATCTATAACGTGATTGATCTGCAAACGATTCAAAGCTTACAAAAAAATAAGTACGAAAAGAACTCTAAGTTAGTTTCTCTTAAAACTTCTATTTTAGAGAAAGTTTTAACATTGATGTACGAATCTGAACGTCCGCTGACACTCGTTGAGCTTAGAAAGTATGTCAGATAATCAAGCTGGCGTTTCGCCCCTATTCTTTGAACGTTATGAGATCAAATATTTGATCCCTTACCGCTTAGTTGATCCTATCTCAGAATACGTTAAAGCTTATTGCGATATGGATTATTATTCTGAGATTTCACCGGATAGCTTCTATACTATTAACTCTTTATATTTAGATTCACCGGTTCATACGTTTTACCATAACAGCGATGGCGTTAACCCTAAACGTTTTAATATGCGGATTCGTTCGTATGGTGATGATCCAAAACCACCGTATTTTTTTGAAGTTAAAGAAAAAACAGCAGACTTTGTGAAAAAAAGCCGCGCCAAAGTTAAAACGGCAAATATTCAATCTGTCTTAGAAGGCACTTACAATCCTGAAGATGTTGATATGGGCTCAAAAAAGAACCTGGATAAGTTTTTAAGCTTCGCTCAAATTTACAATGTTCAACCGCAGGTTTTAACCCAGTACCGCCGCCGCGCTTTTTTATCAAATGTAGAAGATTACGTGCGCATCACGTTTGATGTGGATTTAAAATGCAAAGAAGAAAACACTTTCAACCTTTGGCCTAATCCCCGCGAAATGCTGAGCTATGATTCATCGTTAATTTTTGATGACGGCGTAAGTAATGAAAGTCTAGCTATTCTAGAGCTTAAATGCGAAAGCCGTGTGCCACTCTGGTATTTAGATTTAATCCGCGTCTTTGAATTAGAACGCGGATCATTTTCTAAATATGGCAACTCTTTAGAACGAGCAACCAAGCTATATCTCTAGCTGATTTCTTCGCCTTTTAAGAACACTTTACCAGTACCTGACTTAACATGACCTAGGACAAATGATTTTTCACCTAGCTCGTGCAGTGCCTGCATCACTTGTTCTGGTTTATCTGTGGCAATGACAAAGCCTACCCCCATATTAAACGTTTTATGCAGCTCTAACTCCGTTAAACCACTCATCTCGCACACTGACTGCATAAAAGCAGGTAAGCTTGCAGTTTGTGTGACTTCATAATCGAATTTTTCATTCATACGTGGAATATTTAAAAATCCAGAACCTGTGATATTAGCTAGCCCCTTAATATTATCTTTAAATTTTGTAAGTAGTGATAAAACACTATTTACGTAAATTCTTGTTGGCGTTAGACAATCTTTTTTGAGCTGTTCTAATTCTTGAGTTGAAAGCTTTTTGCCAGCGACATCTGTAATGATTTTTCTGACTAACGAATAGCCATTTGAATGAAAGCCAGAACTTTGAATCGCTACTAAGGTATCACCGGCTTTTAGTTTTGTGCCATCGACTAAGCTGTGGGTGAACACTTCACCCACTGAAAAACCGGCCAAGTCGTAATCACCTTCTTGGTACATACCTGGCATTTCCGCAGTTTCACCACCGATTAAAACCATTTTTGATTGCAAGCACCCTTCAACAATACCTTCGATGATTTTTTCTGAAGTTTTAAGCTCTAATTTTGAGCTGGCGAAATAATCTAAGAAAAATAAGGGCTTTGCGCCCGAACAGATTAAATCATTCACACACATCGCCACTAAATCAACACCAATGGTGTCGTGCTTATCTAACTCAATAGCTAACTTAAGCTTAGTGCCCACCCCGTCAGTGCTTGAAGCTAAGAATCTTTCTTGATCCATTTTATAAAGAGCACAAAAGCCCCCTACCCCACTCTGTACACTTTGGTTGTATGTGGATTTCACCATCTGTGAAATTTTATTCACAAACACATCCGCTTTATCGATATCCACACCACTGTCTTTATATGAAATAGCCATGTTACCTCTTTTAATGACGGAAATGTCTTACGCCTGTCATCACCATAGCGATAGCGTACTTGTTACACGCTTCAATCACTTCGTTATCCCGAATACTTCCACCCGGCTGAACGATCGCTTTAATTCCGACTTCGTTGCAAACATCGACTGAATCAGCAAATGGAAAGAACGCATCTGAAATCATTAACACTTGATCCATCGGGATATTCTTCATTTTTGCACGGTGAACTGCTAATAAGCGTAATGAATCTAAGCGGTTTGGTTGCCCCATGCCTGTACCAACTAAGGAAAAGCCAAGATCTGTTTTTGCAACTAAAGCAATACCGTTAGACTTTAAATGTTTACACGCTAAGACGCCGAAATCGACTAGCTCTTGATGATGTGTACTTAGTGCATTTTGAGTGACGAGCTTTACTTCTTCAGTTTTAGCAGACCTTTCGTCTTCGTCCTGAATTAAGATACCGCCAGAGATAGAACGCATCATCGTTTCTTTTTGTTTGTATTCACGAATCGGCGTTTTAAGAAGTCTTACATTTTTCTTTTTTGTGAATAACTCTAAAGCTTCTTGCGAGAAATCAGGAGCGATTAACACTTCGATAAAGTTTTGTGTAAGAAACTCAGCATGTTTAGCTTCTACTTTATAAGAGCAAGCAATGATACCCCCGAAAGCCGAGATATTATCACCATTCCAAGCCTGCAATAATGAATCAAAACTCTCTGTCGTAGCCGCTAGACCACACGGATTAGCGTGCTTAATAACGGCAGTCACAAATGTATTTTGTGATGCGTGTGCCACATCACTCATCACACGCCAAGCGCTATCAGCGTCCATCCAGTTATTATAAGATAATTCTTTACCTTGAATAAATTGAGCTTTGGCTAAAGTGATTTGCGAATCCGTGTTATTCTTAATCATTAGACTTGCGCTTTGATGAGGGTTTTCACCGTAGCGTAAAGTTTGGTTTAATTCAGGCATGTAGTTTTTAGTTAGCTCTTGAGCAATAGCTTGATCGTATTCAGCCACACGTACGAATGTTTTAATTGCTTGATTACGGCGAAATTCAAAATTTGTGCTCGCCTTGTTTTCCATAAAGTGAGTCATAAAGTTCATGTACTCTTGAGATCCTGATAAAACAGTAACTGATTCATAATTTTTAGCAGAGGCACGTAACATTAACGGCCCACCGATATCAATGTTTTCAATTAACACATCTTCAGGCGAATTCAGATTCATATATTTTTCAAACGGATACAAATTACAGATCACAAGATCAATCGGTTTGATATTTAGATCTTTTAATTCTTTTTGATCTTGCTCATGGTATCTGCGAAATAACAATCCAGAAGAAATCTGAAAGCTGATGGATTTCATTCTTCCACCGAAAGCTTCAGGATTACCTGTTAGTGATTCAACACTTGTCACAGGTAAACCTAGTTCTTCTAAGTATTTTTTAGTTCCACCGGTTGAAATAAGTTCTACTTTGTATTCAAATAAGAATTTCGCAATTTTATCAATACCGGTTTTATCTGAAACGCTGATTAAGGCTCTTTTGATTCCTAGATTTTCTGTTCTCATACTACAACATCTCCTCACAGTGTTTCACTGCGTTCATAAAAAATTGAGTTCCGAAAGCTTGTTCCGATTTTTTAGCTGTGCCATCTGGCAGTAGCCAGTTCGACGTTGCAGCTTCTGGGTGTGGCATTAAACCTAAAATACAGCCCGTTGGATCAGTAACGCCTGCGATCTCTTGATACGACCCATTCACATCTTCAGTGTACGATAAAGCAATTTGTCCGTTGGCCACTAACGCCTGAAAAGTATTATGTTGCGTAGCTTGATCACCAGCGAAAGTGATTTTTCCCTCACCGTGACGGATCGGCAGTTGAATTTCTTTTCCTTGTAAAGACTTAGTCCATACACATTTTGATTCAGGAACTTTTAAACTGACCCATTTATTAATAAAATGACCTTGGCGGTTGTGAGTTAAAGTCATTTGCCTTTCGGTAAATGGTTTGGGTAATAAACCTAAACGCACCAACACCTGAAAGCCGTTACAAATGCCGATAATCAATTTTCTTTGGTTGATAAATTCAGTCAGCGCCACGCCTAAAGAGTATTTAAGTTTTAACGCTAAGATTTGTCCCGAACCAATTTCATCACCAAATGAAAATCCGCCAGGTAAGGCTAAAATTTGGTAGTGATTTAATTGCCCTGGTTGATCGATGAGATCTTGCACGTGCATGATTTTAGTTTCGCAACCATACTGCGCGAAAGCTAACGCTGTTTCATTTTCGCAGTTAATCCCATCACCCGTTAAGATAAGAGCTTTTACTTTTTTACTCATTAGTTTACTCCTTGGCGCGCCTGCGGCACGACGTCTCCTTTAGCTTTGATGCGGTAAGCGTTTAGACTTTCAGTGTTTGCTACTGTTAATTTATTTTTAATTTCTAATTGCGCGGTAGTTGTTACAGTTCCTAAAAACGTTAGATCACTCACAAATAACGCTTCAAAGTCTTTTTGTTTCGCTTTATCGATGGTAACGACAATGCGCCCGGCACTTTCTTTAAAGAGATCAAGTGTCGTATTGATTTCCATTCCTAATGTTGTCGCCATAATTTTTTCGGCAAGTGAAACAGCCAAGCCACCTTCAGAAACATCATGCGCGCTTTTTACAAAACCAAGAGTAATGGCTTTATGTAATGATTTATAAAGTTCTAACTGCTTTTTAAAATCTGTTAATTGTTCAGGACCCATTAAATAAACTAAATCACCAGAGGCTTTCACTTCACTTGTGGTCATATGATTTAACGATCTTACGCGGCCCATGGCAGTTACGAGTAAAGTCGGTTGCACCGAGATCTTTACATCATCAGCCATAAAATCGTTTTTCATCGAATCTTTGCCGCTGACAAAAGGCATGCCGTAATCAGTGCTCAAATCATAAATCGCTTTTGACGTACGAACTAATTGTGCAAGCTTATGAGCCCCGTCTGGATTTTTTTGAGAGGTGATTGGGTCAGGCCAGCAGTAATTATCGACTAGCACCATCTCTGCAGGATCTGCACCCACACAAACGCTGTTTCTGACCGCTTCATCTAAGGCATGAACGGCCATCTCATAGGCATCAAACTGACTCACTTGTGGAGCAATACCACAAGACACAGAAATTGCATTATCTTGTTCACCACCATGCGGGTGCAACCAAATAACGCCGGCATCAGTTGGTGCGTGACGACCGATTTCTTTTGTTCCCGTAAATGGTTTAACCAAAGTCGCGGCTTTTACTTCGTGATCGTATCTACGAACCAGATGTTCATGTGATCTGATATTGGCCGAAGAGAGTAATGATAATAATTGTTCTTTTGCTGAAGCTGACTTTGCAGCTTCTTTAATCTTACCTTTTAACCAGTGCGAAGCTTTCGAAGTCTCAATTGATAAAGTATCAATATGCGCTTTTAACTGCATCGGTTTTAATGATTCATGTAAAAAGTGAAGATTTAAATCAGCTACAGTTTTACCTTGATAGCGCACTAAAAGTTGACCTTGGTTGGTAAACTCCCCGATCACTGTTGATAGAACGCTACGTTTTTCTGACAGCTGTAAGAACTGGTGAATTTTTTCTTTCGGTACAGCAAAAGTCATACGCTCTTGCGATTCACTCACCATCAATTCAAATGGTGAAAGCCCTGGGTATTTAGTCGGTGCCCGATCTAATTCAACGATGGCGCCATTAGTGTAGGTAGCCATCTCACCCACTGATGAACTTAAGCCCCCTGCCCCGTTATCTGTTACACTTGAAAATAAATCTTTTTGTCTTGCTTCAATTAAAAAATCACCTAAACGTTTTTGCGTGATCGGATCCCCGATTTGCACAACTGAAGCTGGTGCATTTTCGTTTAACTCCATCGAACTAAAAGTGGCACCATGAATTCCGTCTTTACCGATTTTTCCACCCGACATCACGATGTAATCACCAGCTTTTTGTCTTTTTTCAGCTGTTGATTGATTGTGTTCAGTTTGTGGCAACACCCCTACTGTTCCGCAGAACACTAAGGGTTTGCCGACGAAATCATGATCGTAAACAAAAGCGCCATTGACTGTTGGAATGCCTGACTTATTACCGCCATCTTGTACACCTAAATGAACGCCTTCGGCGATGCGATCAGGATTTTTAAGTTTAGAGTGAAGTTTAATATTATTTTCTTTAAAGAATGAATCTTCAGCTAAGCAAAACACATTGGTATTAGCGATAGGTTTTGCGCCTTGACCGCAGCCTAAAATATCACGGTTGACTCCCAAGATACCTGTCAGTGCCCCACCGTAAGGATCAAGTGCTGAGGGTGAATTGTGCGTTTCAACTTTAATACACACATCAACGTTTTTATCAAAACGAACAATCCCTGCATTATCGTGAAAAATAGAAACTAACCAATTTAAATTGCGATCTGCTTTGATCTTCTCAGTAGCTCCGCGAATAAAAGTTTTAAATAAACTGTTTACTTCAAAGTTACCGAGCTTTTTCATGTGATTTGGAAGTTCACCTTCAGAATATTCAATGTGGCTTGCAAAAATTTTATGTTTACAGTGCTCTGACCAGCTTTGCGCAATCACTTCCATCTCAACATCGGTCGGATTACGGCTTAGTGTTTTAAAATAATCACGCACAAAATAAATTTCTTCTAAACTTAAAGCCCAGCAATTATCCGTGTTTAACTTTAACAGTGTTTGTTCATCTTGGTTTAAATTAATCGTTGTCGCTTCATGTGAGGTTGACAGCACTTCAACAATTTTAGGCGCTTGCATACGTGTGTTTATCTGAATCGCGTCTTTACGCCCAATTATAACTTTCTGTAATAACTGATTAGCTAGTTTTTCATAAGTGATTTTTTCATACTCAGCATCAGTTAAGTTTACAGTGCTTTGCAAAAAGTAACATTCGCCAGAAGCTACGTTTAATTCGTATTTTTTAAGATCAGGAATAAGTTTAAAAGCTTCTAAGACCGCCTGTGCTGAATTATCAGTAACACCTGGCTTAAAACTGATATCACACAGCACAGGATTTGAAAAACCACGTTTTCCTAAGTAAGAAATCATATCCATGTTTTTTGATTCAGAAGAAAATAACACTTCAGTCACTAAATCCGTTAAAATTGTTTTAGCATAAGTATCAATTTCAGGAATCGGCTCATTTGCTTCTAATAAAAAGTAATTAGCTTTAAATAGTTTTTCAAATTTTATGTTGCAGTATTTTTCAAACCATTCCGTAAGTTTAGTTTCGGATAAACTCATCGCAAAAGATTGATGTTCATTCGGGTAAATTTCAAATCTGTAAGTCGTTTTCACGAATACTCCTTAAACAGTTTTTCTAAAATAATTGGATAAATTCTATTTTCAGCTGCTAAGCCGCGCGCTTTAAAGACTTCAAAGTCTTCACCTTCAATTTTTCTTAAGCGCTCTTGGTAAATCATTTTTCCGGTATCCATACCTTCATCGACGAAATGAATCGTGCAACCGTACTCAGGCATACCTGATTTAAAAGACTGATCATAAGCCTCTTTTCCCGGAAATAACGGCAACAATGAAGGATGAATATTTACGACTTTAAATTGTTTGATTTTTTGATCGTAAAAATTCATTAAAAAGTTTTTTGATAACAACTTCATAAAACCCGCCAGCACAATCCAGTCAGGCTGATGTTTTTGAATCACATGAACCAGACGCTCTTCAAATTGCATTTTAGATTCGTCTTTAGTTTTAATAACTGTTTCAACTTCAACACCTAAATTTTTAGCGCGTTGTAAAACTAAAGCTTCAGATTTATCGCTAATGACAGTAGAAACATGATACGTGTTATGCGCTTGTGCGTAACGAATGATGCTTTCAGCATTTGATCCGCTGCCAGAAGCTAAAATCACAATCTTAGCCACGCGAAACCTCTTTCGCTAAACCCTGCACACCGATATCGGTTCTAAATTGAGCTCCGTCAAAATTAACTCTTGCCACATCACCGTAAGCTTTAGTGCGAGCGGCCTCATAAGTATCAGCTAACGCGGTTAAACCTAACACGCGACCACCGGCTGTTAATAAACGACCGTCTTTACGATCAACACCGGCAAAAAAGATTTTAGATTTTAATTCAATCGGAAGGGTAATTTCATCGCCGCTACGAACAGTAATTCCTTCAGTACCAGGATAACCGTGGGCTGCCATCACCACATGAATGGCTTTTTCGGGCGACATTTTAATTGAAGTATTATGTAACATGCCCTCGGCACACGCTAAAAACAGCGGCACAACGTCATCTTCAATTAACGTCATTAACGCTTGTGTTTCTGGATCTCCAAAACGCACATTAAATTCTAAGGTTTTGTAACCGTTAGAAGTTTTCATTAATCCGGCAAATAACACTCCTGAAAAAGGTACTCCGCGCTTTTTCATTTCAGCAATCGTTGGCTTAATAATTTTATTCATAACGATCTCTTCATCGCCATCGTTAAAAAATGGCGAAGGCGAGATCACACCCATACCGCCGGTATTGGGCCCTTGATCATGATCACGTAAACGTTTGTGATCACCAGCGGTTCCTAAAAAAGTTACGTTATTTCCGTCACTTAGTGCAAAAACTGAAATTTCTGGACCAACTAAAAACTCTTCGATTAACAAATCCTGAACTTTAAAACCCAAGATATCGTTAATCATAAAATCTTTGACCGCAGATAAGGCTGTGGCTTTATCAGAGCAAACAACCACGCCCTTGCCTGCGGCCAAACCATCAGCTTTAACAACCATTTGCGTCCACGGTGTGCGTTCAATAAATTCACTGGCTGTTTGAAAACTTTTAAATGATTTAAAAGCTGCGGTTGGAACATTTGCCGCCTGCATAATTTCTTTAGCAAAACTCTTTGATGACTCTAACTGTGCGGCTGCTTTCGATGGGCCAAACACTTTTAAACCATTCGCTTTAAACAAATCACAAACTCCTTTTTCTAAGGAATTTTCAGGACCTACAACTGTTAGATCAATTTTTTCTTTAAGCGCAAAAGCTAATAAAGCTTCAACATCTGTGACCTTAACATCAACCGGTGTCAGATTTGGCAGTTTATGAAACATTCCGCCGTTACCCGGAGCTACAAAAACTTGTCTGACTTTAGTCGACTGCAAGATCTTCCAAGCTAGCGCATGTTCACGCCCCCCTGAACCTAAGATTAAGATCTTCATAAGTATTTCTCCACATAATTTTTAACGTTTAATTCTGGAGAAAAAGGCAGCGGTAAATGCATTAATTCATAAACCGAATTGCAATACCCTTGATAAAGATCTTCAGCTTTTTGTTTATTCTGGTTTGATAGGGGTTGCGGCTGTTGGCCGTACTTCGTTTTACAAATTTCTTTAAAATCGACCAAGGTGATCAGCGATTCTTCTTTTGAAGCATTTAAAGCATTATACCATTCAGACTCTTTATAAACTTCGCGTAAAAATTCTTTAGATAGACTTTTACCCTGACTAACCAAGCGAAGCTCATCAATACCGATAGAATCCACCAGCATAAAATCACGCTCTAAACCCTCACCTTGAGTAAAAGCAAACTCAACTTTTCCATCCCAAAGTTTCAGACCCATTTTTTGGTGAAAGTCTTTTAAACTTAAGGCAATTTCAGTCGCCAGATTTTTTAGCTTTTGAAATTCACCTTCGCTCATTCCAGAAATCGTGCGAGCCTCATCATAAGTCAAATAACGATCGCCACTTTCTAGTTTTGTTGAAAAATCAATTAGTGGTGCTTCTAGCATCGCCCCTTCTAAAGGCACCGAAGTTAAGCCAAATTGTTTTACCAATTCAGGATTTGTTTTAAAACGTTTTGATAAAGAATTACCGTTGGATAATCCTAAGCGAAAGATCACTTCTAACGGAACCAAAGCATTAACTAAACGATCTTGATAAGCACGGTAATTATAAACCGCCCCCTGCTTGGTCGGGCGAACGACTTTAACGTTTTTAACTTGGCAACAATTGGTTATACCTGATCCTACAAGCCCCAACATATGATGTTTAAGACCTATTTGTTTTTCTAGATATTGAAAAAACGCATAGCCCATTAAATTTAAAGCTGAACCCTTACCAGAAATTTGATCCGGCATTTCACCCCAATCAAAAATCGAATAACGATCCGAATATTCAAAAACTAAAAAATCATCTGACGTTGACCCACGAACATTTTTAACTGAGCCCTGATATAACAGAGGCGGTAACTGATTCATAACTACGCCTCCCTATGCGCTTGGCGCATTTCGCTAAATGATTTTGTGTTGCAATCAACAGGGTATTTTCCGTCAATGCAAGCCATGCAAAGTTTTTCTGAACCGATACTTTTCTTTAGACCTTCAGTGGTTAAATAGAAAATATGATCGGTCCCTAACATCTTGGCCACTTCTGGCTCGGTTTTACCATGGGCCACTAATTCATTCGGATCTGGAAAATCTACCCCGTAAAAACAAGGATGACGAATCGGCGGACACGTCGAAGCTAGGTAAACTTCATTCGCCCCTGCTTCACGAACCATATCGATAATTTTTTTAGATGTCGTTCCGCGCACCACTGAATCATCAACAAGCATCACGTTTTTACCTTTAATTTCAGAGGCAATCGCTGTGAGTTTTAACTGCACTGCGCGCTTACGTGACTCTTGTGTATTTAAAATAAAACTACGTTGAATATAGCGATTTTTAATAAGAACTTCACGGTACGGAATTCCTAATGTTTCACTCATACTAATAGCAGCTACGCGTGAAGTTTCTGGAATAGGAACAATAATATCTGGCTTAATCGTGCCAGAATCAATTTTCGAGCGAATCTCTTCGGCTAAGTGTTTTCCGAAATTTAGGCGCGCCCCATAGATACTGACATTTTCTAATTTAGATTCAGGATTAGAAAAATACACATATTCAAACATACAAGTTTTTGCCGGAATCTTATTCTGCGTTGAATAATTCGATGATGAATAAACTTCGCCGGTATGATCGATAAAAATAATTTCACCGGGGCTTAAATCGCGCACCACTTCATAGCCTAAAAAATTAAGTGCATTTGTTTCAGAACTTGCGCAGTAACTGATACCAAAATTATTCGGTTGTTGTTTCTTTTCTTCGTCTGTTAAGCGTCTACGGCCTAAAATTAACGGCCTAATTCCGTGCGGATCACGAAAAGCAAAGAACCCTTTTTCGGCGACAACCCCTAAAACTGAAAATCCCCCTTTGGCTTGGTCAAAGAGGGATTTTACAGAGGCTTGAAATTTGTCGAAAGAAAAGTTTAGGTCATTTGTAGCTAATAGATTTTGCGAAAGAATATTTAATAAGGCTTCAAGATCATTTTGCGTAAATAGAATTCGGTTCGTAGCTTCTTTCAGGTCTTTTTTTAACTGGTAATAATTTACTAAATTACCGTTATGAACCATCCCGATACCGAAAGGATAATTCACCATCATTGGTTGCAAATCCCTCTTGGCGTCCAGTGCGGTCTTTGGCCCCACTGTGGCGTACCTTGTATGTCCAATACTGATATCGCCGCTGATGCCATAAAGTTTTGATTCGTCGAAAACTTTAGAAACAAGACCTACATCTTTATATAATGAGAAATTTTTTGATTGGGAATTGAACGAAAGGATCCCAGCTGCGTCTTGACCACGGTGCTGCAAAAGTTGCAGACCTTGTTGAACCTCTTGAGATGAATAAGGAGTTCCAAAAACTCCAATTACACCGCACATGGGTACTCCTATAAAAAACATCACATATGTTACTAGTCTACTGAACACATGGATGGTTAAGTGTTGTGTTCACACTATAGAGTTAGATTTTTTTCTTATCAAGCAGATTGTCGGCTAAAGTCTCTTTTAACATCTCGGGATAAAATGGTGTCGTTTTTTGACTTAAAAAATTAGCATCGACCCATTCCGCGTCATTTAAAATTTCACCGGGCTCAAAAAGTTTAATGCGTGTTTTGTTATATTGAGACTTATCAATAAATTCGCAGACATACACTTGCACAAGTTCATGTTTTTGTTTTCCGTGCATTATATAGATACTTTCAAAAGTTCCTAAAAATTTCGGACGATGCACTTGAAGATGAGTTTCTTCAAAAAATTCACGAATCGCTGCTTTTTCAGACAACTCACCGAATTCGACACGTCCACCGATCAGTCTATATATATATTGTCCGGTTTTCTCGTCTTTAACGCGATATACGAGGATCTTGTCGTTATAAGCAATTAAAACCTGTGCTTTGACTTTAACTTTGGGTGTTGCCATGGCTAAGATATATTCTTATATTAAACCTACAAAAGGTAAAGGATCATACGACGTATGAATTCAGATACGGTCTTAGGTATTTTAGGAAGCGGACAGTTGTCACGTATGACAGCTCTGGCCGCGTACGAACTTGGGATTAAAACTCATGTTCTTTGCACCGACCCTAAAGATTCTTTAAGCCCCGCCTCTCAAGTTTCAACGTTTACAACAAAATCTGATTTTAACAATCTTGAACAAATTTTAACCTTCGCAAGTCGTTGCGACTTTATTACTTTAGAAAATGAATTTATCGATCAGTCTATTCTAGATGCCATTGAAGAAAAATTTCCAGGCAAACTTTATCCTTCAGCAAAAAGTTTTAAATTAATTGGCGATAAGATCACTGAGAAAAACACTTTTGCTCGCGCTGGTATTGCGGTTTGTCCTTATAAAGAAGTTTCAACTAAAACTGATGTTTTAAATTTTATCAAAGAGCACGGCTTACCCATTGTTTTAAAATCCGCTAAGGGTGGATACGATGGTTATGGTAACATCACGATCAAATCTGAAGACACCATCGAAGAAGCATTAGTTAAACTTAAAGGGCAAAAGTTAGTTGAAGCTTTTATTCCGTACGCGAAAGAAATGGCGATCATGGCCGCTCGCAATTCCACAGGCACTGTGCTTTACCCGATTGCTGAAACCGTTCAAGAAAATCACATCTGTCATTATGTTACATCACCTTCAGAAATTTCACCTGAAGTTGAAAAAGAAATTAAAGATTACACTGAACGTGCACTGACAGCGATTGATGCCCGCGGCATTTATGCTTTCGAATTTTTCTTAACTGCCGATGGTAAAGTTTATTTAAATGAATCAGCACCGCGTCCGCATAACTCAGGTCATTACACGATGAATGCCTGTGTAACGTCACAATTTCACAATCATGTGCGCAGCGTTTTAAATTTACCACTGGGCGAAACGACGTTAATTACAAAATACGCTGTGATGCTCAATTTACTGGGCACAAAATCACAGGTGGCCGAACTTCAGCCAATCAATGAATTTATGAACGTGCCCAATGGCCATTTACATCTTTATGGCAAAACTGAATCTAAACCCGGACGCAAAATGGGCCACTTTACTGTTTGCGGAAATAATAAAGATGAAATCTTCTCGACTGTTAAAAAATTAAAAGGAATGTATTCGTTATGAAAAAGATTACACGTGCTCCTAAAAAATCGAAAGCTCAAGTTGCTGTTATCATGGGAAGCCAATCTGATTGGGAAACTATGAAAGCCGCTTGTGATGTATTAACTGATTTTAAAATTTCTTTTGAGAAAAAAGTTTTATCAGCTCACAGAACTCCAGATGATATGCGTGATTTTGCGATGAACGCCCGTGATAACGGAATTAAAGTGATTATCGCAGGCGCTGGCGGAGCGGCTCACTTGCCGGGAATGACCGCATCTTACACGACATTACCGGTGATCGGTGTTCCCGTTAAATCTAAATCATTAGACGGCATGGATAGTCTACTTTCAATCGTGCAAATGCCAAAAGGTGTTCCTGTGGCTACGGTTTCTATCGACAATTCAGCGAACGCTGGGCTTTTAGCGTTACAAATGTTAGCCATTGAAAATTCTGACATTGCCAAGAAATTAGAAAAGTTTAGAAATGATCAAAGTGCTACAGTTAAAAAAATGAGGATTTAAGATGTTAAATTTTTTATTAAATATTTTATGGTTAGTGTTCGGTGGCTGGGCTACAGCGATTTCATGGTTTACCTCAGCTCTTATTATGGTGATTTCAATTGTCGGAATTCCTTGGGCGCGTGCAGCTTTTAATATTGGTTTATTAAATCTATGGCCTTTCGGCTCACAAGTTGTGGCCCGTGAAACTATCAGTGGTCACGATATTGGAACTGGCACTTTAGGTTTTATTGGTAATATTATCTGGTTCGTCTTCTGTGGTTGGTGGTTAGCGGCCATGCATGTTTTATGGGGTTTATTATTCTGCATTACGCTGATTGGTATTCCAGTTGGACTTCAGCATTTTAAACTCGCGAAGATTTCATTTGCGCCTGTTGGTAAAGCGATCGTTTTCTAATGACCTTCGCAAAAAAGCATTACTTTATTATCGGTAGCATCTGGGGTTTATGCATGGCCTTGCTTGTCGGCTATTGGGCCATGAATAAATCTTTATGGTCAATGATGTTTTCATTTGAAAAATATAATGGTCTTGTTCCGATTTTTTGCGGCTGCATCACCATTCTTGCGATCGCTAAACTGTTTGATAAAAAAATTAAAAATGAAAGCTACTGGCTTCGTGGTTTAATACTTCCATCTGTTATTTTCATGAGCGGGGTAATTGTCGGTTGTCTTTTTAATATCATGAATTACGAAGCTGAATATACCTTTGCTTCGCAATTTTATGACTACGTCATTAAACCGTTGTATTGGTTAACTGCTTTAGGTTTACCAGCGGCGTTCTTACTTGGCGGCGCTTTGTTTATTACAGTTTACACAAAATACAATCCCACACGCGTTTAAGGCGATTTAAGAGTCTTAACAATACCCTAACTTGCGAATACTCCCGAGATTTGGCACAAAGGCCTCACAAATCTCAGGGAGTAAACCATGAAAACAGTGTTATTTATCGCCGGTCTATTTTTAAATATTAACGTTTATGCTTTCACGCAAAACGCAACTTTAGATTTTACAAATCTTTACAACAGCACAAACGCTGGCAAATACGAAATGAGCATAACTTTTATCTCTAAAACTACGCCATCAGTAGGAGCTTTAAAATTTTCTACTCACCGTGATGACAATGATCTTTACTGCGTGACTGAAGCGCAATTTGAAGTCGGTCAAATGACATTCTCTTTAACAGACGTAAAAACAGGCTGGAACTTTATCTTATCTAAAGCTGTATTAGCAACAGTGTCTCATCAAGCAGACAATGAAACATGTATAACGGATGTAAACTTTTTCGCTGGCGAAAAAACTTTATGGGCGCAAGTGGGTTTAAACCAAGCGATCGAACTTCCAGTCGCAGCCCCAGTTGGCTATGAGCGCGTAGCGGCTTACCTATCACCATTTAACGGCTACTTAAATTTAGCAGCTAAATTAACTGTGGTGAACGGCCAATTAGTAGTTAATCCGAGCACGTTATTAACAGCAAAAAGCATCACTTCACAAAACACACAAAATGCTTCAGTAACATATTACGTATTCGCATCTAAAGAAAACACATCGCTTTCTTTAGGCACAGGCTTAATTAAATTCTAAGATAAAATTACAATACAAATAAAAAAGGCGACTTCTTCAAGTCGCCTTTTTTATTTTATGGCACGCTGCTTTCCAAAAAGTAACGGCCTACCAATTAAGGAAGTTTATTCTGATATTCAGTCTCAGTAAAGTCGTCTACTAAGATAGCGTCGTAACGAACTTTATCCGCTTCTGACAAAAGTTTGAATTCGTCTTGAGAGATGATTTTCTTAGCCAAAGCATCTTCCCATGAAGCGAGGCCTTTTTTCTTAGGAATAGAACCAGATTTAACCGCTGCACGGATTTTCTTTTCTGCCGCTTCAGCACGAGTCACAACGTTAAATGCGTTTTCTAAACGAGCTGTTTGATCACCTTTCGCTAAACGAGCAATCACTTCGGCTGGACCGTGAGATTTTTCACCCACCCAGTAAATACCAGAAGTAATACGATCGCGTTGTTCGCCAGCTTTCATCATAGAAGCTGTGATTAAGTGTGACCAACCATCAGTACCTTGAGAACCGATTGAATTGATACGTGACCAAGCGCCTAAGATATCTTTCATGACAAAACGATAGATACCACCAATTACCGGAACCTCTAATTTTAAGTTATCAAATAAACCATCAAAAGATTTTTGAATTTGCGCCATAGAATCTTTTAAGAAGTACTGAACATATGGAAGATCTTCTTCGCGTTGACCTTCTTCTTCGAAACGGCGTAATACCGCAGTCGATAAATACATTTGGGCAAAAATATCGGCAAAGCGACCAGTGATTTTTTCTTTTAATTTTAATTGGCCACCTAATGTACCCATTGCAACATCTGCTAAGATAGCGAATGTAGCTGAAGCCCATTGTAAACGGCGGTAGTGGATTTTTGTTTTAGGATGCACACCAGATGGAGCGCAAGCTAAGTAACCACGAGATACTGATAATAAAATCGAACGGCACATGTTTGATACAACGTGACCGATATGCCCCCAGAAAGCCGCATCAAATCCTTTAGTGTTTCCTTCAGCGATTGTACGAACTTCTTCGAATGCATAAGGATGGCAACGTAAAGCGCCTTGTCCGAAGATGATTAAAGTACGAGTCATGATGTTCGCACCTTCAACCGTGATCCCGATTGGCATAGCTACATAACCTTCAGCGATTAAGTTGCGCGCGCCTAAAGAAATACCTGCACCACCCATGATATCCATACAATCATTTACAGCTGAACGAGACATTTCTGTCGCGTGATATTTCATCATCGCAGTTACAACTGGAGGTTTGATACCTTTATCAAGAGCGCCTAATGTAAATCTACGAGCCGCATCTAAGGCGTAAGCTTTAGATCCGATACGAGCCATTGGCTCTTCAACACCTTCGAATTTACCGATTGAAAGACCAAATTGCTTACGGATGAAAGCGTGAGATGAAGCTGTTCTATAACATAACTTCGCTCCGCCAGTGCTTTGCGCTGGAAGTGATACACCGCGACCTGCAGCTAAACACTCCATTAACATACCCCAACCTTTACCGCAGCCAGCAGCACCGCCAACAACAGCCTCTTCAATTGTTACAACAACGTCTTTACCTTGCGTAGGACAGTTGTGGAACGGGATCGTTAAAGGATCGTGACGGCGATCGTGAATGACTCCAGGAGTAGAAGCTGGAACTAAGGCACAAGTGATACCAACATCTTCGCCTTTACCTAATAAGTTTTCTGGGTCACGTAAACGGAACGCTAAACCAATCACCGTAGAAACTTGCGCTAATGTGATCCAACGTTTATTCCAGTTAAGTTTAATTTTTAATTTGCCATCAGTGTCTTTAAATACTGTACCAGAAGAAGTGATAGAACCCGCATCAGAACCGGCTTGTGGCTCAGTTAAACCGAAGCATGGGATCTCTTGTCCTTTAGCTAAACGAGGTAACCAGTGATTTTTTTGCGCTTCAGTTCCGTAGTGAATTAATAATTCTGCAGGACCAAGCGAGTTCGGAACCATCACAGAGATCGAAGCTGAAATTGAACGTGTTGATAATTTCATGACAACTTCAGAGTGCGCCATATTAGAAAAACCAAGACCTCCGTACTCTTTCGGAATGATCATTCCTAAGAAACCTTTGTCTTTAATGAATTGCCACATTTCTTGAGGCATTTCACGGTTACGCCAAATTTTCCATGGGTTAGCCATTTTGCAAAGTTCTTCAACCGGGCCATCCATGAATGCTTGCTCTTCAGCCGTTAATTTTGCGTAAGGCTCAGCCAAGATTTTTTTGAAATCTGGTTTACCAGAGAATAAATCTTTTTCGACCCAAACTACGCCCGCTTCTAACGCTGTTCTTTCAGTGTCAGAAATTTTCGGCATGATCCCTTTCATCGCTTTCATGAGCGGTGTTGAGATCAATAAAGCTCTAAGAGGTTTAATTAAGAATAAGACAAACAACGCTGCAACAACCGCAGTGGCTGTCGTAGAAGCACCCAGGCCGAATAATAGACCTACTGAAACCACCGCCCATACGAACAACGGTAGGCTAAAAAAGCCGATAAAAAGAAAGATTAAAATTGAACCAACGATCAGAAGCCAGCAAGGTGCTAGATTCGTTAAAAATCCTTGGTAAGCTAATAGTGCGTCCACGAAAGTCTCCTTAGTTGTGTGCCTATGGCATACATGATGTAAATATACAAATATTTCAGCACCTTAAGAGCTATCTGACAAGCAGCTTTCTCTAGAGCCTTAGCTCTTCAAGTCTATACGAGGTAATAGTCCATATCGCCCCCGTTACGGTAACCCGTGCTGTATCGAGATGGTCGAGTTTTAGCTCTACGAACTAAATAAAGTTTATAGAAGTTAAAACAAAAATCAGAAGGAAAAATGGGACAAACAAAAAAGAAGGAGAGCAAAGCCAAGACAAGCGCAAAAAAACAAAAAGCCAGCCCTTTTCAGGAACTGGCTTTTCATATCTAGCAATAGCTAGCTAAAAAACTAATTACTTAGTTTCAGTAGCTGGCGCTGCTGGAGCTGCTTCAGTAGGAGCTGCAGTTGCTGCTGCGCCTTCTGTTGGAGCTGCTGTGCCTTCAGCTGGAGCTGCTGGAGTAGCTTCTGCTGTAGGTTGAGTTGCTTCAGTTGGAGCTGCTGCTTCTGGAGCGTTTTTAGAACAAGTAAAACCTGTTGTGAATGATAATGCTAATAAAGCTGTTACTAATAATGCTTTCATGGAAAGTCCTTTTGTTAAAACCGGTAACGGTTATTGTTTATTAAGTTTGTGTTAAATTAAAGAAATCACGAATTTCTACCTTTGGCAAGCGTTACAAAAAAAAGTTGATCGACCTGCTTGAACTTTGCGAACAATGATTCCCGTCTTACACCGAGGGCATTTCGTCTTTTCTTTGCCATAAACTAAGTGTGATTTTTGAAAACTTCCCTCTTCTTCATTCACATTTCTGTAGTTTTTAATACTCGATCCGCCTTTAGAAATGGCTTGTTTGAGATTTTTTTTGATCGCTTGAATGAGCTTTAAAAATGATTCTTTTTTAACCTTTGCAGCGATTTTAAACGGGCTAAGTTCCGCTAAAAACAAGGCTTCGCAGGCATAAATGTTACCAACACCCACGATATTTTTTTGGTTCATAATAAAGGTTTTCAGAGGGGATTTTGACTTTTTAGCCTGTTGAAACAGCTCTTCGATTTGCCGATCACCCATCTCAAGCGGTTCAAAACCGTAGTTCGCAAAATAGGTCGCCAAATCCTGTTTTCTGATCGCATGAACAAAGCCAAAACGGCGTGGATCGTTGTAAATAAGCCACAATTCCTTATCCTTCCCGTCTTCAAAACCGAGCGCTAAGTGATCGTGCTTTTTCGGGGTATACTGGGACAACTGCCCTTTATGGGTGCTCCATGCCCCGGTCATTCCCAAATGGGAAATGATTAAATAATCAGCAAACTCAATCACAATAAACTTAGCCCGGCGATGGATGTTAAGCAGTTTGTTTTCGCCATTAACGATCTTTTGTATAATTTTATCGGGGATCGGAAAGCGCACGTCTTTGCGCCAAAGCTTGGTGGCTTTAAGTTTTTTACCGATCACAATATCATTTAAATTACGAACGACGATCTCGACTTCTGGTAGTTCAGGCATGGCACCCATACTGCAATATTTATTTATAAATGTCGTCAATATTTCGTATTACTAAAAAAGATCTTCGAAAATTTCTGCCTAAGCGCGCAGACTCTGCTAATAAAACTCACGGCGGTAAATGCCTGATTATTGCTGGCTCTGAAGGAATGTGGGGCGCTTGTTACTTATCAGCATTGGCAGCTTTACGGGTTGGAGCTGGTTATGTTTATCTACCTTCAACAATAAAAAATTTAACAGAACACCCCGATTTTCTCTCTTATGAAATTTCTGAAAAAATGAATCTGAATCACTATAAAGCTTTAGCGATCGGCCCCGGAATAACAATCACGCCTAAAATTAAAAAACTTTTTCACCATATTGAAAAAGAATTTAATAACCCGGTAATTATTGATGCTGGCGCTTTAGAGCTTGTGAAAAAAATAAAAACAAACTGGATCATCACTCCGCATGAAGGCGAATTGGCAAAACTACTAAATATTTCATCTGATGAAATTCGCAAAGACCGATTCAAAGCCGCACAAATGGCGCAGGAAAAATTCGGCGGTATTATCGTTTTAAAAGGCCACCACACTTTAGTTGCGACAAAATCTATGATCTATAAAATTCAAACCGGCAATAAAGCCTTAGCTAAAGCTGGAACCGGTGACGTGCTTACCGGAATGATTGTGGGTTTTCTTTCGCAAGGTTTAAAACCAACACACGCCGCTGTTCTGGCTTGCGGAGTTCATGGCTATATCGCTGATCGCTGGGTTAAAGATAAAGACTATCTGTCACTCATGGCCTCTGACTTAATTGACGAAATTCCGCGAGCACTTTTTACTCTACGCAAGAAAAAATGATTGCAGCCACGACCCCACTAACTTTATCGAGTGTGAATAATTATTTTTTTGGTTGAGACTGAATTGACTTTTCAATACGATCCAAACGCTCTTTTAATTCTTTGATTTCTTGATCTTTGACTTTGTTGTCTTCTTTTAAAGATGCGATCTCACGTTGCACGCCCGTGATTTCATGATAAAGATCTTTAATAGCATTAATCATCGCCCAGAAAATCGGTGTTGTATTTAAAGATAAATAACCGTCTTTATCTTCTTTAACCGCTTCTGGAATATTAGCTTGTACGTTTTGCGCCAGCACTCCGGTAAATTCTTTTTCCGGATCAATTTTTTTAATATTACCTTCTTTATACGAATAAATAATCGTGTCGATATTTAAAATTTCTTTTAAACCGCGGTTATAAGCCCGCTTCACATCTTTTAAACGCGCATCGGATGGCACCGTCCAAGCGATATCTCCGGAGGCACGATACGGAATTCCCGTGATGGTTAAATCTCCAGTGATACTTAATGATCCTGTCATGCTATCACCGCTTTTCTGTACGGATGCATCTACAAAAGCTAAAGATCTCCACGCGCCCCAATCACCTTGTGTATCATCTTTAGCGCGCACTCTGACTCCAGGAGTACCGCCAGCCTCACTGTTCCAGTTTACGCCGATTTGCGCTCCGGTAGCTCCATTGCGTGTTGTCCACCCTGTCCAGAAAGTGCTACCGATTCCAGTCGCTGTTCCCGAATAATCTTGCCAGCCTGAAATACTGGAACTGTATGAAGACCATGGCACAGCTGAGGCCCAACCAGAACCCCAGTCATTAAACTGAATTGCCGAACCTGGAATATTTGTAATTTGTGAACCATCACCGATAAAGGCAGTGGCTTTTATGTTTCCGGTCACCTCTAATTTTTCTGCCGGATTTGTATTACCAATACCTACTTTACCATCTTTAGTGATCGCAAATAAACTTGTCCAAACCGCATTGTAACCACGCTCCCAAATTTGCCATTGGTTATCTGACGGGCGAACACCGTAGGCAAAAGTGCCTGACTGAGTATTACTTAATCCATTATAACTTGAATAAATATCTAAATTTGGAGACGTATCTGCGCGATCTATATAGACCGCATCTGACGTAACTGCTGTATTCTTTAAATGGAGTTGCATCGCTGGAGCTGAGGTTCCGATACCGACATTACCGCCAGATTTCATGAGCAGTAAATTTCCAAAACCAGAGGCCACGTTGGCGATTTCCCAAGCGGAATAATAAGTTGTACCATTATAATAGCCGGCCACAGTTTTCACGCCAGGGTTACCGTTATTTGCGAAAGTTAAATTTGAACCCGTCGTAATAATTGCCCCAGATGGAAGTTCGGCAAAGCCGCCGTATTCTGCGGTTAAGCGAATAGCGTTTGAATTTCCTAAAACAAACTGAGGCATCCCCCCGTTCGGAGCAAAATAAGCGCGAGTGACATCGCTAGAGTCATTAATACGAAACCAAGGCGCCGATTGCGACGGAGCCGCTTTTAACGTTAGCACATCACGAGACGAATAATCATTAACCACATGTAACATCGCCGTTGGCGCACTCACCCCAATACCTACAGTGCCAGAACCAGTGATTGTCATGCGTGTTGCTGCATTCACATCAAAATACATTTTATCGCTACTTGTGTTATTAAACTGATAAGATAAAGCGCCACGCGAAGCTGCACCTGTAACACCGAAATAAAGCGATGCTTTTCTAACCGAAGTCGTGAAAAGTCCAATCGCCACGTCAGCCGATTCATTATCAAATGTAGCTAATGTTCCTGCAGCTGGTGTATTCGGAGAAAATCCATCACCGTCAACCGACAGTCTTGCCAGCGGAGTACCTGTGCCGATACCCACATTTCCACCCTGCTGGGCAATAAGCACTGAACCTTTTGTGGCGTTCGTTGTTGATTCAAGACGTAAAATTCCGGAGATTGCCGTACTTCCGTAAATAATTGGTGTAATCATTCCAGAGGTTGCTGTGATTGAAACACCTTGAATATTTGAAGAGGTTGTAATCGTGCCTGAAGAATTAATATTTCCCGCAACACCTAAGCCTCCACCCACGACTAAAGCACCCGTCGTTGAATTTGTTGAAGCTGTAGTGCTTGAAACTACCACTGAACCTGTGGGGGTAAGATTAATATTTCCAGACGACGTAATATTTGAAGCGTTATCGTAAGTGCCTGAAGCACTTGCTGTTGCGATAGAGCGACGAACACCAGAGCCATCTGTTAAATAAAAAGCTGAACCATCATATTCAAACGAGCCAGCTTGCGGTGCAGTCACCAAACTGCTTGAGCTTAACTTAACTAATGGCGTTGCACTTGTGCCACCGGCAATATGCAACTTGGCTGTTGGGGCTGTGGTTCCAACACCAGTCGTACCGCTTGCGGTAATATAAATACGACGAACATTTCCGGTACGTAATGAATAGCTGTGGTCAGTTATACTTCCTGAAAACACATCAACGCCGCTCGTGCTTGTACCCATGATAAATTCAACATCATTGATTACATCACGCCCTTGAAAGTAAGTATTTCCATTACCGAACAAAGTAATAGAGTCTGCACTGTCTTGTATCACTGTAGTTTCAGAATTATTATCAGCCACGGTGAAGCGCGATGTGGGAGAAACTGTGCCGATTCCTACATAACCTGAGTTATAAACAATTGAAGATCCAGAAGTGATCCATTGCGAACTTGTTATTCCAGAAACAGCTGTCTGAATGTTTGCGACATTTGCAGAAAGTGCTGCTACGGTTGAAGAAACCGAAAACACAGATGATGACACCGAAGTAACCACACTTGATAGCGTAGTTAAATTTGCATCATCTGCCGGCGTGTAACCTAAAGCCGAAGTGACTGACCCTGATGTTACCCCGCTACCAACAGATAAACAGGTAAAACTTGTACCGGTGTAATGAAGCGCCTCACTGGCTGTACAATTTGGAATTTGTGCCACTTGAACAAAATCACTTGCTGCGTAACCAGATAAGCGAACCGCTTCATCAGCGTACATCGCATAAGGTACAGCGTTGATATTCATAGCTGGTAAAGTTTGCCAACCGTTGCCATCGTGAAATTGCATAACGATTTTTCTGATATCATTAGCTCCTGGTGAATAGCTTACCGGACCGCCCGCATCACACGATAGGCTTGGTGTAATATTAGAAAACACATCAGCAAAAGCTGGAGAACTTACAGGGTAAGTTTTAACACCAGATCCTAGCGAGAAAGAAATTAACCCTCCGGTTGAAGTCATATTTACTGCTGAATATGTTTCTGAATATAAAATACAATTTCCGGATGGATCTAAAATCGTGAATTTAAAATTTACACTAGCAGCTTCAAGTGGATAGCCATTTGGCTTTACGATTTTGGCTTGATAGGTAGTTCTTAACGGACCTGCGAATGCAAACAGGCCGCTAAATAGCAGCGCAAGCGCAGTCGCAAAATGAGACAGAGTACGTCCTACATTCAAGCTCACACTAACAGATCGGCTTTTTTTCACAACCAGTTAAGTGACATAAACCTACCTAACGAATCTCCGAATTGCCCGGAAATAAATGTTACCGAAGCCGGCTCAAATCGAGAATCGAATAACCAGACCCACCCCCATTGCCCATTAAATCATGTTACCGAAAATGCTAGCCTTAA
>JAMPXC010000085.1 GCA_023701385.1 Pseudobdellovibrio sp.
GCGCAATCTGACTTTGCAGCCGAATGGCAAGAGCTTGAGACGAAAAAGAAGGCCATTTGCGAAGCTTTTTCGTTGCAGATTTCGTAAACAAGTTTCATACATTAATTCATGACCAACGCTGAACTGGTTTCGCATTTTTATCAGATTCTGAGCAACCTTGATGTTGCAGAAGTAATTGTTTGCGCTGGCGCCCGTAATGCACCGTTAGTTGTTGGCCTTGAAGGCCGCGCCTTTAAAGTAAAATCATTTTTTGAAGAACGTTCAGCCGGTTTCTTTGCTTTAGGAAAAATCAAAGCTTCAGGAAAACCCGTAGCGGTGATTACAACATCAGGCACGGCCGTGGCCGAACTTTTACCATCTGTGGTTGAAGGATTTTACCAAGGTTTGCCACTGATTGTGGTGAGTGCTGATCGTCCGAAAAATTACCGTGGCTCAGGGGCTCCACAAGCGATTGAGCAAGCGGGGATTTTTACCTCTTACGTTCACAAATGTTATGACTGGGATGTCAATCAAGCTGATTTAAAAATTGAGTTTGATTCCAAAAAACCTCTACATTTTAATTTATGTTTTGATGAACCATTGATCGATGGCAACTTTCAGCAAACCACAGCTCGCTTTGTTGAAGTGAATAAAATCGAATCGTTTAAACCGCAGCCTTTCGATGCGGAATACGGGGCTGAAGCTAAACTTTTTAAAAACCCGTTAGTGATTTTAAGCCAGCTTTCTCAAGAAGAAAAAGCTCTAGTTAAGGCTGCGCTTTTAAAATATCAAATCTATCATTACGCTGAATCTCTATCTGGATTACTGGGCGATACCGAGCTTGCGCATTTACAAATTAATAATTGCGACGCTTTATTTGGAAATTTTTTAGAAAAAAATATTTACTCTTCAGTTTTACGGATCGGCGGGGTTCCAACATTACGTTTATGGCGTGATCTAGAAAAAAAATACGCGCATATTCCTGTGCTTTCAATCTCAGAACTTCCGTTTTCTGGTTTAGCTCGTAAATCATTGCAAGCTGGTTTTGAAATTGTTGATGCGTTATTAAATGCTGTTGAATACCGTAAAATCGATTTTGCGACGTTAAACCAACAGCTTCAGGCTAAAAAAGTAACGGCTTTAACTGAGTTTAAAAATTCAGAGCAAAATTTTATTTTTCAATTAAGCCAACTGATCAAGTTTCACCCGATCTATATTGGTAATTCGTTACCGATTCGCGAGTGGGATCTGTTTTCACAAGGCTCATTTCCAGAAACCTACGGTAACCGGGGAGCCAATGGGATTGATGGCCAGACTTCGACGTACTTAGGTTGGTCTAACCAGTTTGATATGTCGTGGGCGGTGATCGGTGATTTAACAGCGATGTATGATCTAGCGGCCCTAGGTTTAAATCGCGATGACAATAAAGCCTCTCGTAAAAACTTGGTGATCATCAATAATAAAGGCGGCCAGATCTTTAAAAAGGTTTTTGACCACGAGAAGTTTTTAAATCCTCACGAGATCCAGTTCAAAGGCTGGGCTGAAATGTTCGGTTGGAACTATCTACAAGTCGTGGACGTGGTTGATCTTTCAGCTGTAAGCGATATCATTTCTAAGAAGGAAATGAAGAATTTCGTCATTGAAATTCAAACAGACCAGGCCCAGTCAAATGCGGTCTGGAAATTTATGGATGAAGCATGCAAAACCGTCACATTTTAGCGTTACATGGATTTTTAGGTTCTGGAAAAGATTGGTACAAGGTTCAAACCTTAACGCCTCGTCACCAATGGATTACACCAGATTTATTTTCACCCACATCGCCAATCGGGGATATTGACTTAGCTTCTTTTAATAAATTGGCTGACCGATTAATTTCTTTTATACCCGACAATACGCAGCCTATTTTTGTGGGCTACTCATTAGGTGCCCGTGTCGGTTTACATGTTTTAGAGCGCCATCCAGATCGTTTTAAGAAGTTTATTTTTATCAGTGGGCATCCTGGGTTAACAGATAAAAACGAAAAAGAACAACGCCGTATTAATGATCTTGTATGGAAAGATAAATTAGAAACTACGCCTTGGACCGAGTTCTGGAATGAATGGAATGGCCAAGACGTATTTAAAGCCGATAACGACCGCGAATTCTCACGCAATGGCCGTGATATCGACCCGAAAAAACTCGCTTTAGGATTCACAACACTGTCATTAGCGCAGCAAGAAAACAAAGAAACTGTGTTAGCTAAACATGCTGATAAAGTTTTATGGGTTGTGGGCGATAAAGATCAGAAATTCACAAACTTCGCTGAAGATTTAAAACGAAAAAAAATCCTTTCAGGCTATGAAAGGATTTTTAATTCAGGACATCGTGTTCTGTTTGATCAGCCTTCCGCAGTGGCTGATTTAATTGATCAAGTGACTTAATCAGTGACTTAGTTCGCTTGAGCTACTTTGTCGTCAGCTTTTGGAGCTTCTTCTTTAACAGCTGCTGGCTTATTTAATTGCTCAGTGGCTAAAGCAATCCACTCTAATTGACCGTACACACCCGTGTAGATCGCGCCTTCGTTACAGTTACCTAATTCGTTAGTACCACGGCTAGTAACACCAACTTGGATGTAAGAACCGTCTTGAAGTTTTAATAGAGCAGGCCCACCTGAATCTCCGTGGCAAGCCCCTCTTAAATTTGTTTGATTAAAAGACATTTCTTTTTGGTCAGCAGTAATGCTAGTTACAACGATATTAGATACTTTTCTTAAAGTGCCTGAACCGCGACCTGGAAGCTCAACAACCGTTGGCTTGCCGTTTTTGCCTTGAACAACTTTACGGATAACAGCGTTTGTGATGCCGTAACCAGCTAAAGTTAATTTTGAACCTTTAGATAATTGTTTGATTGTTTCAGCATCTGGAAGTTTCGCTAATTGGAAATCTTCTGGAGCTGCTTTTTCTAATTTAACTAAAGCGATATCATTCCAAACTTGAGATTTATCATCTGTAGGTAAGAAGTCTGGATTGATCGCGCCGTTAGTTGCATAGATCACTTGCTCTTCAGTTAATTTACGGTCATCTAATCCGAATAATACGGCGATACCACGTAAGTTTTCGTCAGCTAAACAGTGAGCTGCCGTTAAAACTAAATCACGAGCGATTAATGAGCCTGTGCAAGTTGCTTCACCCATTGTCGAGATGATTTTTAATTGCACGATACCATGAGCTTTTTGAAAGTTAGAGTCAGCTAAAAGACCACCCAGGATATTTGAGTTTTCAACTTGATTAGCGTCTAGATACGAAGTGGGATTAGCTTGCGGTGCGCATGAAGTAAATAACGCAGCAGCCGTTAAAGCTAGCAAAGCAGCAGTCTGTTTCATCGTCCCTGTTTTCATAAGTCCCCCTAAGTATCGTTGACCAGTCGTGGTCTTAAGTGTTTCACCGATTGTTTGATGTTCGGTTTCACCGAATTTGAGATCCCCCCGGATGCCCCTCATCCAGCCAAGCTTTGTAGCCGTGCTTTAGAGGACCCAAATTCTGTAGGCGTAATAAAACCCAAGTTGGAACCAGAGTCACAACATTAAACCTTATAGTATCTAAAAGAATTACTTATGGATTGTTTGCTCGTAATTTGAACAAAAAAATCCCTTCAGGTTGTGAAGGGATTTTCTAGCGAAGCCTTTGAATTTAATTTTTGATGTTATTTCTTATTAATAGCGGCAACAGCTTTAGAGATAAAATCTAATTGGCCAAATACGCCAGTGTAGATAACGCTCTCGTTGCAGTTACCTAATTGGTTAGTGCCACGGCTTGTAACGCCAACTTGGATATCACTGCCGTCTTGTAATTTTAAAAGAGCAGGTCCGCCAGAATCACCGTGGCAAGCGCCTTTTAAGCCTCTTTGATCTAATGTGATTTCTTTTTGGTCTGAAGTAATGCGAGTTACCACCATATCAGAAACTTTTCTTAACGTTCCAGAGCCTTCGCTTGGAAATTCAACAAGTTGAGGTCTGCCATTTTTATCAAGAACAGGTTTTCCATTTTGATCTTTTTTGTAGTCACGAACCACAGGATTCGTAATACCGAAGCCAGCGAATGTTAATTTTGAACCTTCAAGTAACTGCTGAATTGTTTTTTCTGTCGGTAAAACAGCCAACTGAAAATCAGCTGGAGCTGCAGAAGCTAATTTAACGATCGCGATATCATGCTGAACAGCTGTATCGCCTTCTTTAGGAGCCGCTACGTAAGCTGGGTTAATGATCCAGTCTTTAGCTGCGATAGTTGGAGCTTTCACGTTTGTTAAACCAAAAAGCACATCAACTTTGTCAGCTGAAGTTTTGCTAGATACGCAATGAGCTGCTGTTAAAACGATATCACGAGTGATAAGGCTGCCTGTGCAGATCGACTCAGAAAGAGTAAGTGTTTTACCGAAAACTTTAAGAACTTTTTTAACTCGTAATTGAACGATACCGTGAGATTTTTGGTAGCTAGTTTCAGCTAATTGGCCACCCACGATATTTGAGTTTTGAACTTCGTTGGCTTCCAGATATGAAGTGTCAGCATTTTGTGACTGTGGTGCACATGATGAGAATAGCGCCGTAGTTGTCAAAGCTAATGCGGCAGCGGCTTGTTTCATCAATTCTTTTTTCATATCTTCCCCTTTGGATCTAATTGCGTTCAGCGCAATAAAACCCAAATTGGAACCAGAGTCACAACATTAAATGCTATAAGGAGCATAAGAAATGCTTATGCTCCGGAATATGAGTTGAGAACGCTTATAAAGCATCTGCAGCTGCAACCAGCGCGGCTTTAATACCTGGTTCAGCGGCGGCGTGCCCGGCATCTTGGATAATTTTCAGGTTCGCCTCGGGCCAAGCACGGTGAAGATCCCATGCACTCCTTGCAGGGCAAACCACATCGTATCGGCCCTGTACGATATCGCACGGGATATGTTTGATCTTTGCAATATTTTCTAAAATCCAATTATTGGTCTTAAAAAACGCATTGTTGATGAAGTAATGGCACTCGATACGAGCGAATTGTAAAGCGTAAGTAGGGTCGTCGAAATCATCGATCGCTTGTACATCAACGAATAGTTTTGAAGTGGCGGCTTCCCACTTACTCCAAACTTTGGCCGCTGCTAAACGCACATCTGCGTTTTCGTGAGTTAAACGTTTGTAATAGGCTTTCACGAAATCACCACGTTCTTCAGCCGGAATGTGGTTATAGTATGACTCCCAAACATCAGGATAAATTTCAGAGGCTCCCTGTTGGTAGAACCAGTGAATCTCTGAAGGACGGCATAAGAAAATTCCACGTAAAATTAAATGCTGAACTTTTTCAGGATGAGAAATCGCGTAAGTTAAAGCTAAAGTTGAACCCCAGCTTCCACCGAACACCACCCATTTTTTAATGTTTAGGTGCTCGCGAATTTTTTCTAAATCAGAAACTAAATCCCATGTTGAATTTTCACGTAATTCAGCAGCAGGTGTAGATTTTCCGGCACCACGTTGGTCGAATAAAACAATACGAAATTTTTTCGGATCAAAGAATCTTCTATGATCTTCGTTGATACCGCCACCAGGTCCGCCGTGTACAAAAACTACTGGAATTCCATTCGGGTTTCCGGCTTGTTCCACATAAAGTGTATGGATGTCAGAAACTTTGAACATTTCGGTTTTGTAGGCTTCGATTTCTGGATAAAAACTCATTAGTGGAATCCTTTTTTAGCTAAGATAGTTACAACAAATAAAATAAATGCAATAAAAGCATAACGGAAAAATTTGTTCGATGGTGCTTCGGCTGATTTTTGTTTTTTTAACTGCACCGACTGGTAGTAATCCACCATTTGTGTTCCGTGGGTTGGGCAAAGAACCACTTCGGTTGAAACAAAATCACAGTTTGGGCAGAACAGTTCGTTATCAGCCAAGTATTCGCCGGCGTCGACAGAAATGCCTAAGTCATAAAGATATTTTTTAATCAGCAGTAAAGACTCTTGGTTAACTTCGATGAACATAAATTCGCCCAGCGGAGAAACCGGAGTTTGATATCTTTCGTGATAATTTTTGCTGGCTATTTCGTCTTGGTATTTTTTTGCCAGTTCTTGGTCGATTTCGATTTTGTATTCAAAATTTTGCTTATTAAGTTTTTCTTTGATCTCGTTAATAAGCATTTCGTTAAATGGGCCTAAGCGAGTTGTTTTCGACATAGATTATCCTTTAAACGCCGCCGTCTTTTCTGCTAAGGGAATAAAGCTTTTATTAAAAGCAATTTCATTACAGCGGGTGAATTCTTTAATTCCGAAACCTTGATACTCCTGGGCGATGACATAGTCATCGGTTAATAATGACGCGAACATTCCAGGGTCATCTGAATTTAAAGTCACGGGCACGCCCGCATCGTAGAGTTTTCTAAGCGGATGCGTCTCGTAAGAAGCAAAAGCTTGTGTCAGGTAGTTGCTATAAGGGCAGACCTCTAGCGGAATATCTTTTTCAATTAACAGCTGCATTACATCTTTGTGATTGATGGCTTGAATACCGTGACCGATACGTTCAGCCCCTAAAATTTGAATAGAATCTTTAATCCATTGGCCAGCTTCTTTATCTGGAGTTTCGCCACTGTGAACCGTGATATGAAGTCCGGCTTTTTTGGCGCGTTCAAAGTCTTTGGCAAATTTTCTCGGTTCTGAACCCATTTCGTTATCAGCTAAGTCTAACGCTAAAAAAGTGTCTTTATTTTCAATGGCAAAATCAGTCACTGAAGAGACTTTTTCTAAAGGTAAAATTCTTTGCAAAATACAGATTAAGCCCGTCGCAATCGGCATTTGTTTTTTAGCGCGGTTTAACCCACGCACAAACGCTTGGTGAATTTTTTCGTAAGTTAAACTTGTGTGGCCATCGGCAATAAATGTAGGGGCATAGCGCATTTCGCAAATACGAATGCCATCATTAAACGCATCTTCGCAGGCTTCAAAAGCTAAGCGTTCTAAGATTTCTTCAGAAGCTAAAACCTTTTGGGCGATTAAAAACTTAGATAGAACGGCGTTTAAATCCTTCATCGGCTCAGTCACTAAAAAATGCGAACGCTGCTGCGCTGAGTTTTTAGGGATTTCGATCTTTAAAGTTGTCGCTATTTCAAGCAAAGTGCTCCA
>JAMPXC010000032.1 GCA_023701385.1 Pseudobdellovibrio sp.
AAGAATTTTGTGCGCGCTACAGTGCCTGAAATTTCAAGATCCATTTCATGAATCGTGAAAAACACCTTGTGGCCAACCAGAGCATCTAAATTTAAATTCGAGCGTAATTCTTTTTTAATAAAGTCTTCACGCTTGAAGTTAATTAGAATCCCTGATGCCGAAGCCTCAATGATCTCACCATACTTCGCAATCTTCTCTAAACTTTCCAATGAAGAAAAAGCGTCCAATGTTAATGGAACGACTTCTTTGCGAGGGGCCTGTCTGAATTTTCTTTGTGATGCACCCATATTATATTCTGGCCAGCCTGCGGCTGGACATCCTCCGCTGTTAATAAACTATCTAAGGAACTCATCGGGGAATACTGGACGTAGGTTTAGGGCCGGAATGTTAAAAAAAATTTATAGGTCTACTAGAAAAAAAAGATCGTCCAATTGTGATCCAAAATTCGCTGTGAATAGCCCAAATTGTGTTTCAACTTGAGACCATTTGGCGCTATCGCCTGAAATTTGAAGGTATTTTCAAACGACGTTGGTTGCCATTGGCCGACAACCGCTTGCGACATCACTTCAAGAGATAAAGCTTTAAAGACAGCTTCTTTAGCGGTCCATAAGTAATCAGGGCCTGGTGCTTCAGCCATTTCTTTTTCGCTTGCTACACGCTGGATAATGCGGCGTTGAACACGTTCGCTGCGTTCGATATCCATTCCTAGGATTTGATCTGACTGAATATAGCCGCCCACTTTATCAGAGTGTGAAATTGAAAAATTCCAATCCTTTGTTTTTGGACGTTTATTTAAATCTAAAAGAGCATCATTTTCTTCTTTTGTTAAAACATTACTTTCAACAATACCCATACGAATATTTAAACGGTGTACGGGATTTTGAGAGCTGAATTCTTCTAAGATAAGACCAGAAGCCATAAGCTTGCTATCACGTTCAACAAACGCTGCAAATTGATTAAATAGATCAGTAAACGAAGGATGATTACCCATTAAACTGCGCAGGCCATTCCACAGGTTTGTTGCTTGTGATTTTCATCATGCGATCTAAAGACGCGTAAGCTTTGTGTCGAAGCGCCTCATCAAGTGTAACTTCTGGTTTGAAAGTTAAAAGGGCACGGTGAATTTTTTCTAAGTTATTCATCTTCATAAACGGGCAGTCGTTACACATACAGTTTTCATCAACCACCGGAGCTTGAATTAATTCAGCATCAGGGCGAAGTTTCTGCATCTGGTGAAAGATACCTGTTTCAGTCGCTACGATAAATTTCTTATAAGATTTATTCTTTTCAACTTCTTCTAACAATCGAGAAGTTGAACCGATGACTGTCGCGTATTTTAAAATTTCATCGTCACATTCAGGATGGGCAATCACTAAAGCGTCTTGATTTTCATCGATTAACGCTTTTAAACGGCCAGCATTAAATAAAATATGAACCTGACAAGCGCCTGGCCATAAGATGAATTCACGGTTTAATTGTTTTGATAACCATTTACCTAAATGCTGATCTGGTCCAAATAAGATGTGGCGATCTTTAGGAATTGATTCAACAATTTGTTTGGCATTGCTTGAAGTAATAATCACATCAGAGATTGATTTCACTTCAGCTGAAGAGTTAATGTAAGTTACACAAATCGCATCAGGGTACTGTCTGCGCCAAGCTAAATATTTGTCGTAAGGTGCGCCTTCAACAAGCGAACAGCCGGCAGCCATATCAGGAACTAAAACAGTTTTTTCCGGATTTAAAATCTTCACACTTTCAGCCATAAAAACAACGCCGGCTAAAAGAATGTTTTTGTTGGGTACTTGCTGACCCATTTTAGAAAGATAGAAGCTATCACCCACGTAATCGGCAAGATCTTGAATCACGCCATCTTCGTAATAGTGAGCTAAAAGAGCCACGTCTTTTTCTTTTTTTAATTTATTAATTTCTAAACTTAACTGAGCATCGTTCATATCGGCTGTATTTCCCTAACCAATTGGTCTGACGACGTTGTCTAATATCTGCTTTCAGCAGAATGTCGTCAGAAGCTTCACCAGGATGGGAGCTTCGTTTATACCGTTGCTCCGCCCTTTAGAGTTTGAATAATCGACTTCGACATCATCTTGAAGCTTTCAAGTACACCTTTACCTTCAAAGGCACAAGCTTCGATTTCCTGAGCGTTAAAACGATTTAAATGTTTGCGAAGTTCACTGATGGGTAACGCTGTTGGAAGATCACGTTTATTATACTGTAAAAGTAACGGAATGTCTTTGATGTCGTACCCTTGCTGAATCAGATTTTTCTCTAAATTATCAAGAGCTTGTAGATTTTCATCTAAACGGTCAGCCTGTGAGTCGGCCACGAAGATAATACCATCAATACCTTGTAGAATAAGCTTGCGGGTAGCATCGTAAACAATTTGTCCTGGAACGCTGTAAACATGAAATCGTGTTTTAAAACCACGAATTTCGCCGATATCCAGCGGTAAAAAATCAAATAACAAAGTTCTTTCAACTTCAGTGTTTAAAGCCATTAACTTTGATTTTTGGTCTTGCGCTAAAGATTGGTACATCCATTGGATATTTGTTGTTTTACCGCCCAATGATGGACCGTAATAAACAATCTTGCAGTGAATTTCTTTAGCATTGTAATTAAATAAAGACATTTAGAGTGCAATCCTGTTCTCTAAAGCGCGGCCCATAGTGCGGTCATCAACGAAATCAATATCAGCACCTAATGGAATTCCGTGCGCAATACGAGAAAGTTTAACGCCTTTACCTTGTAAGATTTTAGCAAGGTATAAAGCTGTTGTATCGCCTTCAAGGTCTGCATCTAACGCTAAGATAATTTCTTTGATCTCAGGACCTTCACCATCAAGACCTTTTTGGATCTTGTTTACGAGCTCTTGAATTTTTAAATCTTTAGCTGTGATACCTTCTAACGGCGAAATTACGCCGTGAAGAACATGGTATCTGCCGCGGAAGGCTCCTGAAGATTCGATACGGAAAATATCTGAAGGTTCTTCAACCAAACAGATTGAATCATTACCACGGTGAGCATCTTCGCAGAATTTGCAAAGTTCGCGGTCTGTGTAGTTAAAACATTCCGGGCAAGAATGCACTTCAGTTTGAACGCGCATTAAAGCTTCAGATAATTTTTCTGGGTAAGATTCTTTGCTTTTTAAAATATAGAACGCCAAACGTTGGGCCGTCTTAGGGCCAACGCCTGGTAAGCGTGAAAGCTCGTGTACTAATTTCTCCAAAGCGGGGATATGTAACATCGACTAGAACATTCCTGGAATATTCATGCCGCCAGTGATTTTAGACATCTCTTTTGAAGATTCATCTTTGGCTGTTTTTAAAGCGTCGTTAACAGCTGCTGTTACTAAGTCTTGTAACATTTCAGCATCGCCAGATTTGATAACATCAGGATTGATTGTTAACGCTAAGATTTTGTTTTCGCCGTTAACTTTAGCTGTTACTGCGCCACCACCGGCTGTGCCAGTGAATTCACGAGTTGCTAATTCTTCTTGAAGCTTTTTCATTTTCATTTGCATTTGGTTAGCTTGTTTCATTAAGCCAGCCATGCCGTTCATTCCGCCGAAACCTTTCATAAGTTGTTCCTTCCACCTGTCTTCGACAGGCTACTCCTTGTTCGAAATAATTTTTGCTTGAGCTTTGAAGACTCGTTGGGCTGCTTGCACACGTGGGTCTTGCATAATCTCAGTTGTTATTTTGTCTTCAGTTTCTTTTTCGATTTTTTGATTCATGCTTTTGGCAGAATCCCCTGAAGCAACTTTTGCCTTAACAACAGTAAAAGTGTAGCTCTCTCCAAAGAACGAATCAATAAAACCTTGTAATTTTTGGTGAGTTTCTGTCTGACTCATTTGGTCTGCTAAAAACGAAAATTGAGCGGCGGCTTGCAGGGTTAAATGCTTCTCATTTAGGCCAGCGAACACGATATTATCTAACTTCGCCGCTAAGAATGCATTTTCTTGTTTAAGGTAAGCTACAAACTTCATCCAACCTTCAGAATTCAGAGAAGGTTTTACCACTTTCACCGGTTCAGGTTTAGCGGTTGGCTGAGGTATGGACTCAGATTTAGCGAGTCCCTGAAACTTTGGGGCGGCAACTGCCTGACTGCCGGTTTGAGGTGCTACCTGAACTCCAGAAAGTAAATTTTGAATATCAGCAATTCTTGGCGCTTGCGCCATACGAAGTAAACAAACTTCAAAAACCATGAACGGGTCAGTGGCACGCACTAAATCCGATAATGATTTTAACGCCATATCAAAAAGCATGTGCAGATCAGAATCTGACTGTGATTTGGCAAACTCTTTTAAAACTTGTGACTCTTCGATCGGTAAATCGATTAACGATTCATTTTCAGGCGCCGTTTTTAAAACGATGGTGTGACGTAATAGTTGAATAAGCTCTTCAAAAAACAGTGAAGGGCTTGTTCCCATCGTGTGAGCTTTTTCAAGATCAGCGATGATCGCTTTTGGGTTACGTTCAATTAGATGTGAGAACACATCGTAAATTAAACCACGGTCAGTTAAACCTAAAACACCGGCTACGTTTTGTTCCGATAATTTTCCTGTTGTGAAGTTCACAACTTGGTCTAACAAGCTTAAAGAATCACGGGCCGAACCATCACCTTGGCGGGCGATCAGCCATAGGGCTTTTTCGTCAGCTTCGATATTTTCAAGGTCACAGATTTTTTTAAGTAAACCTGTTAATTGTTTGAAAGGAATGCGGCGTAAATCAAAACGTTGGCAACGAGATAAAATTGTCTGAGGAATTTTATGAACCTCAGTTGTTGCCATCATGAAGATCACGTGGGCTGGTGGTTCTTCTAAAGTTTTAAGTAAAGCATTAAAAGCCGAAGTCGATAACATGTGAACTTCGTCGATAATAAAAATTTTGTATTTGCCTGATGTCGGCATGAACATCACATTGTCGCGAAGATCGCGAATCGCATCGACACCATTGTTCGAAGCACCATCGATTTCGATAATATCAACAGCACGACCGCTGTTGGCTTCAACACACGAATTACAAACATTGCACGGAGCAAAGTTCACAGGGTTTTCACAACGTAATGTTTTAGCTAAGATACGCGCTGAAGTTGTTTTTCCAGTTCCGCGAAGACCGGTAAATAAAATCGCGTGCGGTACGCGACCAGATTTTAGGGCGTTAATCAAAGTTTGCGAAATATGACTTTGTCCAACCATTTGGTCGAACGTTTGTGGTCGATATTTGCGGGCAAAAACTTGATATGACAGAAGAACCCCTCAATTTGTTTTTCTTAACAAAATAAAAGAGCTGGGCACCCCATATCGCAAAGCTCTTTAAACACCGTTGCTTCCTTCCGGACCTAGCGGAATTCATTAAAGAGTCAATCGTATGGGACCCAGCCATTGTTGGGTTTAACTGAAATCCCCTCTGGGAGCAGTGATTAACACTCCTGGTCAGACAGATTATTTTGGGAGCGCGACCAGATTGTTACTTTGTAGATTTTGTTTCTAGTTTTGAGGCGTCAGAACCCATAAATGCGAGCTGAAACTGGCGTTCAGTTCGCTAAAGAAACTCCGGTTGAGGACGTCGCATGAAAACAAATTTCAAATTGGTTACTTTATTAGCTAATTTGCTAAGTTTTATGGCGACTTCCGGCCGTGTCTATTAATAACTATTAATAACTATTTTTGTTTTTGCCTGTTAGGAATTTCGACAGTGATCGTGTCTCACTTTGAGAAAATCACGGCGTAAAAATCATTAAAACCACTTTTTAAGTCTTAAAACAAATTTAACAGCAGTTGGCACAGTTGGACTGCTTCTTGAACTACATAGGCTTGTTACAGAAGTTTTTAACTTTTAGGAGAACAGGTATATGAAAAAGTCGATTGGTTTATTATCAGCTTTAGTTGTTTCAACAACGTTTATCGTTAATTGTCAAAAAGCTCCAGATAAAAGACGTGTTCGTCCTTCAGGTGGTTCAGGTTCAGGCGCACAAACAGATGTCGTTGGCGAAAAAGCCAAATTACCTACAAAAGTGTGTAGCCCAGAAGTGTTAGATTTATATAAAGCTTATTACAAAAACAAAGAAACTGTTAAAAAGACAGTGATCTCTGAAACTTCAACTGATGCAGAAAAAGAAGCTTTCAGAAAACTTGGAGTTGAGACTTTAGGTAAATGTGATGACATCATCAGTGCATTAAAACAAGAGACTAATGCAGGTTGTTTTATGGATAACGGCGTTAAAGACCTGAGCAATGCTTTAATGGCTGAAAACATGCAAGGTGAATGTAATGCCCTTGGTAAAAAATTAAAAAATACAGTAGAGCTTGATAGCACTTATGCTGATGCAGCTAAAGAAAAAGAAAAACAAGCAGAAGATAATAAAAAAGTGGAAGATAAATTTATCGGTGGCGAAAAATCTTTCAAAATTTCTGAGCAAGCTTTAAATATGATGTATGAAGGTAGCACTAATCTTGGTCAGTTCATCATTGATGGCGAGATTAAATCTTCTCAAACAACATTAGAAACAGCTTTAGTAGCTTCTAAAACAGTGTGTACAGCTCTTGGTGATGGTATTGCCAAAGATCAAACTTTAACAGGTACGACTCTTAAATTTACTTCATTCGAAAAAGCAGATCAGTCAAACTTATCTGAATTAGCTTTAGATTTTAAAGGTGAAGCTACAATGGTAAACTTTGTTCTTCACTCTGAAGGTGAAATCACAACGACAGGTGCATTACTTTGCTTAAACCTAGATGCAGCAAAATTATCTGTAGAAAAATTAGAAGCAGTTTTAGGAAGCGCCATCACTTTAGCTCCAACTAAAGTAACGACTGAAGTAACTGGCGGAACTTCTGAGACAGCGGTAGTATCAACACCTGCAGCCTCTTCAGCCTCAGCGACAGCATCTTCAACAACACACGCTTCAGATAAAGTGGCGGCTCAACCAGAAGGTTCTCCACAACAAAAATTATTAGACGAAGCTTTAACTCCATCAGTAGATAAAGAAGCTGAACAAAAAGCTAAAGAAGAAGCTGCTGCCAAAGAAGAAAAACAAGCAGCTGCTCCTGCGGCTTCTGCAACAGTAACTGTAGCTCCAGCACAAGCGGCTTCTAGCCCAGCTCAAGCTGAAGAAAAAGTTGCTGAGACAGAATTTGTAGCATTAAAAGAAAAAGCTGCGCGTTTAGAACAAGAAGCTAAAGATGCTGAAGCTGAAGTAAAAAAATTAGAAACTGAAAAAGCTAAAGCTGACGACATAACTCAAGCTAAAACAAAAGCTCGCATCATTCGTGAACAAGCAAACGACGCGATGAAAGAATTAAACTCAGCTGCTAAAGCTGCTGGTTTTTCTAAATATATCTAATCTTTAATAATCTTGCGGAGGGAATCAAACTCCTCCGCCCAATATCTGTAAGTGTTAAATTCAGGAAATATCTTCGGAAAGCTCGGATCATTCCAGCGATTCAAAATCCAACCCGCATAACAAATCACACGATAAGCTCTTAAATATGGAACCAGTTGTAACTGACGCTCATCAAAGTGACGAAGTGTCTCGTAGCCTTTTAAAAATAATTCGAACTCTTTAGTTGGCGCAAAATCTTGATCTGGAAAAATCATCCAGAAATCCTGAACCACAGGCCCGTTGATAAAATCATCGAAATCCACAATTGTGATATCGTCTTTACCGTTATCTAATAAATTACCACGGTGTAAATCGCCATGAATGCGTATAAAGCCTTGGGGATCAAGTTTTTCATCAAGGCTATTGAACACGTGATCCGCTAATTCCATGTACTGGGGGCGAATCTCAGGCGCAATAACCTCATTTAACTGATCAAGCACAACCCATTTATTATCTTGCGTGGGCCCGAAGAAATTACGGTTGTAGGCTTCTTTTTTTTCGCCGGTATTGTGAAGCTGTGCTGTGAGTGATCCCAATTTTTCAAACTGATGCAGTAGAACTTCTTGCATCATGCGGCCACGCACTTTTTCATAGAAGCAATAAAGAATACCATTCGCATCAAAAACAGTTTCGTTGTTTTTAGCTCGTAAAGGTAAACCCACTGACAAACCATCCGCGTGTAAATCAAAACAGAATTCATGCTCATCTTCGATGGTTTGTTTAGACCAGCGTTGCGGGCGAAAGAACTTAGCAATGACAGATTTGCCGTCTTCTAGTTTGATTTCAAAAACACGGTTTTCATAGGAGTTTAATTGGTGAATTTCGCCAGTTGGCGTATAGCCGTTGAGATCAGCGCACTTTAAGATTAAGTGCGGATCTAAGTTAAAAAACTGATCTGTCGTAGCTTTCAAATTAGCTGTCATTGATCAAATCACCCTTGCATATCTTACAATGAAAAACCCATGTTTTGGCCTACAGTAGCGATATATTCGTTTTAAGGCTAGTGAATTGTGGTCTCTGGCTTGCTTTAATTTCACCTTGATAGGTTTTAATTTTAGGACGTGGAGGCTTCAATGTTGAACCAAAAATCACTTTTAATTTCATTAGCAGTGCTGGCGGCATTTACAATCACAGCAACAGGTTGTGGTAAAAGTAAAGAATCACGCAGCGATGTTCGCGGAACTACAGTTACGCAACAAGGTGATGCCGAAAACGTTGATCAATTACCTGACCAACTTGCAGAAGGTGAAGACCAAGCGGGTATCGGCCAACTTCCTCCAACAGTTATTGATGGTGTTAAAGAATTACCTAAAGCAGCTGATAGTAGCGGAAACTTAGCTGGCGAAGGCGGTACTCTAAATCCACTTCCTAA
The DNA here is from genome assembly GCA_023701385.1 of Pseudobdellovibrio sp. Lineage (GTDB taxonomy): Bacteria > Bdellovibrionota > Bdellovibrionia > Bdellovibrionales > Bdellovibrionaceae > Pseudobdellovibrio. Next base: position 8,774 of record JAMPXC010000032.1, read on the forward strand.
ATCTGGCGAAGATAAAGGTTCAGTTGATTTACCTCAAACAGGTAAAGGTAATAAAAAATCAAACAGCGCCGTGAGTGCAAAATTTGATGAAGCTGAAGCTGTAAAAACAGGTGGTAAACTTGAAGCTTTAAATTTCACGAGCTCTGGTAACGATGGTTTAATGACTGAATTTCGCAGCTACAATAATAAAGTAGCGGCCGAACAAAAAACAAAAAACTTAAACGTAGCTAAAGCCGTGCTAAACGCTAAACTTAAACGTTCAACAAGCGCCGGTAGTTTATTAGTTGATTTAACTTTAGATGAATCAATGGATGGCGTTAAGAAAATCACGTCATACAGACTTCAAGGTAATCCATCACAAGCGGGTGATCGCCAAATTTTAAAACAAGTAAACACGAATGGTGATTTAGAATACCAAGGTGGATTTTTAAAATGTATCGATGCTGACGGTGGTTGTGAAAACGCTTACATCAAAATTAAATTATCTGGAGCTTACGTACGTATTATCTTTAGAAACTCCTACGCAGACCGTTTCTTTATCTTAGAACAAGGTTCGCAAGGTTCTTCGTTCGATTTATGGAAAACATATTTAATGAACACAACAAATATGTCTACAACTTCACAAAAGTTAGAAAGCATCAGAACATCGGCTTTCGAAGTTGTTAATGGCAGAGCAGCGATGGGTGTTTTAATTAAGGCTGAAGATAATGAAATGGTGGGCTTAAGCGTTCCGTTATTAGCTGCTGATAAAGGAACAACTGCGGGTTCAAATATTTCTAAAGTTAATGATATTTCTAAAAATTATGATTTAGCTTCTTCAGCGAATGCTTCACAAAACTTAGCGCAAGCGATTCGTGAAGCTAAGTTAGTTAATAACAACGGTAAAGGTGATATCCGTATCCGCTTAGATTTATCAGCGGGAACTCAAAAAGGTGCCATGTGGGTAACATTGTCTTCGTTACAAAAAGCCACAATGTCGACTGCTGAAATTTCGAGCTTTGAAAGTAAAATCCCTAACTTCTAATTGATTAACCGATTTTCTCAACTCAAGAGTCTTATATAAATCAGGGCCATCTTTGCCCTGATTTTTTAGGCCCAGCCTTTGCTCTTTACCCCTGTTGTACAAATAACAGGGGGACAAATGTTATCTAATTCATTTAAAAGAACGTTATTAGCGGTATTAGCAGTGGCTTCGGTGTCAAATGCAGACCAATTCGGTATTCAACCAGGCGATGGTTTTCACGGTGACCAGCACTCAATGTGCGACAACCCATACGATCCAAACTGCCAACCCGGTTACCCCGGACAGCCCGATGTGCCAGATTATCCAAACTTACCAGGTTATGATGATAGCGATGATCAATCAGACACGCGTTCGATCTATTTAGGTCGTTCAGTAAATAACGAAGTTTTAGATTTACGCCGTTTAGCAGGTTTAGGTACTCAATACCGTGGATGGGAAGTTGTTTCTGTTCGTGGTAAAACTCGCCCGAACTCTCCGTACACAACAACTGTTCAGTTATTAGCTGACGGTCGCAATGTAGCAACTCAAGTAAATCCAGGTAAACGTATTAACTTACAGCCTTCGCAACGTATTGTTTTAGGTTCAACGCGTGAACTTGAAATGTATATCGATGGTTCAACTTTTGTTGACGAGATCGTAATCGAACTTCGCCAATCTTCTGGAAGCCATCCACAACCTCCGCAATACCCTGACTATCCAGGTCAACCCCACGAACCGCCTCCATACCCAGGTCAACCAGGTAACCCGTACCCAGGTAATCCGGGTTATGGCCAACAAAACTTAGATCTTTGGATCAACCGTTCAACTTACGGTAACGACCGCATTGATTTAGGCATGTACTTCAACATGCACCAATACCGTGGCTACCGTATTGAACAAGTGATCGTACACGCTCAAGCGCAAAACAACGTAGCGTTAGCCGATCTATTAATTAACGGTTTCAACCAAGGTACTTTACAATTTGACCGTTACTCTGGGTCACAATCTTTATGGTTAAACCAACGCCCTGAGATCGGTGTTCAAGCGAGCAGCCTAGTTCTTTACACTCGCGGTAACATGAATGTTCAACGTGTGACGTTAGTTTTAAGCCGATACTAGTTTTTAGCTAAAAATTATTGTCAACTAAAGGGCCACATGAGATGAATTTTCATGGGGCCTTTTTCTTGGGAGAAATATGGAAAATCAAGCAACTCAGTTAAGTCAAAATCCTGCAATATCAACTACTTCGGTTTTAGCGCCGATTCTATCAGATTACATGGATTTTCGTTTGTTTTTAGCTGATTTTTACCAGTTTAAAAAAGAATCGACCAAGCGCTCTTTACGCCCTTACAACTACGCGATTTTCTCTGCAGCAGCGGATATTAAATCTCCAAATTATTTAAAAATGATCATCGAAGGTAAAAGAAATCTATCGATGGACATGGTCGCAAAGTTTGCGAAAGCTTGCGGTTTAAATAAGGCTCAATCTGATGAATTCAAATTATTAGTGACGTTCAACCAAGCTGAAGACCCGGCTGATCGTAACTATGCTTTAAAACAATTATCTGAATACCGTGTTCAGCAAAAACTTAAACATGGTGAATTTGACCGTAAAGTGTTTGAAAAAGTTCCGAACTGGATCGGCTGGATCATCTATGCTTTAGTAGATCAAGAAGGCGTGACATTCGAAACTGCAAAACTAAAAGAACTTTTACGCGGTAAAGCTTCTGAATCTGAAATTGACCAAGCTCTTAAGAACTTATTAATGAGCGGTGAATTACAAAAAGATCCAGCAACAGGTGTGATTTCAAAAGGTAAACCTTCTGAAGCTCCTGAAGAAATTCCTTCGGCGTTAATTCGTCAGTTACAAATGCAATTAATGTATTTAGGTCTTGAGTCTTTATACCAAGATGCTCCGACTGAGCGTGAATTCGGTTCGTTGACGTTATCGTTAACACAAGCTGAGTTTGAAGAATTAAAGTTTAAATTACGCCAAATGCGTAAGTCTCTTCATAAAGATAACAGCATTGCACGTACACAAGGAAAAGGCGAAAGAGTTTACCAACTTAATCTTCAGCTTTTCCCGGTTTCTAACGCTTCTAAAAAATTAGACGCTTAATGAAGTAAAAATCCCCAAAGGCTGAACAAGCTTGCGCTTAATAAAACAAGAGAAGCAATCTTCTGTCGTTTTAAATCATTGATATCGATTAATTTTTTTAAAAACACCTGTGCGATAGATAAAGCGGGTAGTGATGATAACCAAAACATCAACATCACCAGGCCGCCAGCGAGCGGCGATCTTGCAGCTAAAGCTGAAAGTATAAAACTATAAAGCCAACCGCACGGAAGCGCTAAACTTAAAGCTCCCAGTAAGAATGGGTTATTACGTTTTTGCCAGTAGATGTTTTTTATAAACCCTGGCATCTGAATTTTTTCTGTTTTCGTAAAAAAAGTGATGATTAGTAAAATTGAAATAACTACGACCGAGACAGTCTTTAGCCAATTGTAAGATTCGATTAATAATGAAGAAACGGTTCCAGCAAATACTCCGGCGCCGACGTAAGAAATAAGTCGGCCCAGTTGATAACTGACTAATTGTTTTTTTGAAGCCAGCAAACAAGTCATTGGCCCGCACATCACAGCACAGTGCCAGCTTCCGATAAAGCCGGCTACAAAAAAACCAGTTAATAATGAGATCAGCTGAAAATCACCATTCATAAATTAGGCCCTAAAAACTGAATGCTGAATTCTTTTTTAAACTGTTCAGGATCAGTGGCATCGCTAATTTTAACTTGCAATGTAATTGATGGGCTTACTTTGCTTTGTGGAAGAGTCACAAAGAAGTGCCAATCAAAGCTCGCTTTACTTTCTAAAGTTAACAAATCAAATTGCGAAGTAATTTTTGCGTCTGGATTATTTAAAATTTCAATTTTATATTTTTTCACATCGCGGCTTTGATTGGTTACATGCAGGCGAAACTGATTCATTACAAAATTCACACCATTTTCTTGGCGTAAAGTGTACGGAGTTGTCAGAGATCGTAAAATAAAAGCTTCTGAATGTTGAAATGATAAAATACCGTACAGTAAACCGATCACACAAATACCAATACCAATCAGGTAAACGATTGAACGGGGAGTTAACCATTTAATTTTTGTATCGCTGATATTACCGTATTTAACTAAACCTTTTGGTTTATGCACTTTCTCCATGATTTCATCGCAAGCATCAATACAGGCTGTGCAGGCGATGCATTCCATCTGTAAGCCATTTCTGATATCAATACCAATCGGACAGGCGTTAACACAGCGGTTGCAGTTTACGCAGTCATCGCGTTTTTCATCATAGACGACATTCATTGAATTGTTATCTAACAATAAGCCCTGAATACGGCCGTAAGGGCACATGATGGTGCAGAACTGTTCGCGAAACCAACCGAAATCAAACAATAGGGCTAAAGTTAAAATTTGTGAGAAAATAAATAAGTTAAAATGGCTTTCAGGTCCATTTTTCATGATCTGAATAAAAGAATAAGAACCTACAAAGTACGCCAAAGCACTGTGTGCGATAAAAGCTGAGGCGAAATAATATAGAACCCATTTAATAGATTTACGCACAAAAAGATTTGTCGTCATGGGTTCAATTGCCTGGCGGCGACGGGCGATATAATTGCCTTCGATAAAATATTCAATTCTACGAAAAACACCATCGATAAAAACGGTTTGCGGGCAAGCCCAGCCGCACCACACGCGGCCCCAGATCGCAGTCACAAAAGCTAAACTTAAAGCTCCACCTAAAATCAGAAACAACAACAGCGGGGCATTATGTGCTTTAAACATCAGCCCGAAAAAATAAAATTCGCGGGCTGGAATATCCAGTAAAATACTTTGATAGCCGCCGATATTAATCCACGGTAAAGTTAAAAAAAACACGATCAAAATATTTTGTACCCAAGTTCTTCGAGTACGAAAATACCCGCTGACTTCAGCGGGGTGTAATCCAATGCGATTTCCGTACTCGTCAATACTTGTAATATGTTCGCTGGATAGTTTTGGCTTCATTACATACCTTTTGCTTTGATCAACGCAACTACGCCAAAAATTTCTTCGGCGTTAAGTAGGCCTTCCCAGGCGGGCATTCCTTTAGCTGAAACACCTTGTCTGACTGTTTTTACAACTTCAGAACTTTTTCCACCATGCAACCAGACTTTATCTATTAAGTTTGGCCCGATTTTACCTTCTAGGTTGTCGCCGTGGCACATGGCACATTTACCTTGAAAAATACCTACGCCCATTTTTACTAGATTTGGGTCTTTTAATTTGGTTTCAAGTTCGTCTTCAGACAGAGTTGGGAACTTATTTGCAGCTGCTGTTTGCAATTCTTTAAGTTCCTTCATTGAAACGGCTAATTCTTGAGTTAATGTTGGGCCTTGTTTTGTTAGCTCATAATGCACGTAATAGTGAAACGCAAATATAATCGCTAAGATAAACGACCACACCCACCATGTCGGCATGGGGTTATTGTGTTCATCAATACCATCGTATGTATGAGTTACATCAGCGGGGTTTTGTTGTTCATTATTTTCCATGGTCTTCTCCGTTAGAAAATGGAATATGGGCAAATTCGTTGATTTGTTTTTTCGGTGTTCGTAAAGCGTTTACAGTCACATAAATGAAATACGAAAAGAAAATTAAAAACCCAATGATTGTTAAGTAAGTGTCTGTAAAAAATTTTAAGCCTTCTTGTTTCATAAAATTCCTCGTTATTTATTTTCTGCAGTTTCAGTTGTTACTGCTTTTTGGCCAAGGGCCTGTAAGTACGCAATTAAGGCTACAATTTGTTTTTTCTCTAAGCCTTTTGGAGCACCTTGTTTTTCAAGCTCTTCAGCAATCATTTTGGCTTGTTTTTGAGCCACGATGTCAGCATTAGCAATCGTGTCTTGGTCATACGGAACGCCTAAGTCTTTCATCACTGAAAATTCGCGGCGTAGAGAAAGAAAATCAGTATTTTTTTCTAATAACCACGGGTAGTTCGGCATGATTGAATTTGGTGTGATCGCACGTGGGTTGATCATGTGTTGAAAGTGCCACATATCAGGATACTTTTTACCAACGCGGGCTAAGTCAGGGCCTGTACGTTTTGATCCCCATTGATGTGGACGATCCCACATTGATTCTTCAATTGTCGAAGCTGGTCCGTAACGAAGCACTTCGGCAGCAATTGGCCTGATTTGTTGAGAGTGGCAAACATAACAACCTTCAGCTACATAAACGCCGCGGCCGGCAATTTCTAAAGCTGAAAATGGTGTCGTTGTTTGCGCTGGGTTTACATATTTATGTAAAGAAAGTGTTGGATAAATTTCAATCACTGAACCTACAAGCACAGCAATAAAAGTTAAAACTGAAAATGCTAAACCCATACCTTCAAGTTGACGGTGTGGTTCATGTGATTTTTCGCTCCAACCAGTGCGAGTCACTTTCACAACAACAGGTTCAGTCGCTTCTTTCGGAGCTAACTTAATTGTTTTGTACATGTTGTAGATAAAGATCAGATATCCAGTAACGAATAACGCTCCACCAATCGCACGTACCCAGTAAAGCGGAACGATTTTAGTCACTGTTTCAACGAAGTCAGGGTACATTAATTTACCTTCGCCGTTGATGCCGTTTAACATTAAACCTTGAGTGATTCCGGCTACCGTCATTGAAACGTAGTAAAATAAAACACCAGTTAAAGAAATCCAGAATGAATTTTCAGCAAGCTTTGTAGAATATAATTCAGTTTTCCAAAGACGCGGAACCATCCATAACATCATCCCCATGATTAGCATTCCATTCCAACCAAGAGCGCCAGAGTGAACGTGACCAACGATCCAATCAGTGTAGTGGCCTAAAGCTGATACTGATTTAATAGATAACAGCGGTCCTTCGAAAGTCGCCATACCGTAGAAAGTTAAAGCGGCTACGAAAAATTTAATCACTGGATTTTGAATTAATTCTTTAAACGCTCCTTTAAGAGTCATTAAACCGTTAATCATTCCGCCCCAAGATGGAGCCCATAACATCAGTGAAAAAACCATTCCTAATGATTGCGCCCAGTCTGGAAGTGAAGTGTAAAGTAAGTGATGTGGCCCTGCCCAGATGTAAATAAAAACTAAAGCCCAAAAGTGAATGATCGATAGGCGGTAAGAATATACCGGACGATTCGCCGCTTTCGGCACGAAGTAATACATCAAACCTAAAAACGGAGTCGTTAAGAAAAACGCCACCGCATTATGACCGTACCACCATTGTACTAAAGCATCTTGAATCCCACCCCACACAGGTAAAGATTTAAGTGGAGAAATTGGAATTTCGATAGAGTTCACGATGTGCAACATCGCGACTGTAATAATTGTCGCAATGTAAAACCAAATACCAACGTAAAGATGTTTTTCGCGGCGGTTTTTAATCGTCATGAAAAAGTTGATGGCAAAAATTACCCACACAAGAGCGATTAAAATATCAATCGGCCATTCTAATTCAGCGTATTCTTTAGATTGTGAATAACCCAATGGCAAAGTCACAGCCGCACAAAGAATAACAAATTGCCAACCCCAGAAGTGAATCTTAGATAAAAAATCTGAAAACAAACGCGCTTTTAATAAACGTTGTGTTGAATAGTACATTCCGGCAAAGATCGCATTACCTGCAAAAGCAAAAATGGCTGCATTTGTGTGTAATGGACGTAAACGACCGAAAGTGATCCATTCCATATTCATATTCATTGGCCAGTAGGCAAGTTGCAAAGCCGCAATCAAACCAAATAATAAAGCAGCAATCCCCCAGCCGAATGTGGCTAAGGTAAAATACTTAACGATTTGATCGTCGTAGACTATGTTTTCAGTTTGAGAATTATGATCAGCGTGTGCGGTCATAAGAGAGCCTTTCATTGTTTTGGTTGTCTTTGATTATCATTTAAAATGCGGTGTGCCGGGGTTTCGAGATCGTCTAACTGGCCATTACTTGCGGCCCAGAAAAAAATGCCGACGAAAACGATTCCTAATATTAAAGCCATGGGTATCATTAAAAATAAGATATTCATTCTCTAAATCCCCATAATGTTGAAAATAAAATAATAAGTGAGCTTACCGGCATTAGCACTGCAGCCCAAAGTGGATTGATAAAACCAAATACCGCTAAAGTTCCAGCGATGGCGTTATAAGCCAGTGACAGACTTAAATTTCTTTTTAAAGTTTGGTGAATGCGTTTATTTACTTTAAAAAGTTCGACGAGTGGATTTAATCCTGAGCGTAGAAAGAAAATATCAGAGCTCGCTAAAGCGATTTCAGCGCTGCCTTTAATCGCGATGCTGATTTGGCTGCTGCTCATAGCTAGAGTGTCGTTCACACCATCGCCAATCATTAAGCTGTGCGGGTATTTAATGATAATTTCTTTTTTATCTTCAGGGTATAATTCTGAATAAATGTGATCGCGTTTAAGGCCACATTTTTCGCCGATTGATAAAGCCTTACGTTTTTTATCACCTGAAATCAGGTAGCAGTTTTTTCCTTCGGCTTGAAGTTGTGCAATAATATCACAGGCTTCTTCGCGGATTTGATCTTGTAAATAAATGCGGCTAATGACTTCTTTGTTTTTATAGAGAGCAATCGCGATATCGATACTTTCATCATAGAGGTTTGAAGATAGAGTTTTAAGTTCATAAAGGTCATTATTTAAATAACCTCTTACGCCACTGCCAAAGATTTCGCTGTGCTCAGCAAAGTGAATGTCGTTTTTCCAGTTTTTAAAGTGCGCGCGTAAAGCGAAAGCTACGGGGTGATAAGAGATCTTTTCTAGACTTACAAGTGCATCAATAGTTTCGGCATTTAAATTTTCTGGCCAAGTTTCACAGACTTGCAATTGGCCGTAAGTTAATGTGCCGGTTTTATCAAAAAAGATATTTTGAATCTGGCTCATTTTTTCAAACACATTAGCATTGCGAACTGAAATTCCTTTTTTCTGTGATTTACGAAATGCCATAGCCATTGTCAGCGGGCTTCCAAACGCTAAAGCACAAGGGCACGCAACCACGATTAATGCTAAAGCACGGTGAAATGATTCAGTAAAATCAATCATGAAACCTAAACCAACAAAAACGAAAGTCGCTAAGATAAAAACATAAAGAATCAGTTTTTCAGATAGACGATCAGCCAAAGTTAAATAGCTGTTTTTAGATAATAGATTTTCCTGGCTTTTACTTAACAGATCAGCGATACGAGTTTGATTAATCGGTTTTTCGCAAACCATTGAAATAGAAGCTGATAGCAATTTATAGCCAGCAAAAAGATGCATGCCTTTTGTGAAAGTGTACGGAATATTTTCACCAGACATAAATGACGTATCAACTAGGGCCATGTCAGAAAGTAAAACGCCATCTACTGGGATCGCCTGATCTTGGCTTACTTTAAAAATTTGGCCTTGTTTAATATTTTCAGTAATCACTGTTGATGAGTTATCAGCCAAAGCGTAAGTTTCAGTGCGAATTTGTGAATGTATATTTTGCGGTGATAAAAAACGGTGCTGCGCTTTTTTAACAAAGAAGCGCGCGACTAAGATTAGAAAGATAAAGCTAGCTGTTGAGTCAAAGTAAAATTGGTCGCCACCAGTAAGTAGACTATATATAGACAAGCTTGAGCTTGTGATTAAGGCGATCACGATCGGTAAATCGATATGCACCTTTTGCATTTTTAAACTACCCCAGGCGCCGCGATAGAAGGGAGTAGCTACGTAAAACAAAATAGGTAAAAACAGAATTAAATTAAGCCACTTAAAAATTGTCAGTAATGTGCCAGTGGCACCAGTGTAAATCGCGATAGAAAAAAGCATGATGTTGCCAGCCAAAGCTCCAGCTAAGGCAATGCGTTTTAATTCTTGGCGAGTTTCAAGATGTAATTTTTCATCGCTATTTTCAGAGGATTTAATTACAGAAAAGTCATAACCCATAGCTTTAATTAACGAGGCGATATCAGAAAGTTTTCCTTCTGAATCAAGTTCGATAAATAATTCAGAATTACTGATATTTAAACGTGATTCTTTACAGTGGGAATTCATCTCTGCGATTTGTTCTAAGAGATGAACACAGCTTGAACATTGAATGCCGTGAATGAAAAATTTAAATCTGCGGCGATTGTCTTTTAATTGATAAAGTTTTTGATTTTCAGGTAAGTCTAAATAAGCGTATTGTGCTTCACTCTGTGAAGCTTTGTTCACTAGTTCAGAAAATCCGCCATCGAGCATTTCACAAGCGTGGCAGCAGTACATACTTAAAGACAAAGTCCCGCAGTATTTACATGGATTTTTAGTTCTGACCAGATCGAAAGACATTTATTCTTTTCCTTTATAAGAAAAGAATAACCTTGAAGGTGGTCAAACGATCATGATCCACATCATGTTTTGAAAACTAATTAATAAGCGCCGTGCAGTTTTTCTATTAACTTTTGTTTGTTAATAAGCTTAATCACGCGGCCTTGGGATTGGTCGATATAGCCTTCTTTTTCAAATTGAGCCAGTGTACGGATCACTGTTTCAGGAGTTGTTCCGGCCCATTCAGCGATTTCTTTACGTGTCCAATTTTGATGCGAGAAGTGTTCTTGTAAGAAAATTAAAGCTTCAGCGATGCGCTCTGAAGCATCTTTGTCTATTTGCGATGTCCATTTTTCTTCGGCAATTCGTAAGTCTTTAGAAAGAGCTTCAAGAATTTTAATAGTTACTTCGGGATAGTTTTTAAAAATATCCATCACAACATTTTTAGGAATAAAGCAAATCTCTGATGTTTCAACCGCAACAGCTGTAGCTTGATATTGTTCATTCGAGAATAAAGAACGGTAACCTAAGGCTGATCCGGGGCCTAAATAGCGCAGCGTGTGCGTTTGGCCGTGTTCACTGGTCATTTCTAATTTTACTAAACCCGCAGAAATCGTGAATAGACCTAAAGGTTCATTGCCTTGATAGAAAATCGTCTGTTGTGGTTTAAAGGTTGTTTTTTGCTTTGTTGTCTCAACAAGGCGCCATACCTCAGGTGATGTTGAGCAGATAATATTCGATAAACGATACATGCAGTTTTCACACAGATTTTTATCGTGTGAATGACATGGATTTGCATCTTCCAATGGTTTTTTAACAGCTCTTAACATAACCACATCTTAACATTTTTTTGCTCAAAGTTTTATGTAAATATCTACAAACCTAGTTACACTGAGGCTGTTATATTGCTTATTATTTGATCTGGACCATGAAAAACTGAAATTTTCTGAAATTGTTTTTCGGGGTCATATTGACGCTGGAAAAACCTGTGTTTTGTGGAAAACTCTGTGGATTTAGTTGATAACTCACTCTCAAAAACGAATATATAACTAAAGATTCGTTTACGCGCAAAGAAAATTACGCAACGTGTAATCAGAAAGTGACTGTTCGACACCACGACAGTTTCTAACAAATTTCAGATAAAAAATGAAATTTCATGACAGGTTTAGGGTGAAAACTCTAATTAAATAATGCCCTATTTTTTGTCATAAATCAGGCTGATTTTGGTAACCAAATTTTATAAATAAACATACGAAAATAGCTACGTGGTAATTTCAAAATGTTTGGTATAGAATGTTTTACGTACACATCTTTTAGTGGGGGTGTACTGGCTTCGACGTGGGAAGTGAAGCAAAGGGAGCATACAGGGGCGCATGTGGACCTCTTTAAAAACGTGCATTTATTAGTTGCAAACAACGACTATCAATTAGCAGCTTAGTTCTGCTACGGTTTACAAGTTGATCGACGGTGTCGATAGGTAAACCGACGATAATGCCGTCTCGGACTTCGCTGGTTTCTCTGGAGTGAAGTCTTAATAGTTATCCAGGGGATTTTCTTTTGAAACTTTGTTCGTAGAGGTTCTTAAGATTTAATAAAATACGAACTAAGTATGTAGCGCCTTTCTGTCGATCTCTTGCGGACCCGGGTTCAATTCCCGGCACCTCCACCAATTACTCAGTTTTAGAACCCGAGCGTCCGCGTAGGATTTTCGGGTTTCTTTTTTCAAACAAAATCACTGATTTTAATGAGTTATCTTCGATCAGGGGATTGCCCTGATGATGAGTCATGCGCTTAGCCTTGAGCCATATAAAGCGCGTCCGCAGAGGTTTTCATGCTGTTTTTACGGTGCCGAATAGATGCCTGCGGACGTATCTAAGAACTTAGACCGAAAATCTGACTAAGGAGTAAAAAGTGATCATCAGTGGGACAAGAAAATATCGAACTAAAAAGCGCAGTGATCGGATTGTGATGACTCCGGCTGCGAGGCTTCTTAAGTTGCTGCGTAATGAATCCGGCTTATCGATGATAAATGCAGCGGCATTGATAGGAGTGTCTGATAGTTACATTGCACATATTGAAACTGGTCGGATGGATGTGCCAAGTGGTGAGAAATTGAAGCGGCTTGTTCATGTCTATGGAGTTCGGTCCACAACTTATTTTGAACGGCTCAGTAAGTTTAGTGAAAAGCCTGATCCAAGAGTTGAACTTGGGGAGTTGCTGAAGCGGATGCGCGATAAAGAAGTTGAAACGGTACTAGCGGTAGCGCGTGGGCTGTTATCTTAACTTTCTTGATCCTCAAAGTTCCATTTTACAGTAGTTGAACACTCAATAGGTTCAGCTAATCCTTGCATGAAAAGTAATAAGTTTAAATCAACACTGATTCTTTTTATGTTTGAAATTGACTTAATTTCAACATGATCGAGACACGGCAGAGAAGGCCACTTATTGCCCTGTTTACCATCTATCGGTCGAGTTAAAGTTTCAATTACGTCGAATTTTATAAGTAACTCAGCCAGCTCTGGTGAATCAGCATAGGCATTTAAAATGTTATAAAGGTTGCTTCCCATCTCCGGGCGGAATATCCATTCGCCGCGATTACAATTTAAATTCATTTTTAAAACCTGCGGTAATCGTTCGACACCGGAGACCATCATAAGGTCTCCATTTTTCACAAGCATATCGCCAGTGGCATCCATTCGAATGTCTTTAAGCTGACTCCACTGAGGCCAAGGCATTCGAGGAGTAGAAGGTTGTGTTAAGAATTGAGCTTCGATCTTCCATAATGTACTAGCCTCTTTGCTAACGAGAATTTCATCGACAATAAGATCTTCACGGCGACCATCGCCTAGATCAATAAAGCTTACAGCATCTCCTTTGCTAAATTGTTTAATGTAACCAATTACAGAAGAGTTTGTTGTTGAGAAATTAACAGAAAGAGTTGAGGTTGTGGTTTTATAACCTGAAGGTAAAATTAAATCACCTAGCATAATCCAATTCATGCCAATGCGAAGGGTATGATTTTTAATAAAGCTCTCAACAGCGGTTATCATATTAACTTCATTTTCAAATGGACTAACGGTGTGCTTACTCTTCCATTTGCTTATCAATGTGGTGACCTTATCTTCTTTTGGTTCGGCTTTACTTGTGAGTAAACACAATTCATGGTTCCAAGAAATTGCATGATTATATTCATCTTCAGTGGCTGAGCAGTCTGCAATTATGTCTGGGCCGTAGCTTTTATCTAGTATGCCACAGTAAACTTTCGATTTTTTAAGGGCATCAAGATAGACTTCACGGGGTTGTCTTTTCTGTGAGCTGCCGAATGTCTCGCCTACCTCCCATCCCATGATGGGGTATCCATACTCTTGAAATTTCTCGGCCACAAGTTTTCTAAGCTGTTCCATTCCCGTAAAACGCGAACTTAAAAATACAGGATGATGTGCAGTTGTCTTTTTGAGAAATTCAAAGGGAATGTCAGTAGGCTTAGAGTACTCGATTATTTTAGGATAAGGTAAAGTGGTGGGTTTTCTCATATAGACTCCTGACATGAGTATATAGTGGTTCAGCATGAACCGCTATAGTGCTAATTAAAAATATATCATAGAAAATCAGAAGAACCGGATCAATCCGCACAACCGGATTTTTCTGATGGTCGGTTTGATTTGAGCCGATTGGTCTGGGTGGAGGAGTTCACTCGTGATCAAACCAGCTCGTAAAAAACACCAAAGCCCTTTTGCAAAGAATCTTAAAGCGATCCTTGCTGAGCGGGGCATCTCACAAAAAATTGCAGCACAGATGGCAGGAACGACAACCTCAACGGTTAATGATTGGATTGCTGGGTCTCAGCCAGCGGATTTAATTTCAGTACAGAAGTTAAGTCGTGCTTTAAAAATCGACTTTGAATACTTGCTGACCAGCTCACAGAGCCGCATCAATCTGCAAGAGCTTTCGATGACCGAACTATTTGATTCTGAACCTGATCCATCATTTAGCGGCATCTTTGAAATTACCGCTAAAAGACTTCGCAGAAAGAAAAAGGAGTAGCCAATGAAAGCAGTTTTTCTAATTATGATATTCATATCATCGACCGTTTTCGCTGGCGGCAAATACAAGACGGTGATTATTGATGAAAAGAAAGTCGAAGCACAAAAACCGACTTCAAATCCATTAAAAGAGTACGCACAAAAAATTAAATCACTATTGAGGCAAGAATTAAAATCAGTCGACGTGCATTTAGAGGATCAAGGTTCGCTTAAATGGTTGTTTGTAACTACTCGCTATCAAGAGTGGCGATCATTAAGTAAAGACAGTCGTAAAGAGCTTGTAGAGCTTCTCTTGCGTCACATGAAAAAGAATTATCCTGATAATGGTCTTAAGGTTTCTGTAGGTGTTGATGCCGATCAACCATTAGCCGAAGGCGATTGGTCACAATTAGCTGATGGTCCAAGCGTAAAGCTTACCGGAGAATAAGATGAGCCGTTGGTTTGCTATCATCATACTACTATCCGGCAATGCCTTTGCTAAACTTGATGAGACTTTAGCTCCATCTAAAACTTGCGAGCATGATGCCCTAAACTTCCGTTGCGTAAAGTTCATTAAAAACTACGATGCAGATACGGTTACATTCTTTATTCCAAATGTTCACCCGTTACTTGGTGAAAAGATCTCAGTTCGGGTTCGGGGCATTGATACCGCTGAAAAAAAAGGTAAGCACCCCTGTGAAAAAGATCAGGCATTTCAAGCACAAGAGCTAGTCGGCAAAACCCTTGAGGCAGCTAAAAGAATCGATCTAGTAAATGTGGACCGAGACAAATACTTCCGCATCCTTGCCGACATTCAAGCCGATGGCAGATCAATTAAAGACATCTTAGAAGAAGCTGACCTCGGATATAGCTACAACGGTGGATCCAAGCAAAATGTTAACTGGTGTGAGTTTGGTAAGAAGCGAGTTCCAACTTCAAAGGATAGCCCATGAGATACTTAATCTTGATTGCGTTATTATCCGTAGGTTGTTCAACAATTAAATTAGGTGGTCATAAGTTTACAAAAGCCGAACCAAATGAATTGGCAAATCTACCTGAACACGGTTTTATTCGATCTGATAAAACTCAAGATATCTGCGGCGATGATTCAACGGTAACAGGTGGCTATTACGTTATCCCAAGAAAGCCAAGAGCTGGAGAAACCGAATCCGAATATCAAAAGTATCTAGCCGCCGAACACATAAGAGCTAAGGTTTGTGCGCGGTCAAGTTTATCGTGCTCAACAGAATTAAATTTATTTTGCAAAGCTGATGATAAAGATTGTATGGAGAAGAACGCTTACTCAAGCAAAAGATCAAACTGTAAAATCAAACCAGAAAGCACGGTAGATGGCTCATTGAGTCCGATCTTAGACAATAACATTGAAGACCGACAGATCGTATGCGGCACAGCTCAAGATGAATATATCAGTTCTCTTGCGTGGTTAACCGCAACCAGCAAGGCTTTTATTAAAGATAAAAATCAATGGATGAAGTTCTGCCAGAAGCACAGACCAGCTGATGAATGTAATGCCATCATCAAAGAGCGAGAAACTAACTCGTACTTAATCGAACCCAATGCTGGAAGATGGGCCGTAGAATCGGTAACAACAGATGAACCAACAGTAGCCGAAGATGATGGGACTATTTATTCAACGATCAAAATCGATCTAAAGCCCGTATGCGAAATGATGGAGAATCGGCACTAAGGCACCACTATAAACCGCAGATTTACCCATTACCACATTGGCCTAAAACCACGCTTAAAATAGCTCGGTTACGCTTTTTCACTTATCTGATAACATACATAACAAGTATCTGAAATCACTATGCTTCTGCAGTGTATATGCTAGAATTTTACTAAGACAGCTAGCACGGTATTTAGCACAGTTGAAATACCCGGGAACTCGCCCATGTCCTTGCGGTATTGGGTAAAAAATCAAATGTATGGTGGACTTAACATAGCCCCGAAGAAAGGGTGTAATAATGAAGAAGTATCCGAATAAATTAGCTCAAGTTCGTTCAGGTCTTAACGTTCAACTATATAACAAAGATCAACCGCCTTTAACTCAAGAAGCTCTCGCTAGTAAATGTGAAGTAACCAGACAAACGATAGCAGCCATTGAAAATGAAATGCAGATGCCATCATACCCATTAGCTTTAAGAATATATATGCTCTTAACTAAATATAAAGCCAGTGTGGGTTACACCCTAGATTTTAAATTACAAGAGCTATTCCCGATTCCACCTTTAAAGAGAGACCTAATTAAAAGCGCAGAGATAGCGCATCCTGAAACGATCTGAGCCAGCCACTCGTTGCACAGTGATCTGTAGTCTTTTTAATTTAAACAACCATTTAAACGGTTCAATTTTAACCGAAGTATCGGTCACATAACGTTCGTTTTGAGAACGTGGCTGTTTCGACGGTGCTGCCGTTCACTAAACGGGAGAATATAGGGATATGGCACAATATGTTTATGCGAGGGTCTCGACGCAAAATCAAGAGACAGAAAACCAAATTATTCATCTTAGACGAATTTATCCCGAAGCGGCTTTTATCTCCGAGACAGCGAGTGGCGCAAAGTCACGACCGGAGCTTGATGCACTTGTTGCAAAACTTCAGCGGGGCGATGAACTGATTGTAAGTAGTTTGGATCGCTTAGGTCGTAAGACGAGCGAGATTTTGGTTCTTATCGAATCGCTTGAAAAGCGTGGCGTGATTTTGAAGTCATTGAGAGAAGGTTTAGACTACTCAACAGTATCAGGAAGATTGGTTACGCAAATTTTAATTAGTGTTTCTGAGCTAGAAAGATCCCTAATTAGTATGAGGACTAAAGTTGCACTAGCAGCAAAGCGCGAGAAAGGTATTTTTGGTGGTCGCCCTCGAGTTCATGGTGATGCGATAATAGCAAAAGCCCGTGAACTAAGATCGCAGGGCAAGTCATTAACGGCAATAGCAAGTGAGACAGGAGTTTCAAAGACACGTCTTCATCAGCTTCTTAAATAAGATAGCCGGGTATCGTTTTTTCAGATAGAGAATTGCGTATTTTTACCCTCTCTGGTCAGATATTAGTCTGCAAAATTTTTATAAAGAGCAAAATAAACGGAACTTTAGTTAGTTGTGCTTGATGAGAGAGAGTGGGAGCAGTAATACCTCGATGGGGGATTGTTGCGTGAAAGAATTTTTCAAGACTCTTGCGGGACTCAAAGTAGATTTACCGTACTCAGGTAAAGTCAGAGGACTTGAAGCTCAACTGATCTGGCAGTTCCTTAGATACAATCAAAAATACAGAGCAGGTTACGACAAATTAAAAGTCGAAGCTGCGAACGATGACTCTGGTGAATTACCAATGTTTTTTGCAAAGGCATGGTGTTTATCAACAGCAGTCGATTACAATCTTGAAACTTTACCAATCGAGCTTGACGACGATGGAGTTGACCTGTCGCCGTACTTTGATTACCAGGCTGTGTGGCGGTTACCTAAATGGAAGTATCTAAAAGATTGGGGTGAGATTCTTTTGCCTGAAGAGCAACAGATTGAAATGTTGAATCCTCATGCTCCTGCAGATCAAGTGTTGCGTTATTTTACTAGCCAAAAACCAACAGCATCAACAAGCACATTCCGCAGCTCTCGAGCAAAACTGCTAGTCGAATACATTGTTTGTCATCATTATTTAGAGACTCTTAGTATGGGGCCAACGGAGTTTAGCCCGATCTATCATGAGATATTTGTGACCGGTAGGAATGACGTGCTTCAATCAAAAGGCCTAAAAGAAAAAGTAAATGGCTTTAATGAGGTGGTGGCTCTAGCCCCGTGGTGTTTTTTTACTCCACCGCATCAATGATCTAGAGATTCTCTAGATCAATTTTCTTAAGATTTAGTTTTACGGCATACGGATAATAACAGGAGTTATTATTTATGAACGCAGAACAAAACCAATCAAATACTAATGTAAGTATCATCTTGGCGGTGGTAAGAAGCCTCACCGGGCTTAAATTCAAGAGTGCTGAACGACATATGAAGCCAGAAACCTCAGTCAACGTACAGATCAGCCCTAGAGTGATAGAGGCATTATACACTGACGTGAACGCAGTGAACAGGCAGGGAGGCATCGACAAAGCCGATTGTCGACTGTGTGAGCGCGTAGCTGTTGAAGCTATAAAGGCAAGAGCCAAGGAGCTTGGCTTGCCGCTTAGGCATATGAAAATTGGTAAAAATAAAAAGCAGGTGCTGAGGATAGGCGATCCGGAAGGAGAGCATATCTACCTTGAGCTTAGACACATAAACGCTGAGTTTAGTCGGACTATTTTGACAAATCCGAATAAGTTTTTCTCTGCTGAAAGGTACTTTGCATTTCTAGTTAATCTCTTCGGAATCAATCAGTTCCAGTACATGAAGCTTTTGCGATTAGATCTTAATGTTGATCTTCCAGAACATTTTCAGGCTCTTCGTGAGATGCTCAGGGTTAAGTTCAAACAGCTCAATGCGCGGCACGAGGGCCGCAATAGCCACATCACCGGACTTTATTTTGGTGGCGGTGACGAGCGGCTTTGCGCCTATAATAAAGCGTTTCAAGTTTCAAAAAGTAATGCATCTGATGAAAAGCCAAGATCAAGAATTGAAGTGAGATTAAAAGGCAAACGTTTGCCGGTTACATATATTCACGAACTCCCCTTACTAATCAAAAGCAATAACTATGGCCGACTATTTAAGCCATTTCATTTTTTATACCTTGAGCCTTTTACTTTGATTGATGAGAGTTTAATTACCGATCAAAAAAAATTGCGTAGGCTCATCCGTTTAAAAGGTCTTATTGAAGCCAGTGGCTTGGATTATGCCATTCGAGTATTAAATAAAAATGGCAATTTTGCTCGTGATTATAAAGGACTTATTGAGTTCCATGAATCACCCTACGACTTGGATGATATTTTATTAAACGGTCTTTTTGATTTTTTCGGTAAGCGAAGACCAGTTCAACTCTAATTATATTAAGTATAAATTTTGTAGGGGCCGCTATCAATACTCACCTAACTACAGTGGGACGGTCAAATACGCTATTAAGGAGAGGGCGCATCTATGGATAAATGATTTCTGAAGTTTCACAGTGCCAACCCGGTAAAGCTGGGGATATCAAAGCGATTGATAAAGTTTGCCACTGCTGCGGGCGTAGTAAGCCTCTGGCGGACTTTCATCTGAATAAGTCAAAGCAGGACGGGCGTGATACTCAATGTAAGCAATGTGTGAATGATCGAAAGAAAGCAAAGAGAAGGCGTAGCCGCGAACGAGAAGACATCGAGCTGAACATCACAGTAACGCGATCAAAAAAATTCTCTGCGGCGATGGATGGAATACTAAGTTTGATTTGCAAAGAGATGATGGGGGGCTAATGTCAAAGGATGCAGTACAATACTTAAATTGGCCTACGGTTAAGCCAACTATTCATGCGGCCATATACGCCCGATATTCATCTCAGCTTCAAAGTGCTGAGTCTGCTAATGATCAGGTTGACGGCGTTTTGTACCGTCTGAATCGTAATCTGCTTCCACTTATTAAGTTCCCTATTGATAAATACAACATCGTAGTCCCGCCTCATCTTATTTTCAAAGACGAAGCTAAGAGCGGACGGACGGCAAGCCGTACCGGGTATGAACGATTTTGGGAGGCTCTTAAAAGTGGTGAGGCGCAAATTGGTTTGGTTGATGACCTGTCAAGAATCATCAGAGAATTAGGTGAGCAGATTGATAAGTATCGATTGCTTAAAATAATAGGAGCTGAGCTTTACAGTATTCGTGATAACACTAGCTCCGAAGGTCCTAATTCCAAGGCTTTTTTTCAGATCAAGGGACTTGTAAATGAGCTAAGCAACGATATTCATGCACAGCGAACTCGGCGTGGTCAGGAAGCTCGTGTGCTTAAGGGTTACAGTACCGGGGATATTTGTTACGGCTATCATTCTGAAGCAACTCAGATTCAAAAAATTGGATCAATGGAAGTTAAGTCACATTTTAAAATCTGTATTAACCCAGATGAGGCTAAGATTGTTAATTTGATCTTCGATCTTAAAATTAAAGGATTGGGACTATCAGCTATCGCCAAAGAGCTTAATAAAAGAAAAATCCCCTCAACTTCGCGTGGTCAGAAGATCACCGGACGCGAAGTTAATTGGTCGTCATCACTTATTCGAAAAATCTTAACTCGTGAAAAGTATGTTGGAACGTGGTCTTGGGGTAGGACAAGTCGGCTTCTACATCCAGAGACAAAAAAATTTGTAATGCAAGACCAACCAAAAGAGCGATGGCTTACCCATCTTGAGGGGGCTGATGTTAGAGATGATCTAGTGATTGTACCTATTGAAAAATGGCAACAGGTACAACAAATGCTTGCAAAGACCACAGCTAAGTTTCGTGAAGCTCGAAATAATATGGAAGCTGTCAGATCGGTAAAAAATGTTGGTTCAAAAAGTGAAACTCTTTTGGCAGGGGTGTTGATATGCGGTGAGTGCGGTTCGCAGATGCTTCAAATCACGGGACAAAAAGGCGGATACTACGGCTGTATCATACACCACCGAAAAGATAAAACTCGTTGCAGTAATAATAGGTTACTTAGTCGTAAAAAAGCTGAATCAAAAATTATAGATTTATTAAAGTCAGTCCTTCTTCAGCCGCAGTATTTAGATGCTGCTACGAAACGGGCCAATGAAATTATTAAGACCAGTCTTCGAGCCGCACCGGAAGTGATCAAAGCATTAGAAATAAAAAGGCGTGATGCTGCACGCGAGATTCAGAATCTTATTAAGTTTGTTGCTCTTCACGGTGATGTATCAGCAACGGTTAAAGATAATTTAGCTAGCAAAGAACACGAGCTTGCATTTTACACTGAGCACATTAAAGCGCTGAAGGTAACTAATGTGGATAAGATGTTGTTAACTCCATTTGCTCTTAAAGCAAAGTTTGAGAAGCTTGCGGAGTATTTTGAAAAAGACGCGGTCCTTGCCAATGCGTATCTTAGGCAGCTACTTCCGCAGGGGCTTAAGTGTGTGCCGGTGCAAAGGACTTTTAAAAAAAATCATAATCAAAACAATAGCTTTTGGTCGATTGCGGGGACAATGTTGGTTGATGAGTTTTTGTGTTTACCTAAAATTACTTACACGCAACAGCGGTCCGATATTCAGAGCGATATGCCATGTAACGATTTAGCATTGCTAATAGGACCAATGACTAAATAAAAAAATACCTATTTTTTTTAAGATCTTGTCATAAGGCTAGCAAGATTTGGGACTAAATCGCCGATATTTGTTTAGGGTAAACATCATGGGAACATCAGTATCACATCCTTCACCAAGTGGCGTTGAGTGGAAGGAAGCAAAAGAATCTATAAAAGAAGGGGCACAGCCTCATAATATCGTTCAAAATGTACTTGTAGCATTTGGTGCTGAGTATGGGGCTGAGGCTCAAAAAGTTCTTGTTGATGCCGGAGTAAAAAAAGTAGCAGAAATTTTAGATGCTAAACTCCAAGGTGCAGTAATAAGAAACGAAATGCTTGTTGCAACCTTTATCAATGATGCAAGACGCGAATTAGCACTATCTCAAAGTAACTCATTTTTTGCCGAGCTTGCGCTGTCAGCAGCTTCAAAAGCAATTCTGCAAGGTGGAGAAGCTCCATCAAAATCATTCGCTGCCGACTTTGCATCTAAAGTTATTGATTATGTAGTTTCTCGTGATCTTCCTTCTACAATAGGCTCGAAAGGTCTCACTAATCTTGAATCGGTTAAAAGACTGTTGAATTCGGTTTCAGAAAATTTCAAAGCTCGTGCGGAAGCAGGAACAGATACTAATTCGATTCGTATTCTTGAAAGCTTATTAGCTATACCTCGGAGACCATAATGAATGAGTTTATCGTCTCTGTAGATAGAAATCGAAGTGAGTTGAGGGTGACGACTACCGGTCGAGTGCATCTACCGTATGGTCGTGAAGGACAACTATGGAATGACATTGAACGGCCGTCGAAGTCTGCACCCGATGGTCAGTTGTCTGCCGAAGCTCAAGATTTAATTGATTTTGCAACAGCCATTTTTCATCTAGATAAAATTTGTCTTCGAGGTGAACGTGAACAATGGGTTAGAAAGATTCATTTAAAGATTGGGCTAAGAAATCCTGCTCGATTCAATCTTGTTGCAGATGATCTTAAATGGGCTCTTTCGATTCTTGGTGGGGATAATTTTACTTTTGAAGTTACAGCAATACGTCATGTACCACGTGAATCAATTAGAACACCAAAGCGTGTGAGAGATTGGGGGCAACTTACTGATGTTGCCTTGTTGTCAGGTGGTCAAGACAGTTATGCGGGCGCAGCTAGAATTCTTGAAGATCAAAGAAGCAACCCACTTTTAGTGCGTGTGAACACAAGAGATAAATCAAATCTCCAAGAAATTATTGGGAGATTCAGACAAAAATTTAATCGGCAGCCTGCATTTTATTCGCAAACGGTGGCATCTCCAAAGGATGTAAATCAAACGAATAAAGAACGAGAGACTACCCAAAGATTACGTTCTTTTTACTTTTTAGCTATAGGATCAGTCCTTGGACAGGCTCATAATGTTAACAGACTTCATATCAATGAGAATGGTATAATGGCGATTCATTTACCACTTGATGCGGCTCGCTCTTCGACTTTTTCTACTCGTACAGCTTACCCGCAGTTTCTAAATCTATTTCAAGGAATTGTAAGAAGATGGTTGGGACATCAAATTGAAATTCGTAACGCCTTTGCTCTAAATACTAAAACAGAAGTGTTGCAAGAGTGTAGTCGTGTAGGTGTACAGCGTGGCCTCGGACATACAGTTTCATGTGCTCATTCAGCTACTATTCAACAAACGGTTAAGCGTCAATCTTCCAAAGACCATCTGATGGCCGATGAGGCTCCAGATCTTCATTGTGGCTACTGCTTCCCATGTCTTCTTCGACGTATTTCAATGTGGAGAGCTGGCTTAGCTAACGATGATGTTGAATATGCTACAGATCCTTTTAAAGTTTTAATTGATGGATCAGCAGATAATTATGAGTTCGTCTATGAAGCTAGTTCTGCGGTGCTTGGGTTAATAAGATTGACGATTAAATTCGAGAATCCTGACTTTA
Source organism: Pseudobdellovibrio sp. (assembly GCA_023701385.1). GTDB lineage: Bacteria > Bdellovibrionota > Bdellovibrionia > Bdellovibrionales > Bdellovibrionaceae > Pseudobdellovibrio. The sequence goes on from JAMPXC010000032.1 coordinate 32,277, forward strand.
TATCAATGCTGTCGGAGTATCCGCAGATTGCCGAATGTGCAACTGTTCTTGGTGAGGGATCTATGAATGCAATAATAGATTTACACAAAAGATTTGCACAAGATGTGAGAGCTTATATCGCAGCAAATGCTTCATATCTTGAATTTTTCTTTGATCAACAAAGATCGAGACAGTTAGAGCAACAAGTAGCCGCGATAGCTTCAGATCAAGTATTAGATGCTGCACTTCAAAAAGCTGAAGTAGATGCTTCAGACGCTTTCTATAAACAAATGAGTAAACTTTTTGATACTTTACGTTTGCGAGT
>JAMPXC010000086.1 GCA_023701385.1 Pseudobdellovibrio sp.
TATTAAACCAATTCATTTAAATAATCCTAATCAGTTTGATTCAATTCATACCTTCGGTGATAAACCGTGGGAAATTAACCGTGACAAAAAAATGGCTTGGCTACATTCTGCCGCTCAACATGCTCGAAGCTTAAGTACACATGTCACACAAGTGGAGGCAGCGTTAAATGAAAAGTTCCAAAAAGTACAAATCGTTAATTCTCGTGGTGTTTCAGTTTATGATGAACGCGCTTATTCGCGTTTTAATGTTGAAACTTTTGTTGAAACTAACGGGACTAAAGAAAGTTCTGCAGAAAACCATGGTCATATGGGGACTTCTGAAATTTTTGACCGCTATGATATCAAAGCGATGACTAAAGACACTGTTGATCGCGCACTTATTTTAACGAAATCAGGTTTCGCACCTGCGGGTGAAATGCCAGTGGTGTTAGCGAATGCTTTTGGTGGTGTTATTCTTCACGAAGCGTGCGGTCATGGTTTAGAAACAACTTCGGTGCAGACTGGTGATTCAGTTTTCGCTGATAAGATGGGTCAAAAAATCGGTAACGATTGTTTAACTGCGATCGATGATGGAACGATTGCCAACGAATGGGGATCTTTAAGTTTTGACGACGAAGGAATGCCAACGAAAAAAACGACACTCATTGAAAATGGTGTTGTAAAATCTTTCTTAGTCGATCAAGTGGGAGCCATGAAAACAGGTTTTGAAGCTACAGGCAGTGGCCGCAAACAGTCTTACAAATTTGCTCCGGCCTCTCGCATGCGTAATACATTTATCGCTCCAGGCAAAGATAAATTTGATGATATGATTAAAGATGTTGATTACGGTTTATTTGCAAAACGTATGGGTGGTGGATCGGTGAACACAAGCACTGGTGATTACAACTTTCAGGTGCGTGAAGCTTATATTATAAGAAATGGTCGTATCGAAGAGCCAGTTAAAGGGGCCTGTTTAATCGGTCGTGGTATTGATACTTTAGGTAAAATCACAAAAGTAGCGAGTGATTTAAAAATGGCCACAGGGATGTGCGGTTCAGTAAGCGGCAGTATTCCGGCAGGCGTAGGTCAACCCGAAGTTCTAGTGTCATCGTTAATGGTTGGCGGGAAAGCGAAATAGGTCGGTAATTATGAATGATCAAATTAAAGAAAACTTTTTAAAAATTTCTAAATTAGCACAAGAAAAAAAATCCCAAGTCGAATTACTTTACACTGAGTCTGAAACTTTAAAGCTAGGTTACAAACAAAAAAAATTAGATAAGTTTGAATCTATTCAAAGTCAGATCGCAGGCCTGCGTGTATTAGTCGGGCCATCGCAAGGTTATGCTTACACAGAAAACTTATCTGAAAGTTCATTATTAAATGCTTTTAATGAAGCGTTCAATAATGCCCAAGCTAATGCCCAGTCAGCAGCAGGTAGTAAAGCTTTATCATTAGTTAAACCCGAAGCAATGCAAATTACAGAACCAAAGTTTGTAACTGTAGCCATCGAAGAAAAAAAGAAAGTTGCTGAAGCTTTAGAATCAAACTGCTTAAGCCAAGATAAAATTCAATCAGTGCCCTGGGCAGGATTTAGCGAAAGCCAAGGTGCTGTTCGTGTTTTAAATTCAGCCGGTGTTGATTGCCAGTATAAATACCAAGGTTATTCAGCTTACGCGTACCCATTAGCAAAAGACGGTGAGTCTTCAAAAATGGGTGGTGAAGCCATTTCTACAAGAAATTTCAAAGACATTAAAGTTTCAGAAATTACTTCGGCTGCAGTCAAAAAAGCGAAAGAAAAATTAAACCCCCAAACTTTAAAAACGGGTAATTACGCAACGATCATTTCAAGTGATGAGTTCACAACGATGATCAACATGTTTGAAGGTTATTTTTCAGCCAAACAAGTGTTTGAAGGAAAATCACTTTTAAAAGGTAAAATCGGCGAGAAGATCGCAAGCCCAATGTTTACATTAGTTGATAATCCACTAGATGAAAATTTACCGGGATACCGTCCGTTTGATTCTGAAGGGGCTCCTTCGAAAAAAACTACGCTGATTGAAAACGGTGAGTTTAAAACTTTTATTACAAACTTAGAATACTCTGAAAAAATGAATCTTCCACACACCTCACATGCGGCTCGTTCTCCAGCAGGAACTATGTCCATCGGCTGCAGTAATTTATTAGTGCCAGCTGGTAAAGAATCATTTGATCAGTTAGTGGCGAAATATCCACAAACTGTAGTGATCACTGAATTCACTGGCGGATTACACGCTGGTTATAACGAAACAACAGGCGAATTCTCAATGCCTGCTGAAGGTTTACTTTATGAAAATGGTAAACTTGTCGGAGCTGTTGATCAGTTCGTCGTATCAGGAAATATTCTAGAAGCTTTAAAAAAGATTGTAGGTTTAGGTGATAAACTGAATAACGGTGCAAGCGGCAGAGTTTGCCCTGATGTTTTGATTGAATCACTAAGTTTTGCTGGAGCTTAAAGTTTTACAAACAAGAAGCCCAAGATTCAACTTGGGGGCGCACTGATCGTTCGATCGCTATGCCATTAGTGTAAGTGCCAAGGCTTCCTTGGCGTGCAATCAGTGCAAAATAATTGCGACTGCGATCCCAATACGGGTAAGCGCCGTAAGCACCGGGGCTTGAAACACGTGTGCCTGCAGCGCAGTTGAAAACAGCACTTTGACATTCATGCCATAAACCAAAACCGTAATGCCAATTTTCACTTAAGCCAGTCATGGCCGGAGAAGAAGCTATTGTTGCTGTCGTCGTGTGATCAGCCAAAAGTAAATTCATTGAAGTGGTATTTAATAACTGACCGGTCTTTAGGGCTTTTAAAAAATCCATGTACTCATTGCCTGTCCAGTGCATGCCGCCGGCTAAGCGTGGATTACTACTTGAAGGTAAATCATAAGCGCCAGTTGGAAAAAGCCCTGTTTGTATTTTAAATTCAGTAAAAATATCCTGCCAAGAAGAAACATTTCTAGCTTTGATGGCCATCATGCCTGCGACCTGCAGGTGTGATCCACCATAATAAAACTTTGCACCGGGAGTTACGCCATTTCCTGCATTACTTGTTCCGATAGTTGTTACACAGTTTGCGAAATTTGATCCCGCCGCATTCAGGCAGAGGGGTTCGCTCTCAAGGCCTGACGTGAAACTGAGAAGTTGCGCCAAGGTCATAGTAAAAAGTGAATCAGTGTTCGTGATCGGCCAAGTGTTAATGTGGTCTTGCGGGCGATCAGTTAAATTTAAATGACCTTGTTCAACTAAACGAAGAATAATCACAGCGGTTACAAGTTTTGAGGTTGAAGCTGATTCATAGGAAGTAAGTAAACTTGAAGAGCCACGCTGGTATTTAAAACGGCGACCATCAGATCTTTCGATCGCAAAAGAAAAATCAACTTCAGAAGACGCTGCAGCGAGGGCTACGAATAATTCCGCTTCTTTTGTGTCGACTGAGCACGATGCAGCTTCAGATTTTTTATTGGTGCAGGAAAAATTCGTTAAAAGAAAAATGCAGGAAACAAGCACGCCCAGTTTTTTCATACATCTAGCGTAACAGATTGAATTTTTATAACCATCGTTTTCTCTGGTGAATACTTTTCTACTGTTAGCTGCAGTAAATACGTCTAGGTGTTAGAGCGCAAAATTGGCGCTGGTAAGAAAATATCTGCCGTAAAGCAATTTAGCCTCGAGATAGCGTCAACTTTTTTGACAGGTAATCCTTACCACTGTGAGAATCATTACAGTTTTAAATAACTTACGAATCATTTATCTTATGATCTATGAAAACACAGAAACTTGTAAGCCTATTTTTAGCCGCTCAATTTATTACCGCTTCTGCTTTCTCGGCCGAAGTTCTTAAATTCAAACAAGGTTGTTCTTCGGGCGATGATATCCGTATTATCGGTGTCGGTGATATCTTATTGCACGGCTCATTACAAACTCAGGCGACCAAAAGTAAATCGCGCTTTAAAAGTCTGTGGTCATCACTTCTTCCTGTTATTAATGAAGCCGACCTGGCTTATGCAAACTTAGAAGGAGCTGTAGCTGAGAATGTTTTACGTGGTGGTAAGGAGCACGAAGGCGATGTTGGCTTTACCTATGATAATCAAGTTTATACGGCATACCCAGCATTTAATTATCACGATAACTTAGTGAGTGATATTAAAGATTCTGGTTTTGATGTTGTTTCGACGGCGAACAACCATTCTTTTGACCGCGAATCCATCGGCGTTGATAAAACCATTCAAGCCTTACAAGCAGTCGGCCTTCCGTACACAGGTACAAAAACAACGGCTTTTGGTTCTGATGAAAAGTGGCATACGGTGACAGAAACTAAAAATCGCCGTATTGCGTGGCTTGCCTGTACTTATGAAACCAATGGTCGCCGTGATAAATTAAAACAAGTTCTTTTATGCTTTGATCAAAAAGCTTTAGTGCTAAAGACAATCAGTGATCTTGCGAAAGATCCATCAATTGATGCGGTTATTGTGACGCCACATTGGGGTGCGGAATACCAGTTACAACATAATTCACAACAATCAAAATTAGGCCGTGAAATGCTCGAGGCTGGCGCTGTGGCGGTGATCGGAACACACCCGCATGTTGTACAACCTTGGGAAAAATACACAACGAAATCGGGTCGTGAGGGATTTATCGCGTATTCAACAGGTAACTTCGTAGCAGGACAATCTCCGATTGAAAAACGCACGTCATTAATGGTGAGCTTATCATTAACTGCACGCGCAGGTGAAAAATTAGAAATCCGCGGTGTTGAATTTGTTCCGTTATTAATCGATAGAAGCCGCGGTATTCAATCAAAAGACATGCGCCAAGCTTATCTAAATACGCCGGAAAAAATCGCGCCAGAAGCGGTTAAAATCTGGAGTGATAATTACTCTAAAGAAAATATCATGAAACCAACGCGTAACGAATCATTAGAATCAATGTGTGATTTAAGTAAATAAAAAAGGAATGCTAATTAAGAGTTTGGTACCGTAGGTAACGGTTTAAACATGTCTTTTAGTTCAGGAATTTGCATCGGTACTTTTTCTAAAGCACTGATCCAGGTTTCTGGTGTTTCCATACAGAAAAACGCATTCCATTTTTCGTTTTTAGATTTTAAACGTTTAAAGACAAATGATAACATTTCACCACGTAAAGTTGCATCGTAGCGCAGTTTGTTTCCTTCAGACGGGAACATCTCAGCGCCCACAACTAAAGAATTTACTCCGAAACGATCGCGCATCATATGGCGCTGCTCAGGTTGGTAACGTAAAGTGCCGATTGAAATAATCTGAACTTCTTCTGGTGTAAATTCACGCGTGATTTCATCAACTAAAAAGCCGTAATTTTCTTTCCACTCAGGATGATAAATCATCGGATCAATATGAAAAGCTAATTTGTAACCTTGATCACGGCATTTTTTAGCTGCAGCAATACGCTCATGAAAGCGAGCTGTGCCATGTTCTTCGCGATCAATCACATACGGCGGATTAATCGACCAGCTCACAACGATATTATCAGCGCCTTTTAAATCTAAGAACTGATCAACTTTGGCTGACTTAGTTTTAAATTCTAAAACCCATTTCGGGTATTGTTTGAAAAACTCGATCAGCTTACGCGAATACAAAGTGATTTCATCTAAAGAGAGTGAATCAATAATTTCGCCAGTCCCTACACGAAACGGGTGATTTGGAAATTCAGCGATCATCGCTTTTAATTCTTCTAAAGCTTGATCGATGTTCGTGTAAATTAAAGACATCTTCGTATTTAAATAACTTTGTAAATAGCAGTAGCTGCAATTCATATTGCACTGGCTACCTAAATTTAAAACGTGATAATTACAGCACGTTAAAGTTTTCTTCTGAGTTGCACCAGGGCAGCGTTTAAAGAACTGACCTTTAAATTCTGTCAGAAGCAATGTCTGCTTTGATAAGTTAAATTCTTCAGCGGTCATAGGCCCTCGTTGAGAATTTAAAAATCCAGCGTCAACCACTTCAATAATTTCAGCCGGGTAAAGTGAACGCACACGCGCTGCCACTTCAGAATTTTCTGAGCATTGGTCGATGTAGATCTTTTTAAATACCGGAAGCGTACTATTTGCCACTGATTTGCTCCTTCACGCGTTCTAAAGAAGAAATCGCTTTAATCAAATCAGCTTCTGAAGTGATAAACATTTTAAGTTCAATACCAGCACGATCACCGCGACGTTCAAATTTAGTTTTTGAACCATACGGCCACGGAAGTTTTTCTAAACGCTCTTTTAATTCATCATCACGTTTTGTTGTGGCTGGGTAACGTAAGGCACGTAAGTGTGTCGACCATTTGCTAAAGTCATGTGATTGTTCAAATAAAGTTTCTTCGTGACCCATTAAAATAAGATCACTGATTAACTCTAAGTTTTTTAATGAATCGGTGTAAGAAGTACGAGCTTCAATTAATTGACCAACAGCTTTAAATAACAATTGCCACTGAAGGTCAGATTTAAGGGGGGATAAAAACACCAGATCAGACGCTTTGACTTTTTTAGCCTCAATCCACGGCTCAACCGTAGCCGAAAACCCTAATTCTTTAGCTTTAAGTAAAAACTGATCTAGACCCATGGTCTAGGTGCTAAATCATTTTTGGATTTTTGGCAATAAAGCCCTTAAATCTCTTCTAGAATTATTGCATAATAAAAAGCATGAAAAGCTGGAAAA
>JAMPXC010000033.1 GCA_023701385.1 Pseudobdellovibrio sp.
ACAAGGTGCTCGTGACGGTTTATCGGCTTTAGATACAGCTCAGTTACAAGTCAACGGTTCACGCGCTAACTTAGGTGCTTTACAAAATCGTTTAACTTCAACAACTGACGTTATCGGTACAATGGTTGAGTCGATGAGTGCAGCAAATTCACGTTTACGTGATGCTGATATCGCTGCAACAACTTCTGAATTAGCTCGTAACCAAGTGTTACTACAAGGTACTACTTCGGTATTATCTCAAGCTAATCAAAACCCGATGATGGCGCTTAAATTGATCGGTTAATCTTTATTTAAAATTTTAATAAGGAATGATTAAACTAAAAAGAGCGGGGATTTATCCTCGCTTTTTTCTTTTTGATTTTTCGATTTTAGCAGTAAGGACGTCCGAGAGGACGGCCCTTTAGAATAGGGTTTGCTGGAAGCAAATCAAAACAAGCTTAACAAATTTATTTGTTAAGGGATTCTTTTAATTCTTTGCCGACTTTGAAGAATGGTAATTTCTTTTCATCGACAGAAATCACTTCGCCTGTTCTTGGATTTCTGCCTTTGTACGAATCGTATTCACGATTTACAAATGAACCAAAACCACGGATTTCGATACGGTCGTCTTTCATTAAAGCTTCAACCATAGTATCAAAAATAGTATTCACCACGGCCTCAGCTTTTACGCGAGTGATGCCGGCTTTATCGGAAACAAGATTGATCAGGTCAGCTTTAGTCATATAGCCTCTAAGTTATCGAAAATACTGATCTATTATGTCGTGTTATTTCTCTTTTGCAAACAGACTTTGAAGGGGGCCAGTTATCTTTTTGCGGTGCTTAAAATACGGGGATTTTGCGATAATTTCGTAATAAGCAGCCAATAAAGCCTCAATCATCTTTTCACGGTTGAAAAACTTAAGAACTTTGTCGCGGGCTGCCTCTCCAATAAGCGCAAATGCATCTTGTGAGTGCAATATTTTTTCTAATAAATGAGCAATACTTAGATCATCGGCAGGGCGGACCAGGTAGCCATCTAGGCCATCTTCGATAATTTCAGCAATTGGCGAAAGCTCTGAACCAATCACGATTTTCTTTTGCGCCATGGCTTCGATTAAGCTTGGCTCTAAGCCTGTAGATCTTGAACTTAAATCCACGTAAATACTTGAAGCGGCAATGCTGTCTAACAGATCTTCAGCAGTCATAGAGCCAGTCATGATCACACGACTTCCAAGCACAAGCTTAAGCATGTCATATTCAACATCTTTCCATCTGGGGCCATCACCCACTAAGAAAAGATAGATGTTTGAATTTTTCATAATGATTTTTTCAAACGCTTTAAGAAGTGGACGAAGTTCAGAGGCATTTGAAAAATCAGAAACAGCTAAAATAATTTGCGAGTCTTCAGGAATCTGCATTTTTAATTTAAAATTCGCAGACTCTTCACGCGGGGCTAAGTCACCTAAGTTAATTCCGTACGGAACTGTGTAAGTGTGATAGTCAGGATATAAAAAATATCTCTCTAAGATTGTACGCTGCTGCGGCGTTGTCACAAACAGGCCATCAGCGGTATCAAGTAAAGTTCTATCTTTAGCGAAGTAATTGTGAATAAAACGGTAACCTAATTTAATCGAAGTTTTAAACTGCGACTGAAGGGTTCCGTCGTTTTCAGCTAAAGTCGAAAAAAGATCAGCCATTGTCGTGGCCTGTACGTCGTAAGCTACACAAGTTTCAAAGTTCTTTTTATGACGGCCGATTTTGTATCCACCATCATCTAAACAGTGAACGATATCGAAAGGTTTTTCCATATGAAGCGAAATAAACTTCTTATGAACCGCATCGACAAAACGTTGTGTTTTGTAATGCGATTGGCCTTCAAATAAATAAAACGCACGCACACCATCACGATAGATTTCTGATTTTTTAAGGGGTGTTGTCGAAGAAAGAATTGTTACTTCATGACCTTTTTTAGAAAGTCCACGCGCTAAGGGCCACAAAAGACCGGTATCCGAAGAGCGCGATTGCACCTGGATTTTTTGTCCGACGAGGCAAATTCTTAGTTTTTCTTTCGATGTCGACATACTTATAGCTTAGCGGAATCAGGCTGTATTAAGGAAGCTCTTTGCGAAACGATTTTAGTGTAAAGTCTAGCTAGCTCGTTAAGTTTAACATCAAGAGAGCTTCTAAAATCGAAGTGCAGTTTAGCTGGACCCTGGGCGTTTTCTAAAAAGCTATTAATCGCATGCAGTTGAGTACTTGCCGGTAAGCGCGGAGAATAAATATAACAATTCTTTTCTGTTTTCCAGAAGTTCGAAAGGCCTGAGCCTTGGTCTTCGTGAAGAATTAAAAAGTTATTGTACGTTAAAGCTGTTCCCATCCAGAAGGCCACTTGTTCGCTGGTTAAATCTAAATGGTGAATAAACGTGTACGATGAGTTTTCATCTAAGACGTCGTTTAACGTTGTATGTTCAGTGAATAATTTAAAGTTTTTAAATTGCGGATGTTTTTTTACAAACGCTGTCCACATTTTGCGTAAGGCTGAACTTTGTCCCGCTTCTTTTTTTGAACGCAACATATGGGCATCAACGAATAATCCGTCTTGCTCATTTAAAACCGTTAAAGCCTGAAAATTTATTTTTAATAAATCATCAAAACTTTTAACCACCGGAAAAACAAAATGCTTTTGTGCAAACGAAAATTCTTTTTTCGCGCTTAAACCACTTGGCGGAAAAGATGGTAAAATCAATTTCGGCCCACGGTAAAAACGCATTTTTTTTAATTCAGAAATATACGGCAAAGTAATCGAATCAAAAAAGTTAAATTCAAATTCCTGCAGTAAGCCTGGTTCTAAACGGCTGTAAGTTGTCAGCATTGTGGCTGTACCTAAAGCTTTGGCTGACCAGGCCGATAACACGGTTTTTAAATTAATTTTATCATCGTTATGAATAAAGTGAATCAGATCATACTTATTTAATAGCAGACGAATCGGGTGAACATTTTCAGTGATCTCGATATGAAGACTCATTTTTTCTAGCTCGCTGGCTAGAAACTGCACTTGATCGTTTACTTTAGGACAAACGATCAAGATTTTCATAAGTTAAACGCCTTATAAATTCGAGGTAAGTTTTTACGGTTCGCTTCTGGAATATTACGCGTAGGTAATGTTGCGGGTTCAACCCAATCTAAACCTGTATGGTGTTGAGCTTTAGGTTCACCTTTCCAGAACAAAACTTCATAGAATAAAATTAAGATTCCGACATCACCGTAAGAGTGTGTGCAGGCAATTTTTAAATCACCGATTTCGGCTTCAATACCGAGTTCTTCACGCAATTCACGCTGTAAAGCGTATTCTGGTGATTCGCCCATTTCGATTTTGCCGCCGGGAAATTCCCAAAGGCCACCTAAGGTATGAGTCTCAGGACGTTGACCAACAAGAATCGTATTCCCTTTTTTCAGAATGCCTGCAACGACAGGAATCCAGTTCTTTTTAGAGCGTGTGTGTTTCTTGCCGTTTGATGCAGCTGAGTGGTCAGATTTAGCATCTGACTTATTTTGCGGAGTCCTGTTGGCGGAGTGTGGCAAGCTTTGAAACCTTTCTAAAAAAACCAGGGCCTTCAAAGACTAAGGTTGAATAAACCTGAACCAAGTCTGCCCCGAGGTTTATTCTTTCAAAAACATCGTCTGCTGTCATCACTCCTCCGACAGAAATTAGACATTTTTTCTCATTTTGTTTAAGAATAATGTTTTTAGCGCTGTTTAAAGCTTGAATTGATTTTTCTTTAAGCGGTTTGCCCGAAACGCCACCTTCTGTAGGAAAATGGGGCGTATGGGTACGATCTAAAGTTGTATTGGTCAGAATAAAGCCATCAAAACCGTGATCCATCGAGCCTTTAAGAACATTCTCTTGGCCCTCTTGGTCTAAATCAGGGCTTAATTTTAAAAATAAAGGCTGAGTGAGCTTTAAATCATCGTAGTGTTTACGAATGGGAGCAATGAACGCCGTGAAGTTTTCACGTGATGCTAAATCACGTAAGCCTTTAGTATTTGGGCTTGAGATATTAACTACAAAGGCATCAGCGATATCAGCAAAGTGAGAAATTAATTCTGAATAGTCTTTGTAAGCATCTGCATTTTCAGTCACGCGGTTTTTGCCGATATTTACAAACACCGGCGTTGAAGCGTGTGATTTAAATTTTTTGATATTGTAATAAACCTCTTTCGCACCTTCAGACGGAAAACCCATCTTATTCCACACAGCCTGAGCCTGAACATCGCGATTCATGATCACGCCAGGATTAGGGCTTTGTGGTTGTGGTGTAACAGTGCCGACTTCAATAAAACCGCAGCCTACACGGCGCCAAGCTTCAAGATGGTCAGCGTTTTTATCAACGCCACCAGCGATACCAAGTCTATTTTTGAAAATCAGATTTTTAAAAGAAAAAGGGTTCCATACCGGAGTGGTATCTGAACCCTTTAGAAGTGAATATAATTCTAAACCGTAGGGGCTTAGATCATGCGCTAACTTTGACGGTAGAAAAAGCCAAGGTTTGCGTAAGCTCATGTGACTTAGCGTGGGTATAAACCGCGAAGTAACATCGCTTTTTCTAAACGTTGAATTGAAACAGCTAAAGCTGCCGAACGCATATCAACATTTTTCTCTTCTTTAAATTTGTGAACGTTGTCGAAAGCTTTAAGGATTACGCCTTTAAGTTTCGCATCAACATCGTGCTCATCCCAGAAGAATGACATGATATCTTGTACCCATTCAAAGTAAGAAACGATTACGCCACCACCGTTAGCAATAACGTCTGGAACGATGTAAATGCCACGTTTATCTAAAATTTTTGTAGCTGCTGCAGATACAGGTCCGTTAGCGCCTTCTACGATCATTTTAGCTTTGATTTTTTCTGCGTTGTGAACGTCGATTTGACCTTCTAAAGCGCATGGTAATAAAGCGTCGCACTCAAGTTCTAATAATTCTGCATTCGAAATTGGTTGAGCTTTGGTGTAACCTTTTAAAGATTTATTTTCTTTTACATAAGCGATCATTTCAGGAATGTTTAAGCCGTCACCGTTGAAGTAACCACCAGAAACATCAGAAACCGCGATGATACGAGAACCACGTTCAGCAGCAAATTTAGCAGCGAAAGAACCTACGTTACCAAAACCTTGGACAACGATTTTAGCGCCTTGCATAGATTTGCCTTTTAATTCCATTGCACGTTCACAAGTGTAGATCACACCTAAACCAGTTGCGTGGTTACGGCCTAAAGATCCACCGATCTCAACAGGTTTACCAGTTACAACGCCAGGCTGTGCATAGCCACCTTGTTCTTGAGAGTAAGTGTCCATGAACCAAGCCATAGTTTGTGGATCAGTTCCAACATCTGGAGCTGGAATATCTTTAGTAGGGCCTACGAATGGAGCGATTTCAGAAGTATAACGACGAGTTAAGTTTTGTTTTTCTGTGCGTGATAATCTTGTGGGATCAACACAGATACCACCTTTAGCTCCGCCAAGAGGAATACCTAATACAGAGTTTTTGAAAGTCATTAACGCTGCTAAACCTACTACTTCAGCTAAGTCTACGTTTTGGTGGTAACGGATACCGCCTTTGTAGGGGCCAAGTGTAGAGTTGTACTGAACGCGGTAACCAGTGAAACATTTTACTGAACCATCATCCATACGAACTGGAACAGAAACAGTTACGCAACGACGAGGTTGCTGTAAACGTTCCAAAATATTTGGATCGCAGTTAATTAATTTTGCTGCTTCGTTAATTGTTGTAAGGGCATTTTGAAATAATGGACCTTGTAAGTGCGCATTTGCGTGCGGATTTAAATTGTCTTGAGCTGCCATGAGCTATGTCTCCTGTAACATTTGTCTTTGTAGACTTTAAAATGAAAGTATTGTAGAAAAACAACTATGAACTGTCGAGCTAAAACTCTATATGTGACTCTCATGCGTCTAACTGTTTTGGCTATAGTATTAGCTGTTGGTCCAGCATTCGCTGGATATTCGGTGATTAATAATTCGCCGAAATTATCAGTTTATCCTGAGTGGCTTTACACTCGCATGATGGCGACAAAGGGGTGGCAACCGTCTTTAGACGTATCTGAGCAGTGTAAGCTTAGTTTTTCATCACCAGAGTTAGTGCCTGCACAGTGTGAAGCTCATTACAATCTTTCGTATTGGGAGAGTTTTTTAAGCAAACTCTATGTCGATTTTGACGTCACCGATCAAACTAAATTTCAACGAGTTCAGTTCGAACCACAGCCCGGATTAAAGATCCGTGGGCTTTTAGGCTTACAAATTGAAAAAGGAAAAATTCAGAAAAAGCCTTTGATCATTGTGCGCATGGGGATTCACGGCAACATCGATGAATTTTTAGCGGAAAGATTTTTAGCACGTATCGCGTATCAAGATCTGGGTTATCATTTATTAGTGATTGAAAGTTTAACCAGTCACGGAAACCTGACTGTGAACACCGATTACACCATTGGTGGTATCGAAGAAGGTCTGCACACATTTTATATTTTAAATTTAATCACGCATCACCAACTTGAATGGGCGAAAGATATTTCTGATATCTATTTAATGGGAATCAGTCTTTCAGGGCCTGGTGTGTTTATCGCAAACTACTTAGATGAACACTCATTGATAAAAGGTAAAAAGAAAAAAGCCGATCTTAAAGCCATCGAATTATTTTGCCCACTGGTGAACTTTGAAGAAACTTATAAAGAACATACGAAGCCCGGTTTATTTTCAGCGTTTGCAGATATGTGGAATCGCCGAAGATTATTAGCGATTCGTATGCGTGATAAAAAATTAGAAGATATTCCATGGTATCTAACGCTGTTTGACTTAACTCCACGCTTTATGCCGCAAGCCTTAGGTGAATTAAATCTAAAACGCGGAAAACCTATTTTTAACTTAGAGAACTTCAAACAATTTCCAGATTTAAAATTACCGCAAGAGTTTATTGATCACGTTAATAAAAGTAAAACGTTGTATGAGTTAAATGCATTTTGGAATTTGTATAAGAATGAAGAAACGCCGATTCATATTTATTTAACGCCGGATGATCCGCTGGTGATGAACAAGTTAAATAGCGAACTTATTCGTGAACACAAACAGCCTGGTGTCTTTAATAAAGTCACTTTCACTGATCTTAAGGGGTTACACTGCGCTCTTGCGGCGGAATACCAATGGCCGTTCTTAGTGGAACTGGTTCGCCGCGGTTTTGATATTAAATAATTATATTACTGAGCGCCTTCGATAAGATAAGTGCGCACGTCTTCTTGCTGGTCTTCGACTTTGCTTTTCACCATGCCACGAAATGATAAATCAACACTACGTGCGTACATTAAGTTGTAAAGACTGATTTCGCCTGAAGCTAAGCGGGTGATTACGTTGATCGTTTCTTTAAAATAAACCGGGGCACTTGGGTTATTAACGTTAGTTTCGTTAAAAGACTGAATGACATATTGATTCTGAGTTTTTTGCACATGTTTTGTTAGGCAGTAGCGTGAAGTCCCTAAACCGAAAATTTTTGTTTCAACGCAGGCTTGGTTGGTGTTTTGATTTAACCGAATGGCTTTTAAACCATTGATCGCTTTCCTTTGAAAAGCTTCAGACATTAAAGTTTCAAAAACGCGGTCTAAATCTAATTTTCCAAGGCAAGTGTAAGATTCTACTTTTAAAAAATTACTTTCAAATTCATGTTTACTGTTGAAGTTATACTTTGAAGTTAACTGTTCAGGAAAGCTGACTTGTGTTGAAGGTACACAGCCTGGCTGTGCTAGTTTTTGATTCATAAATTCGTAAGTTTCTTGCGCCATGTTAGCGTGGATAGTTTCAACAAAATTTTCGACATAGGCTCTGGCGTCGTTTGAGGGGTCTTGCTTTAAAAAGTACTTATTCATTTCAGCATACACGGAAGGGGCTGCTTCGATAGAGGATAACCAGTTTTGGTTGTTGTTTTGGACTACTTGCCAAGCCAAAGCGTTGATAGAAACCGAAGCTAAAATAAAGGCGAATAATTTTGTTTTCATCATAGGTTCTTGTAAAGCGAGAACCGTGCCGCCCCTATGAGAATGTATTAGAAATGGGTGTTTTGTTCTGAGACAACTGTCGTAAATCTTTAGACACTCTGTAAAGTTAGTTCAGGTACGCATCACGGCTTTACCTGGTTAAAAATATTTAGTTTGCTAAGGCTATGAAAACATTTTTTCTTATAATTTTACTCTGTCTTGAATCAGTTTTTGCGCAAACCAAAAGCTACACTGTTGAGGGTGAAAAGTTCACACTAGAAACTTTGTGTGCCGTCAAAGATGTGGTGTGGGGATTAGATTTTTTATCAGCTTCAGCCGACGAAATTATTTTTACTGAGCGAGGCGGAAAACTTTCAATTTGCGATGTAAAAAATAAATCGGTTCGCGAAGTGGTAGGTAGCCCTTCGGTTGTGGCCGAAGGACAAGGTGGATTGTTAGATGTGCTTGTGCATCCGAAAACGAAAAATATTTATTTAACATTTTCAGAAAAAGTAGATGGTGGGGCGACGACTAGTTTATTTCGTGCTGAACTTGCAAAAGACAAGAAAAAGTTACAAAACGGTGCGGTGATTTTTAGATCTAATGCGGTTGAAAAAACCGATATTCACTTTGGTTCACGCATTGTGGCCGATAACAGTGATTATCTATTCATGAGCATTGGTGAGCGTAATAAACGCGATAAAGCGCAAGTTAAAGATCTGCACCACGGAAAGATCGTGCGTTTAACCCTAGACGGAAAAGCTGAGATCTGGTCAATGGGGCATCGTAATACCCAGGGTTTAGGTTTCGATGGCCAAGGGCAGCTGTACAATGCGGAAATGGGCCCACGTGGTGGTGATGAAGTTAACGTGATTAAAAAAGGTTTAAACTATGGTTGGCCGATTATTACATACGGGCGTGAATACTATGGTCCATCTATTGGTGAAAAATCAAAACCAGGACTGGAGCAGCCGTTAGTTAAATGGGTTCCGTCTATTTCGCCTTCAGGAATGATTTTTTATACCGGTGATCGACTTAAGAAATTTAAAGACAATTTATTTTTAGCCACGTTAAGCGGTGAACATGTGCATCGTGTGGTGTTTGATAAAACGATGAAAGTCGTTAAAGAAGAAGAGCTTTTCACGGATTTAAAAGAACGTTTTCGCCAGGTCAAACAAGGTCCTGACGGCGCTTTGTATTTCTCAACCGACAGTGGAAAGATCTATAAATTATACTAATTGGTTTTTCCAGAAAGTTGATTTTTCACCAAGTTCAGCGACATAGCCTTTAATGTCTTGTTGGAGATTCTCGGGAAGTT
Source organism: Pseudobdellovibrio sp. (assembly GCA_023701385.1). Classification (GTDB taxonomy): domain Bacteria; phylum Bdellovibrionota; class Bdellovibrionia; order Bdellovibrionales; family Bdellovibrionaceae; genus Pseudobdellovibrio. The sequence goes on from JAMPXC010000033.1 coordinate 9,331, forward strand.
CGCTAAATGATTTAATATGGTCATTTGGAACAAATCTAAAAGTGAAATTAATACGACGGGTTTCAAAGTTCGTCGTTTTCATATCAGAAAATAAAATTCCTTTTTCTTCGACACGTTGGACGCGGTGAAAAAGTTGTTTTTTAAATTTGTCGCCACCAAAAATTTGTAAGCTCGAATCTTCTAACCATTGCTGTAAGATCACATCTGATTTGTGCGCTTTACTTTCGCTTTTGATAAATTGAAATAACGCTTTTTCACCAAATGAAATTGAAGCCACAGGGCCTGGTTCGAAGTCTTTGTGTTCGCCGACGCGGGCAGTATCTAGTTTTTTACCGTCGGGCAAAATTTTATTGCCGTAGTAATTGATTAAACAGGTATTTAAATGCCAGCCACGCGGAATATCTTTTTCGCTGAATTTTTCATGCACTATCTGTTCGATTTTTTTAACGATCTTTTCTAAAACCGGCGGATAACTTTCCGCTTCAACGCAGCGGTTTTGAATCCCTTTCGGTGGATGATAATAATCTAAACAAGCAAACTGCCAGTTACCTAACCAGTAAACCGGGCGCAGTAGAGGGCGGTTAGCCTCTCCTTCAGGCGGAGGGTTGCTGGCTGAAAAGCGCATTTCCCAGATGGGGTGAAGGCTTTCAAGATAGCGAATGATCTCTTTTTTCTCATTGGGCGTAATATAGTTAGCCTGGTAAATCAGATTGAGGTTTTGTTGAAATTGTGGTTTTCTAGAGCCATTACGCATAAAAGATAGGCCATATTGGCTACGGGACTTAACAAATGTCAAATTCGATTATTCATTTCAACGTAGATTCGACGGTCAAAAAAAACATTCTTGAAAAAATTTCTGCTTTTTCGAGCAAGAAGATTCTCTTAATCGGCGACGTTGGCGTAGATGAATATGTTTTAGGTGCTGTTAAGCGTATTAGCCCGGAAGCGCCGGTTCCCGTTTTAGAAGTCGATGGCGAAGATAAACGTTTAGGTTTAGCGGCCAATGTGGCGCAAAACGTAGTCAGCCTTTCTGGTAAAGTAAACCTAGTTTCTGTGGTCGGTGCTGATACGGGCGCTGAAATTTTAAAAGAGCTTTTAGGTAAATCCAAAGTTCCGACAGAACATTTAATCGTAGATGAAAAGCGCCCAACAACACGTAAAACACGTGTAATGACAGGCCACCATCACTTAGTGCGCGTCGATTACGAAGTTCGTAGAAACTTACCAGCAGAAACTGAAGCTAAGATTTTACAGCGTGTGCAAGATTTATTACCCACAGTGGATGTTGTGGTTTTAGAAGACTACGCGAAAGGTATCTTTTCTGTAGCGCTGGTTGAAAAGATCGTGGCGCTTGCGAAAAAATCTGGAAAATACTTAATGGTAGATCCACACCAAACTAAGTTTGCTGAATTCTACAAAGGCGTTGATTTAATCAAACCAAATTACAATGAAGCTTTAGCTCTGACGAAAATTCACGAAGAAGATATCGAAAACTTCAATGAACGTGTTTATACTGTGGGCCGTGCTCTTCAAAAAATGACGGGCGCTCGTGATGTGGTATTAACGCAAGGTAAAGAAGGTATGTCGATTTTCTCAAGTGATTCAGACGTGGTGCAAGTTCCAACGTTTGCAAAAAAAGTTTTCGACGTAACAGGAGCAGGCGACACAGTTATCGCGGCTTTAGCTTTAGGTGTGGCTTCGGGCTTACCATTGGCGCAAGCGTGCGTATTAGCAAATTATGCAGCTGGTATCGTGGTTGGAAAAATCGGCTGTGTGCCGTGTGAACTTTCAGAACTGACAGCAACAATTCAAGCTTAAGTAGATAAGGTAGGTTTTGGCCGCAGGCTTCGTAACGCTGCAGTCACAGCTTTACGTTATTTTAAGTTCATGACCTAACTTGTTAAAGTACATTAGGAGAACTAAAAAAGTAATCCTTCTGAAAACTAAGGTAACAAATCGACTATACGTCTTATTATCTCTAAGAGTAATAAAACTAGCCGTAAGTAATACTTAAGCTTTTTACGAAAATTCCGAAACTGTAAGTACTTGTTAGGTATTACAGTTTCCGATATTCGGTTCATTCGGACTCCTTCCCAGTCAGGTCGGAGACGAAAAACAATAAAAGCGAAGTGGCCAAAACCCACTTCGCTTTTTGCATTTCTAGAACCAAGAACTATTGGTATAGTCCTAGTTACAATCTTCTAAATTTAAATAAACTGAAATCTTTTTGATTTGTGATTGGTTTTGTTCAAGACCAGCAGCGCTGCCTTTTGAAGCTAAAGCGTTGTTCACGTTTAGGCGTAAGATTTCAGATGTTCCGCACCCTGTTGTGATCACATCTGTTTTTCTAAATAAAACCGTACGCGCTTCAGAACCTAGAGCTACAGTTTTTGTGTGCACTTTGCCTTTTTGACCTGCTAAGAAACCTTCAAAGCGTAATGTGCTTGTTGATTGTAAATCTGCTGATTGGGGGCGAACTTCACCAGTCACATCGATTAATGAAATCGTTAAACGTTTACCAGCTGGTAATTTTAAAGGTACGGCTAAGTTACACGCTTTGTAATCGACTTTGCGCGTTTCAGAGTTTGAAACAACAAAGCTTTTAAGTGTGATGTCGATCACGTTTTTAGTTAGGTCTAATTCAGTGTAAGCTGGTTCTTTGGCAGAGCAGCCTGAACCTTGCACAGTCACGTTATCTAGAGTCACAAGCTCAGTGATTGAATCTGATTCTAACATCGGAATTAGCGGTAAAAGCCTAGTCGACATTTTAAATTGGCTCGGAAAATTAATTAGATCTTTTGAAATTACATAGTCGTCATCGTTAACCGCTAAGCTACGTAACATTTCGTGAAACACGATGTAGTACACGTTTCTTTCTTTTTCGAAATGATCTAACCAGCTGGCGCTATTTAAAATCACTAGTCCTGGAACACCAATCGCATCAACGATAGAGCCTGTGTTATCCATTAAGATATCGTTAGTCACAACGATACGCTCAGTTGTAAGAGTGGATTTTAAATCTTCACTAACTAAACCGTGCTGAGTGAGAACCTGTTGGCCTTCTTGGGTCGTTGCTAAGAATTCAACAACGTTTTGACCCATCTGAATAAACGTCGAACGAATATAGTCGCCACCGTTACCTACTTTATGACCTAAAATCTTAGTCTCAGTCGTAAAGCGGCCATCAGCAAGTTTCACTAACTTCACACTGGCCGGGATAACATAAGCTTTGTCGCCAACTTGAACGATCTCTGGAAGCTGAACTTCTAAAGCTTTTAAAATATTAAAAGCCTGCGCGTTTGATGCAAGACCCACGCTGATTAAAAAGCCGATCACGAGCATGATTAGGGGTTTAGTTTTCATTCTTATCCTTCTTTTGCATGCCTGCGGCATGACTTGGTGGTTCAGAGTGTGAAAGGGGGTACATATAAAAAGTTAATTTATAAACTTCGGATTTATCGCCATCTTCTAAAAACTGCGTTAAACGATCTTGGAATTCACGGATCATTTGTTTGGCTTCAGATATTTTTGTTTTATCAACGGCGACTGTTACCGCGGTAAAATCACGTAATTCAACCGGGCAGTGGTCTAAAACTTTTTCAGCCACTTTTAAGTCTTCGTAGTGAGATTTTCTAACGGCTTGGTTTGCCACATCATCTGATGTTGTTAAAGATTCGTTTGTTGGCGTGTAGCGGTTATATTTTTTCGTTATTAAGTTTAAATCAAGTAAACGCTGTAAAGTTTTTTGCAGCTCAGGAACTGAAAGTGAAAGGCGTTTAGCCATCCATTCTACATCCGACTGAAAGTCAGTAGTTTCCATTAACGACAATAAGGCGAAATGTTGCCATTCGCTGATCACATTAAATTGATCAGAACTTAATTTTAGAAAGTTAATATTTTTTTTGTACTTTTGTAAGACACTTTTGCCATCGCCTTCAACAGTGTGGCTGCTAGGGCGGCTATCGAAAAGAAGTTTAATTTCTTCAGACTCTTTGGGATCTAAGTACATGCGGTCTAAAAGTTTGACCGCCATCTTTTTTGAAACTTTACGTTTACCAGCCATGATCTCGCTTAAAGCGCTGGGGCTGATATCAAGTTTTAAGGCAAAAGCACGTAATGAGAAAGCGGGGTTTTTGCGCTGAAGCTGGGCAAAGTGCGAACGGATTTTAGCTTGAATGGCTAGTTGTTCGTTCATTCTTTGCCCCTTTCTTAAGTAGTTTTAGTTTTCTGTAACTTCTACCACAGTTTGATCTTGCAAATCTCCGACCGAGTCTTCGCCTGGAATTTCGGAGTCAAAACAGCTCTCAAATTTAACGTCTAAGATCGATTTTGTAACATAAGCTGAAGAATCTACGTGTTTTGAGATATTCATAAGCGTTGCGTTTAGGTTATAGGCCAAAACGACCTCTTTTTCGGAGCCGCAAGCCGTAGAAGTTTGTGAAAATAGAATCACTTCGCCACCATGGTTTTGCAGCTGTTCTTCATGCGGAATTTCGCTTGATCCCACCACGAACAATTCTTGGTTTAAGATCACTTTATTGTTGGCCCAAACATTAACTGAAGCGTCAGACTGTAATGAAGCCACTAAACGCATTCCTGCTGGAACTGTCACTGGTAATCTTAAATTACAAGCTACACGGCTGATGGTTTTACCGTCTTGGTTATCCGCGTACATTTTTGTGTACTCGATTAACATTTTGTCTTCGATCGAAGAGAAGTAAACTTCTCCTTGTGGACATCCGCTTCCACCAACTGCCACATTTCCGATTTGGGCTAATGCAGTCACTGAACTCAATCCGATCACTAAACCGATGAATAAATTTTTCATAAATCCCCCTTGTGGTGTTTGGCAAAAACTTTACGTCTCTGCTGTAAAAACAGAATTATCGGGGGTAGGGGGTAAAGTCACGCTATTTTGGAACAAAGTGTTCCAAAAAAATTGGAACAAGAGGGAAACTCCCATGGACAAAAGGGGGAATTTTAGGTTACAAAGACCTTTCTAAATTTAATCGACTGTAATAAGTCACAAAAAAGGACGGCCTATGACGCTATCTGAACAGACGCAAAGCTCTAATGCTGCGCCCGCAGATCAATCTACTGCAGTGCAAACCGAAGTAGTTAATTTCTACAGCTTCACACTTCCAGATCTAGAAGCATTTTTAAAAAAATACGGCAAAGAGAAATTCCGCGCCCAACAAATTTTCAAATGGGTTTACGAACAACGCGTGACTGACTTCGATCAAATGTTAAATCTTTCTAAAGATTTACGTTCTGAATTAAAAAACTTAATTACTTTTAAATTACCTCCGGTTCTAAAACACTTAATCTCTGTTGATGGCACACAAAAATTTCTTTTCGACGTGCGCGATGGTAATTCTATCGAAGCGGTTGTGATTCCTTCTGATGACCGTTTAACCTTATGTGTGTCTTCTGAAATCGGCTGTAATATGGCCTGCCAATTCTGCTTTACCGGAAAACAAAAATTAAAACGCCGTTTAACGGCTGACGAAATCGTTGGTCAGTTTATGGTGGTGCAAGATTCTTTAGATAAAGAAGGTAAAGGCCGTAAATTATCAAACATCGTATTCATGGGTATGGGCGAGCCGTTAGATAACTCTGATAATGTGTTTAAAGCGATCGAAGTGATCCACTCTCCATGGGGCGTGAACTTATCTAAAAAGAAAATCACGGTTTCAACTTCTGGTTTAATTCCAGAAATGTATAAAGTGGCTGAAGCGAAAGTTCGTTTAGCGGTCAGCTTAAATGGTTACAGCGATGAAGTTCGTTCGCTTGTGATGCCGATCAATAAAAAATATCCGTTAAAAGATTTATTAGACGAATGCCGTCGTTACTACCGTGCAACGGGCGAAAAAATCACTATGGAATACGTTTTACTTAAAGGTGTGACTGATCAAATCGATCATGCGCGCCAATTAGTAAAACTACTTAGAGACGTTCCATGCAAAATTAATATTATTCCATTTAACGAACATCCAGGTTCTGGTTTCGAGCGTCCAAGTGATGAAGCGGTTCAGGCTTTCCACCAAGAGACGATGAAATTAGGAGCACAGGTTCTATTACGCCGTACAATGGGTCGCGATATCTTCGCGGCGTGCGGTCAATTAACTACTAAAAATGTTGAACGTCCTGAAACTATGGACATCTCAAACTCAAAAATCGGAGGAACAAATGTCAGAAGTTTTAGTCGTGGGTAGTTTAGCGTACGATTCAGTAAAAACCCCATCAGGAAAAGCCGAGCGTTCATTAGGCGGATCTGCAAATTATTTTTCAGTATCTTCAAGCTTATTTTCAAAAGTGCGCGTTGTTGGTGTTGTGGGTTCTGATTACTCAGATGCTGACCGTGAAATTTTAAAACAACGTGGCGTTGATTTAGATGGTATGCAAGTTGTGGCCGGCAAAACTTTCCACTGGGAAGGTACTTACGAACACAACTTAAATGAAGCAGTGACTTTAAAAACTGAGTTAAACGTATTTGCTGATTTCAATCCTGAATTACCAGCGCAATACAAAGACACTCGTTTTGTGTTCTTAGCGAATATCGATCCGGTGTTACAATTAAAAGTCTTATCACAAATCCAAAAACCACTTTTCGTAGGTATGGATTCAATGAACTTCTGGATTGATTCCAAACAAGCTGACCTAATCGAAGTGATGAAGAAAGTCGATATCGTTTTCGTAAACGAAGGCGAAGCAAAAATGTTAACTCAAGAAGATAACGCCATCGTAGCTATTAAAAAAGTAGCGGCATTAGGACCTGAGTACGTTGTTGTAAAACGCGGTGAGTACGGTTCAACAGTTTATTCTAAAACGCATGGTTTCTTTCAGTGCCCGGCTTTACCAGTTGAAAAAGTAGTTGATCCAACAGGCGCAGGGGATTCTTTCGCCGGTGGTTTCTTTGGTTATTTAGCGTCTCTTAGACCTTCAGGCCAAGAGCACAAACCAACTTGGACAGAGTTAAAACAAGCAACTCTTGCTGGTACTGTGATGTCGTCACAAACGATTCAAGATTTCAGCTTAAAAGCCTTAGCTAAGGTTGATAAGTCATCTTACCAATCGTTAAGCGCTGATTTAGTAAAAATGATTACTGTATAAAATTTAAAATTTAAATTTTATAGATGAAAAGGGAAGGCCAAAAGCCTCCTTGAGGTAGCAGCCGTTGGCTTTATAAAAAATTAGGCCAACTTGCTTAAAGGGCCTAAGTACACTGAAAGCTTATAGACTTCTGTCGCATCTGAAGTTTCAGCGATTTCGGCGATTTGTTCTTGAAACAGTCTGATCGCTGATTTCACCATATCAATCTTTTTAACATCGAAGGCTAAAGTGATAGAAGACATATCGCGAAGTTCGACCGAGATGTCTTCTAAATTCTTTTTGTGAATTTCAAAGTCTTGGCGGTGCGATTTTTTAATCGCGTCTGAAGGGATATGATCAAAAGTTTCAACATCTTCAGCTGTGACCGTAAATTGAGTGCCTTCGCGTTTGATTAATTTGTGAGTTTCTAAATTAACTAAAGCTTGTTCAATAATTTCAATTTCTAAAGAAAGTTTTTTAGCAATCCATTCTGGAGAAGAATTAAAACCTGTTGTTTTAGTTAAAGATAAAATCGCTAAGTGTTCCCATGATAGCAATGTATCGAAGGCTTCTTTTTCGATCTTTTTGAACGAACGTGTTACTTTGTTATGAACTAACGGATTAAACTTTAAGATATTAACCTGTTCAGCTTCGCTGTAGCCCAGTTTATCTAAAACTTCTTTTGCTTTTTTTTGTGAAATGCCGCGCTTACCCGATAAAAAATCTGTTAATGCTCCTGAACTTAAGCCAATTTTTGGCGCGTAAGATCTTTTGCTGAATCTCTTGTTTTTGTTCGAGAGCTTTTGAAAGTTATCTTTAATGATTTGAATAAGCATGTCATTTTTCATGAATTCCTTAAGCCTAGTGCTTGTGGGAGTGAAGTCAAAAGCAAATACACGTTGCTCGCAAAATATGGAGCACAAAAAGCTATGAGTTACAGTTGATTGTAAAATCAAAGTTTGCTTTATTAGGGCATGCTTAAAAAACTGATTAGCTTTACTTTACCGCTTCTTGTATCCCTTCAACTACAGGCTATTGGCCGTGTTGGCAATGGTGGCAATATTATCGTTTGCCTAAAACCCGGTTCTGGCGAGTGTTATGGGCGTGATCTGCACGAAGGTGCTTTTTACGACACTTATGAAGCTGACGTTCGTTATAAAATGCAGCCGCTGTCTATGAAACCTACAGCCACAGCACCTAAGGTAGCTATGGAGTATGCACTTAAACTGGTTGAAGCCGTAAAAAAATACGATCACGAAATGTATGGGCGTTTATCTTTTTTCGTTCGTGATTTTTATAACGAAGCTAATTTCGTAGAAGGTATGCAGCTATTGCCGATTCCTGATACGGGAATTTCATTTATTCCTTATCACTCAGAGCTTCGTCAGTTAGTTGTGCAGCGTGAACCCCTAGCTCCTCAGGATAAACGTTATGTTGTCTCTCTTGATCTATGGGACATGATGAGCAAAGCCGATCAAGCGCATGCGATCTTGCATGAGGTGTTTTACCGATATGCTCTAGAGCAAAAGCGCGAGGTTGAAAGTTCAGAATATATCAGATACTTCAATGCACTGGTGATTTCAGGTGAAGTTTCAAAACTTTCACAATCTAATTTTCAAAATTTGGCATGGACTATTTTTGCCAAAGGCTATTCAACTAATCCGTAAAAAAAAAGGGAGTTACTTTCATAACTCCCTTTAATGTGAACGTCTGGAAACGTTTTTTTTGAATGTACTTATTCATCGACGTTTTACCGTATATCTTAATGGCCTCGCTGATGAAACTGCTTCGCTTTACTGGAGCAGGTGTTTTTTAATACAGACCTATGACGGTGCTGGGCCTGAAATACCGGCTGAAATAACGGTTCAGTTTGAGACACTCGCGAGCGTTTTTTTACAAATGAATATTTTGATACAATAAACATTCAGTTTCCCGCTCTAAAGTCCGATAAATACTTAGGTAATTTAGTGGGTTAGGGCGATTATGGCAAAAGACCAAAAACCGAAAAAAGAACAAGCGCAAACAGCGGATGATATTTTATCTTCGCTCATGGAAGATTTGAAGGACGTCGACAAGGCGACCTCTGACGACGCATTTGCAAATGATTTAGGTTTAGATCCTGAACTTTTCAAAAATGTTTCTGCACCCGAATCAGACGATGAAAACATTATTCAGTTAGAAGATGTTTCTTCATCGGGTTTACTTGCTCCTGAAGAGTTTAATATTGATGTTGATGATTCAGAACAGCCAGATGGTATGGTGAGTTCTGATGATATGTTTGCTGTAACAGAAGATGTGAAAGATCCTTTAGCGCAATTTAATCTTTCTCCAGGAGAATCTTCTGCAGCAGAACCAGTCGTGGTCAAAGAAGAACCAAGTTTATTTGACAATCCGTCAAGTGAGCCTGTGGTTTCTGCAGCCGAAGTTATACCACAACCGCCGGCAAATATTCCAAGCGGTGAGCCAAGTTTATTTGGATCTTCTGATCCAGCGCCAGTACCTGTGCCTTCAAGCAGTAACTATTCTGCTCTTGGTGTTGATGAAAAAACAGCAGCCACAGAAATTCAAAGTGATAATCCTGAATTATTAAAAAACTTTGCTGATATAGATAACGGTGACGGTGAAAAAACTGTAGCTGTTGCCGGTTTTTCGCAACGGGCTTCTGAAGATTACGGTGATAAAGTTAAAGTCTCTGTCGGACAAATGCGCGGCAATGCGTTTTCAAGCGGTTATGCGGCTTGGGGCTCAGCAGATTCTAATTTAGCTCAGGCTGAAAATTTACGTATCGCGCAAGATAAAATTTTAGATTTAGAACGCGAAAATGAAAAACTTCGTTCACAAAACGAAGAATTGATTGCTGCCTCTGAGATCGTAAAAGAGCGTGCCGATTTATTAACGTCACAGTTACATGAGTTTAAAGCTGACCGCGATTCATTAGAGCGTTCATTCAAAGATGAAACTCAGATCTTAAAAAGTCAGATGACGCGTAAAGATGCTGAGATCGTAAAAGCTCAAATGAAAATTGAAGAGCTTGAATCCAGAATGAAATTTGATTTAAAAAAGATCCGTGTCCGCGAACGCGAACTGGAAAATCGTCTAGAGTTAATCCGTGCAGAGAAGAATGCTCTGGTTAAGACTAAAGACGAACAAATTCTGGATGTTCGCCGTAAAATGGACCAAGTTCAGCTCGAAGTTGAAAGCTACCGTCAAAAATGTGTAGAATTAAATAAGGTCATTGACACAAATCAAGAGTCGTTCAAACGTACGACTCGTGCATTACGTTTAGCGATGGCTAACTTAGAGTTACAAGAAGAAAATAAACCACCACTGAAAAAAGTAGATTAAGCATAAGAAAAAACCATGGCAGCAACGATCACGGACGACGTTAAAAGACCAGCAAAGAAGATCAAATTAGTGATCAGCGATTTGCATTTGGGTAAAGGCCGTCTGTTGGAAGACGGTGGTCTTAACTCGCTCGAAGAATTCTATTACGCTGATAAGCTTGTCGAATTTTTTCAATTCTATTCTTCTGGGGCTTACCGTGATTACGAAGTTGAAGTGATCATTAACGGTGATTTTTTAAATTTCTTACAAGTAGATTACAAAGGCCATTTTTTAACAGCGATCACAGAGACAATTGCTCTTGAAGTTTTAAAGAAAATTATCCAGGCACACTCGCAGGTTTTTAAAGCGATGGGCGAATTTTTAGCGCAGCCTTTTAGACAAATCACTTACGTGATCGGTAATCACGATCAGGGCATGATGTTTCAGGCGTGCCGCGATTATTTAGACCAATATGTCGGTAAACCACTGCAATATAAAAGTATTATTTATTTTGTTGATGGTATTCACATTGAACACGGTCATATGCATGAAGCGGCTAACCGTATGGACCCCAGAAAGTTTTTTATTAAACAAGGTGTGCCGGAGCCGATTTTAAATTTACCGTTTGGTTCACACTTTTTTGTCGAGTTGGTTTTAAAAATTAAAGAGCGTTACCCGCATGTTGATAAAATCCGTCCGTTCGGGGCGATGATTCGTTGGGCGTTGTTTAACGAAACTGCCGTGATGTTTAAATCTGTGGGTTTATTATCACGATATATCTATCAAATTTTATTTTCAGCCGACCCTCGTTATAAGTGGCCGTTAAAAAAATTATTAAAAATCTTTTTAGAAAGTGCCATTTTTCCAGATTTAAGTCTGGCTGCTAAAAGAATTTTAGCCGATGAGCGTGTACATTCAGTGGTTTTTGGCCACACCCATGTTTATGAATACCGTAAATGGGGAACCAGAAAAGAATATTTTAACACGGGAACTTGGACAGAGCTCACTTCGTTAGATGTAACTTCATTAGGTCGTATTACCAAATTAACTTATGTTCTTTTTGAATATACTGAAACTGATTCGCGTCCGCATGGCCGTTTAAAAGAGTGGAAGGGTTTCCACCGTATTGAAGAAGACGTTGCAGTTTCATAGGCGGCGGGCCAAATTTGTATCATAATAAAGGTATCGCCCTTAGGTCTAGGCTAAGATTGATCATGCTAATTTTATCAATCATACTGTTTTGAGTAAAAGGTGAATTTAACAATGTCGAAGCACAACGAACAACAAGAAGCAACGGTGATGGGAGCGCTGAGCGACACTTTCAAAGGTGCGCTTAAACAAGCTGATGATGCTCCTCCGGCACTTGTTTGTCTTGTGGGTCCGACAGAAGCTGTTGGTAAACAATGGCTTATCACTAAACCGGATATGACAATCGGTCGTTCTCCGGATTGCGACATCTATATTGCCGATGCTTCATTAAGCCGTTCACACGCGAAAATCATGTTAGCCGGTTTTGAAGTGGTGATCATGGATATGAATTCAACGAATAAAACTTCGGTGAATGATCAAATGGCTGTGCCGATGGTACAAAAGAAATTACAAAACAGCGATAGAATCAAAGCTGGCAATGTGATCTTTAAATTCTTAGAAAAAGGCAGTATCGAAATCATCGCCAACCAAAAAACTTTAGAAAAAGCGCAAAAAGATGCTCTAACAGGTGCTTACTCTAAAGGGGCGTTATTAGAAAAAGCTCCTGAAGTGATTCAAAGAGCTAAAAACTTAGGTGAGCCTTTATCTGTTATTACTTTTGATATCGATTTCTTTAAAAAGATCAACGATGGTTTCGGCCATCCGGGTGGCGACTACGTCTTACGTGAGCTAGGAAAACTTATGCAAGCTCGTTTAGTTCGCGCCAATGATTATTTCGCCCGTTTCGGAGGTGAAGAGTTCGTGACGCTATTACAAGCGACGAACATTAAAACTGCCGGAGAAGTGGCTGAGCGCGTTCGTCAAACCGTCGAAGCGCATGAGTTTATTTTTGAAGGTCGTAAAGTTCCAGTAACAATTTCTATTGGTGTTTCACAATTCAATAGTACCGATACTTGGGAAACCGTTTATGACCGTGCTGATAAAGCTTTATACCAAAGTAAACAAAACGGCCGTAACAAGGTTACAGTCGCCAGCTAATATATAAAGGCGCATGAATAATTTTTTTGAAAAACTTCCTAAATCTGAAATCGAAGTAATTTTTAAGAAAAATATTTTCGAAAAATGCCAGATCACGATTGATGGCCGCACGAACGATATCGTTCCGGTCAACCTGACATCTTCAGAAATCGAAAGATTTGCCAAACTTTATATTCTTCCGTTAGAAGTGCATGAACTTAAAGATAAGCTTTGTGCTTTCAGCTTTCGTGTGGGAACGCGTGTTTTCTTTTTTAAATCTAAAATTCTTCAGGATAGCAAAGGTTTCTATGTCGCTACAAACGGTTTAGAAATGTTAGAGCTTCGCCGTCGCCGTCATGTCCGTTTTGAGGTGCCGGATAATTTTCCGCATGAGTGTCACGTGGTGACGTCTTTAAATAGAAATGCCCGTGTTGAAGCAAAGCTGATTAATTTTTCTGAGTCGGGTGCTAAGATGACCGTAGCTGCAGATCTTGTGCTTTTTCAAAAAGGCAGTGGTGTGATCATTTCACTTAAAGTCGGTAAGCGCGCTGTGTTCTTAGTGGGAAGTGTGATCCGCTTTGTTAGCCGTAAACCCAAAGAAAGCCCTGAATTGGGTGTTGAGTTCGTGAACTTAACTGAAATCAAAAAAAGCCGTATCTTAAACGTGTGCGAAGATTTAACTCGCTTAATCGTTCAATCTAACCGCAAACGTCGCTAATATTATTTAAATTCTGCTAAGTCTGCCGCTGTACCCGGAAAGTAACTTACAAAACGGGTCAGTAACTTATTTTTAAGAACGTGGTTGGTGTTTAATCTTAAACTTTCACGCATGTACGGAAGCACATCTTCATTTTTTGCGTTGGTGTTTTTAAGCATAATCAGCGCTGTTGTTAAATTTAAAGCATCAGCGCTCCATTTGCCATCTTGGTCAAAGCTTGCGTGACGTGAAAGTTCACTGCCAAAAAATTTAATCTTTTCTTCTTTGTTTAGATTCATCAGGTTTACCAGATTAATCAGTTGGCCTCGCTCAAAAGCCTCTGCGCCCGAAAGATTTTTCGTCACCTTTTCGATATGCGAAAAATTAATAGCTGCATTTTCATTAATTTTACTAAAAGCGTAATTTAAAACTTCACCATAGCCAGGTGAAGAATCTAAAACTTTTCCTAAACAAACCCACACCGCAATATCTTCACCGTTGGGAGTGTCTTTAAACAGTTCTTGGGTTCTGGCTAAAGACCTTTGCACCGACTGATCCAGCATTAAATTTTTTAAGTAATGATCGTTTTTGTAACGGCGGTCACTTAATTCGTCAGGAGTCATCGTTACATCGTCGTATTTTGCAGCCGTGCTAACTGCGGCTTCTTGTTTAGCTGTTGAAGATTGGTCAGTGACATTCGCAGCACTGGCCCCTTGTTCATTTGAGGTAAATTTATCTTTTTGCCAGTAAATCACCGCTGCGATTGCGACAATGGCCAGTAATCTATACTTCATAATTATTGCCCCTTGGCTTTACCCAGAACTGCTGTTTGGTAACCGTACAGAGCCACGTAATAAAAGTTTTTTACATAGCGGCCAACCGGTGCCGGCGCGTTTTTAGCCATAACGAGAGTCTGGCTAAAATCAGCCGGAAGATCTTCAATCATACCGTTATTTCTGAAATACCCTGAATCACCGGCAGGAATAGCGAAAGCCACTTGCATGTTTAAATGCGGAACCGCTGTTTTTTCGAACACCTGTAAGTTATAAACTTTTCCCCACGGGTCATAAATTTTTAAATAATCATCTTCTAAACCATTCACCGCCAGGGCATGTGTTTGGCCAGATTTTTTCCATTGGCATTTAAAGTCAGATGTTTTCCAGTAATTACGGACTCCATCGGATTTTGCGACTTCAACCTTTTGCGGGTAACAATCCATAATAATCGCCTGGCCGCGCGCAAAAGTATTGTTTTGTCCCACGGTTAAATTTTTAGCGGCCGCTTCAATACTGAATTGCTCAGTTAAAAGCTGAAAAGTTTTTCTAAGCGTTGTGGCTTCAAAAGCTGATTTATCTAAGTTTCCAACCGAAGGATCAACACGGCTAAAAAATTTAAGAATCGCGCGATCAGTTTGTGTTCCGCCTTTGGCCCAATTTGTTGAAGCAATTTGGCCCACTTTATAAATAAGGTCGGCGTACTGTGAAGTTCTTTCGTTAATATCTGAAATTTCGCGGATTTTTTCTAAGGCCGGTAAGCGGCTTTTCCAAAGAAATGGATCTTGCATATTTTCAGCCGGAGACGAATACACATTACCTAATGTTGACATTGTTAATGCCACAGCACCACACCAACCCATATCACGTTTGATATCACTGTTGCCTGTAGCTGCACTGATATGTTCAGCTAACTTCGGCGATGCTTGATATAAAATCGGCATATTAGCTTTCACGCAGAATTTAGTTTTTGCGTAATCACAAGAACCAACTTTTTCCCACGCCGCTTTTTCGCCGATGACATCACTAGAAGCACATTTAGCTGGTGCCATCACGATGGCGCCACTGCCCTGTAGCAGCGAAAGATGGTCTTTGCCATTTGAAGCATCAAATTTAATTTCTTCGCTGTTCGGATTTTTTAAAACACCAACGATTGACCAAGACATGCTATCAACGTTATTTCCGGCACAACCTTGGAATGGCAGATAATGTTTTTCGATAAACTTTCTGCAAGCTGCTGCATTTACCGTCG
Organism: Pseudobdellovibrio sp.; assembly: GCA_023701385.1. Lineage (GTDB taxonomy): Bacteria > Bdellovibrionota > Bdellovibrionia > Bdellovibrionales > Bdellovibrionaceae > Pseudobdellovibrio. Next base: position 24,635 of record JAMPXC010000033.1, read on the forward strand.
CTTCACGAGAAAAAATTTCGGTAACTATTTTATTATAAGCCGGGCTGTTATCAAAAATCTGGTAAACCACGCAGGTTTTTCCAGCGGTAAAATTATTTAAAGGGCTAGCCAGATAAGCCTGTTCGGGTAGAGCCGCAAATGAAATTTTCGGAACCGTGATCGCAGCTACGACCGGAGCTATAATCGGTACCAGAAGCGGAACTTCGGCCTTTTCAGCTGGCGTTGTTTGTGCAACTGGAACGTTAGCTGTTGTGAATTTCATAGTCGTTACAACGCTCGTTACATTGTCAGCTTTGCAAGCGACATAATAAGTATAGTTAGTTTGTGGTTTTAAATCTGTGAGACTCTGCTCATGTAAGCGTGTCCCTCCGGTAAATTTAAATTTAGAAGGCATCAATTGATAACTTTGATTTTTTGTCGACCATTTACAAATGGCGTTGGCCGAAGTTGTCACTTTTAATACAGACGAAGTAGGTGTTATCGATTTGACTCCACCAGCGCCAAGAGTTCCGACTGTAAGTGGTGTCACTGCATATATAGAGAGGGGAAAAAATAAAACAACTTTCGATATAATAAAACGCGTGATCCAAGCCATCTCCACCCCCCTAAAGACTTTGGTCCAGATAACTTGTCGGAATAATCGCTAGAAGCTTTATATAGTTAGCCCCAGTTATCGCTCCATAAAGTGCGAGAGTTTGCTCTTATAAAAATCTCTTATATGTACTATTACTAAACGCCTAAAAGATTAATTAATTCAATATGTTAGGCCATTTTGACCCTTGAGTATTTGGCCTGCGTATTGCTTTAATAATTAGCAAGCATGCTGGGATCTAAGGAATAGGTTCTTAGAGGGGGCAGCATGAAAAAAGGTTAAGAAGTGTAGAAAACTTGTTAACCGAACTTAGACAGGGGTGTGTCTATGATTCAAGTAGAGAAGACTGACTTACAATTAGTCGAAGAAGTACGCAACGGTCAGCGAGCTTCGTTCTCAGAACTTGTGAAACGACATCAAAAGGGATTGCTACGGTTAAGTATGAGATTTGTTAAAGACCTGGATATTGCACAAGACGTGGTGCAAGAGTCTTTTATTAAGACTTATGAAAAATTAAATTCTTTCGAAGGACGCTCGTCTTTCAAGAGTTGGTTGTATCAGATTACGGTGAACACGGCTCGTAATAAATTACGTGAAGATCGTTATGACTTTTCTGATATTGAAGATGTGCAATTGGGAATCGATCCTCAGGCTGAGAAATCTCTTGTTCATAGAGCTGTCGGTGAAATTTTAAATACTGAAGTTGAAAAACTTCCTTTCAAACAAAAAACAGCTCTTGTGTTACGTGTGTACGAAGACATGAGCTTCTCTGAAATCGCTGAAGTGATGGAGTGTCCATACGACACAGCTAAAGCAAACTACAGACATGCATTATTAAAGTTAAAAGAAGTGTTCGAAGATCGTGTGGAATTAAGGTCTTGGTCAAACGAGATCGGTGGATTCTTCACAGAACTAAATACTAAGTATGCGGAGGCTGAGTAGAATGAAAGAAAATCAGGGATTGAAAGAACAATTAAAACGGGAAGATCCTATTGAACTTCCCATGGATGAAATGTTTTTCGACAAACTTCATGATAAAATCATGGCCGATGTCGCAAAAACAGAAATCAAGCCTGCTACAAGTAAGTGGGCTAAGCCATGGGTGTTCTTAGAACGTCAGGCGCGATATTATCGACCCTCGAATAATGTGCGCACTTTGCATGTTGTGAAGATGGGGTTGGTTGGTATCAGTTTAACATTAGGCCTAGGTCTGGCCACTATGAGTCTAAAACTTTTTGACATGAGCTCGCAAAATCAGATGGCTGCAAATAACAGACAACTGATCATTGAACAAGCTTATGAAAACCCACAAGACTGGGTAGAGATGGCGGCATCAGTACAGAATGATTCTGATTTTTACGCAGACGTCTTAAATGAGAGATTAAGTTCTAACCAGGGAGTGGATTTACAACTTTGATCTTGATCTAAAAGCAATTAATGAATCTTGGAAACGGACGTCCAAATTCATTTGTTTACTTGGCCAAAAATAGACATAATTTTATAAATGTCTTTTTTAACAGTCCTTCTTTCTATCTTTATAAGTCTACCTTTGTTTGCTCAAAGCGCGCCAACGCCTAAGAAAAATTCTGTAGAAGACATCTTTATCTGGAAAGTCAGCGATGAGTTGAAGCTTTCGGCCTCTGAAGAAAAGAAATTTTCTGATATTCACCGTGAATTAAATAAGCAAAAAATACAGTTAGCCACACAACTGCAAAAACTGTCATTTCAAAGCAAAGAAGATCCGCAATTATCTAAAGCGCGCGCCGCTGAAGTCATCAAAGACTACAAAAAAACTTTAACAGCTTATAATAATTTAAGCCTGCAAGAGCTTGATAAAGTGAAAGCGTTATTAGGCGATAAAAAGTTTTTAGATTATTTAGCGATCAAGCAAGATATTAACTTAAAATTAAAGTCATTAGTTCTGGGTGATGAACCGAGCAAGGCTAAACAGCCGGCAAAACTTCCGCCTCCTCAAATTATCGAGGAGAAATAGTATGACGCCGATTCCAGTAAAAACAAAATCAGTCTTGCTTGTTGAACTCAGCACCTCACACACTGAAATTATTGAACCTTTCGTGCGTGCGCTCAAAAATTGCCGTATTGATATTGCCATTCCTGAAGCGGGTTATAATAAAATGCCGCATATGAAGCTGTTTCGCCATGTGCATTTAATTAATGAAAAAATCGGCTGGAAGCAGGCGGGTGAATTAATCAATCACGGTAATTACGATTTAGTGATCTATAATTCAGCCCAAGGTAAAAATATTCGTAATTTGGTCGTTAAAACTTTTTTTAACAAATCACCGGTTGTTGGCTTTCACCATAACCCAATCAGTCTTGTTAAAAGTTTCACGCAAAAGTTCATCAATATTAAAGTTAAGAAGTATTTAGTATTGGCTGATTTTAATAAAGACTATGTAGTTCATCACGGTTTTGCGCCAGATAAAGTTGAAGCGTTTTATCCGGTGACCCAAGCTATGCCGGTGGATTTTGCCAATCATAAACTGATCGCTATTCCTGGAGTGTTAGAACAAGACCGCAGAGATTATTTTGGTTTGATTGAAATCTTAAAGAAAAATCCAAAAGCTTTTGCCGGGTATCAGTTTTCATTATTAGGTAACTGTTTAACTCACGATGGGCCAAAAATCAGAACCATGGTGCGTGAAGCGGGACTTGAAGCTTATTTTAGGTTCTTTGAGGGTTACGTGCCTGATGAGCAGTTAGAAGAAGACTTACAGCAAGCTAAGTTTGTTATGCCTTTAATGCACCCGAATAATCGTTATTTCGATGTGTATTTAAAAACAAAAATCTCTGGCGCTTACAACTTAGCTTACGCGTATCAGTTACCGCTACTCATGCATGAATCATTTAAAGCGGTGAGTGAGTTTTCAACGAATTGTGTGTTTTATAGCCTTGATAACTTGGCTGAAAAAATTAAAGTTTCGGTTGATTTGGATCGTAAGTTCTATACGAAGTTTTCACCGGAAGTGCAGTCACACAATTTAATGCGCTTTTTAGATATTAAATAATTATTCAGCTAACTTTTTTAAATCAGCGGCAGGATCATCGGATTTTTCTAAGGTTTTAACTTTTTCAATAAACTGATCCATATTGTCGCCGCACTTTGCGTAAAGCTTTTCAAAATCACTTAGATCTTCCATGTAAGTGCGCATTAAACCAAGAGTAGCGTTATTCATCGTTTCAGTTAAAAAACGAGAGTAGCTTTCGGCTTTAATTTTAGGGCTGACTTGCGCTTTAAAGGCTTCTTTGATTTTTTCAAACTGCTCTTGGCGTAATTTTTCGTTTTGTTCTGAGTTTGATTTATACCAAGCTTCAAGCTGTTTGATTTGTTCTGAAATAAAACTTGAGAATAATTTATCGTCTTCGTATTCAGCTAAGATTGTTTTTACCGTTGGTGAATCGTGGCCTTCAAGTTTTTTATAAAACATTTCAGTGCCTTTATTACCGATAAATACCGCCAAGCGCTCGTTAAAATCCGCATTGTGTTTGATGTAGACAGTTGTGTGAGTGATTTCGTGGATAATAGTATTTACTAAATCATGATCTTTATAACGTAACATTGATGATAAAACAGAATCTTTAAACCAACCTAAAGTTGAATAAGCCGATACCCCGCGCACGTTGGTATCAAGTCCTTGTTTTTTTAAATCTTCAGCTTCTTCTTTAGCTTCTGCCTCGCTGAAAAATCCTTTGTAAGGCATAGCGCCTACAATCGGGTAGGACCACTGGTAATTTTTTAATTCCCATTTATAAGCGGCATTTACAACCCAAGTTACATACGGGCGTTTTAGATCAATGTACGTGTCGTAATTTTTGGTTTGTTTTAGATGTAAATCGTTAAAAGCAAATTCACGTGCCTGTTGGCTTAAACGCAATTTATTTTTTTGCGCTTCTGTTAACGAATCTTGATTTAAAACTTCGCTGACAGGTTCACGGCTAGCCATCATTGAAAGTTGGTTTTTTGCAGATTTAAAATAATAACCAAGCTGGCAGCTTGATAAAAAAAGAAAACTCGTTGCTAGCAGGGTGGTTTTTTTCATCGTTATAGGAACCAGCTAAGCCCGGCTTTAAACGCAGTATCGTCGGTTTTAGTGCCGTCATCCATTGGTGTTTTCCAGATATCGTAACCTAAACGAATCGAAAACTTTTCTGTCAGTTTATATTTTAAACCCACGCCGTAACTTGGTGCCACGCCATCTTTTGTTGGAATTTCATAAGCATTGGCGTTTTGATATTTGATCAAAGCTTTTTTCTGAATGTAGGCAGCACCGCCTTTGATATAGGGCTGAAAATCACTGCGCTGGTCAGTTAAAATAAAAATTAAATCAGCACCGGCAACGTTTGAAGTTTGCTGAAGTACACGCTGAGACGTGGCATCGTTTTCTTGATTTTCGTAAAACGATTCGGTGTAACTTAATTCAAGTGCGATTTTTTCAAAAAGATAAAACGACAACGAAGCCGATTTAGTTTCAGATTGGTAGTAGTTGGTCGCGTTGAAATTTTTCTTAGAAAATCCGTAGCTTAATCCGATTTCAGTGGTCATGGCGAAAGCGGTTGATTGTGCTAAAAATAGAACGAAAAAGAGTGCTTTTTTCATTCTTATATTTTAGCGGAAAACAGCGCCTGTGGCTGTGGGATCAGTACACGTTAACGCGAATTCTGTACCTAAGACGAACGCGGCCTCCGTCGGCCTCGACTTTAGCTTTAGGTGGGTTTGGAAAGAATTTAGCGCTCTTAAACGCATAGATGCCGGCTTCATCAAACGGTTTGAAGCCAGAACTCTGCATCACTAAACCTTCTTGATAAAGGCCGTCTTTGTTTAGCCAAATTTCAACTTCAGTCGTCCATGATTTTCCGGCTAACATTTTACGAACATCCGTCGGCATTCGGTCAAAAAGCGCATTTAATCTTTCAGCCCAGCGAACATAAAATAAACTTAAAATACGATTGTAAAACGAAGCGTAAATATGCGCGTCGGCATTTAAGTTAGTCGCAGCACCACTTTGAATATCGCTCGGTAATTCATAAGGTACAGTTGATTCTTGCACGCGCGCCATCTGAGCTTGCATTTCTCTAGCGAATTCAGGGATATCGCCATCATCGCTGGCCGGAGTTTTTTGTGCTGAAGCTTTTTGTTGGGCCGTAGCTGTGCCTTGGCTTCCTTTAGAAGGAACGCGGTTTTCAAAAGCCCCAAGTTTAGTGGCGCGTGTTTGTTTATCGAAACGCTGATTTTTCTCCGCCATAAATTGCGCGGGATCCGACATGTCTTTAGGTTCTTGTGTGGTGGTATTTTTTACGACCGCTTTATCGAATTTTTTTTCACGTTGGTCGGCAGTTTTTTTGTCCGCTTTTTCTTCAACCACTTCGATTTCAACATCGCCCGACGAAGGTCTGGGTGCTGATGGTAAATACCAGACTCCTTCGTACATCAAAATGTGTATAAACAGGCTCAGCGCTACAAGCGCCATTAAACGCAACATAATGCTCTAAACTGTATCATTTCTGGATCTCAAGTTAAGACAATTTTTTGCCGATAGGGGTAATGCATATATGGGGGAAGGCTCTGCAGCCCCAGGGGGATAAAAATGGCAAAAGTGATCGATATTACGCCACGTCTGAAAACAGTAAATACAACAAATACTCAAGAGATGGGCAATAGTGATCAAAAACTGCTTAATATGCAGGAGCATAAAGGCAAGTTTCAACCGATTATCTTAAAAGAGCGCCGCCAAGTAGAGCGTACAATTTTATCTGACCTAATTAGTGGCATGTTAGTGTTACCAGAAAAAGGTTTATACAAAGTTTCGATGTATGATATTTCCGGCGATGGTTTATCTTTCACGATGGAAAAACACATGGGTTCATTCCAAGTGGGTGAAGAAGTTGCTCTGCGCGTTTATCTAAATTCAAAAACTTATTTTCCTCTACATGTAAAAGTAAAACACGCGACTTACGATGCACACGAAGAAGTTGTTCGTCACGGTGTTGAGTACATGAAGGGCGCCACTACAGATGTTGCGCTTCAGCATTTTGTGAATTTCATCATCTCGTTAAACGAAGGTTTGCAGATTGATGACGGTGATCTTATCGCCGGTCCGTCACTAGCATAAAATTAACAAAATTTTTTTTAATTCTCTTTACTCTCAAGACTGACTGATGTGGAATTTATATAAGCGCTCACGATAGAGCGCCGATCAAATTCCACGGAGGTCGAATTGAGTTCTAATCCTACACCAGCAGCAAAAACCAAACGCCGTAAAATCGTACTAGATACGAATGTTATTTTATTCGATGCTTTTGCATTGTTGAAGTTCGGCGATGCTGATTTACATATTCCGTTTGCCGTTATCGAAGAAGTCGATAAGTTCAAACGTGAC
>JAMPXC010000034.1 GCA_023701385.1 Pseudobdellovibrio sp.
AAACTTTTAGGAAACAAAAAAGAAATCCTGGTGAATGATAAAAAAACCACTAAGGTTGAGCAGTATTTGCCTCCTGTTGTGCTTTTTTCGCCTGAAAGCCTGTCAGTGATCAAAGAAAGCGCTGATGAGCGTAGAAAGCTTTTAGATAGCTTAATCGAAACCAGCGTAAAAAATGGCAAACAGCTTTTAATAGAATTTAAAAAAGCCTTAAGAACGCGCAATAAAATTTTAAAAGATATTTCTGAAGATAAAATTTCCCGCGATATGGGATTACAAACTTTAGAGAGTATTAATCAGATTTACTTCAATTTAGCAGGTAAACTGACCTATTTACGCATTAAATGCCTGGCTGATATCAAACCTTTTGTGCAAGAAGCGCTTGTAAAAATTGAAACAAAAAATTCAAATGTGACTTTTGATTTTTCTTATGAAATTTCCGACCAAAAAATTGTGGAAAATTCTGAGGAAATGTTGATAAATTTAATGAAAAAAAGAGCTCAAGAACTGCTCCCAGCTGAGCTTTCCGCGGGCATCAGTTTGGTGGGTCCTCAGAAGCACGATGTCATATTTCTATATAGCGGAAATGACTCGCGTTTTTTCTCTTCGCAGGGGCAGCAAAGATCTATCATATTAGCTTTCAAAATGGCTCAAATCGTGTATCATTACAGGGTTAACGGATTCTACCCTGTTTTGTTATTGGATGATGTGTTGTCAGAGCTCGATCAAACTAAGCAAAGTTCGCTTGTTTTGGCCTTGAATGAAATTCAAACTCAGACCTTTTTAACCTCAACAGACATCGAAGTTTTAAAAAAACTGAACATCGATCGTAGTACCGTTTTCAAAGTACAAAATGGATTTGTACAAACTGCTGAATAAAGTCAGTGGTTAAAGAAATACTTTTTAAGTCGTGCTGAAAACGCGCAAAATTTAAAATATTTTTTCTTTCTTAATGGAATGTAAATTTTGTCGAAAGACAAATGTGTAATGGGGTGCTCATGTCTGATCAAGTTTCTACAACTGCCGTATCTGCGGAACAAAATTACGGCGCAGATGAAATTCAAGTCTTAGAGGGACTTGAAGCCGTTCGTAAAAGACCGGGAATGTATATCGGTGATACAACAATTCGTGGTTATCACCATCTAGTTTACGAAATCGCGGATAATGCTGTCGATGAACACTTAGCTGGATACTGCAAAAATATTTACGTAACAATTCACACAGATGGATCTTTATCGGTAGACGATAACGGCCGTGGTGTTCCAGTTGGTCCACATAAATCTGGAAAAGATGCGATGGAAGTCGTTTACACGGTATTACATGCCGGCGGTAAATTCGATGGTGGCGCGTACAAAGTTTCCGGTGGTCTACATGGCGTAGGTGCTTCAGTTGTGAATGCACTTTCATCTCGTTGCCAAGCTGAGTCTCATAAAAATGGAACTCACTACCGTCAAGTTTACCACAAAGGTATTCCTGCAGGCCCAGTTGAAAAAGTGGGTCCTACAACTCGCACAGGTACAATTGTAACTTTTAAACCTGATTTAGAAATTTTCAAAGAGCCGGGAATGGCTTTTGATTTCAACACTCTTTCAAATCGTTTCCGTGAGATCGCGTTCTTAAATGCGGGTCTTCATATCTGTTTAACTGATGAAACAACTGGTAAAAAAGCTGACTTCCAATACGCCAACGGTGTTGCTGAATTCGTTTCTTTCTTAAATCAATCTAAAAAAGCGATTCATAACGAAGTGATTTATTTCAAAGGTGAAAAAGATCAGGTTGAAGTTGAAATCGCGATGCAGTGGAATGATTCATACTCTGAATCGATCTACTGTTACGCAAATAACATCAACACTCACGAAGGCGGAACGCACTTAGTTGGTTTCCGTGGTGCTTTAACTCGTACGACGAACTCATACGCACAACAAAAAAATCTATTAAAAGATTTTAAAGAATCTATCGAGGGTGAAGATATCCGCGAAGGTTTAGCTGCGATTATTTCGGTAAAAGTTCGCGAACCACAATTCGAAGGACAAACAAAAACTAAACTTGGTAATGCCGAAGTAAAAGGTATCGTTGAGTCTTTAGTAAATGATAAATTAGCTGACTGGTTAGATAGAAATCCTGGAACTGCCAAAACTATCGTAACGAAGTGTGTGGAAGCTGCGCGTGCGCGTGATGCTGCCAGAAAAGCTCGTGATTTAACTCGTCGTAAGACAGCACTAGATGGCGGATCTTTACCTGGTAAAATGGCAGATTGCCAAGAACGTGATCCAGCAAAATGTGAATTATACCTGGTGGAGGGAGACTCGGCCGGTGGATCTGCAAAAATGGCACGTGATCGTAAGACACAAGCTGTTTTACCGTTAAAAGGTAAAATCCTAAACGTAGAAAAAGCGCGTTTTGATAAAATGTTATCAAACGACGAGATCAAAATGATGATTTCGGCTTTAGGAACTGGAATCGGTAAAGAAAATGTTTCTGCCGATAAAATTCGTTACCACAAAATCATTATCATGACCGATGCCGACGTGGATGGATCACATATCCGTACACTTTTATTAACTTTCTTCTACCGTCAAATGCCGGAAGTTTTAGAAAAAGGTTATATCTACATCGCTCAACCACCTTTATACCGTGCTAAAAAAGGTCAATCTGAAACTTACTTAAAAGATGAAGCTGCATTAACAGAACATTTATTAAAAACAGGTTTAGATTCTTTCGAAGTTAAAGGTAAAAAAGTTGAAACTGCTGAATTACGTAAGTTTGTTTTAGGAATTCAAAAATTTAATTCTTTATTACATTCGTCATCACGCAAGTATGACAGAGACGTTTTATATTTCTTATTAAGTAAAGTATCTGATTTAGAAGCGACTCTAAAAGACGAAGCTAAATTAACAACTGCACTTAATGATTTTAAAGTTTGGGTAAATAATCAACCTACACTTGGATTAACTGAAATTGATTTTAAAACTGAAAAAAATGCTGACGGAAAAGTTGAAGCTGTCGTTGAAACGACTCGCTACGCAGACCGCATGAAAACAGTTTTATCTGCTGACATGATCAATTTCTCTGAAATTGTTGAAATCAGAAATATCTGGAATCACATGCAATCAATCTCTAAATTACCAATGACAATTGTTAAAGGTAACGAAGAGCAATCATTCGAAAATTACAACGAGTTCTATGAAGACATCATGGAAAATTCGAAAAAAGGAATCTACATCCAACGTTACAAAGGATTAGGAGAGATGAACCCTGAGCAATTATGGGATACAACTCTAAACCCTGAAAATCGTAATTTATTAAAAGTAACAATCGACGATGCAGTTGCAGCCGATGAAACTTTCTCAGTTCTTATGGGTGAGCAAGTTGAACCGCGTCGTAAATTTATCCAAGATAATGCGTTATTAGTGCGCTCGTTAGATGTGTAATTAGGGGAAATGCTAGATGGATTCAAATAACAACGTGCCAGTAAAAGGCGTTACTAACGTAGATATTAACAAAGAAATGCGCGAAGCTTACTTACAGTACTCAATGTCTGTAATCGTAGGCCGTGCTCTTCCAGATGTGCGTGACGGTTTAAAACCGGTTCACCGCCGTGTTTTATTTGCTCAGCATGAATTATCAAATACTCATGATAAACCTTATAAAAAATCTGCCCGTGTTGTCGGTGACGTGATCGGTAAATACCATCCGCATGGTGATAACGCTGCCTACGATACGATGGTTCGTATGGCGCAAGACTTCTCTCTTCGCTACCCGTTAATCGATGGTCAAGGTAACTTCGGTTCTATCGATGGTGATAGTGCGGCCGCTTCTCGTTATACAGAAGTTCGTATGACAAGATTAGCTGAAGAATTATTAGCTGATATTGAAAAAGAAACTGTAGCTCATGGTCCGAACTACGATGACTCTTTAGAGATCCCGTTAGTTTTACCTTCTAAATTTCCAAACTTATTAGTGAATGGTTCTTCTGGTATCGCAGTAGGTATGGCGACAAATATTCCGCCACACAATTTAGGCGAAGTTTGTGACGGAGCTATTCATTTAATTAATAATCCTGAATGTTCTATCGATGAATTAATCGAAAGAATCCCGGGTCCGGATTTTCCAACCGCAGGTTTAATCGCCGGCCGTGCGGGAATTTTACAAGCGTACAAAAAAGGTCGCGGTATCATCACGTTAAAAGCACGTACTGAAATCGAAACTAAAAAAGATCACGAAGAAATTATCGTGACTGAACTTCCGTACCAGGTAAATAAAGCTAAATTAATCGAATCTATCGCAGACTTAGTAAAAGAAAAAACTGTTGAAGGGATTTCAGATATCCGCGACGAGTCTTCTCGTGAAGGTATGCGCGTAGTAATTATTTTAAAACGCGGTGAAAACGCTTCTGTTGTTTTAAACCGTTTATTTAAATTCACTCAGTTACAAGTAAGCTTTGGTATCATCATGCTTGCGATTGATAAAACGCAACAGCCAGTTACGTTTGATTTAAAATCAATGTTAGAAGCTTTCGTTGATCACCGCCGTGACGTTGTAACTAAACGCTGTATTTACGAACTTAAAAAAGCACAAGAGCGCGCTCATATCTTAGAAGGCCTGAAAAAAGCTTTAGATAATATCGACGCCGTGATTGCTACGATCAAAGCTTCAAAAGAAGCCAACCAAGCTCGTGAATCTTTAATGGATAAATTCCAGTTCTCTGAGCGCCAAGCTGTGGCGATCTTAGAAATGCGTTTACAACGTTTAACTGGTTTAGAAATTCAGAAAATCATCGATGAATTAGAAGAGATCATGAAACAAGTTAACTGGTTAAAATTCGTTTTAGCTGACGTTAAAGAGATCTACAAAATCATCGTTGGTGAGTTAGAAGAGATTAAGAAAAAATTCGCTGATAAACGTCGTTCTGAGATCACGGGCGATATGGATGATCTTGAAGATGAAGATCTTATCGCAGATGAACCAATGGTTGTGACAATCACAAACACTGGCTACATCAAGCGTATCAATACAGAAGAATACCGCGTGCAAAAACGTGGTGGTAAAGGTCTAAAAGGTATGGAAACTCGTGAAGAGGATTACGTAACAGACTTATTTACCGCTTCGACGAAGACTCAATTATTAGTATTCACGGATAAAGGTAAAGTTTACTGGTGTAAAGTTCATAAATTGCCTCTGGGTAACAGAACTTCTAAAGGTAAAGCGATTGCCAACGTTGTTCAGCTTGCTGCTGGCGAAAAAGTAAAAGCAATTTTACCAGTGAATGAATTCTCAGAAAATAAATACGTAGTGATGTTAACTGAAAAAGGTATCATCAAAAAAACGTCTTTAGATGCTTTCGCGAATCCGCGCCAAGCAGGTATTATCGCCCTTACAACTGATCTAGAAGATCAATTAGTAGCTGCGAAAATTTCTGATGGCCAATCTGATATTTTCATCGCAACTAAAGAAGGTATGTCGATTCGTTTCAACGAAGACGACGTGCGTGGCATGGGCCGTTCTGCCCGCGGCGTAAAAGGTATTACACTAGCTAAAGATGATATCGTTGTAGGTATGCAAGTGATCGAAAAAGACACGAAAGATACTTTATTAATGGTAACTTCCAAAGGTTACGGTAAACGTTCAGAAGTAGCTGAATACCGCGTACAAAGCCGTGGTGGTGTTGGTATCATCACACAAAAAACAACTGATAAAGTTGGTAACGTAGTTGGAACATTAAAAGTAAATGCATCTCAAGAATTAATCTTATCAACGGATCAAGGCCAAGTTATCAGAATGAAAATTTCTGACATCTCAGTTCTTGGACGTAACACTCAAGGTGTGAGATTAATCAACTTAGATGAAAAACAAGAGTTCGTATCAGGTTTAGCTGTTGTCGATGATGAAGATAAAGCTGGCGAAGAAATCCACTAAGTTATTCACACTTCTATTGATGGCAGGCGTGATTTGCGCTTGCCAATCAAGAGCCGAAAAGTTCTTTCATTTGGCTCAGGAAAAAATCGAGCAGCGTCAGTTCTTAGACGCTGTTGATCTATTAGAAAATTCTGCAGAATTAGAAAAAAACAATCGTCTTTGGTCAAAAACCGAATTCGAAATTGCTCGTATTTTGCGTTTTGAAATTCATGACTACAATAAAGCTTTGCTTGTATACCGCGAACTTATTTTAAAATCAGAAGACGCCTCCATTCGTTTATTATCACAAGAAGCTATTGCCGAAATTTATTTTGAAAACATTCAAGATTACACAACAGCGGTGAAAGAATATCTTCTATTAGAATCTTTAATTAAAGATGCAGAAAAGCTTGAACAAATCAGACTTAAAATTGCCCAATGTTATCGTTATACCGGAAGTTTTAAAACCGCTTTAGAATATATCGATGTATTTTTGGGACCTGCAAAATATGAAAAAAATTCCTTTTTAAAATTAAAGGCGCAGACCTTTGCATCGCTTGGCAAATACGATGAGGCGGTTAAAAACTACCATTTAATTTTGGCCAACGATCCGAAATATTTTGCCGATGAAAACCTATATGTAGTGGTCGCCATGACTTACGAAGAAAAACAGGATTACAAAGCGGCGATAGTTTACCTGGCCCAAAACAAGGATAAAATTAAGGATCAATCTTACTACGATCTAAGAATTAAGCGCCTAAATGAAAAGTTGGTGAACAAACCTTTCACCAAAGGGGTCCGCAAATGAGTACACAAAATCCAAAACCACCGAAGCAAAATAAATACTTAATGTTTGGGGCGATCGGCTTTGAATTGATATCGCTTATTTTGTTTGCAATCTATGGTGGTGAGTACGCGGTCAAACAGGGTTACCCTAACTATCTTAAGGCTTTATTGATTGTCTTGGCCTTTGTTGTGTGGTTTATCAGTCTTATCACTAAGTTACGAGCGATCGAAAAAAATAAAGATCAGTAGAAAGAACCTTTAAATGATTAAAAAAATCGCAACCATTTCTCTGCTAACAGCCGTTGTGGCTGGTTTAGCTACCTGGTTTTTTGGAAAACCGACGATGGCCGGAACCGCAGTGATTTGCCATCTGCTCTTGATTCTGAATTTGCTAGGAATTTGGCTTATTTGGAGAGTGGTTTTCGAGAAAAAATCCGTTGCCCTAGGGGTCGTCGTCATTATATTAAAATACCCGTTACTTGGATATATCGTAATACAGATGAGCCGCCAGAGTTGGTTTGATTCTATTGGCTTATTAATCGGATTTTTATCGTTTGTATTTTCGATCGTTCTTGTAGCTCTGTATAAGCAAAAAACTGTGGATGCAGAAAATAAAGCTAAAGAAATTAAACCATAAGGACGTAATATGCATTTTAACTGGACGCAATTAATCCCTGGAGTAGGTCACCACTACATTCACGTAGCAACTTTATTATTAGCAGCAGCAATCACAATTCTTTTAGGTGTTGTAGCTCGCGTAACTTTAGGTTCTGGCGATGCAGCTGTTATTCCAACGAACAAATTTTCTGTTCGTGGTGTTTTCGAATTCTTAACTGAATACATCTACAATTTAGCAAACCAAGTTATCGGTCATCACGGTCGTCATTTCGCTCCCTACTTTGCAGCGATCTTTACTTTCGTTTTAATCAACAACCTCTTAGGTTTAATTCCTGGTATGACTCCAGCGACTGACAACTTCAACACGACATTTGCATTCGGTGTGTTTTCTTTCTTAGCGTATAACGTGATTGGTTTAAAAGAAGGTGGTTTAGGTTACTTAAAACATTTCTTAGGCCCAGTATTAGCATTAGCTCCGTTAATGTTAATCATCGAGTTAATCTCTCACTTTATCCGTCCTTTAACTTTAGGTTTACGTTTAGCGAATGTAATGACAGGTGACCACGCGGTATTAACAGTTTTCTTAAACTTATTCCCGATCGGTCCTGCAATTCCGTTCTACTTAATGGGAATGCTTGTTTGCGTAATTCAAGCGTTCGTATTCACTTTATTATCAATGGTCTACGTGGCTCTTGCTACAGCCCACGACCACTAATTAACTGGTACTTAGGTATCAAGGAGAAACACATGAAAAAGGCAATCGTATTTGCTACAACATTATTAGCTTCTGTTAGCGTTTTCGCACAAGAAGCTGCTGCAACTGCAACTACTGGTTCAAACAGTGGTTTAATCGCTTTATCTGCTGCAATCGCTATCGGTTTAGCGGTATTCGGTGGTACAGCTGCTCAAGGTAAAGCTGCTTCTGCTGCTTTAGAAGGTATGGCTCGTAATCCAGCTGCATCTGACAAATTATTCACTCCGCTTATCTTAGCTTTAGCTCTTATCGAGTCTTTAGTTATCTTAGCGTTCCTAGTTGCTTTCGTAAAATTACCAGCAGCTGGTTTCGGTTTCTAATTTTTTTCTTACGAAAAAATTTAAAACTAAAAAAGGTCGGTTTAATCACCGGCCTTTTTTTATTCCCGAAACGGTAGGCCGTTACTTTTTGAAATGCGCTGCGACTTTTTAGTTTCGCCGCTGCGCTGGTTGCTATCCTTGGGCTGCTGTCTTCTGCCCTCCCGGCAGAAGAGGGATTGGTTTTGGGAATAAAAAAACCCACGCATTTCTACATGGGTCTTGTTAATTCAAAATTTAAATTTCAAATTATAAATATTTATTCACAACGTTCATCACTGAATCTTGGATCTTCTTTAATCCTGCTTCAGTTGATGATTCGAAACGTACAACTAATACCGGCTGTGTATTCGAAGCTCTTGCTAAAGCCCAGCCGTCGTTGAAGCTGATACGGATTCCGTCGATTAGGTTTACTTTGAAATCGTCAGAAGGTTTTGAGAACGCTTCTTTTACTTTTTCTACGATTAAAACTTTTTTCTCTTCAGTTGTATCGATACGAATTTCTGGCGTGTTAAATGCCGGAGGTAATCCTTCTAATAACTGCGGAATGTTTTTTCCTGTTTGCGATAAGATTTCACATAAACGAAGACCAGCGTACGGAGCATCATCATAACCGTAGTTACGATCTGCGAAAAATACGTGACCAGACATTTCACCACCGAAGGGTGCTTTTTCTGATTTAACTTTTTCTTTCACTAAGCTGTGGCCTGTTTTCCATAACACCGGAACGCCGCCGTGTTTGGCGATGTCGTTGTACATACGGTCAGAACATTTCACATCACCTACGATTTTTTCACCTTTTTTAGTTGCTAATACAGAGCGAGCATAGATCGTCATTAATTCATCGCCGTAAATCATTTTACCTGTGTGATCAACGATACCGATACGATCCGCATCACCGTCAAAACCGATACCGACTACAGCACCCGTTTCTTTTACTTTTTTAGCAAGATCAACTAAGTTTTCTTCAACAGTTGGATCTGGATGATGATTCGGGAATGTTCCATCTGGTTTTTCAAATAAAATTTCTGGCGTTAAACCAACAGTTTCAAATAAACGTTTTACGATCACACCGCCGGCACCATTACCACAATCAAGAACAACTTTGATTGGTTTTAATTGGCCGAATTCTTTTTTGTAACGCTCTAAGTATTCAGGAAAGATATCGTATTGTTTAGCTGAGCCACCTGGAGCGGTTACGTAATCATTTTCAGAAATAATTTTGTAAAGCTGTTGAATTTCAGCACCGTGAATTGTTGTTTTACCAAAAGAAATTTTAAAACCGTTGTACTCAGGTGGATTGTGAGAACCTGTCACCATGATGCCGCCATCTAGATCTAGCGCGAACGTAGAAAAGTAGCTGATTGGTGAAGTGACCATTCCAAGCATGTAAACTTCTGCGCCTGATTCAACGAAGCCTTTTTTAAGGTTTTCGATTAAGGGTGTAGAAGAAGTTCTGGCGTCGTGACCTAAAGATAACCGAAAGTTTTTCTTTCCTGTTTTTTTATGAACGAAAGAACAAAAAGCTTTTCCAAGGTAATAAGCAAATTCATCGTCGAATTGTTTGTTGTAAACGCCGCGGATATCGTATTCGCGAAAAATAATTGGGCTGATAATCATATCACTAGCTCCTCTTTAGTAACTTCAAGTTAAGCTCAATCGCTTCTACCATAGAATTAGCGTTGGCTTTATTTTTATTAAATATATCTTTAGCCGTACCATGATCTACGCTCGTGCGCAGAAAGGGTAGTCCTAATGTAATGTGAACTCCACTGTCTTGGCCATGGATCATTTTAAACGGGATTAAACCCTGGTCATGATACAAAGCCAAGTAGGTCGAATACTTCGACCAATTTTCAGGGAAAAACGCCGCATCTGGTGAAAGTGGCGCTGACAAGTATTTATGTTTTTTCACTAGTGGTAGTAAAACCTTTTGTTCAAAAGATCCGACTACACCCTTTTCGCCGGCATGTGGATTTAAACCAAGTAGCCCTACGGGCTTACCACTAGAGAGCAGGCCTTGTAACATTTTAGCGGCCGCAAAACTGGCTGTGAGTTTCTTTGGGGATAAGTCTTTTTCCACATCTTTAAGCGCAATATGATCAGTTGTAATGATCACATTAAATTTATTACCGATAAAGCCCATGAACATCGGGTTTTTTGGAAAGTAATGACGAAAAATTCCGGTGTGCCCGACAAACTTATAACCAGCATCTTTAATCAGGGTTTTTGAAATCGGAGCTGTCACTAAAGAATTCATGATCTTATCGCGGCAAAGCTCAGTGACTTCAATAATCCAATCAGCGGCTGTTGTTGATAACTCTAAATCAAAAAGAAAGTGTCCATCTAAGGCATTAGCATTTTTTAAAATATAATAAAAAGCTAACGCTGACTTAGCCGATTTAAAAGTAAGCCTAGAAAACTTTTGATCGATTAATTTAAAATAGCGTTTTTGCGTCTTTTCTTGGTCTTTATCGCGAAATAAAAAAAACGAAGTGTTTTTCTGTGGACCAAGTTTCGCTAAAGCTTTGGCGGTGACTTCAAAGCCAATACCATCAGGGTCACCTGTGGTAAGGGCTACCGCAGAAAACAACTTACTCATAAATTTTAATGTAAGCGTCTTGTTTTTTAGATTCGAACCAATTTTTTAGTTGGCGTTTAAAGTTCTTTTCAACAAGGCTACCCTTGATTTGTTCTTTATAACGTAAAAAGTTTGGATCTTGAGTCACTTTTTTATCTAACACTTTTAAAATTTGAAAACCGCGCGATGTGCGAACAATTTGCGAAGTTTCGCCAGCATCTAAATTCGCAAGTGCTTTTTCCATGTCGGGATTTAATTCACCCGTTTTAAATGTTCCTAATAAACCACCCGGATTAGCGTCGGCATCTTCGTTATATTTATCAGCTAACGACTCAAACGATTCGCCAGACTGTAATTTTTTATAAACTGATTCAGCACGCTTGAAAGCGTCTTCTGGAGTTCCTTTGCGCGGGTTAAAGAAAATCATTCCCACTTTTAATTCATTGACGTTGGGCTTGTACTTAGGGTTGCGCATTTTGTATTCGTTGTAAGCGTCGTCATCAGTAATACGTAGTTTTGAAACGATTTCTGTTTCAAAAAAGTTTTTACGCTCCATGCGGGCTTTTAAAGTTTTTTTGTAATCAGTTACACTAAAGCCTTGTTTTTTAATGTAAGCTTCAAGCTCAGCTTTGTTCATTCCATTTTTTTTAGCTAAATCTGACATCTCTTCATTTACGCGCTCCTCGGTGAAACTTAAGTTTTGGCGTTTGATTTCTGATTCAACTAATTTTTCGCGAATTAAATACTGTAATTGAACTGAACGGCTAGACTTTAAATCTTCAATCTTATCATCTAAAAGCATCGTTTCATCAATTGAACCGTCTTTTTTTAAACGCGCAGGAATTTCATTTAAATCAGACTGTAAAACAGCTTCTGAACCGACTGTGGCAATAATTTTATCAACCAAGTCAGCTTTGTCAGATTTTTTTGTTTCTTTAGCTGGTGCCGCAAAGGCCACCGAAAAAACAAAAGCAGGAGATGTTAATAAAGCAAATAGAATGAAGTACTTTTTCATTCTAAGAATATCGCTTTATTCTTCGCGGGTTTCAACGACCAAAGCGTCAATGGCAGCGGTATTTCGTAGAATTTTATGGCGCTTAATTTGTTCGTCTAACCAGGCCGAAAAGCGCGCAGATTCGCGTAAAGCAACCACCTCGGCTCTGATCTGTGGCTTGACGTCAACAAAGGTGCGTTGGAACGACTGCTTGCGCTGAGTAACTTTATAAAGTCGATAGCCTTCAGCAACTTGAATGGGCCCAATCAGCTCTGATTTTTTAGAGATAAATAACGGCTCTAACGGTGATCCTGGAGCACGCTCAATCCAACCATATTTCATGGCCCCCGGAGTTGCGCGGTCCAAAGAGTATTCTTTAAATAAACTTTCGAACGAAGTTTTTTTGTAAAGCTTTTTGATCACGTCAGCTTGGTTTTCATCTTGAAGTAAGATGGATTCGGCCTGAACAGATTCGTTTTGAAAGTATTTAAGTTTGTTGGCCTGAAAGTGAGCTTCTAATTCTTCATCGGTTGGCGGTGTCATTTCTTTGCGAAGAGTCGTAAATAAAACATCACGCTTTAAGCCGATTTCAACCGCTTTACGCCAATCTTGGTAAGATTTATTTTGCGAAGCGAGCTCATCACGAAATTCTTTATCGCTTGGAAATTGCGAAATCGTTTTTGCAAGTTCCGCTTCTAAAGTTTTTGCATCAAGATTTAATTTTTGATCGGCAAACCATTGTTCAATTAAAGCATCGACTAAAAAATCTGCAGTTACTTTAGTTTTGAAAGTTTTTAAAACCGAAGGATCTTTTGCTGACAAGGGATCAAGTTCTTTCAAGCGATTCGCCAAGGCCATAGAAAATTGGCTTAACGTCATCGTACGGTTTTCAACCTGAAGAACAATTTTAGATTTTGTGCCGAAAGAAAAAAGATCACAGCCCGACATGGCAAGCGTCAGACATACAAAAAACCCCGCTGAACGAGCGGGGCTTTTTCCAAATAAACTATTTGAATTTTTATTATTCAACCAACTTAGAGTTAACATTTACTGGGTATTGCTTTTTTAGCTTGTTAAAAAATTCATCGAATAAAACTTTACGTTTTTCGTCAAATACAGCCATACGAATTTCACGCTTAGTAGCCTCTTCGTATGAGCGTTTACCTGTTAATTTGAAGATATGGTATCCGAACGGCGTTTCAACTAAGTTAGAAGTCACTTCGTTTAATTTCATTCTTAAGGCCGCATCGTAATAAGATGGGATTAAGGTTAAACGAGATTGCCAGCCGATATCGCCACCTAAGTTTTTAGTTGTTAAATCATCTGAGTATAAACGAACCAACTCTTCAAATGGACGTTTTGACTTTAAAACTTCGTTTAAGATTTCGGTCGCACGTTTTTTCGCTTCAGCACGCTGTTGTTCTGTAGCACCTGGTTTTACTTCGATTAAGATATCAGACACGCGGATTTGTGGGTTTTTCGCGTAGTAAGCTTTCATCTCGGCTTCAGTCACCTTGTTCTCTTGAACTTTTTGACCTAATTCTTTTTCTAATAAACCTTTGTAAAGCTCTTGGTTTAAGCGGTCTTGAACCATTGGGTCTTTTTCAAGATTACGTTTTTTAGCTTCTTGTAAGCCCATTTCATAACGAATCATGTCTTCTAAAAAAACTTTTTTTGAAGGCATGTTCGTGATTACTTGAGAAGTCACTTCTTTATACTTTTTATTAAATTCATCTAAAGTGATTTTTTTGTTACCAACAGTGGCAACAACGTCAGATCCTTTTTGCGCAAAAGCTGACAAAGAAAACGCTAGGCCTAATGATAAAATCCATTTCATGTAGTAATTCCTTTTTGACAATATAGTCCTACATAAAATGCTAAGGCTTAGGCGTTGACGCTGACAATGATTTTAAGTTAATTTGGCCGATTGGCTGCGCGCATCAAAAAGCTGATTTTTAAGGGAATTTGCTAATTCAGAAGACCTTGGGTCAGTGTTTTTATCGATCGTAAAATTAAAGGGAATCCAAAGAACTTTTAACTGGGCGAAAGGCTTGGGAAGATAAGCTTTATTCCACGATCTTGGAAAATGCCAAGCGCGATCACAAGAAATTCCTCCGGCGTAAATCGGAGCTTTTGCTAAACGAGAAATTTCAAACACGCCTGGCTTTACTTCGTAAATCGGACCTTTAGGCCCATCAACAGCCATGCTGCAGTTTGACCCGTCTTTGCAATATTTCAGTAAACCTTTAAGTGCAGAAACAGCTCCGCGGGTGGCTGATCCGCGTGAAGTTTTTGCGCCCAACAACAACAGAACAGTATTCATCATCTCACCGTCTTTTGACGTTGAGGTCATGGTTGCAATTTTATAACGGGAAACTAAAGAAATAAGTGGGATTTCATCGCCGTGAAAGTGCGCCAAGATCATGGGCTTTTTTTCTTTCATCAACGTTTTCATGTCGTCGGGCTCTTGAATTTTAACTTTCCAGGTCATCGACAATAATTTGTAAATGACCCAGACAATAAAACCTAAAAAAAGCCCGCGAACTTTATGCACTTAAAATTTAACCAGATAATTAGTGGTGAAGAGCTTTTTTAAATTCTTCAGTTAATTTAGGTAAAATCTCTAAAGCATCACCCACGATACCGTAAGTTGCTTTTTGAAAAATCGGAGCATTTGGATCGTTGTTAATGGCAACGATAACTTTTGAACCGCTCATACCCGCTAAGTGTTGGATTGCTCCCGAAACACCAGCTGCAATGTAAAGTGATGGAGCAACTGTTTTACCGGTTTGGCCGACTTGCATGCTGTGTGGAACCCAACCAGCATCAACCACGGCGCGAGAAGCACCCACTGTTGCGCCTAAAACATCTGCAAGATCATGTAATAATTTAAAATTACCGGCTTCTTTAAGACCACGACCGCCAGAAACGATAATGTTGGCTTCAGTTAAATCTAATTTTTCTGAAGTGCCTTTAACGATATTTTTGATGATTGTTTTTAAAGATGGAGCCGCGAAAGTGTGCTCAGTTGCCGGAGCTGTTTTTGCAGTGTCAGCAGGTGCTACAGGTAATTGGTTCGCGCGCATTAAAACGATTTTTACCGGCGCATTTTCAAATGTGCCCATTGCAAAGCATTTACCTGCGTAAAGTGGTTTTTTAACTTTTACATCGTCACCAGAAACCGTGATTTCAGTTCCGTCAGAAATAACGCCTGCATTTAATTTTGCAGCTACGCGCGGAAATAAATCTTTAGCAGTCGAAGAAGCAGAAGCTAAAACAATTGTTGCTCCTGTTTTTGTGATCGCTTCTGAAGCCGCAGCTGTGAATAATTCTGGGTTGTACATATCAAACGAAGCATCTTTAGAAAAATGAATTTCTTGAGCGCCGTGGTGAGCAAGTTCAGCGTTTGCGGTACCCGCTTGAGTGCCTAAGGCAAAACCTAAAACTGTGTGACCAGATTTGGCAGCGAACTGTAAAAGCTCTTGAGAGCTTCTTTTAAGTTTACCGTTTTGGAATTCAGCAAAAACTAAAATTTTAGACATGGTCGACTCCTATAATACTTTCGCTTCGTCGCGAAGAAGTTTAATTAATTCAGCCGCTTGCGCAGAAGCATCGCCAGATAAAAGTTTTACTGGTGGTTTTTCAGCCGGTAATGAGTAAGAAACATATTTTACTTTTGCATCAGTCGCTGCGACTCCTAAAGCCGATAGCTCAACTTCTTTTACAACTTTTTTCTTAGCTTTCATGATGCCAGGTAAAGAAGCATAGCGAGGCATATTTAAGCCTTTGTTTGCGGCAATCAATGAAGGATTCATCATTTGCACAACTTCTTTTGCTCCGCCTTCAACGTCACGTTCAACTAAAACGCTTTCGCCTTGGTTTTCAAATTTAGAAACCACTGAAGTGTGTGGAATTTGTAAAAACTCAGCAACCATTTGAGGAACTGAAGATTGATTGTTGTCGATCGCTAACTTACCCGTGAAAATTAAGTGAGCGCCGCCTTCTGCCTTAATTGCAGCAGCCAATGCTTTCGCTGTAGAGATGGCGTCTAATTTTTCATCAGCATTAACAACGATGGCTTCATCGGCGCCCATTGCTAAAGCAGTTCTTAAAGATTCAACGGCGCGAGTTTTAGGACCAGCCGTGATCGCCCAAACTTGAGCTGTTGGATTTTTTTCTTTAAATTTTACGGCTTCTTCAACTGCAAATTCATCATAGGGATTTAAAACCCATTTGATACCAGTTGTGTCGATACCATTTTGATCAGCGGCCACTTTGATTTTTGTTTCAGTGTCCGGCACTTGCTTAATACACACGAAAATTTTCATGCTTCACTATCTCCCGTTTCGGCTGCGCCAAAAACTTCATTTTTGTTTAATAAATGAACCCATTTGTTCTAGCGCAAGTGCCTGAAATCAGACAGTGAATTATCAATATAACGTGACGCAAAAATTCTCTTGGTTTGTATGTGGCAAAGTGACAATTTATGGGGCGAAGGTTTATGGTGATGAAAACAACATGAGAAGGTGAAGTGTTTATGTTCGATTTTGTGAAGTCGACTGTTGGTCGAAAATATATCATGGGTATATCGGGCCTAGTGTGGATGGGTTTTGTTCTATCTCACATGGCGGGAAACATGCTTATTCTGGTAAGCCCCGATTTGTACAATGCTTACGGGCACGCGATTGTTTCTAACAAGCCGCTACTGTACGGAGCTGAAAGCGTTTTAGTTTTAGCGTTAATTGTTCACGTAACGACAGCGATTTCTTTAACGATTGAAAACCGTAAAGCAAAAGGTTCTCGTTACGCGGTGAGCGCTAGCGGTGAAAAAGCTTCAACCTTGGCATCGCGAACAATGGGAATGCAAGGCTCTGTGGTTTTAGCTTTCATCATTTTACACTTAGCTACTTTTAAATATGGAACTCACTACGATACAGTTGTAAACGGCGTTCAAATGCGCGATTTACATCGCTTGATCGGTGAAGTGTTTCAACAACCTGGCTATGTGCTTTGGTATGTTGTGGCCTTAATTTTATTAATGTTCCACTTAAGCCACGGCGCTAGTTCAATTTTCCAATCTTTTGGTTTTCTTGAGAGAAAAATGCAAAAAGGTTTAAGGAAATTCGCATGGACTTACGCGATCATCGTTGTCGCTGGTTTCTTATCTCAACCCGCTTACGTATATTTATTAAGAGGAAAATAACATGTCTGTTAAATTAGATAGCAAAATCCCTGGTGGTTCTATTGACGAAAAATGGACAAAACATAAGTTCAACATGAAGCTGGTAAATCCGGCGAATAAACGCAAGCACTCTGTTATCGTTATAGGTACTGGTCTTGCGGGCGCATCAGCCGCTGCTTCTTTGGGTGAACTTGGTTATAAAGTAAAAGCTTTCTGTGTGCATGAATCTCCGCGCCGTGCCCACTCTGTGGCGGCACAAGGTGGTATCAACGCTGCGAAAAATTATCAAAACGATGGCGACTCGGTTTATCGTTTATTCTATGACACGGTAAAGGGCGGGGACTTCCGTGCGCGCGAAGCCAACGTTCACCGCTTAGCTGAAGTGTCTGTAAACATCATCGACCAAGCCGTAGCCTCAGGTGTTCCGTTAGCTCGCGAATACGGCGGATTATTATCAAACCGTTCATTCGGTGGATCACAAGTTTCTCGTACGTTCTACGCTCGCGGGCAAACAGGCCAACAACTATTATTGGGTGCTTACTCTTCAATGATGCGCCAAGTGGATTTAGGAACTGTTGAATTATACACGCGTCGTGAGATGTTAGATCTAGTTGTGGTTGATGGTAAAGCGCGCGGCGTGATTATCAGAAACTTATTAACTGGTGAAATCGAATCACACGAAGCCGATGCGGTTATCGTAGCGTCTGGTGGATACTCAAACGTGTTCTACTTATCTACAAACGCCATGGCCTGTGCGGTAACGGCTGCTTGGAAAGCTCATAAAAAAGGAGCTTACTTCGCAAATCCTTGTTACACGCAAATTCACCCGACGTGTATTCCAGTACACGGTGAAAACCAATCTAAATTAACCCTTATGTCTGAATCACTTCGCAATGACGGACGTGTTTGGGCGCCAGCAAAACAAGGCGACAAGCGTACGGCGAATGAAATTCCAGATGCAGAACGTGATTATTACTTAGAGCGCGTTTACCCAAGCTTTGGTAACTTAGCTCCGCGTGACGTGGCTTCTCGCCAAGCGAAATACCGCGTTGATGAAGGTCATGGCGCTTTAGGTGAAAAAGCTGTATTCTTAGATTTCAGAGACAGTATTAAACGTTTAGGTGAAGACAAAGTAGCTGAGCGTTACGGAAATCTTTTTCAAATGTATGAAAAAATCACTGGCGAAAATCCATATAAACAACCAATGAGAATCTTCCCGGCTCCGCACTACACAATGGGTGGCCTATGGGTAGACTACAATCTTGAATCAACAATTCCTGGGTTATTCGTAGCTGGTGAAGCGAACTTCTCTGATCACGGCGCAAACCGCTTAGGAGCTTCGGCGTTAATGCAAGGTTTAGCAGATGGTTACTTCGTTCTTCCATACACAATAAGTAACTACTTCGCGAACACGAAGTTAGAAAAAATAACGACAACAAACGATGCGTTTAAACATGCGGCGAATGAAACACAGAATGACTTAAATAAATTCTTAAGTGTTAAAGGTTCAAGAACAGTTGAATCATTCCACAAAGAATTAGGTCACATTATGTGGGAAAAATGCGGCATGGCCCGTGATAAAGCAGGCCTTACAGAGGCGATTTCTAAAATTCAAAACTTACGTAAAGAATTCCATTCAAATGTTAATGTTCCTGGCGAAGGCAAAGGTATTAACAATGAATTAGAAAAAGCAGGACGCGTGGCTGATTTCATCGAATTGGGTGAGTTAATGTGCCGCGATGCTTTGGTGCGTGAAGAGTCTTGCGGTGGTCACTTTAGATCTGAACACCAAGTTGATGGTGAAGCTAAACGTGATGACGAAAAATTCTGTCACGTAGCTGCTTGGGAATGGAATGGTTCTGCGGACAAAACGCAAACGCGCCACCAAGAAGAATTAACTTTTGAAAATGTCCATTTAGCGACACGTTCGTACAAATAAGGAACAAACATGGCTAGCGCAAAAGCAACGATCAATTTAAAATTAAAAGTTTGGCGCCAAAAAGATAATAAATCTCAAGGCGGCTTTAAAGAATACGACGCAAAAAATGTTTCTCCCGACGCGTCTTTCTTAGAAATGCTTGATGCTGTTAACGAAGAGTTAATCAAAAAAGGCGAAGAGCCTATTTTGTTTGACCACGACTGCCGCGAAGGTATCTGCGGTAGCTGCGGTTTCATGATTAACGGAAACGCTCACGGCCCACAAAAATCAACAACAGTTTGCCAATTACACATGCGTGTATTTAAAGATGGCGAAACTTTGGTTTTAGAACCATGGAGAGCTTCAGCTTTTCCAATTCTAAAAGACTTAGTTGTTGATCGTTCAGCGTTTGACCGCATTATCAAATCTGGTGGTTACATTTCTGTAAACACTGGTAATGCTCAAGATGCGAATAATATTCCAATTCCAAAACCAGATGCAGATGAAGCTTTCATGTCTGCAACTTGTATCGGTTGTGGTGCGTGTGTTGCTTCTTGTAAGAATGCTTCTGCAGCGTTATTCACATCGGCTAAAATCCAACACATGGCTTTATTACCTCAAGGTCAAGTTGAGCGTGCTCAACGCGCCTTAGATATGACAGCGCAAATGGATGCAGAAGGTTTCGGAGCTTGTTCTACAACTGGAGCGTGTTCTGCGGCTTGTCCGAAAGATATTTCACTAATTAATATCGCGACAATGAATCGTGAATTACTAAAAGCCACCATCACGAAAAAAGAAGAACACACGGGCGGCGGAGACGGCTAATTTCTCTGCGTTGCCACGTCGGAGGGATGCTGTACGCATACCCTCCTCCTTGCGCCTTGATAAATCCGTCGTAATTATGGAGACCGCATATGAAAGATTTTTTAAAGATTTTGTTTGTATTGGTGATCGTTGTGATCGCGTTTGTTTCGGGTCGTAATTATGGTGAAGCATCGATTTTAGAATCTAAAGATTATAAAGAAACCAAAAGTAATCTGGCAGACAACGTGCGCTCTGATGAAGAGCTGCGTTTGATGAAAGAAAAATTTCAAAATCTACTAGATAGCGCTGATCTTAAAAAAGCTGATGAAGTTTACGGTAAGATGATGACGCTATTTTTAGTTGATCTGGGTCTTCGTATTTCTGAACGGCAGCAAAAAGATTTAGATACTGGTAAGACGCAAATGGCGATGTGTTCACCGTCTTCTGCTAAAGCTAGCGTGGCTGTAAAAGAAAAAAAGCCTGTCGAGGTTCCTGTTGAAACTGCAAAAGATCAAGCTGAAGAAGTTATTGAACAGGCTCCCCGCTTTTCGAAGTTGAATTCAGGAAGATTTAAATCAACAGAATGGACTCTGGTTAATAGTTCTTCGGCCGAAGAAATTCTTAGAAATCTAGAAAAAGTAAAACTAACAGACATTGATGCTTTTTTAAAAGGAGCTCCGCAAACTTCTGGCAATGACTTGCAAAAATATTTTGGAACTTTTCGCGGAAAAGTTTCTGCCATTGATGGTTCTGACTATGGATCTTTAGTGATTGAAGTAGGCCCGGCAGAAAAAGCCAGTAACGTGACTGGTGAAGTTAAATTTTTTCGCCAAGGAAAAGTTCAATCTAACAGTGCATTTACAACAGATGCTTGGGGCTATAGACCCGAAGGTTACCAAGGCAACATGGTCAGCATGGGTGATCGCTATCTTCAGCTTTATAAAATCGAAGGTTCGGATAAAATGGCCGGCAACTTTTACGAACGCCTTCCCAATGGAACGACTAAGTTGATTGGTAGCTTTGTTTTAAACCGCACTGACCGTATTTAATTATCAAGACAATTTGGCGCTTCGTCGATTGCATAGAGAGTTTTTGTCTCTCCGACGATTTTAATATTTAACGAGCTTTCTTCTAAATATGGAAAGCCGATTAAGTCCTTTGCGTTTTCTGGATTTCTTGAAGCGCCCAAGAGGTTCATTGGACGGTAACCTTTGGCCATTAATACCGAAAGCATCTCAGCGCTTGTGTTCGGTGAAACAACTAAAGAGCAGGATTTAACTTCAAACTCACCGATTTGGCCGGCAAAGCTTGGAAGTGAAATTAGATTTAAAACAGCGAATAAAAGGTTAAGTTTTTTCATACAAGAATAAGATGCAAAAACCCCGGCACTTTAAAATGATTTCTTACCTACTTTGGTGTCTCGTTTTGAGATGCCGCCGAATCTTGTTACACAGGATTGAAAATATTTTCGAAAAATTATGTCGGCCTTTAACCTTTAAAAACAGCGTCATATGTCTCACATACAGACGATCGCCTAGGGCGATATAGACGTTAGTTCATGAGGAACTAAACTCATCTCTGATTTGCAGCCTGACAAAAGTCTAAATACCTGGACCTTTTCTGACGAAGAGAATCATAAGTAGGATGCAAATGAAAAAAGTCAGCGAATTAATGAAAGAAATGGGATTCAACCAAAATGCCCCGGTGGCAACCCAAGAAGCCTTTATCAAACATCTCATCAAAGCCGCGACTGGCGCGGATGTTATTACTCCGACTGAGAAAAAAATTATCCGTGAAAATCCTGACAAGATCGTGCAATTTCCGAAACAATTAGCGTTCGATTTTTCTGATGAAGAAATCGCAACGCCTGCAAAAAACACGAAAAAAGCGTAACAATAATTTTTATTGAATGGTAATTTTTCCTAGCCGTTTTTCCAGTTTCAGTCTGGAACCGGAATCTAGACTGCTCGAAAATCGAGCGTATGCTAAGATTTTTTCAACCAAGGGGAAACACCACCATGAAAAAGAATTTTTCTAAAGTAGGCGCAATTGCTGCGACAATGATGTTAGCAGTAACTGCAAACGCAAGTTTTACAACTCAATCTGTTCCAGGTGAATTCGTTGTAAAATTAAAACCAGGTATGATGCGCATTTCTGCGCAAACACTTTCACAACAACTTAAGGGTTTCGTAACTCAAAAAATCTCAGGACAAAATGTTGTAGTTGTTAAAAAAGCTGTTTTTGAAACTAACGATTCAGCCATCAAAGCATTAAATGAAAACCCAATGGTTGAAATCGCTGAGCCGAACTACATTTACAAAATCAACAAAGCTCCAACAGATCCTTTATATGTACAAACTTGGGGCTTATCAAATGTTGGCCAAGCAGATCCTAAAAATCAAGTAGGCGTTGCTGGTGTTGATATCAATGCTGAAAGAGCTTGGGAAATCCAAACGGGTACTCGCGAAAAAATCATTGCGGTTATCGATACGGGTATCGATTGGTCTCACCCTGATTTAGCAGAAAATATGTGGGTCAACGAAGCTGAACAAAATGGTAAAGCTGGTGTTGATGATGATAACAACGGCGTAGTAGATGATATCTATGGTTATAATGCAATTACGGGAACCGGTAATGCAAAAGATGACCAAGGTCACGGTTCTCACTGTGCTGGTACAATCGGTGCGCGCGCTAATAACGGTATCGGCGTTGCTGGTGTAAACTGGAACGTTCGCATGATGGCTGTTAAATTCTTAGATGCTGGTGGATCCGGTTCATTAGCTGACGCTATCAAAGCTATCGACTACGCAACTAAAATGGGTGCGCATGTTATGTCGAATTCTTGGGGTGGCGGTGGCTTCTCTCAAACATTAATGGATGCGATCAAACGTTCAAATGAAGCTGGCGCGATCTTTATCGCGGCTGCTGGTAATGAATATAACAATAACGATAGCTCACCGACCTACCCTTCAACTTACCAAGTTGAAAACGTAATGTCTGTTGCAGCTATTGATAACCGCGGCGCTAAAGCTGACTTTTCTAACTACGGCAAAAAGACAGTTCACTTAGGTGCTCCTGGTGTTAACGTTATGTCAACAACTGGTGGTTCTTACAAGTCTTTCTCTGGTACTTCAATGGCGACTCCACATGTTGCCGGTGTTGCCGCTTTATTATGGGCTAATGAACCAAATTTAACAGCAGCTCAAGTTAAAGAAAGATTAATTGCTACAGTTCGTCCCTTAGCTTCTATGAAAGGTAAAACTAGAACTGGCGGTATGGTTGATGCTTACGGTGCTTTAACAAACACACAAGCTCCACCCGATGCAAACGATCCTTCTAACTGGGCAACAGTTGCGATGAATTTTGCTTCTGAATCTCCGTATAAACCAAATACTGATCAAACTTTTGAAATCAGCGTTCCAGGTGCTAAAGAATTTGCGATTTATTTCGAAAAATTTAATGTTGAATCTGGTTATGACTTCGTAACTATTTACGATGCTGCCGGAAACAAAGTGCAAACATTAACAGGTTCAGCGGATGAGTCATTCTCAATGACAATCACTGGTGAATCAGCACGTGTTGTTTTTAAATCAGACAAATCAGTTGAAAAATCTGGTTGGACAATCACGAAAGCAGCTTACCGTTAATATTTGAGTAAGTTTGTTTTGCCGCAGTTTCAACGAATAGTTTTACCTGTAAAAGCACAATAAAATCTATTTCAGAAAAATTGCAAAGCTAAAACTTTGCAATTTTTTTTGCGCGATGACAATAACTCAAGCCTGCTCTGATTTTCGGTTTTTCATCATTGCTGAGGTTTAATTTTACGATAGATATTGAATTCTAACAGAACCACCAGAAGGACAACGACAATTTCCGTAGATAAAAGTAATTGCCCGCGCCAAGTGATGCGCTCGCGAAATAAAATTAAGAATAAAGAAATTAAACAGTAAAATAAATTAGCCCCTATAATTGTAAGCAACATCCAGGGCTTTGTTTTTGAAATGAAAAAGTAGCACGATAGCGAATAAATTGCATAGGCTGACGGAAGCAACGCCAAATTTTGAAGCGTAGAAATATTGATTCCCAGAAATAAAGAATAACGAATAAGAATTAACCCAGTGAAGCAGGCACTTAAGGCCGCGCCGATTCCATCTAAAAGAAAAATATTCTTTTCATTTAATTGCATATTAATGATGGCGACTTAAAAAGTCGCGCAACTTTAGATTCATAAATTCAGGAAAATCCAATTGGCAGCAGTGTGATCCGTAAGGAACTAAAACGTACTCTGCTCCTGTAATTTGATCGACTAACTCTTTTTGATAACTAGGTGGAGTTAAAAAATCACGATCACCGGCAATGATTAACGTTGGCTTATCAATTGATGGTAAAACATTTGTCGCATCAAAATTTAATAATTGTTCAAACAATCTAAAAAATAACGGAAGCTCTAAGCGCGATACGCCACGACCGTACATTTCAATATCTTTAAATTGCGTAAGCTTAATGTTAAATCCGCCAGATAACGCCGCCACTTGAAAAGCGACCGGATTATCAACCATGGCTCTCCACAGAGAATTCCACAGATCTGGGGCTTTAGCATGTTGGGCTTTAATAAACTGAAACAGTGGTTCAACAAATTCTAAACCAAAAAGTTTTTTTAACGGATTACGGGCAAAACCATTAATCAGCGTTAAGGTTTTAAAAATTTCTGGAAACTGTTCAAAAGTTTTTAATTGGTAAGGCACACCAAAACTATGACCGACAACATGTGCTGATTTGTGACCTAAATGGTTTAACAAGCCCTTTAAATCAAAAGCCAAATGCTCAAAAGTCATGTTCTCTAAATTTTTTACGGGAACACTTTTGTGATGACCGCGAATATCAAATAAAATCACCTGATGAGTTTTAGAAAAAAACTCTACTTGCGGATGCCAGTGATTCATTAAGCAAGCGATACCGTAAATAAAAACAATGGGCTCACCTTTGCCGTGAACTTCGTAATAAATCGGAGTTCCGTCCATGGCTTGGTAATACCCAGTTTTTTTCTCAACAAATTGTGCACTCATTTTAAAATCGAAAGCTCCACTAAATTGGCGCCAAAAGACAACTGATCACCACTTTCAATGGGATGTTGGGTAAAAGGTTGGCCATTTATAAGAATCTTATCACCGCACAGAGTTTCGATGTAGGCCGTTTCGCCGACTTGGAAAAATTTGGCGATTTGTCCGGGTTGAGTAGGATCTTTGATGTTTAGATCGAGGCTGTTAAACCCCATCGCCCGAGGCCCGTAACTTAAGGTATAGAACTCATCGGTCTGCGGACCTTGTAAAAAGGTCAAACGCACCGGGTAAAGATAGAAGAAAAACTCGGTTAAAACAGGTTCCCAAGTGTCTGACTCTAAGAAGTCGACAAGCTCGTCTTCCCAGTTATCAAAATTAGGTTTAGGCTTTTCAATCACCTTAAAACCGGTCTGACCCATATGAAAAATCAGCCCATTAATTAAGCTAAGCGACACCCCTTCGGATGAACCAGCACGAATCTTATTGCCTTCCAAGGCTCTGATTTTCCATAAGAAATTTGGATCTAGGTAGACTTCAGCGTGCACGGTCGCCATTTCGGGGTCGCCGAAATAACCTGACGAGAAAACAAAGTTTTCACGCATGGTAAGTATCTTTCCTTTTTGGGTTCCATCAAGAACCTGCAGAGCCAACTTCACGGTATTCCTCAAGCTTTCGCAGAAAATATCATAGGCCTATGATCAGGCCTTGTCTACGTCTTGGGAGGGTGCTAAACCAGTTGAACATTAAAAGTCATCCTTGCTCCACCCATTGGGGGTTGGGGCTTTAACCGAGAGGAATATTCATGGACCAAAACTTAAAGCGTCCGTATGAGGTTGTTATCCTTATGCACCCAGACGCGAACTTAGAAGAGCAAAAAGCTCTTTTCACAAAAAACAAAGCAACAATCACTGGTTTTAAAGGATCTGTGCACTCAGTAGAAACTTGGGGCAAAAGAACTTTATCAACTCCGATTGGCAAAATTCGTAAAGCTGTGTTCTTTCACTCAGTTTTCGAATCTAACCCACAAGCAGTACAAGAGCTTGAGCGTACAATGCGTATCAACGATAAAGTTTTACGCTTCATGCACACTCGCTTAGATGAACGTACTTCTCCAGCAAAACACTTAGAAGCTTTCAAAAAAGGCTTAGCTGAGTCAGCTGCCAAAGAAAAAGAACGTGAAGCAAAAGCTCAACTTCGTCGTCAGGCAGCTCAACAAGCTCGCATGGAAAGACAAGACGAAGAGTAGTAACTGAAGATGCTGCCACAACAAGCCTCTAACAAAAAATATTTCTTATTAGCTGCAGTCTCTGCAGCAATGAGTATTATTTTTTCTGTGATGAGCGCTCCGTTTATTCGTGTGTTAGCAGCAACTAAATCCAAAATTTTTTGGTTGGTTGGCGTTGTTTTCGTGTCTTCATTATTTTTTCTGAAGATGAACCTGGTCGCAATTTATGTAGGGGCAATTTGGATGACTTTAGGCCTTTACAGTGAATTGGAAAAGAGGGGCATCACATGGAAAAAATCAGGCGCCTTATCGGTTCTTGCCGGTGTAGCGTTTGGAGCTATCAGCTTTCTTGCGATTACGAAGTGGTCAGTAGATCACGAGTTATTCAAACAGGTTATTGATCCGCTCATGGTTTCATTAAAACAGGTTTTACCCGATGAAAATTTCGAAACAAAAGCCGTTATGATGTTTATGCCGGGATTACTGGCTTCTGCATTGATCAGCGCATTAGCTGTTTCACTTGTATTCGAAGCTCAAATTTTCCAGGCCTTTCAAATCAAACGTGAAAGACTTGCTTCAGGACTTAAATGGTTGGAATTCCGACTACCCGATACTTTTATTTGGGTTTCGTTATTCTCTTTTTTATTCTCAGTAGTAGAAACTCCATTTCATTTCCTTCAAGTGATCGCCATTAATTTAGCGGTTGTAAGTATCATTAGCTTTTTCTTTCAAGGGATTTCGGTTTTTGAGTTTGCTATGCGAATTTTTAGAGTAGGCAGATTAACAAAACTTTTACTTTATCTTTTAATCATCACGTGGGCGCTGCCTGTAATTACGATCTTAGGATTTGCAGATTACTGGGCGGATTTTCGCCGTCACATGAGAAAAAAAGTTAAAGTGAGTTAAGCCGATTAAAAGGCGTAAATAACGATAGGATTGTCGTGCCGTAGGCACGCAAAGGATTGAACATGAAAGTAATTTTACAAAAAGACGTTAAAGACTTAGGAAAAGTTGGCGATCTAGTAAATGTTTCTGCAGGTTTTGCACGTAACTTATTATTCCCACGTAACTTAGCTGTTGAAGCTACTGAAACTCGCGTTAATGAATACAACCACTTAAAACGCGTTGCTGAATCTAAAAAGAAAAAAGCAATGGCTGAACGCCAAGCTTTCTTGGCAAAAATTAAAGGTACAACAGTTACTTTTAAATTAAACGCTGGTGACAACGATAAACTTTTCGGAACTGTTACAACTACAGACATCTCTAAAGGCTTAGATAAATTAGGCTTTTCAGTAGACAGAAAAGATATCGTTTTAGAAGAGCCAATCAAAGTATTAGGCACTCACAAAGCGACAATCAAATACAGCGAAGGAATGGAAGCTCCAATCCAAATCGCAGTAGAAAGAGCATAATAATCCTAATGGATTGTGCTTAATAGTTTTTAAATAACTATAAAAAACCACCAAAGGGCTGACACCGCAAAGTGTCGGCCCTTTCTTTTTAGGCTGGACCAACTGCATTCAGTTGAATGAGTGGCTTAGTTTTTGTACAGTGAAGCTCCACGAATAGGAGAATGGCCATGACTAAGCTTTTCGTTGTATTAGGTCTTATTTTTTCGACTTCTGCTTTTGCAGAACAAAAAACTAAAGGCGCTGTAACTGCAGCTGTAGAAAATCAAGAAATCGTATTAACAGTTAAAAAAGGTTTTCACTTTAATGATAAAGCTCCAGCTTCAGCGGTTTTTGATGATTTAGAAGCTAAATACAAACCAACAGTTAAGACAGAACAAAAATTTACTTTTAAAGTTGTCGAAAAAACTAAAAAAGCAAAATTAAATTACTACGTTTGTGATGATGCAAAAACAGTGTGTGAGCCGCACGATCAAGAAGTAGTGCTAGAAAAAAGAAAAGGAGCTTCGGCAGAGAAAAATGGGGAGCTGGTTCCCGAAGGAAGCGTAATGAATTATGCTGGCGGAAAAATGACTCTTATTAAGTTTTCTGCGCCCTGGTGCCCGGCGTGCATTCGCCTTAAATCGGAGACAATGAACAAACCAGCGGTTCAGGCGTTGCTTAAAAAAATTCAATTTAAAGAAATCAATATTGACCTTGTCGAAAACGAAAAGATATCTGACTACTTCGGTGTGAAAGCAATTCCTACAGTTATCTTGTTAAACGAACAAGGTGGCGAAGTAAAACGCTGGTTAGACTACCAACCGGCAAAATCTTTTGCTCCTGAATTACAAGCGGCTCTTAAAGAAACGCAATCGATTAACCAATTAGTAGCGAAAGCTGAAGCTGGCGACGAAAAAGCCGCGACCACTTTAGGTTACAATTCTTATAGCAAAATGATTTGGAAAGACGCTGCTAAATGGTTCTCTTTTTCAAAAGGCGCTAAGGAATTAAATTACAAATTAGCCTCTGAAATTAACTTTGCCTCTGATGAAATGGGTGATTCGGTTGAATCCAAAAAAGCTTACCAACAAGCTTTAGAAAAAGGTTTTACACTTTCATCTTCAGTTTTAGACCAAACACGCTGGAAGCTTGATTATTTGGAACAATTAAAAGAACAAGAGCGTCAGATTGAAACTGATGCGATCAAAGCTTTACAATTTCAATTAGCCGAAATTAAAAACAACAAAGACCTAAAAGGTTTATTTGCAAAATCAACTTTAGGCGATAACGAAAACTTTGAAAAAGCCGAAGTTCTAGATATGACAGCTCGTTTATACAAACTAACTGACGACAAAGAAAATGCGAAAAAAACTCAAGGTGAATTAGCTGCGGCCGTCGATAAAGTTAAACTTTCAACGAAACTTCCGGGCCAAATGATTTCTGCGATTTGGTACTACGGCCAAGCCGGTGTTCCTGAAAAATCAGAGCCACTTTTAAAACAATTAATCAAAGCTTATCCGAAAACTTACGTTTATTACCAACGTTACGCGAGCTTTTTAACAAAACAAAAACGCCACGACGAAGCTTTAGCGCAAGCGAATTTAGCTCTAGAATTTAAAGAAGGTAACGAACCCCAATTAAGCTTAGCCAAAGTTAAAATCTTAAAAGAGCTTGGTAAAAAAGACGAAGCGATTACATTAATTGACAACACATTAAAAATTACTGAAGCGCATCCAACAAAATACAAACGCACACAAACGGCATTAACAGACATCAAAAAGAATTTGTTAAATTCTGACGTGAAAAAATAAATTTTTAAATAAAAATGTTAAGATAAAAGAAAGGGTCGATCCGTAATGGTCGACCCTTTTTATTTTTGCAATATTAAACTAGAAATTACTGAACGCGCTCTGGAGAAGTTCCGTAAAACACTTCATCTAGGTAGATCAATAAAGCCTGGCGAAGTTCATCAACAGTCATTGTGTTTGGATCCACTTCTAACGCTCTAATAGCCGCGAAAAGCTCTGTTTCGATAGTGTCTTTATCAATATTGGCTGCTTGAGAAAATACTTCTAAAACTCGACTCACATTCGCCTCCGTGCTCTTGTGGGTTTAAGGTATCTGTTACTCTTTAGAATGCCCTATCCATGGGCTTTCTGGGGTGATCAGCGTGTTGCCAACCGCCTTACTAAGCATCAGACAACTTCATTCGATCACTGGGTTATTATTGTTTCAATTTTTTTACCTTTTCGTTCACTTTTTTAGACCTTGGTTTGCCTACCCCTAGGGCTAGTGTGTAATCGTTATAATGCTTATAATGCGTAGTTGACTCTAAAAAGCTAAGAATTTAGGCAGCAAAATTGGGCGAAATTCCCCTCTGGTTTTCACTCTATGGAATAAGTTAATTTAGGTAGCCTTGACACTCTTAAAAGGCTACACATATTGGGTTTCGAATATACAAAAAACCATAGCTATTACGGAGGAGTTTACAATGGCTAAAGAATTAGGCGTACGTCCATTACACGACAGAATTTTAGTAAAAAGAACTGCAGAAGATGAAAAAACTGCGGGTGGATTATTTATTCCAGATTCAGCAAAAGAAAAACCTCAACGTGGTGAAATCGTAGCTGCTGGTAAAGGTCGCATCACTGAAGAAGGTAAAGTTTTACCTTTAGAAGTAAAAGTTGGCGATAAAATTTTATTCTCAAAATACGCGGGCACAGAAATCAAATTAGATGGCGCTGAATTCTTAATGATGCGCGAAGAAGACGTATTAGGCGTTGTTCAATAATTTTTAAAATTAATTAAAACGAAGGAAAAGAAACATGAGCAAAATTTTAGTATTCTCTGAAGACGCTAGAACACACATCTTAAAAGGTGTTAATACTTTAGCTAACGCTGTTAAAGTTACTCTTGGACCTAAAGGTCGTAACGTAGTTATCGACAAATCTTTTGGTTCTCCATTAATCACTAAAGACGGTGTTACTGTTGCTAAAGAAATCGAATTAGAAAACAAATTCGAAAACATGGGCGCGCAAATGGTTAAAGAAGTTGCTTCTAAAACTAATGACGAAGCCGGCGATGGTACAACAACTGCAACTGTATTAGCACAAGCTATCTACCGCGAAGGTGCTAAATTAGTTTCTGCGGGCCACAACCCAATGTCTATCAAACGTGGTATCGACAAAGCGGTTAACATCATCATCGACGAATTAAAAAACATGGCTAAACCGGTTAAAGGTTCAAACGAAGTTGCACAAGTTGGTGCGATCTCTGCTAACAACGATAAAGAAATCGGTACAATGTTAGCTAACGCCATGGAAAAAGTTGGCCGTGAAGGTGTTATCACTATCGAAGATTCAAAAACTGCGAAAACAGAAGTTACAGTTGTTGAGGGTATGCAATTTGACCGTGGTTACCTATCTCCGTATTTCGTAACAAATGCAGAAAAAATGGAAACAGTGTTAGAAAACGCTTACATTTTAGTTTACGATAAAAAAATCTCTTCTATGAAAGATATGTTAGGCGTTCTTGAAGCAGTTGCTAAACAAGGCCGTCCATTATTAATCATCGCTGAAGATGTTGATGGCGAAGCATTAGCTACTTTAGTAGTTAATAAATTACGCGGCACTTTACACGTTTGTGCTGTTAAAGCTCCAGGATTCGGCGATCGCCGTAAAGCTATGTTAGAAGACATCGCTATCTTAACAAACGCACAAGTTATCTCTGAAGACTTAGG